>NZ_CP093845.1:746542-1493085 GCF_024732245.1 Dietzia sp. B32 | reverse complement strand
GCGAGCTCGCCGCGGAGTACGGCGACCGCCTGCCGGTGGTGCTGGTCGACGGCGAGGAACACTCGTGTTGGGAGGTCGACGACGACGAGCTCGTCGCCACCCTCGCCGACCCCCGCCCGTTCACGGGATGGGACTGAACCGGCCGGCAGGCGCAGCGGTCGCAGTGCCCGCCGTTCACTCCTCCCGCCGCGCGTCGCGCAGGTCCCGCAGGATGGTCGCGTGCCGGAGCAGGAACGCGCCCTCGTCGAGCTTCTTGCGCCGCAGCCACCCGGTGACCTCGCTGTTGTACTTGCTGGCGTTGCACGACGCGCAGGCCGGGACCACGTTCTCCAGGGTGTAGCGCCCGCCGCGCGAGATGGGTTGGACGCAGTCCTTCTGGAGGGCCGTCCCGGTCGCGGTGCAGTAGGCGCAGCCGCCCCACGCGTCGAGGATCAGGGTCCACTGCGGGTCGGTGAGGTCGTTGTCCACGCGCGACAGGCGCCGCTGACGCCGCTTCGCGTAGCGGGCACGGGTCGCGGCGGACATGGTTGAGGAGGACCTGCGACGAGGGGGCACGACCGTCACCGTACGGCGGACGGCCGCGGCGCCGGACGAGCCCCTGTGGTGAGCGGTGTCCCGAGAGTGGGCCCCCGGGCGACGGGTGGGCGGGTGGTGGGTGGGGGTCCGCGCTGTTCACGGCCGCCGCGGGAGGGTCGCCGGATATAGCATCCGCCCCTGTGACGGTTTTGTCCCGGGGTGTCAGGCGGGTTACGGTGGAGCCCGTTACGGGTCGTACGCAGGCTTGAGGCCACGGCCGTCCCGGCAGGGCATTTCCGGCATGGAAGCGCCGTGTAGACAGGCGTGCACACCGACGGGAGACGACCGACTGTGGACCAGCGTTCCGCGAGTTCGTCCTGCGGGGCCCCGTCTTCTCGCCAGCAGTCGTCGCGCCACCCGGCGTGCGGCCGAGTTGACGAGTTGGCATTCATTCTGGCATGGGCCCCGGTGGCCCTGACGCCCGGGGGTCGGTTGTGAGCATTCTCCTGGTGGGGCTGTCCCATCACAGTGCGCCGGTGTCCCTGCTCGAGGCGGTCGCCATCTCCGAGTCCGAACGCGACGAACTCACCGAGCAGCTCATCGCCGGCGAGAACGTCGACGAGGCGATGATCGTCACCACCTGCAACCGCGTCGAGGTCTACTCCGCCGTGGACGCGTTCCACCCGGCGCTCGACGACGTGGTGGCCCTGCTGTCGCGCCACTCCGGCCTGGGCGCCGACGAGCTAAGCCGCCACCTGTACGTGCGCTACTCCGAGTCCGCTGCCGAGCACCTGTTCGCCGTGGCGTCGGGCCTGGATTCGATGGTCGTGGGCGAGCAGCAGATCATCGGCCAGATCCGCACCGCCTACCAGTCGGCGTCCGAGATCGGCGCGGCCGGCACCACCCTGCACCGGCTCGCCCAGCAGGCGCTGCACGTGGGCAAGCGCGTCCACACCGAGACCGGCATCGACTCGGCCGGCGCCTCGGTCGTGTCGGTGGCACTGGACCGCGCCGCCGAGATCCTCTCGGATGGTGCGAGCCGCGGCCTCGACGGGCGCCGGGCGGTCGTGCTCGGGGCCGGTGCGATGGGCGGCCTGGCCGTCGCGCACCTCGGCCGGGGCGGGATCTCCCACATCGAGATCACCAACCGCACCCCGGAGCGGGCCGACCGCCTGTCGGAGATCGCCCGCGACTCGGGAACCCCGGCCACCGCGTTCCCACTCGACGGGCTCGCCGACGCGGTCGCCCGCGCCGACATCCTCTTCACCTGCACCGGGGCCGTCGGCACCGTCGTCACCCTGGGCGACGTGCACACCGCGCTGGCCCGCCGCGGGGACCGCGGCCCGCTCGTCATCTGCGACCTGGGCATGCCGCGCGACGTCGACCCCGCCGTCGCCGGACTGCCCGGCGTCACGGTGTTGGGCATCGAGGCGCTCAAGGCCGACCCCGCCACCTCCGCCGCCGCCGCGGACGCCGACGCCGCCCGCACGATCGTCGACGCCGAGCTCACCTCGTACACCCAGGCCGAGCGCATGGCCGGTGTCGGTCCGCTCATCGGGCAACTGCGTGGCCGCGGTGGGCAGGTCGTCGCCGCCGAGATGCGCCGTCTCGAGTCCCGGCTGCCGGACATGGACGACCGCGTCCGCGACGAGGTCGCCAACACCGTCCGCCGGGTCGTCGACAAACTCCTGCACCCGCCCACGGTGCGGTTCAAGGAACTCGCCGCCCAACCGGACGGCGAGAACTACGCGGCGGTCGTACGCACACTGTTCGACCTGGACAACAACGTGGACGAGGAGGCGTCATGAGCAGGACCCTGAAGGTGGGCACGCGTGGCAGCACCCTCGCCACCACCCAGGCCGGGCACGTCCGCGACGCCCTCATCGCCGCCGGATACCCGGCCGAGCTGGTGATAGTGCGGACCCGTGGCGACGTGGTGATGGCCCCGGTCGAGCGCATCGGCGTGGGCGTGTTCACCCTGGAGTTGCGCGCCGCCCTCGAGCGCGGGGACTGCGACATCGCCGTCCACTCGTACAAGGACCTGCCGACCGCGCCCGACGACCGGTTCGCGCCCATCGCCGTGCCGCCGCGTGTCGACCCGTCCGACGTGCTCATCGCCCGCGACGGGCTCACCATGGACACGCTGCCCGAGGGGGCCCGCGTCGGCACCTCCGCCCCGCGCCGGCGCTCCCAGCTCGCGGCCCTGCGCCCCGACCTCGACCTGCACCCGTTGCGCGGGAACATCGACACGCGGATGGGATACGTCACCAGCGGCGACCTCGACGCGGTCGTCCTGGCGGCGGCCGGCCTCGACCGCACCGGTGTCGGGGAGCGTGCCACGCACCGGTTCGGCATCGACGAGATGCTCCCCGCCCCCGCGCAGGGTGCACTCGCCGTCGAATGCCGAGCCGATGACGCCGAGGCCGCCGAGGCCCTCACCGTCGTCGACCACCTGCCCTCGCGGGTACGGATCACCGCCGAGCGTCGGCTCCTGCGCGACCTCGAGGCCGGCTGCACCGCGCCCGTCGGCGCGCGCGCCGAGCTCGAGGAGGGCGAACTGACGCTGCACGCGGTGGTCGCCGCCCACGACGGCTCCACGGTCCTGCGCACGACGGGCACCACCGGAACCGCCGACCACCCGGACGGGCCGGTCGCCGCCGCCGACGAGCTCGGCCGCCGACTCGCGGCCGAACTGCTCGACCGCGGCGCCCGGGACCTCATGTCCGAGGAATCGCCCGAGCAACGCGCCCCACTCGTACCCAGGGAATCCACGACGGCGCCACCGACCGTCACCGAATCCTGACCCCCGAACTCCCATCTCGCGCGCAGCCAGCGCGCGGCACCCACCCCACGGAGAGACGAACAATGACTCGAGCACGCACCACCCGCCCCGGAACCGTCCGCTTCGTCGGCGGCGGTCCAGGCAACGCGGGGATGCTCACCTGCCGGGCCCGCGAGGTCCTCGCCGGCAACCCGCTGGTGTTCGCCGACGCCGACGTCTCCGACGACGTGCTGGCGCTGGTCGCCACGGAGGTCCCGGTCCCGCAGGAACTGCTCGACGCGCGCCGGGCCGAGATGGACGCCGCCGTGGCCGCCGAGGACAAGGCCGAGGTCAAGCGGCTCAAGGCCCTGCCCGCCCCCACCGCCGCCGACGTCCGCCCCGTGCTCGGTGAGCCCGCCGCCGTGGCCAAGCAGCTCGTCGCCGAGGCCAAGAAGGGCCGCGACGTGGTCCGCCTCGTCACCGGCGACCCCATGACCACCGACGCCACCGTCACCGAGATCGCCTCCGTCGGCCGCACCGTCGTGCCGTTCGAGGTCGTCCCCGGCGTCGCCGAGGCCACCGCCGTGCCCGCCTTCGCCGGCATCGCGCTCGGCTCCGGCTACGTGTTCGCCGACGGCCGCGGCAAGGTCGACTGGGCGGCCCTCGTCGGCTCGCCCGGCCCGATCGTCCTGCGCACCACCGGCCGCCACCTCGCCGAGGCAGCCTCCAACCTCGCCGAGCAGGGCCTCGCCGCCGGAACCCCGGTGACCGTCACCTGCTCCGGATCGCTCTGTGCCCAGAAGTCCGCCGACGGTACCCTGGCCACCATGGCCGAGGTCGGTCGCGACATGGATGGTGACCTGGTGGTCACCATCGGCAAGTCCGCCGGTGAGCGTCACCGCCACCAGTGGTGGGAGTCGCGTGCCATGTTCGGCTGGAACGTGCTCGTGCCCCGCACCAAGGCGCAGTCCGCCGAGATGAGCGACCGCATCGCCGAGCACGGCGCCGTGCCGGTCGAGGTGCCCACCATCGCCGTCGAGCCGCCCCGCAGCCCCGCCCAGATGGAGCGCGCCGTCAAGGGACTCGTCGACGGCCGCTACCAGTGGGTCGTGTTCACGTCCTCCAACGCCGTGCGCGCCGTGTGGGAGAAGTTCGTCGAGTTCGGCCTGGACGCCCGCGCCTTCTCCGGCGTGAAGATCGCCTGCGTCGGCGAGGGCACCGCTGCCCGCGTCCGCGAACTGGGTATCCAGCCCGAGCTGCTGCCGACCGGCGAGCAGTCCAGCCTCGGCCTGCTCGAGGTGTTCCCGCCCTACGACGACGTGCTCGACCCCGTCAACCGGGTGCTCCTGCCGCGCGCCGACATCGCCACCGAGACCCTCGCCGAGGGCCTGACGGGCCGCGGCTGGGAGATCGAGGACGTCACCGCCTACCGCACCGTCCGCGCCGCCCCGCCGGCCGCCGAGATCCGCGAGATGATCAAGACCGGCGGGTTCGACGCCGTGTGCTTCACCAGCTCCTCGACCGTCCGCAACCTGGTCGGCATCGCCGGCAAGCCGCATGCCCGCACGCTCATCGCCTGCATCGGGCCGCGCACCGCCGAGACCGCGGCCGAGTTCGGCCTGCGCGTGGACGTGCAGCCCGAGAACGCCTCGGTGCTCGAGCTGGTCGACGCCCTCGCCGCGCACGCCGATCACCTGCGTGCCGCCGGCGAACTGCCGCCGCCGCGCCGCCGCGCCCGGCGCCGCTGAGCCGCCCCGACCGCACCGCCCGCCCCGCCCGCCCCGCCCGGCCGACCAGCCGCGCGGGGCGGGCGCGTGTTCAGGGGTCCACGAGACCGCGGAGCTCGGCCAGCGCCGACCGCAACTGGGCCATCCGCTCCTCGCCGAGGTGCGCCCGCCACTCGGCGTCGATCCGTCGCTCCTCGGCCCGGGCGGCCGGGATGACCTCCCGGCCCCGCGCCGTGAGCCGCACCAACCGGGCCCGGCCGTCGTCCGGATCCGCCACGCGCCGGACATACCCCGCCGCCGCCAACCTGTCGACCAGGGCGGTCGCGGTCTGTTTGGCGATCCGGGCACGCTCGGCCAACACGACGAGGCGGGTGCCGTTGTCGTCGTCGTTGTCACGGCCGTCGTCGATCCCCGCGAGCAGGCGGATCTGCGCGCGCGTGATGTCACCGAATCCGGCCGCGGCCAGCGCCGCCGCGATCCGGTCCTCCGCCGCGCGGTAACCGAGCCACATGAGCAGGCTCGTCGGGGCGGGGTCGGCGGCCGGGGTCTCGGGGTCCACGGCGACTCCTCAGGTTCGGCGTCCGAAGATAGTCCTATCATGGTACTAGTCGCGGCCCGGGGGGTCGGGCCGCACCGGAGAAAGGGGTCGTCATGGACGACACCGAGGTCTGGGCGGCCGTCGACCGACGCCGCCGCGCGATCGCCGACTACCTCGACGAACTCCCGCCCGACGACTGGGACCGGCCCTCCCTGTGTGATGCGTGGACGGTCCGCGAGGTCGCCGCGCACCTGACGCTCGCCGGGCTCCCGCGGTGGCGCCTCGTGCCGATCTTCCTGCGCTACCCGGGGAGCACCAACCGAACGATCCGGGACGGGTCCACCGCGCTGGCCCGGCGGATGACCGACGAACAGATCGTCGACGCCCTCCGTCGCATGATCGGACACCACCGGCCGTTCCCCGGCTTGACCTGCCGTGAGGCGTTGATCGACGTGGTGGGGCACACCCAGGACATCACCGTGCCCCTGGGGCGGGAGATCCCGATCCCCGCCGAGGAGATCGCCGAGGCCGCCGACCGGGTCGTCTCCTATGGCGGCCGGGGCAACGCCAAGGTGTTCCACCCGCTGTCGACCGCGGGGGTGCGCCTGGTCGCCGACGACCTCGACTGGGCCACCGGCGACGGACCCGGGGTGACCGGGTCGATGCGGGACCTGTTCCTGGTTCTCACCGGGCGCACGGCGCATCTCGACCGCCTCGGCGGATCGGGCGCCGAGCTCGTGCGCGGGCGCGTCGCGGCCTGACGCAGGTCCGCGCCGCGCCCGACTACCGGCGACTTTCGTACAGTGGAGGTCGTGACGACACCGCCTGACGAGACCCCGTCCGTTCCCGCGCCGCTGGTGCGCCCGCGTCGCCTGCGTTCCACGCCGGCCATGCGCAGGCTCGTCGCCGAGTCCACGCTCGCCCCGCGACAGCTGGTACTGCCCGCGTTCGTGGCCGACGGGATCGACGCACCGCGTGACATCTCGTCGCTGCCCGGCGTCGTCCAGCACACCGTCGATTCGCTGCGACGCGAGGCCGTCGCCGCCGCCGAGGCGGGACTGGGCGGCATCATGCTGTTCGGCGTTCCCCTCGACGCCGACAAGGACGCCACCGGCAGCTGCGGAGCCGACCCCGAGGGCATCCTCAACCGCGCCCTGGCCGCCGTCCGCGACGAGGTGGGTGACGACCTCGTGATCATGGCCGACACCTGCCTCGACGAGTTCACCGACCACGGCCACTGCGGCGTGCTCGGCACCGACCCGCGCGGCGAGCAGATCGTCGACAACGACGCCACGCTGGTCGCCTACAACGACCTCGCCGTCAGCCAGGCCGCCGCCGGCGCGCACGTCGTGGCACCCAGCGGGATGATGGACGGCCAGATCGCCGCCATCCGGGGGGCCCTGGACCGGGAGGGGTACCAGGACGTCGCGGTGCTGGCCTACAGTGCCAAGTACGCCAGCGCCTTCTACGGCCCGTTCCGCGAGGCCGTCGGCTCGTCCCTGCGCGGTGACCGGCGCGCCTACCAGCAGGACCCGGCCAATCAGCGCGAGTCGCTGCGCGAGGTGCAGCTCGACCTCGAGGAGGGCGCCGACATGGTGATGGTCAAGCCCGCCATGTCCTACCTCGACGTCCTGCGTCAGACCGCCGAGCTGTCCGACGTGCCCGTGGCCGCCTACCAGGTCTCCGGCGAGTACGCGATGATCTCCGCCGCCGCAGAACGCGGCTGGATCGACCACGACCCGGCCGTCATGGAATCCCTGATCTCCATCCGCCGCGCCGGCGCGGACATCGTCCTGACCTACTGGGCCCTGCATGCCGCACGCCTCCTCGCACAGGGGTGGGGCGCCCGGTGACCCGCGGCAGCGGGCCGTGGCGCCCGCCCGCGCAGACGGGCCCGGGGCCGGACGGGTCCGCCGGGCCCGCCGGGCCGGAAGGTGCCGCCGGCGGCGAGCCGCCCGCCGATCCGGTCGGCCCGCCGCCGGAGGAGATCCACACCGCGTGGGTGCTGTGGCTGGCCGCCGCCGCGTTCGGACTGATCGGAATGCTGATCAACTCCGCGACCGCCAGCTTCGGGGATCTGCCCGCCGCCACCCGGGACGCCTTCCGCGACGCGGTCGCCAACACCGGATCCGCGGACATCTCCGTCGAGGGCATGTTCTCCATCGCCCTGGCCGCGGGCGCCGTGTTGGCGCTGATCGTCGCCGCGGTCACCGTGTGGCTGGCCTTCCGCCTGCGCGCCGGCAGAGGCTGGGCCCGCACCATGCTCGACATCGTCGCCATCTTCCTCATCGTGGACGCAGTGTCCGTCGTGATCGGCGTGTTCGGCGGAGTCGCGACGGCGGGGGAGCGGGGAGACGTCGTCAGCTTCGTCGTCATCGCCCTCCAGATCCTCGCCGGTCTGTGCGCAGCCACCGCCGTGTGGCGCCAGCACAAGCCCGAGGCCATGCAGTACACGACCCCGGGAGGCGGCGCGCGTGCCGGCAAGTGAACCCGCCGCCACCCGGCCCGGCACTGAGCCCGAGGGGCCGATCCTGTACTCCGAGGACGGGTGGAGCTGGGCGTGGATCCTCGCCGCCCCCGTCTTCTGCGCCGCCGCCGCGGGGTTCGAGATGGTGACCGGCGCCCCCGTGCACTGGATGATGCTCACCGTCTGCGCGATCGCGTCCGCCCTCTGCCACGGCGTGATGATCGCCGCCACCCGCGTCCACGGCCGCGTCCGCGTGACGCCTGACGTGTACATCCAGGGCACCGAGCAGCTCGAGTTGGACCGGGTTGAACAGGTGCTGCCGCTCCCGGCCGCCGGCGATCCCGAGGCCTCGTGGGAGACCGCCCGAACCCTCGGCGAGTTGCGTGACATGCCCCGACGTCGGGCCGCGGTGGGATTGCGCCTGGACACCGGCGGCGAGGTCCGCGCCTGGGCCCGCAACCGGGCGGCCCTGCACGCCGCCCTCGACGGAGCCGTCGCCGCGACCCGCGGCGAGCCGGGACCCGAGTGAGCTCTCGCCGCCTCGCCGTGGCCGCCGTCGCCACCGCCGTCCTCGCGGTCGCACTGTGGTGGTTGTCCCGGGATGTGGTGGCCGTCGCGCCGCCCATCGTCGACCCGCCCGTCGAGGGCAGTCTCGACCGTCTCCGCACCGACACCCGGCTGCTCCTGGCCGCCGCCGTCGCGGCCGGGATGGCGATGGTCCTCACGACCCTCGCGATCCTCCGCCGCACCCCCGGGGTGGAGAAGGACGGAGCCTGACAGATCTACTTCTGCCTGGGCTTTTCCGGGCGGTCCGTGTGCGGCGGTAACGATCGTATGACGGTTTTCTGAGTGTGCCCGGGCCGCTGACTCGTGGCGCGGGCCACAGGCTACATTTGGGTCGGTTCGGACGCATGTGACGCTCGTGAAAATGGGCAGTCGATGCGTCCGATTCGCCGGAGTCACACCTACAGCACATGGAAACGGGGATCGGTGCAGCCGTCTAGCACTTTCGTTGGCACCACCGCGGTCGTGGGAGCGATCGCACTTCTGGGATCGGGAGTGGCCTCGGCCGCCCAGATCGAATGGCAGGACTGTACCGAGATGCTCGGCATCGAGGCCGAGTACGTCCCCGCAGGACTCGAGTGCGGGACCGTCGAGGTTCCCGTCGACTACACCGCCCCCGACGCCGCCAAGACCCAGGTCGCGCTCACCCGCATCAAAGCCTCGTCCGGGCAGGCGCGATCGACCGTCTTCGGCAACCCCGGCGGGCCCGGCAACTACGCCCTGAACTTCTGGAGCCCGGCCCTCGACGGCGCCGGCCCGGCCGGCCTGTACGAGAACCACGACCTCGTGGCCGTCCAGCCGCGCGGGCTCTACGGCTCCAATCCCATGGTCTGCAACGTGGACTTCGTGGGCCCGGGCGCGGTCAATCCCCTCCACGACGCGTGTTACGGGACCGACCCCGAGTACATGAAGTCCATGACCACCGAGAACGCCGCCCGCGACATGAACGCGGTCCGCGAGGCCCTCGAGTTGGCCGAGATCGACTACGTGGGCGTGTCCTACGGCACCGCGATCGGCACGGACTTCGCCACCCTGTACCCCGAGCACACCGGCCGCATGGTGCTGGACTCCAACACCCACCCCGACTGGCGGTGGAACAAGCAGGCCGAGCAGGGGGCGCTGGCCCAGGAGAAGCGGGTCAACGACATCTTCGCCTGGATCGCCGAGCGCGACGACTACTACGGCCTCGGGGACACCCCGCTGAAGGTCTTCCACTCCTGGAAGTGGGTCACCGACCAGGAGGTGGGCGGCCCCGCCAACCTCACCCCGCCGCCGGCCCAGACCGGTGACCTGCCCGTCGAGCTCCGCGGCAGCGCGATCGAGCGGCCAGCGCTCGACGTGATCAACGGGACCGCGCCCGCCCGCGCCCGTGCCGAGGGCTTCGCCCGCGCCGCCGCGCTGCAGGGGCTGACCAACAACGCCACCACCGGACTCTTCGACGCAACCGTCGGCGCCACCTACTCCGAGCAGGCCTGGCCGATGCTCGCCCACATCCTCAAGTACTACAACGACGGCGGCACCATCGCGCGCGCCGACTACGAGACCGTGGGACTGATCCTGGCCGCGCAGGAGAGCCGCTCGCCGGTGTACCGCACCGACATCGAGATGAACGCGATCATCACCTGCAACGAGACCGCCGCCCCGGCCGACCAGCTGGGGGTCATGGCGGCCAAGGCCGACAAGGCGACCGGCGGGAACCGTCTCACCACCCGCGCCGCGGTCGAGGCCGCCGGTGACGACTGTGTGGGCTGGCAGCCGATCGCCCGGACGATCGACCCCAACGGGGAGGCTCTCGACGAGAAGCCGCTGGTGCTGCACTCCGAGGACGACGCGGTCACCCCCATCGCCGGTGCGCATCGCGTTGCCGAGGCCATGGGCGGCGCGCTGGTCACCGTCGGCGGCGGCGACCACGGCACCTTCCGCATGGGCAACGAGGCCGTCGACAAGCTGGTGATGGACTTCCTCGAGAACGGGATCGCCACGCCGGGCCACGTCGACGGCAAGCCGTCCCCGGAGCCGTTGCCGAAGTGGGGCGAGGCCGAGCGCATCGCCGCCGCACAGAAGGGCATGTCCGCGCCCGTCGCCGGGGCCGATGACTGGTACGGCACCCACCGCGACGCCGGCGTCGCCCCCGCGCCCGCGCCGGCAGCCGCACCTGCTCCGGTCGTGCCCGCCCCTGCACCCCTGCCCACGCCGCAGGAACTGCACCAGCAGGCAGAGAAGGCGTTCCACGACTTCGCGGGCCAGGTCGACGCGGCCGCCAAGTCGCTGTTCGCACCGGTTGCCCCGCCGGCTCCGCCGCGGGCCTGACACCGCGAGGGGGTACTCGCGGCCGGACTTTGAGACACTGGTCCGGTGACCTCTTCGAGTGATGCCTTCACGACCCCGTCCGGCATGTCCGGCACCACCCGATCGGCCGAGCTCTTCGCCGAGGCCCGCGAGCTGATCCCCGGCGGAGTCAACTCCCCGGTCCGCGCGTTCAACTCCGTCGGCGGAACCCCGCGTTTCATGCGTGAAGCGCGGGGTTCTCGCATGACGGACGTCGACGGCAACACCTACATCGACCTCGTCTGCTCCTGGGGCCCCATGATTCACGGGCACGCCCACCCCGAGATCGTCGACGCCGTCCGCGACGCCGCGACCCGGGGACTGAGCTTCGGCACCCCGACCGAGGGTGAGGTCGACCTCGCCCGCGAGATCGTCGCCCGCACCTCCGTCGAGGAAGTGCGGCTGGTCAACTCCGGCACCGAGGCCACCATGAGCGCCGTGCGCCTGGCCCGGGGATTCACCGGCCGCTCGAAGATCGTCAAGTTCTCCGGCTGCTATCACGGGCACGTCGACGCCCTGCTCGCGGACGCGGGATCGGGACTGGCCACGTTCGCCCTCCCGGATTCGCCGGGAGTCACAGGCGCGACCGCCCACGACACGATCGTCCTGCCGTACAACGACGTCGACGCCGTCCGGTTGGTCTTCGCCAACCACGGCGACGAGATCGCCTGCGTGATCACCGAGGCAGCCGCCGGCAACATGGGCACCGTCCCGCCACTGCCCGGCTTCAACGAGGAACTGCGCACCCTGTGCTCCGAAAACGGCGCCCTGCTCGTGATGGACGAGGTCATGACCGGATTCCGTGCCGGTGACCGCGGCTGGTGGGGGATCGACGGCGTGGCCGGCGACCTGACCACGTTCGGCAAGGTCATGTCCGGCGGGCTGCCCGCCGCCGCGTTCGGTGGCCGCGCCGACGTCATGGCCTCCCTCGCGCCGGCCGGGCCCGTCTACCAGGCCGGCACCCTGTCCGGTAACCCGGTGGCGGTGGCGGCGGGCCTGACCTCGCTGCGGCTGGCCGACCACGCCTGCTACTACACGCTGCAGACCAACGCCGACCGGCTCGAGGCGCTCATCAGCAACGCCCTGCAGGCCGCGGGTGTCGCGCACACCATCCAGCGGGCGGGCACCATGCTCAGCGTCTTCTTCACCGAGGACCAGGTCACCGACTATGCCGGGGCCAAGGCCGCCGAGACGTTCCGGTACGCGCCGTTCTTCAACACGCTGCTCGACCGGGGGATCTACGCGCCGCCGAGCGCGTTCGAGACCTGGTTCGTCTCCACCGCCCTGACCGACGACGACTTCCAGCACATCGCCGACGCCCTGCCGGTGGCCGCGCAGGCCGCCGCCGCCGCGTCCGCCCCGGAGGCGGGCCGATGAGCCGCGACGGCCGGGGTATGCGCGGTCGGCTCGCCGTCCCGTCGACGGGTCCCACCTCATTGCCGATCCCCCTCCGCGGTGATCATCCGGCGCCCGCCGTCGCGCCGCCGTCGCTGGGCGGGTCCGCGGCCACCGCGGCCCCGGAGGAACCTCCCGTCGAGACCCAGCCGGAGGGGTCCGCGTCCTACGGGGCCGAGCCGGGGACGATCGCCGCTCCGGGACAGCCCGTCTCGTCGTCGTCGACCCCCCGCGACACCTCGGCACGCGCAGGTGAGACGCAGACGATCGTGCACCTGGTGCGCCACGGCGAGGTACACAATCCCGAGGGCGTCCTCTACGGTCGGCTGCCCAACTACCGGCTCTCCGAGCTGGGGCGGAGTCAGGCCGAGACCGTCGGCAGGGTGCTGGGGCAGGGGCACGACATCGTGTCGATCGTGGCCTCGCCGCTGCAGCGCGCCCAGGAGACCGCCGCCCCGCTGGCCGAGGCTCTCGGTCTGCCGGTGGGGATCGACGCCGACATCATCGAGGCGGACAACCGCTTCGAGGGACGCAAAGTGGGCGGCCCCGGCGGCGCCCTGCGCGACCCGCAGTACTGGCCGATCCTGCTCAACCCGCTTCGCCCGTCGTGGGGCGAGCCGTACCTCCAGATCGCGCATCGGATGATCGGCGCCGTCTACTCCACGCTCGACACCGCCCGCGGGCACGAGGCCGTCCTGGTGAGCCACCAGCTGCCGGTGTACACGACGCGCCGCTTCCTCGAGGGGCGGCGCCTGTGGCACGACCCGCGCAAGCGGCAGTGCTCGCTGGCTTCGATCACGTCGCTGGTGTTCGAGGGAACCACGCTGCGGGACATCGTGTACTCGGAACCGGCGGGGGCGTCCGACCCGTCGCAGACTGGAGCCTGAACAATGCGCAAGACCAAGGCCGTCCTCGGGGCCCTGTTGCTGACCGGTGCCCTCGCCGCCGGCTGCGCGACCGGCGATAACGCCGTGGTGGTGGGCCCGGAGACGTTCGAGTTCGTCAGCCCCGACGGGCAGATCGAGATCCACTACGACCCCCCTGCCGAGCGCAAGCCCGTCGCCACGCTCACCGGGCCCGACCTGCTCGACCCCGATCGCACACTCACCGTGCAGGAGGACTTCGAGGGCCGGGTCGTGATCCTCAACCTGTGGGGCCAGTGGTGCGGGCCGTGCCGCGCCGAGTCCGACGACCTGCAGCGTCTGCAGGAGGAGTTCGAGCCGAAGGGCGCCACGGTGTTCGGCATCAACCTGCGCGACCCCAACCGGCAGAAGCCGGTCGACTTCGTCGAGGACAACGGCATCACGTTCCCCTCGATCTGGGATCCCAGTAACGCCGCTGTCGCCGCGCTGCGAGGGTTCCCGACCTCCGTGGTTCCGGCGACGATCATCCTGGACAAGCAGCACCGCGTGGCCGCCGTGTACCTCGCCGAGATCACCGACGAGAAGCTGCGCGAGACCGTCAACGCGATCCTCGCCGAGGAGGTCGAGCCGGTGTGAACCCGGAGGTGATCCTGCTCGCGCAGAGCGTGGGGGAGACGTTCCAGCAGACCGTGGCCAGTGGCCCGATCCTGCTGGCGTTGGGGGCATGCGTGCTGGCGGGACTCGTGTCGTTCGCCTCGCCGTGTGTGATCCCGCTGGTTCCCGGCTACCTGGCGTACCTCGCGAGTGTCGTGGGCGCCGAGCGTCCTCCGGCTACCGCTGCCGCCGCCGAGCGCCAGCGTGCCGCCACCGCCACCCTGACGATGGAGGAGCGGCGCACCCGACGATCCTCGCGGGCCCGGGTGGTGGGCGCGTCGTTGCTGTTCGTCGGTGGTTTCACCGTGGTCTTCGTGATGCTGAGCGCCATGGTTCTGGGGACCGTGCAGTACCTGGCCCCCCAGCAGGAACTGCTGCAGCGGCTCGGTGGCGTGGTCACGATCCTCATGGGGCTCGTCTTCATCGGCCTCGTTCCCACCCTGCAGCGCGACACCCGGATGCAGCCCAAGACCCTGTCCACCTGGATCGGCGCCCCCATGCTCGGGGCAGTGTTCGCCCTGGGCTGGACCCCGTGTCTGGGACCGACGCTGGCCGCAGCCCTGTCGGTCGCCGCGGGCACCGGGGTCGACGCCGCACGCGGGGTGCTGCTCATCGTGGCCTATTGCCTGGGACTCGGTCTGCCGTTCGTCATCGTGGCGTTCGGTTCCACCTGGGCGATGCGAACCGTCGGTTGGCTGCAGAGGCACACCCGGACCATCCAGGTGTTCGGCGGCGTCATGCTGATCATCGTGGGCCTGCTGCTGCTGTCCGGCGGGTGGGCGCTGTTCATCGACTGGCTGCGCGACTTCGCGATCTCCGACACCACGCTGCCCATCTGACCCGAGCGGACCGCGCGGCGTCACGCCGCCTCCTGGCCTGAATCGAGCCGGTCAGCGACCGCCGCATCCAGATCGCGGAGGAGGGCGTACGGCAGTATCGGTGCGTCGAGTGGTGTCGGTGGTGGGGGTCCGGGTTTCGGTGGTGGTGGGTTGGCCGCGCGTGGTGTGCCGGCGGGTGGGATCCATCTGACGCCCTGAGGTGCGTGCGGGTCGGGCTCGGTCGACCAGCCGGTCTCGTGAATCATCGCGTGGCAGTCGCCGCTGGCCAGTGCGAGTTCGTCGATGTTGGTGTGGCCGCCGGCGGCCCAGGGTCTGCCCGCGTGGTGGGCTTCGCAATGTCTGGCGTCCTGGTCGCAGTCGGGGTGTGTGCAGCCTCCGTAGGCGGCGAACAGAGCCAGGCGTTGGTAGCGGGAGGCGGTGCGGCGACTCCGGAACAGCCGCAGGTCGATCTCCTTGTCGCACAGCGCCAGGAACCAGTGGTTGCCGCGGGCCATGGCCAGTGCCTGGGGCACGGGTACGCGGATCCCTCCGTCGGTCTCGCCGCAGCCGGCGAGAGTGGCGAGCTGGTCGAGGTCGACACGCACCACGATCGCTGCCGGAGCGCCGGTCTTGGTGGCGTCCGCCGAGAGGGCGAGTTGCAGGGCGTGGACCATCGCATCGTGCATTCGTTGACCGTCGGTGCGGGTGTCCTTCTCTTCCGGATCTGGCCACAGGCGGCCGGGTTGGCCCCAGCGGGCATGGACCTCGCGCATCAACGCGGCCAGTTGGGGGTCCATGGTGATCGAGGCGCGGGCCATCAGGTCCAGTCCTTGGCCCCCGCACGTGACCGAGCGGCGGCGAGCTCGATCTTCTGCGCCGCGCTCGGTGCGCCCCGGATCGACAGCGTCCAGGAGTCGGTGCGCGTGTTCTTGGAGGCGGCGGGTCGTGCACTGGTCGGCGGCCAGGGCGATCAGCTGCGCTTCCAGGCGGGCGCGCTCCTCGTCGTCGTAGTCGTCGGGCAGAGCGGCCAGGGCGGTGTTGATGACCTTGAGATGTCCGGCGGACAGGGTGCCCTCGGCGGTGGCGCGCATGCGGGCGGTGTCGGCGATGGCGGAGTCGTCGAGCCGGCCGCGGGCATCGCCCGGTGCGAGTCCGAGGCCGCCGGTGAGCATTTGGCGCTCATTGATGAACCCCATCTGCCGGGCGGTGCGGATGCGGCGTTGGGCCTGTTCGAGCGCGACCAGTTCGGCGTGTAGCTCAGCGGCGGACGCCTCGGTCCAGTCGTTCAGTAGATGTGCATCGAGCGCGGACAGCACGGCAGTCAGCTCGCTACTGGCAGTCGCTCCCGCCTCGGTGTCGCTCATGTGTTCGATTAGATCATCGGGGTACGACACAAACACGTCGTCCCAGTTCACGTAGGCGAAAGAGGAACGCCGGTGCCGTCATCGCCGAGTGTTCGAGGGCTACTCGCCCAATTGCACGCGGACTCCTCTGGTCTTTGAGGAGCGCGGCGTCAACTAATTTGTACAACAGGGCCCCCGGCCAAGGGGGCGGTGTCAATACTGATCACATGAACGTGGCCACGGATCGAGTCAGAGTGATCGGCGTCGGTGCAATGACGACGGTGCTCATCGTTGCGTCCGGGTGCGGTGGTCCCGGAGGAGACGCTGATGGGGCACCGGAGCCGGCTCCCACATCCGCCGCGTCGTCGTCACCGGTTGCGACCGCGGCCGCATCGCCCCTTTCGAAGGAGGTCGCAACACCGACCTCCATGACACCGCTTTACGAGCCGCCCCGCAGTCCGGCTGCGCCGGCTCAGGCGATCGTGACCGAGGGTGCTGAGTGCGGGCCCCGCGGAGCGCAGGCCGTCTTCGCCGACGGTGTGACCGCTTATTGCGCCCGTCTGCAGTACACCGACGGTGCCGCGTGGTCGCGCGACCCGCAGTTGGCACCGAACCCGGCAGCCAACGAGGCGATGCGGCAGGCAGGGCCACAGCTCGGCGATAGTTGTATCGGAGCGGATATCGGCCGCAGGGCGGTTGACGCCAGTGGGGTTGCGATCCTCTGTGACAACTATCTGTGGCGACAGGATGTGGGGCAGGAAGCCCGGCACCCCTGGGTTGATGAGCAGGTCCGATGGATGGAGTGCCTCGAGCAATCGACTGAAGAGGAATGCAGGAATCTGCTCAACAACTGAGACTGACACGTATGTCGCGACCGGATCACGAGTCCAGCGCAGTTGTCCGCCGCTGGTATCGGACTAGGCGAAGAATTCTCCCCAGATGATCTCCCCGCCCACTTCGGGCGGAATCGCATGTACGACGCAGCGAAGCAGCCGTCTGGTTCCATGGCGGGCGAAGGATTCTCCGGGCCCGCGGCTGTGATGACCCACCCGTCGGCCGGTGACGACTGCGATGATCTCTGAGCGTGAGCCTCTACCACCTTGAGCGCATCCCCTCTGAACTGCGCCGATTCGGTCTGGCGGACGATTCGTCAAGTCGGGGGAACCGTTCGGCGGCTCGGCCCGTCGTACAGGTTGTGGGAAGAAGTAAAGCTTTCGTAGCCGCGTTGGTGACCGCCGGGGTGGTGCTGTCCGGGTGCGCGTCGGCTGACGGGGGGGATGAGACGACGACGAGCCCAACCGTCACCGAAAACCCGGGCAATCCCTGGGACCTGCCGATCGAGCAGAGGCCTGCCCTGTTCGACCCGTGTGCCGAGATCCCGATCGAGGCTATCGAGGAGGGGGTTGGCGCAAAGGTCGATCCCAATAGCAGCCTCACTAGGCACGAACCAGGAAGCTTGATGGCATGTGGGTGGACGAACGAACAAGTGCACGTCACAGCCGCAGCTTCATGGAAATCGAGAGCCCAGTTCCTGAACGATAAGAGCCTTAGGCAGGTTGAGCAGGGCGGCCGGAGAATGCGAATGGTGGAGGTAGGCGACCAAACGGGCAGTACATGTCTCCAGTTGTTCTTTACCAGTCGAGGGGCAACGTGGATCAAGGTGGACGTGGTGAATGGCCTAGGCGAGTTTCGTGGAAACCGCTTTGTGGAGGCCTGTGACGCCCTCGACCAGGCAATTGCTCCGCTCCTAAAATTTGTGCCAGAGGGGGACTTCAAGTGACTCTTCACTTAGAGGATGGTGTGGCTCGGGTCTGCGTCCAAAAGTGCAACGACTTCGCCGCAGTAGTGAGATCGGCATCCAACTTCGAGTTTGTCGAGGCATCCCGAAGTTCAACTGGCGCCTTCTCGACTGCAAAACAACTAGGGACGGTGTATTCCCTATTCGCGGATGATGACCTCAGGACGTTACTCAATGGGTTCGTAGATCAAGCACGGGCAATGTCGCTACTCTTCGCCGCCGCCGGCGGGCTTATCGAGGCGCAGGATGAGGCGTTGGCGGGGGCGTTGTCCAAGGCGGCTGAGGAGCCTGCCGGGTTGCAGAGCCTCGGGCTGATCCATGCGAGTGACACGGATGTGTTCTCCCTGGACGAGATGTGCGTGATGGGCGCGTACGGCCGGGTCGGGCCCGAGGACGTGTCGAATTCACCGCTCGAGCGGATCGCGCAGTGTGCTGAGGCGTTGGAACCGAGCCAATTCAGTGACATCCGGGAGCGGGCCACCGCCGTAGCCGAGGCCTTGAGTACCGCTGCGATTCAGCTTCAGAGCGAATTGGGCAATGTGCTTGGCAGCGGCTGGCAGGGTGAGTTCGCCGCGAGCGCGCAGGATTCGGTGTCGGGGCTGGTGAATTCTGCGATCGCGCTTTCGGGGGAGTTGGAGCAGGTCGCGGCCAAGGCCGGGCGCGCGCATGAGGGATTCGTGACGACCCGCAGGAACGTGGCCGAGCAGGCCGCACAGGCCAGGATCGCGCAGATCTCCGGTGACGAGCACGGTCCGGTGGCGCCGTCTGCTGCCGCGGCGTCGCGGGCACGGCTCGAGGCGGCAGAACAGCAGGCCAGGGCGATCGTGAACACCGAGTACAGCCCGGCGGTGATGGACGCCAACCTCGACGACCTCGACTTCACCGCGGCGTACCGGGTGGTGTCGACCTCGGCCCTGGGTGGGCCGAATGGCATCGACATGGCCCGGATCTGGAACACGGAGGGCATCCCGCGGCCAGCCCAACCCGCAGCGCCGAACCCGGCTGCGATCGCCGCCATCACGGGCGGTGTCGACGGCGCGGAGGTCGGAGGACAGGGTGTGGCCTGGGCTCCCGGCGCTGCGGGCGCAGGGGTCACGACGGCGAACTCGCCAGCCGCGGCCACGGACGCAGCCACGCAGCAGGCGCTCCTGGCTGCGCGGGCGGGCGCGGGAGACGGGGGAGGAGCGGCAGCACCGGCTGCGGGCCATCCGGGTGCGGGCGGTGGCGTCAACGCGGCCACCACCGCTGCCGGGGCACCGTTCGCACCGGTGCCTAGTGCGCACGGTCAGCAGTCCGGCGCCGGGGCCACCGGTGCGGGCGGCATCCGCGGGATCCGGGGAGCAACCGCTGGCAACAATCGGAGCCATGATCGCGGGTTCGGGTCGTCGGCCGGGCTGGTCGGTGGTGGCGGCGCTGCGGCAGCGGGCGCAGGTGCCGGCGCGTCACGGATGGGCGGAGCCGGAACGCTGGCTGGATTCGGTTCCGGCGGTCCGGCCGCCGGGGTCCCCGGGGCCGGTTCGGCAGGTGCGGGTGCTGCGGGACCGGGTGCGGGGGCGTTCTCGTCGTCGTCGACCGGTGCGGCCCAGGCTGGGCGAGCCGGTGCGATGCCGATGGGCGGAATGATGGGCGCCGCGGGAGCCGGGCAGAACAACGACCGTCGCGGGCACACCCCCGCGAGCTATCTGACCAACGCGACCAACACGACGGCGATCATCGGCGACCCGGTCAAGGTCGCGCCCGCGGTGCTCGGCCGTAAACCCGCCGAAGACCCCGCCTCCCTGACTCCCGACCAGCCCGAACCTGCCCGCGGCCGCGTGATCGGCCGCGATTACACCGGCGGAGGCGCCAACCGTCAGTGACCCCGTCCGCCCCCCACGGAGACGGCCGCCACACCCACCCCGAACGGCCACACCCTGCCAGGATCCGCTCAGGGTCGCCCTACTAGCCTGGGTGCGACCGGCGCCGAGCCGCCTCGGCGCGCCGCGACCCGCAGATGGATCACATGCCCAGAACCGCTGCCGTCACCGCGTTCCTCCGCAACGCGTGGCGCACTCTCACCGCCATGCGCACGGCGCTGATCCTGTTGTTCCTGCTGGCCGTCGCCGCCATCCCGGGCGCCCTCCTGCCGCAGCGCAGTCTCAACGAGGGCAACGTCAACGAGTACATCGCCGAGAACGGCTGGCTGGGCGAGACCTACGACAAGCTCCAACTGTTCGACGTGTTCAGCAGCTGGTGGTTCACCGCCATCTACGTCCTGCTGTTCGTCTCGCTGGTCGGCTGCCTCACCCCGCGCTGTTTCGAACTGGTCCGCCAGCTGCGCACGCCGCCGCCGCTGACCCCGCGCAACCTGTCCCGCCTGCCCCACCACGCCGCGTACCGCACCACCGCCACGCCCGAACAGGCCGCCGATCAGATCCGCCGCGAGCTCAAGGGCCGGGTCCGGCGCAACGACGGCGACGGCCGTGTCCCCGGCACCATCGAACTGTCCACCGAGCGCGGCTACTCACGCGAGGTCGGCAACATCGTGTTCCACTTCGGCCTGCTCGCGCTGCTCATCATGTTCGCGGCCGGCAAGTTCGTCTACGCCGAGGGCATGCGCGTCGTCGTCGCCACCCCGGACTCCCCGGCGTTCTGCAACACCACCCCCAGCGCCTACGACTCGTTCCGCGCCGGCCTACTGGTCGACGGGACGGACCTCGAACAGTTCTGCATCAAGATCGAGGACTTCCGTGCCGACTACCTGCCCAACGGCCAGGCCGAGATGTTCACCTCCAACGTGCGCTACACCGAGGAGGTCACCACCACCGACCCCGACACGTGGGAGCCGTTCGAGATGCGGGTCAACCACCCGCTGCGCATCGGGTCCACCCGCGTCTACCTGCAGGGTCACGGTTTCGCGCCGACGTTCACGGTGACGTTCCCGAACGGCGAGACCCGCACGGACACCCAGCACTGGTCGCCGACCGAGCTCCAGACGTTCCTCTCCTCGGGCATCATGCGCTTCGACCCGCCGGCGGGGTTGTACCCGGATCTGGCCGAGCGGCGCACGCAGCAGATCGCCATCCAGGGCTTGTTCGCCCCGACCGCCCAGTTCGACGGCACCCTCCTGAGCTCGCGGTTCCCCCGCATGGACGACCCGGCGGTGGCGATCGACGTCTACCGCGGTGACGCCGGCCTCGACACCGGCCGCCCGCAGTCGATCTTCTCGCTCGAGCCGGACCTCATCGAGTCCGGCGCGCTCAACCGCGAGGCCCGCGTCAACCTCAAGCCCGGCGAGACCACCACTCTCGCCGACGGCACCACGGTCCGCTTCGACGGCGCCGAGGAGTTCGTCAACATCCAGGTCTCCTCCGACCCCACGCAGATCTGGGTGGGCGTGTCCGCCGCCGTGATGATGGCGGGACTGGTGCTCAGCCTGATGGTGCGGCGCCGGAGGATCTGGGCGCGGGTGAGTGTCGACGACGACGAGGTCACCCGCGTCGAGCTGGGTGGCCTCGCCAAGACGGACCGATCGGGCTGGGGGAGCGAGTTCGACGAGCTCCGCGACCGGCTGGTCTCGGCGTCGTCCGTCACACCCGTGTTGCCGGGTGATGCCGACGCGGGCCACACTTCAACTAGTCGCGGCACCGCCGCCGACGCCGCGCGGAAGGACGACACCCGGTGATCACTCTGACCCTCGCACAGGGCCTGCCCATCGACGAGACGCTGGCCACCTACTCGGACCTGGCGTTCCGGACGGCCTTCGGGATCTATGCACTGGCGCTGATCGCGTCGCTGATCTACTACGCGGGTTTCCGCGTGGCCAAGGTCTCGGAGAAGGAGCTGGTCACGGCCGGTGGGACCGGGCTGACCGAGTCGCGGTCCCTCACCGACACCGGCGACGAGGAGCGGGCCTCGGCCGGCAACGTGCGCTGGGCGCGGATCGCGCAGCTGTTCGTGGTGCTCGGGTTCGTGTTCCACGCCGGGTCGCTCGTGCTGCGCGGGCTGTCCACGGAGCGGTTCCCGTGGGGCAACATGTACGAGTTCATCCTGGGTAGCACGCTGTTGGCGGTGGCGGCGGGGCTGATCTGGCTGCGCAAGCCCGCGCTGCAGGTGGTGTGGCCGTATCTGCTGGTGCCGATCCTGGTCCTGCTGTTCTTCGGCGGGACGCACCTGTACTCCGACGCCGCTCCCGTGGTGCCGGCGCTGCGCTCGTACTGGCTGCCGATCCACGTGTCGATCATCGCGCTGGGCTCCGGCATCCTGCTCATCCCGGGTGTCGTGTCGATCATGTACCTCATCCGCGTGTGGCAGCCGCAGGGCCAGGAGTCCGGGTGGGGTGCCCGCCTGGCTCGCCCGCTGCCGGCCGCCGAGACCCTCGACCGTCTGGCCTACCGCACCACGGTCATCGGCTTCCCGGTCTTCGGCGTGGGCATCCTGCTCGGCGCCGTGTGGGCCGAGAGTGCGTGGGGCCGCTTCTGGGGTTGGGACCCCAAGGAGACGGTGTCGTTCATCTCGTGGGTGCTCTACGCCGGCTACCTGCACGCCCGCGCGACCTCCGGCTGGGGGCCCAAGAAGGCGGCGTGGATCAACATCGCCGGCTTCGTGGTGCTGGTGTTCAACCTGTTCTTCATCAACATCGTGGTCTCGGGCCTGCACTCCTACGCCGGTCTGAACTAGTCGCCGCGGGCCGGCCGCAGCCGCGTCTCCCACAGCCGCGCGCCTCAGAGTCATCCTGCTGCTATATATCCCGTCCGGATGACTCTGGAGCGCGCGGCTGTGGTGGTTTCGGCCCAGCTTTCGTGTCGGCACTTGTGTTAGACCCGTCGCGACGGCCGCGGTCACGACGGACCCGGCGGGGCCGCCATCGTGTGGACGACGTCCGCCCACCCGGCCGCGAGCCGCTCATCGTGGGTGATCGCGAGGACGCCGA
Organism: Dietzia sp. B32; assembly: GCF_024732245.1. Classification (NCBI taxonomy): domain Bacteria; kingdom Bacillati; phylum Actinomycetota; class Actinomycetes; order Mycobacteriales; family Dietziaceae; genus Dietzia; species Dietzia sp. B32. The sequence goes on along the minus strand of NZ_CP093845.1, from coordinate 1,470,401 downwards.
GCCCCCGGTCGGCGCGAGCCCGCAGGACCGCCGCGATCGCCTCGGAGCTTTCGGGGTCCAGATGCGCGGTGGGCTCGTCGGCGATCAGGTAGCGCGGCCGCTGGGCCAGGGCCCGGGCGAGGCAGGCGCGGTGGAGCTGTCCGCCGGAGACCTGTCCGGGCCGGCGGTCGAGTAGGCCGGGGTCTAGTCCGACCTCGCGGGCGAGTTCGTCCACGTCCACCGTGGTCCCGCGCAGCCGCCCCGGCAGCGAGATCATCCGCCGGAGCGTCATCCGGGGGTCCGCTCCCGCCACGGGGTCCTGATCCAGCAGTGCCGTGTGCCCGGGCAGCCGGCCGCGCCGGGGTCGCACCGGCCGGGGCCGCACCGACCGGGAACGCGAGCCGCCGGTCAGCGTCCCGGGCTCGTCGGTCACCGTCACAGACCCGGCTGCGGGTGTCAGCAGCCCGGTGATCAGGTGTGCCAGGGTGGTCTTGCCGGTTCCCGAGGGGCCCACGAGCGCGGTGATCCGGCCCCCGTGCACGGTCAGGTCGGTCGGTGGCAACGCGAATCCGTCGGGCCCAGCGTGCCGGAAGGCGACCCCGCGTGCGGACAGGGTCATGACGACACCAACTCCGCGGGCGGTGTGGAAGGCGCCGCCGCCGCCGCCGCCGACGCTGCTGACACGGAGTCAGGCGCCGCCCCCTGCAATCGCCCCCCGCGCATTCCGAGGACCTCGTCCGCGACGCCGCTCGCGTCGAGCGCGTCCAGATCGTGGGTCGCGAGGAGCACGGCGATCCCGGTCTCGTCGGCGAGGCGGCGAAGCCGGGCCAGGACGCGCACGGCCAGGTCGGGGTCGAGCCCGGTGGTGGGCTCGTCGGCGAGCAGCACCGTGGGCCCGGCGCTCAGGGCGGCCGCGATCGCCATCCGGCGGAGTTGGCCGCCGGAGAGCTGATGCGGGTACCGGTCGGCCAGGGCGGGATCGACCCCCACCAGGCGACACAGTGCGTCGACGTCACGGGCGCAGCGGGAGCCACTGCCCCCGCGGGTCACCGCGAGCCCCTCTTCGAGTTGGCCCCGCACGTGCCGGGTCGGGGTGAACGCGTACGCGGCGGACTGGGGGACGTGCCCGGTCGACCCACCGGGGCCCACCTCCATCCGGCCCGTGGTGATCGCTCCCGGGGGCGTCAGCCCGGCGCACGCGTCGAGCAGGCTGGACTTGCCGGCGCCCGAGGGACCGACGAGCGCTACGAGCCGGCCCGGCGTGATCCTCAGGGACACCCCGTCGACGGCCGTCACCGTGCCCGGGCCCCGGTCGGCCCCCGCGCCCGGGTCCGGTCCGATGCCCGCCCTCGCGTTCGAGCTGCGGCCGGGGTGCGCCACCACGAGATCGACCACCGTCAGGCCCGCGCGGCAGGCGCCCACCTCGTCGTCGTCGGGGTTGTGGTCGTCGCGGTCGGAGGCCCCGCCCCGCAGCACCCCGCCCCGCACCGCTCCTCGCCGCCCCGCCCCGCCCCGCACCGCTCCTCGCCCCACCGCCCCGCGCCCCCGGCGCCCAGACCCGGGCCCCAGCAGCGCCACCGCCACGGTCACCGCGATGAGCGCGGCGGTGGGGAAGATCAGCGGCCACCACCGGCCGAGCAGCAGGCCGGACTGGGAGAGCGCGATCAGCGTGCCCAGGCTCGGTCGTTCGGGCGGCATCCCGATGCCCAGGAACGACAGCGTCGACTCGTGCCACACCGCGTGCGGGACCATGAGCACCATCGCCAGGCCGGCCTGCCCCACCACGGCCGGAACCACGTGCCACCGCGCGAGCTGGAGCGGGGACGCACCGGCAACGCGGGAGGCGGCCACGTATCGCGAGGCCATGACCTTCTGCGCCTCGGCCCGCACCACCCGCGCGACGGCGGGCCAGTGCGTCAGCGCCAGTGCCGTCACGATGGCGGCGAGCGAGCCCCGGAACAGCGCCACCACCACGACGGTGGCGAGCAGGTGCGGAACGGCGGCGACCGCATCGGTGCACCGCATGAGTGCGGCATCGATCCGACCTCCGACCGCCGCGGCTGCGGCCCCCACGGCCACGCCGAGCGCCCCGGCGAGCACGGCCGCACCCGCGGCGACCGCCAATGACACCCGCAGCGCCTGAGCCACCCGCACGGACAGGTCCTGGCCGAGCCCGTCGGTGCCCATCGGGTGCGCCCACGTCGGTGGCAGATCGGCCGACAGGTAGCCCGACGCCGCCATCCCGGCGGGCGCGATCACGGGCCAGGCCAGCGCGAACGCGACGAGCACCGTCAGCAGCACGGTCCCCGCGGCCCGGCGGCCGGACAACCCCCGCGCCACCGACCCCCGCGCCACCGACCCCCGCGCCACCGACCGATCACGCATCGATCCGCACCCTCGGGTCGGCGATGAGCAGCAGGCAGTCGGCGAGCCACGTGCCGACCAGAACGGTGAGCGCGGCGGCGACCGTCACCGCCGCGAGCAGGGCGAAGTCGGCCCCCAGCGCGGCGTCGACGGTCGCGGACGACAACCCGGGCCAGGCGAACACCGTCTCCACCACCAGCGATCCGATCATCACCTCGGGCACCCGCGAGCCGAGCAGCGCGACCAGCGGCGCCCAGGCCACGGGAGCGACGTGCCCGGTCAGGACGGTCCATTCGCTCAGGCCGCGCGCCCGGGCCTCGGCGACCGCCGGCGACGCCTCCGCGTCGAGCACCGCCCGTCGGTACGCGAGCAGCATCCACGGCACCTGCCCGGCGGCCAGCACGACCGCGGGCAGCACGCCGTAGCGCAGGACGCCGCCCACCGTGGCCGACTGCCCGGGCGGGGCCGCACCGGAGACGGGCAGCCACCCCAGCGCCACCGAGAACACCGCGACCGAGCCCAGGGCCAGCGCGAACGTCGGAATCGAACTCAGCGCGACCGCCGCCCCGGCGAGTGCCCGGTCGACCGCGCCGTGGGGGCGCGCCGCCGCGATGAGGCCGGAGAGGACGACGACGACGAGGGCGATCCCCAACCCCACCGCCGACAGTCCCACGGTCCACGGAAGCCGCTCGGTGAGCACGTCCAGCACCGGTTGGCGGTACGTGGGGGAGTAGCCGGCATCGCCGGTCGCCAGTCCCGCGATCCACAGTGTCCAGGCCTGCCACCAGGGCCGATCGACGCCGAGGGCGACGGCGGCGGCCGAGCGCTCGGCGTCGGTCAGGCGTTCGTACCCGTCGCCGAGGTGGGCGGCCAGCGGGTCGAGCGGTGACGCGTCGGCCATGACGAACGCCGCCAGCGTCACGGCGAGCACGACGATCGGCGCGGCGAGCGCCCGGCGGGCCGTGACGCGTGCGAGGTCGGCCCGCCGTTCACGAAGTCGCCGGATCACGGGCGGGCCGTCCAGTGCGCGATCGCCCACCACGGACCCCAGGTCGAGCCGTGGGAGTGCGGTTCGAGGATCGGGGCGGGGCCGGTGTGGCCGGTGTCGCGGACGAGATAGGTGTGGTCGAGCGTCACGAGGAACAGGTGCCCGGGGTTCTGGAGGTACGCCCGCTGGGCCTGCCGGTAGAGGCGGGTCCGTTCGGCCGGGTCGGCGGCGCGGCGGGCGGCGTCGAGGGCGCGGTCGACGTCCGCGTCGCCGTAGCCGCCGGGGTTGTCCAGCGGTCCGGACAGCGGGGTCGGCGAGTGCAGGGTCCGGTAGGCCTGGGTGTCGACGGTGTACGGGTTGTCGCCGCCGCCGAGCAGGACCGCCACCTCCCCGGCGCGGGCCTCGATCTCGTCCCACGTCCCGCCCCACAGTTCCACGGCCACGCCCACCTCGCGCAGCTGGTCGGCCACCGCCGAGGCGAGTTCGCGGCGCAGCGAGTCGGCGGCGGGATAGGCCAGCACGAACTCTGCCCTGTCGGCGGAGCCCCCGCGGACCAGCACCCCGTCCGGCCCGGGCCGCCACCCGGCCTCCGCGAGCTGGCCCCGCGCTTCGGCCCGGCGCGCGGCCGGGTCCGCGTGGGCTTGCTCACCGGCCTCGCCCTCCGGCTCGTGCTCCGGGTAGGCGTCGGTGATCGGCGAGGTGGCGGGCCGGCCGTGTCCGGCCAGGACGTACTCGACCAGCGACTCGCGGTCCACGGCCAGCGACAACGCGCGCCGGACCGCCGGGTCGCCGGTGAAGGGGTGCGCGGTGGGCAGGGCCACGGCCCGCCAGTCGGCGCTGCCCACCGACACCAGCTCCAGCCCGTCGCGGCCGGCGAGCCCGGCAGCCAGTGCGGGCGGCAGGACGGTGCCGTCGACCTCGCCGGTGAGGACCATCTGGGCGCGGGCGTTCTCGTCGGGCACCGATCGCAGGACGAGGGTGTCGACGTCGGGGGCGCCGTCGCGGTGGTCGGGATCGCCCACGAGCACGGCTTCGCCGGGGGAGAGTCGCTCCAACCGGTACGGCCCCGTGCCGACGGGCGCGGTGTTGAGCGGGGACTCCGCCGCCGGCCCCGGCGCGAGCAGTTCGGACGGGGTGATCCCGAGCAGTAGTCGCGCGGGCATCCCCGGGTCCGGTGCCTCGAGTCCGAACTCCACCGTGAGCGGGTCCGGCGTGGCGATCCGGGCGATCGAGGTGTAATCCGACGCGATCGGCGAGCCCGACACCGGATCGGCCACCGCCCGGTAGGTGGCGGCGACGTCCCCGGAATCCAGCGCGCTGCCGTCGTGGAACCGCACTCCCGCGCGCAACCGGACGGTCCAGGTGAGCCCGTCGTCGCTGACCTCCGGGTCGGCTGCGGCTAGGGACGGCACGAGGTCGGGCAGCGTCTCGTCGTCCGTGGCAGCCGGGCGCAGCAGCCCCTCGTACAGCGGCGAGACGCCGGTGGAGCCGTACCCGGCGACCGGGTTGAACTCGCCCAGCGGCCCCGAGTCGGCCAGCACGATCCGGCCGCCGCCGCCGCCACCGCCGCCACCGCCGCCACCGCCGGCGGACGGCATCGCGCATCCCGATGCGACCAGGGCCAGTGCGAGGCCCACACCGACGACGGCGTAGAACGGTCTCAAGTGCGTCTCCTGCCCACGGGAGATACGTGTCCGGCCGGACACCTAGCGCGCTGAGCGTAGAGGCAGAATGTGTCGCGGCTGTTACGGAGGAACCGATGGACGTGAGCCGATGGACGTGAACGACTGGGCCGCGCGATTCGACCTGCTCGCCGACCCCACCCGCCTCGGTCTCCTCGCGCACATGCACCACGCCGGGCCGGGCGTCGCGACGGTGTCCGACCTGGCGGGGGCCGTCGGCATCACGCGCAATGCGGCCTCCCAGGCCCTGCGGATCCTGCGCGAGCAGGGCTGGGTCAGCGCGACCCGCGACGCGGCCGACGGTCGCATCGTGCGCTACACCCTCGTCGACGACACCGTGCACCGGATCCTGCACCTCATGGGCGCGCGCCACGACTGAATCCCGGCGGTAACACCTCGGCAACGTGACCTCGCCATCCTGAGCGCATGGACATCTTCGTGGCCGAGACGCTGGCCCGCTGGCGCAGCGCCGGCATCGCGTGCGCGCTGGCCCGGGTCGTCGCGACGGGAGGGTCGGCGCCGCTGGCCCCGGGCACCGCGATGGCCGTCTCCGCGACCGGGGACGTGGTCGGCGGCGTCTCCGGTGGCTGCGTGGACGCGGCGGTGTACACCCTCTGCGAGCAGGCCCTCGCCGACGGTCGCCCGGCCCTCGCGCGGTTCGGTCCGGACGGCGACGAGCTCCCCGACCCACTACTCGATGTCGGCCCCACCTGCGGCGGATCGCTCGAGGTTTTCGTCGAATCCCTCGCCGCCGAGGACTCACCCCCGGGCGCCGTTCACCCTGCCGATCGCCTCATCGCCGCCGCGCGCGAGCGCCGCGCCGTGGTCGCGGCCACCGTCCTGGACGGCCCCTGCGCCGGGCAGTGGATGGTGGTGGGAGGAGACGGGGGGACAGGGGTCGACGACGACGAGGCCCCGCCCTGGGCCCGCGGGCCGGTGGCCGCGGCGATCGCCGAGGGACGCGGAACCGGCGTCACCACCGCTGGCCTCACCACCGCCGGCCTGCCCGCGCGCGTATTCCTGCACCGGCTCGACCCACCACGGCTGCTGGTGTTCGGGGCGACGGCGTTCGCCGAGGCCCTCGTGCCGCTCGGCGCCCAGCTGGGCTACCGGGTGACGGTGTGCGATGCCCGTCCGGTGTTCGCGGCTGCCGAGCGCTTCCCGGCGGCCGCCGAGGTGGTGCGGTGCTGGCCACACGAGTACCTCGCCGGGACCCGCGTCGACGCCTCCACCGCGATCTGCGTCCTCACCCACGATCCGAGGTTCGACCTCCCGCTGCTGGTCGAGGCGCTGCGGACCCGCGCCGGGTACATCGGGGCGATGGGTAGCCGCCGCACCCACACCCAGCGGATGACGGACCTGCGCGCGGAGGGGGTCCCCGAGGCGGCGCTGCAGCGCGTGCACTCGCCGATCGGGCTGGACCTCGGCGCCCGCACGGCGGCGGAGACGGCACTGTCGATCGCGGCCGAGCTCGTCGCCCACCACCGGGGCGGAACCGGGTCGCCTCTCGTGGGGATGGACGCCGCGATCCACCGGTGAACGCGGCCGCCGAGCCACCCCACCCGCGACGTAACACGGGGGACACGCTTCAGTGACCGTGCCGGAACCGCGCGTCGATACACATGTAGCGCAACGTCAGCGCAGCCCCAGGAGACACAGATGACCCCTCCCGCGTTCCACGTCCCCATCGTCGACATCTCCCCGTACGTCACCGAACCCGGACCTGCAGACCCGGCCGCCGACCCGGCGATCGCCACCGCACGGGCCCGGGTCGCCCGCGAGATCGACGAGGCCTGTTCGAGCGTCGGGTTCATCCAGATCGTCGGCCATGGGATCGCGCCCACGGTCATCGACGGGCTCGCTACCGCGATCGACGCCTTCTTCGCACTGCCTCTCGAGGCCAAGAACGCCTACCGGGTGCCCGACGCGAACCGCGGGTACAGCCCGCCGAAGAGCGAGGCGCTGAGCCTGAGCCTGGGCGTGGAGTCAGCCGGGCGGATGAACGACTTCTTCGAGGCGTTCAACGTGGGCGTCGAGGCGCGATCGTTCACCGCGCTCGAGCAGGATCTCGACCTCGACGAGGCCGACTACGGCATCAACGTCTGGCCGGAGGTCGACGGCTTCCGCGCCCGGATCGACGCCTACTTCGCCGAGGCCTCCCGCGTCGCCCGGACCTTGACCCGCGTCTTTGCCGACGCCCTCGGCCAGCCGCCCGGGATCTTCGAGCAGCTCACCGACCACTCGATCGACGTGCTGCGCATGGTGAACTATGCGCTGCCGGAGGGGCCTGTGACCCTCGACGGCGAGCTCCGCGGGATGGGTGAGCACACCGACTTCGGGCTGGTCACCGTCCTGTGGGCCGACCGGGTCGCCGGACTCCAGGTCCTCGGCACCGACGGCGTGTGGCACGACGTCCAGCCCGTCGAGGGCGGGCTGCTGGTCAACCTCGGTGACCTCACCGCGCGGCTGACCAATGACCGCTGGATGTCGACCCTGCACCGCGTCGCGCCGCCCGTCGTGGACGGCGGCATCGTGCGGCGCCGCTCGGCAGCGTTCTTCCACGACGGCAACGTCGATGCCGTGGTGGGCACCCTGCCGGAGTTCGTCGGCGCCGACGGGGACGCCTACGAGCCCATCTCGGTCCGCGACCACATCGCCGCGAAGCTCGCCGGCTCCCGCCACGGCAGGGCCAACACCGCCGCGGTCCGCGAGGCCGCCCGGGTGCTCGCGGCGTCCGGCTCGGTGATCGCGCCGTGACGGACGTCGTCCTGGTCCACGGCGCGTGGGCCGGAGGCTGGGTGTGGGACACCGTCACCGGTCCGTTGCGCGCGGCGGGCCTGCGCCCGCACGTGGTCGAGCTACCGGGCGTGGGGGTCGAGGGCGTGGTGGACGACGGCGAGGTGGTCGACCTCGGCATCCTCACCGATCACGTGTGCGCGTTGGTGCGGCGGCTGGAGCGGCCCGCCGTGCTCGTGGGGCACTCGGGCGGCGGTGTCGTGGTCACCCAGGTCGCGGAGCGGATGCCCGACCGGGTCGCCGGGGTGGCGTTCGTCGCGGGCATGATGCTGCCCTCCGGAATGGACTTCGCCGCACTGTGCGCCGGCCTGGGGCTCCGAGCGGACGTCGGGATCTCCCGGTGGCTCGAGCCGGGGGCAGGCGGCCGGGTGACCGCGGTCCCTCCCGAGGCGGCCGCGGCGGTGTTCTTCCACGATGCCCCGGCGGGGGAGGCGATCGCCGCCTCGAGGCGGCTGCGGCCGCAGCAGGAGAGCGCGCGACTCATCGCCCCACGGTGGACCGTAGATCGGTTCGGCAGGGTGCCGAGGCTGTACATCGAGGCGACCTGGGACCGCACCGTGCCGATCGTCGCACAGCGCCGCATGCAGCAGCTCACCCCGGGTGCGCGGGTCGTCACCCTCCACACCGGTCACGCCCCGCAGTTGTCCGCGCAGGGCCTGCTCAGCGCGGCGATCGCGGACTTCGCGATCGCGGTGGCCGCATCGCCCGCCGGACCCGACGCGCCGCTCGCCGCCACTCCGACAGTCGACCCGGATCTCGCGCTCACACAGGCCGGGGGCGCCTCGTGACCATCCCCGCCAACTCCACTAGCCCCGGCACCGTAGACCCCAGCGGTGACCTCCTCGCGAGCGTGCTCGCCGAGGCCGACGCCCGCCTGGCCGCCCCCGATGCGGAGCTCGTCGCCCGGTTCCCCGGCACGCCCGTCATCCGCCAGCCGGTGCACACCCTCTACCTGCCGGCCGAGCGCGTCCACGCAGGGATCATCAGCGAGGTGGGCGGGGTCGCGCTCGAGGCGTTCGACGAACACCTGCCGGACCCGGCCGCGCTCGCGGGCGTGTTGGCGGCCGGTGACGGTCACCCGGCCCTGCTGTCGGCCGACGACGCGGAGACAATCCACGCCCTGGTACGCGCCAAACTGCTCCGCGAACCGGTCGAGGACCTACGGATCGACTTCGAGGACGGGTTCACCCAGCGGGGCGTCGCACCCCGCGACCGCGACCGCGACGAGGACGCCCACGTCGAACGGATCGTCGCCGAACTGACCGGGTCCACCGCCCGCGCCGCGCTCCCGCCGTTCTGGGGTCTGCGGTTCGGATCCTTCGACCCCGCCACGCGGCACCGGGGCATCCGGACGTTCACCCGGTTCGTGCTCGCTCTCGGCCGCGCCGGGGCAGGGGCCGGGGCACCGGACCGCGACGAGCTGCCGGCACACTTCACGCAACTCCGGCCCACCCTGCCCAAGGTCACCTCCGTCGACCAGGTCCTGGCGATGGTCGACCTGTGCGTCCGGCTCGAACAGGCCTGCGCACTGCCCGAGCGCACGCTGCGATTCGAGATCCAGATCGAGACCCCGCAATCGATCTGCGGCCCCGACGGGTCGGCGATGGTCGCCCGTCTCATCCATGCATCCGCCAGACGGTGCATCGGTCTGCACTACGGCACCTACGACTACTCGGCGGCGTGCGGAATCGCCGCCGAATACCAGGCCATGGACCACCCGGTCGCCGACCACGCCAAGGCCGTCATGCAGGTTGCCGCCGCCGGTACCGGAGTGGCACTGTCCGACGGCTCCACCAACCGGCTGCCCGTCGGCGACGCGGAGGCGGTGCGCGCGGGGTGGCGTCTCCACGCGCGGCTCATCGACCGGTCACTGCGCCGCGGCTTCTACCAGGGCTGGGACCTGCATCCCGCCCAACTGGTCTCCCGCTACGCCGCGACCTACGCGTTTTACCGGCGGTCCCTGCCGACCGCCTGCGCCCGGCTCGCGAACTACCTCGGCACGACCACGCTCACGACCACCGCCGGGCCCGGCGCGGGCGGGTACCTAGATGAACCCGCCACCGCCCGCGCGCTTGCCGCGTTCTGCCTCCGCGCCTTGGACTGCGGCGCCGTCACCGGCGAGGAGATCACCACCCTCGCCGGCGTCGGCCGCGCCGACCTGGCCGAGCTGACCCGCCCGGGCGCCGACCACGAGGAGAGCAGATGACCCACCCCGACCTGGTGTTCCAGGCCCACCGAGCGATCGTCGACGGCGTCGAGCGGGAAGCCCTCGTCGTCGTCGCCGACGGCACCATCAAGACCGTCGACGTCGACCCGGGTGCACTCGGCCGGGCACCCGCCGACGTCCCCACCGTGACCCTGCCCCGCGAGGTCGTCCTGCTCCCCGGACTCGTCGACACGCACGTGCACGTCAACGAGCCCGGACGCACCGACTGGGAGGGTTTCGCCAGCGCCACCCGCGCCGCGGCCTGCGGCGGGGTCACCATGCTGCTGGACATGCCACTCAACTCCAGCCCCGTGACCACCAGCCCGGCCGCGCTCGACGCCAAGCTCACCAGCACGGTGGGCAAGCTGCACGTCGACACCGGGTTCTGGGGCGGCGCGGTGCCGGAGAACCTCGGCCGGCTGCGCGAACTCTGGGACCGCGGGGTGTTCGGGTTCAAGTGCTTCCTGCTGCACTCCGGTATCGACGAGTTCCCGCCCCTGGACCGCGCGCAGATGCTGTCGGCCATGGCCGAGATCGCGGGGTTCGGTGGACTGCTCATCGTGCACGCCGAGAACGCCGAGACCATCGACGCCCAGACCCCGCCCGCCGGGCCGGACTACGAGGGTTTCCTGGACTCCCGGCCGGTGGCCGCCGAGGTGCGGGCGGTCGCGCAGGTCATCGACGGCGTCCGCCGCACGGGCTGCCGGGCGCACATCCTGCACCTGTCCGCCGCCGACGCACTGCCACTGATCCGCGACGCCAAGGCAGAGGGGCTGCCCATCACCGTGGAGACGTGCCCTCACTACCTGTCCCTGTTCGCCGAGGAGATCCAGCCCGGTGCGACCCACTTCAAGTGCTGCCCGCCGATCCGCGGGGCCGGCAACCGGGAGCGGCTGTGGGAGGGACTGCGCGACGGGACGATCGACCTCGTCGTCTCGGACCACTCACCGTGCGTGCCGGAGCTCAAGCGCTTCGACACCGGCGACTTCGGCGAGGCGTGGGGCGGGATCGCCTCCGTCCAGCTGGGGCTGCCGATCATGTGGTCCGAGGCCCGCCGCCGGGGGATGGGGTTGCCCGACGTGGTGCGGTGGATGGCCTCCGGGCCCGCCGAGTTCGCCGGGTTGTCCGACCGCGGCGCGATCCGGCCCGGCGCCCGCGCGGACCTGGTGGTCCTCGCACCCGACGAGGCGTTCGTGGTGTTGCCCGAGCGTCTCCAGCACAGGAACCCCGTGACCGCCTACGCCGAACGCGCCCTGGCCGGCGTCGTGACGCAGGTCTACCTCGGTGGTCGGCGGACCGGTCCCGACCTGCCCGCCCGCGGCCGGACGGTGTTCCGGGACCACGCCGCCACCACGCCCGCCCCCGCCGCCGAGACCGGAGACCGATCATGACCAACGCCCCTGCTTCTGCCACCGCGACTGCCACCGCGACTGCCACCGCCCTCGCGCCGGACGTCTTCTCGCTGCCCGACCTGGCCTCCCGCGAGCTAGCGGGGGCGGTGGTCTGGGCGAACGACGAGTTCTTCGCCGAGAAGGAGAACCTGATCCTGCCCGGCGACCCGGTATTCGATCCGGCGCTCTTCGGCCTCAAGGGCAAGGTCTACGACGGCTGGGAGACACGGCGCCGACGCGACCCTGGTGAGGACACCGCGATCATCAGACTCGGTGTGCCCGGACGGGTCCACGGCGTGGTGGTCGACACCGCCTACTTCCGCGGCAACTACCCGCCCCGGGTCGCGGTCGACGGTGTGTGGATCGATGGTCACCCCACCATGGACGACCTGCTCGACGCGCCGTGGCAACTCCTCGTCCCTCCCAGCCCGGTAGCCGGGGACGCCCGCAATAGTTTCGAGGTGCCGGATCCGGCCCGACGGCCCGTGACGCACGTCCGCCTGCGGATGCTGCCCGACGGCGGGGTCGCGCGGCTGCGGGTTCACGGCGAACCGACCCCGGACCCACGCTTCCTCACCGGCACCATCGACCTCGCCGCAGCGGAGAACGGCGGCAGGGTGGTGGACTGCTCCGACCTGTTCTACTCGTCACCGGAGAACATCATCGCGCCCGGTCGCTCCCGGCACATGGGCGAGGGATGGGAGAACGCACGCCGTCGCGGGGACGGGAACGACCACGTCACCCTGGCACTGGCGGGGGAGGGAACGGTGGACCGAGTCGAGATCGACACCTCCTACTACATCGGCAACGCACCCGGCGCCGCGTCGTTGCGGGGCGTCCGATGCGTCGACGATCTGGGCTCGCCGGACCGGTGGATCGACCTGGTGTCGCGCACCCCGCTGCTCCCGGACTGCCGACACAGGTTCGTGGTCCCGCCGACCGAGCAGGTCCGGTACGTCCGCCTCGACGTCTTCCCCGATGGCGGCATCGCGCGACTGCGAGTCCACGGCCGGCTGACAGAGGCTGCCCTGAACGCGATGGCCTCCGCGGTCCCCGCGGACCACTGACCTCCGCGCTCGGCTCACACCGCCCTCACACCGCCCTCACACCGCCCTCACCTCGGCGTAACACGGCGGAAAAGCGCTGGTGCCAGACTCGGAGGCGACACCGCGACGGTGCGGTCGGCGCAGCCGACCCGGCCGCCGGGCGACCGACGCCCCGGCGGCCGAGTCATCAGTCAGGCAGCGGCGCGGTGTCCGCCCGGGCACAGGACCCGGGCCCCGATGCCGCAGGAGACGTCCATGACCTCCGTGATGCCCGACGCGCCCACGTTCCCCACACCGGGCGCAATCGACCCCGCAGCCGACCCCGCCGCAAGCCCCGCCGCCGGTGCCGGCCGGGGTCCCCGCCGCCTGGCCGACGCCGACGCGAGGCTCGCGGCGCTGACCGCCCGCGTCCGCGAGGACATCGCCACCACCAGCCACGCACGGGATTGGATCCCGCGTGAGCCCGGGTCCGCGCAGCTCGACGTGCTCGTCATCGGGGGCGGCCAGGCCGGGCTCGGCACCGCCTTCGCGCTCGGCCGTCAACGGATCGACCGGGTCCTGGTGGTGGACGACGGGCCCGCCGATCGGGTGGGCTGCTGGGACCGCTACGCACGGATGCACACCCTGCGCAGCCCCAAACACATGCGAGGCATCGAGTTCGATGTCCCGTCGTTGCATGTCCGCCGCTGGTTCGAGGCGGTCTACGGCGAGCGGGCGTGGCAGGAGATCGACCTCGTGCCGCGTCTGGACTGGAACGACTACCTGCGCTGGTACCGCACTGCGGCGGGGATCGAGGTCCGTCATGAGACGCGGGTGGCGGCCGTCCACCGACCCGCCACGGCGGATGGCCCCTTCGTCGTGGAGGTGACCGCCGCGGACGGGCACACACAGACCGTGACCGCCAGGCGGATCGTGTTCGCGCTCGGCCTGAACGGGGGCGGCGGGCAGCGGGTCCCGGAGATGATTCGCGCGCTGCCGCGCGAGCGCTGGTTCCACACCGAGGACCCGATCGACTTCGAGGCACTTCGCGGCCGGCGGGTCGCAGTCCTGGGCGGGGGAGCCTCCGGGTTCGACAACGCCGCCACCGCCCTCGACCACGGCGCCGCTCGAGCTGAGGTGTTCATGCGGCGGGACACCGTCCCGGACTCCAACCCACTGCGGTGGATGGAGTTCCCCGGCATGCAGGAACGCTTCTACGACCTCGACGATCGGGCGAAGTGGGACTTCACCCTCCTCAGTGGGGGCCTGCCGCAGCCACCGACCCAGCACACGGTGTGGCGGTGCTTCGCCCACCCCGGCTTCGCACTGCACACCGGCTGCGGCTGGGACTCGGTCGAGGTGGCCGACGACGGGGCCGGCGGTACCGAACTCGCGATCGACACCCCCGGCGGCCGTTTCCACGCCGATGTGGTGATCGCCGCGACCGGGTACGAGGTCGATCTGCGACTGCGGCCGGAACTCGCTGAGTTCGTCGACGACATCGCCCTGTGGGCCGACGTGCACGACTACGCCTCCGACCACCCGGCAGGCCGCAACCCCTACCTCGGCCCGGGTTTCGAGTTCACCGAACGCCGACCGGGCTCCGCGCCCTGGGTGGCCCGGTTACACCACTTCTCGACCGGCGCGCGCACGTCCATGGGCGTCACCGGCAACCAGTTGTCCGGCATCTACGGTGGTGTGGGTCGAATCGCGGGGGCGGTCACCACCGCGATCACCCGCGAGAACTGGGACCACCTCGCGGACGACTTCGCGGACTTCGAGTTCCGCGAGGTCCGGTCGATCGGCCCGCACCGCCCCGACGACGGCTGGTACCCGACGAGCCCCCGCTTCTGAGAGGTACCGCATCAGAACGGCGGTTCATCGTCGAGTGCCGAGGACTGCGGCTGGTCCTGCTGCGGCCGGTCGTCCTGCAGGTGGGCGGAACGCGGTGGGCGCCCGGCCCGGTCCTCCTGTCGACGGTGGTGGGCCTGGGCTCGCAGCCTGCTGCGCTCCGCGGCGCGGCGGTGACGCAGGTGGGGGCGCCTGCGCGAGATCGGTGAACCGCCGCCGGTCCTGCCGGCCTCGGCCGCCTCCTGCTGACGCCGGCTGGATTCCGGATGGCGCGGTGCGGCGAGTGCGGCCAGCGGTCCGCCGGGGACCGTCGTGATGCGCGTTCCGGGGTCGGCTTCCGGGTGGTTGGGGCCGTGGAGCCAGACGTAGGTCCCGTCGGTGTCCCGGTAATAGGCCCAGATGCCGTCGGTCTTGAGTCGGTGGTGGAAGCGGCAGAGGGAGCCGAGATCATCGGACGTGGTGTGCCCGCCGCACTCCGGGTTGTCGTGGTCGAACGGGATGATGTGGTCCAGATCGGTCTTCTCCGCGGGCGTCTGGCAACCGGGGAAGACGCAGGTGCCGTCCCGGCCCTTGCAGAAGCGCGACAACGCCTCGGAGGGCGCGTACCGCCGGGCCGCGTCCGATTCGGGGTCCGCGAGGTCGGCCAGTGAGTCGATCCGGCGACGAGCGTTGCGCTCCAGTTGCTCGGCGGTGTGGCCGGTGATCGGCCCGTACCCGGCCAGCGTGAGGCCACGATTGCCCGGACTGCCGTCGTCGTAGGCGTAGATGGTCACCCGCCGGGCGGCAGCCTGCCCGTCCGGATCACCGGGGTGTCCGCCGTCGACGTCGGGCAGGCAGGCCCACCCACGACTCAGCGCCAGGAGGCCCGCTGCTCGCAGCTCACCGAGAGAACGCGGATCGTCCTCGGAGGCGGTGCGCGCCAGGGCGTCGATGCGATCTGCGATCTCGACAGCCGTCTCGGCGGTGAGGTGCGCGGTGATCAGCGCCCTGTCGTCGGCCAGCGGCACCATCTCGACATCCTGGTCCCGCCGCGCCTCCCTCGCCCTGGCGTCGGCCCCGACCGGGTCGCACGCCGAGACGGTCTTGGTGAGCATTTTCCGTAGCGGGCCGAGTCTCGGTGGGTGGGTGCGGCGTCTGGTGGGGGCCAGCGCTTCACTGATCCGCCTGTCGAGCTCGGGCATGAGCTCGTCCGCGACCATCGCGGTCTCCTCCGCGATCGTGTGGGCGGCGAGGATGCCGATCCACCCGGTCGTGAGCAGGGCCGCGGTACGGGGGAGGCGCTCGGTCAACTCGACCGCGGTGGTGACCAGACGCGAGGCGCCGTGCCGGGACAACGCCATCGAGGCGCTGACCATCGAGGCGGCGGTTTCCCACGGGTCCCGGTGGCGGTCGCGCTGTCCTGCGACCCGGACGCAGTCATAGGCGAAGGCGACAGTGCGCCCCTCCGCCGCGTTGATCAGGCGTTGTGCGAGATATCCGCGCTGTTGATGCGGATCCCACCGCGAGTAGGCCTCCGGAACGATCACGTCGACGGCGGGACCCGTCGCCGTGGTGAACCCCTTAGGCGGCACGAACGGGCCGGGGGCACCGGTCGCATCGGGGGCGGTCGCATCGGGGGCGGTCGCATCTGGGACGGCCGCGGCATGGGAGGAGGAATCATGGGCGTCGGACTTGGAGGTGCTCGTCATGGTTCGACCATATGTTCTAGGTCTGACACCGCGGGCAGGGAGATCGGATCGAACACGCGAGTGAGTGTGATCCCATTGCGGGGAGATCCCCGGCCTCGTCGTCGTCGCTAATCACCGCGGCGCCCGCTGACCTGCGGTGCCCTGCGCACCCTCCGTAGGGCACCGCAGGTAGAGGGCATGCGTGGTGCGGGCGGTCTCGGGGGAGTGGTGGGTCCGGGTTCTGGTTCGGTGAAGGGTGTGGCGCCGTGGGCGGCGCACGGTCTTGGGTGCTCTGACCTGGGGTGCCCTGCTCGGCCCCCGCAGGGCGCCCCAGGTCGGCGCGCGAGGGAGGGCGCCGGGGCGGGGATGTCCCGGGGCGGCGGAGGTGGGTGGTCGTGCTGGCCGTGCTGGTTGCGGTGGTCGGGCGCAGGTCGGGCGCAGGTCGGGCGGCCCGGTCGCGGTCAACCCGGCCGGGCGACGATGAGGCACGCCTCGCCGCCGTCGGGCACGTACCAGCGGTGGGGGAGGGTGCCGTCGTATCTCGCGACGTCGCCGGCCTCGAGTCGGCTGTGCGAGTCGCCGACTTCGAGCAGGACGGTGCCCCGGGTGACGTAGAGCCATTCCTGGCCGGGGTGTTCGAAGAACCGGCCCGGGACGTGATTGGTCTCCACGAACTCGAGGAACTGCGTGCCCCCCGGGCCTCCGGGCAGGAGTCGGGTGTGGCCGCCGACCGTGCCCTCCGCCCGGGTCAGGGTGGCGCCCTCGGTGGAGCGTTGGACGTGGATCGGGTCGCCGGGGCCCGAATCCTGGCCGGCGGGGCCGGTGGCGGTGGGGTCCCCGCCGGCGGTGACCGCGTCGAGGAGGTGGGCCTGGGTCGTGCCCAGGGCGTGGGCGAGGCCTTCGAGCGTGGACATGCTGGGCGCCGCCTTGCCGCGCTCGATCTGGCTGAGGAAGGGTTGCGAGATCCCGGCCTGGTCGGCCACCTCGACCAGCGTCAGTCCGAGTTGGCGGCGGTGGTGCCTGATGCGCGCGCCGAGACGGTCCAGCGAGTCGCCTCGTGCGGTGGTCATGGGGCCTCCCGTGCGGTCTGGGCGGGTCGGGGTCTGGGCGGGTCGGGGTCTGGTGGGGCTATATCCCTGTCGGTAGGCGGGTCGCTGCGGGATCGGCTTGCACCGGAACCGCGCCGGAACAGCGGGGTAATGCCTCCGAAACACGGGGCCACCACACTCGTCCTTATTGATCCGATCAATACCCGGGGTCACTATCCCGCTCCGGGGTCGGATGCACAAGTGCCGCACCCGATCAGAGAGCCCGGGCTGCCGAGAGGAGCCGGGTCGGAGGGTCGGCGGGGAACGCACTAGTCGGCAGAGGAGGGGAACGATGGAACCACGACGAGTCGCGCCGCGGCACGTGGACCGGATCGAGGGGGCGCGCCTGCAGGGCGGCCGGGTGGTCGACGTGGACATCGTCGACGGGGTGGTCGTGGCCGTGACCGATGCGGGGACCACCCCGTTGCGTGGCGGTCCCGCGGGTGGCGCCTCGGTGATCGATGCCCGCGGGTACCTGGTGCTCACCGCGCCCGCCGAGCCGCACGCCCACCTCGACAAGGCGCTGAGCTGGGGAGCGACGCGGCCGCCGGGCTGTGACCTGGGCGCGGCGATCGGTACGTGGAGGGCCTACGCGGCGACGGTGGACGAGGACGAGATCCACGCCCGCGCCCTCGCCGCGGCCCGCAAGCTGGTGGCCAACGGGACGACCGCGGTCCGCAGCCACGTCGACCTGCACGACGACCACGACCCGCTGCGCGGCGTCCGCGCCCTGGTGCGGGTCCGCGACGAGCTCGCCGCGGTGATGGACCTGCAGATCGCGGTGATGGTCAACGAGGTCGACCCGGCGGACCGGGCCCGCGCCGCGATCGCGGCCGGCGCCGACCTCATCGGCGGTGCCCCGCACATCTCGACCGACCCGGTCGCCGAGACGCACCGGCTGGTGGACCTCGCCGAGGAACTGGACACCGGCATCGACCTGCACGTGGACGAGTTCCTCGACGGCGACCACGCCATGCTCGAGGTGTTCACCGACCGCGTCGCGTCCTGGCCGGCGGGGCAGATCCGGACGGCCGGGCACTGCTGCCGCATCGGGTCGCTCGACGGGGCGGGCCAGTCCCGTGCGGCCGGCGCGCTGAGCAGGGCGAACGTGGGCGTCGTGACCCTGCCCATCACCAACCTGTACCTGCAGGGCCGTGCCGGCTGCACCTCCGTCCCGCGCGGCCTGCCCCCGGTGCGCGCCCTGCTCGAGACCGAGGTGACCGTGGCCGCCGGCGCCGACAACGTGCGCGACCCGTTCAACCCGGTCGGCCGCTCCGACGCCACCGAGACGGCGATGTTGCTGATCGTGGCCGCCCACCTCGACATGGACACCGCCTGGCAGCTCGTCACGGGCGGCGCCCGCGAGGTCATGGGTCTGCCGCCCGCCGGCCCCTCGCCGGGCCTCCGGGCCGACCTGCTGCTGGTCCGGGCGGGCGGGCTCGACGACGTGATCGCCGACGCGCCACCCGACCGGATCGTGCTGCGGGCGGGCTGCGTGGTGGCGGCGAGGGAGGTCCTCGTCGTCGTCGACCCCGGTGTCGCGCCGTGCGGCGGCACCTCGCCCCGTGCCCTACCGCCCGACGACCGAACCCCCACCACCCACCAACCGGCACCCACCTACGAGGAGACCCGATGACCACACCCACCGACATGCGGGCGGCGCAGGCCGCCCGGCCCGGCAGCGAGATCCTCGGATTCGACGGCGTCGGCGTGACCTACCCCAACGGCACCCGCGCGCTCGACGGCGTGGACCTGCGGATCCGCGCGGGCGAGTTCGTCAGCGTCGTGGGCCCGTCCGGCTGCGGCAAGTCCACGCTGCTTAGCCTCGCCTCCGGGCTCGCCACCCACACCGACGGCTACATGCAGACCGGCACCGACCGCATCGGCTACGTCTTCCAGGACGCGACCCTGCTGCCGTGGCGGACGGTCGAGCAGAACGTGGAGATGCTCGCCGAGCTCGACGGCATCGGCCGCACCGAACGCCGTGACCGCGCGGCGGCGGCGATCGAACTGGTGGGCCTGGCCGGGTTCGAGAAGTCGCTGCCGCAGGAGCTGTCGGGCGGCATGAAGATGCGTGTCTCGCTGGCCCGGTCGCTGACCCTCGACCCGGAGTTGTTCCTGTTCGACGAGCCGTTCGGCGCACTCGACGAGATCACCCGGCAGCGACTCGGCGACGAGCTGCTGGGGCTGTTCGCGGCCAAGCGGTTCGCGGGGCTGTTCATCACGCACTCGGTCGCGGAGGCGGTGTACCTGTCCACGCGCGTGGTGGTGATGTCCGGTCGGCCGGGGCGCATCACACATTCGGTTGACGTGCCGTTCGGCCCGGAGCGCGACCCCGAGATCCGCTACACGGCGGACTACATCAACCTCGTCGGCGAGGTTTCCCAGGCACTTGAGGAGGCGCACTGATGAGAGGCACACTGATGAACGCAACCACCGCCCGCGCGACCGCGAAGGCCGACGCCGTCCGCGGGAACCACGACGACCACGACGACCACGACGACGACAAGGTCACCGCCGCCGAGGTGGGCCCCGGCCGCGGAGCCGAACCGGCCCGGGGGGCGCCGCCCGCGAAGTCCGCCCGCCCCCGGTTCCGCCTCTCGGCCGACGGGCCCGTGGTCCGCTACGGCGGCCCGTTGGCGGTCCTGGCCGCGGTATTGGGCCTGTGGTACCTCGTCAGCTACGGGGTGCTCGAGCCGTCGAGGCGGTTCCTGCTGCCGGCGCCGCACGTCGTGGTCACCGACGGCCTGCTCGGGCCGAACATCTCCGGGATGCTGGAGGCACTCGGGCGCACCGCGACCGTCGCGCTGACGGGGTTGGCGATCGCGTTCGTGATCGGCGTCGTGTGGGCGATCGTCATGAGCCAGGAGAAGTGGGCCGAGCGCTCGCTGTTCCCGTACGCGGTGGTGCTGCAGTGCATACCGATCCTCGCGCTGGTGCCGCTGATCGGCTTCTGGTTCGGGTTCGGGTTCACCGCCCGCGTGTTCGTGTGCGTGCTGATCGCCCTGTTCCCGATCGTGTCCAACACGCTGTTCGGTCTCAAGTCCGTGGACCCGGGCCTGCGCCGGCTGTTCAAACTCCACCACGCCGGGCGCCTGACGGTGCTGCGCAAGCTCGAGGCCCCGGCGGCGCTGCCCGCCCTGTTCGAGGGGTTGCGCGTGGCCGCCGGCCTGTCGGTGGTCGGCGCGATCGTCGGCGACTTCTTCTTCAAGCAGGGCGAGCCGGGCATCGGCATCCTCATCGACACCTTCCGCGCCCGGCTGCAGTCGCCGGAGCTGTTCGCCTCGATCCTGCTGGCCTCCGTGCTCGGCGTGGCCGTGTTCCTGTTCTTCGGTCTGCTGTCCCGCAAGGTCGTGGGGCGGTGGTACAACCCCGAGGCCGGCCGCTAGTCGTAACCGCCGACGACCAGCCGTAACGACGCACGACCGAACCTGCAACACCGCCGAAACACGGCAGCGGTTCACTCTTCTTTATTGATCACATCAATACAGCACCCGCTTCCATCCCACCCTTTTCGTCACCGACTCCCCAGGAGCACCCATGCGACGTACCACCGCCCCCCGTACCGCCGTCTCCGTGGCCGCGCTCTGCGCGCTCGGCGCCGTCACCCTCACCGCCTGCGGCGGCTCCGAGTCCGCGGAGGCCTCCTCCGGGTACACCGGCGAGATCGGCGCGGTCGACCTCAGCGAGGTCTGCCCCGAGAAGGTCGTCGTTCAGACGGACTGGAACCCGGAAGCCGAGCACGGCCACGTCTACGAACTGCTCGGACCCGAGCCGACCATCGACGCCGGTTCCAAGTCGGTCTCCGGGCCGCTCTTCGCCTCCGGGGAGTACACCGGCGTGGACGTGGAGATCCGGGCCGGCGGCCCGGCCATCGGGTTCCAGCAGGTCACCGCGCAGATGTACCAGGACACCGACATCATGCTCGGCTACGTGGACGCCGACCAGGCGGTCCAGAACTCGCTGAACAACCCCACCATCGGCGTCTTCGCACCGCTGGACATCAACCCGCAGATGATCATGTGGGACCCCGAGACCTACCCGGGGGTCGAGACCGTCCGCGACCTCAAGGACGAGAACACGCGGGTCCTGTACTTCGAGGGCAACGCCTACATGGACTACCTCCTCGGCGAGGGGATCCTCGACCCCGCCCAGGTCGACGGCAGCTACGACGGCTCGCCCTCGAACTTCGTCGCCTCCGGCGGTGCGGTCGCCCAGCAGGGCTTCGCCAGCGCCGAACCGTTCATCTACGAGAACGAGGTCGCGGAATGGGGCAAGCCGGTGAAGTACCAGCTGCTCCACGACCTGGGCTACCCGATCTACAAGTCGATGATGGCCGTGCGCAGCGGCGAGCTCGGGGACAGCTCGGCCTGCCTGGAGAAGCTGGTGCCGGTGCTGCAGCAGGCCGAGGTCGAGTACTTCGAGGACCCGGCCCGCACCAACGCCGTGATCGTGGACGCCGTCGAGCAGTTCAACACCGGCTGGGTCTACAGCGCGGAGCTGGCCGACTTCGCCGTCGAGGCCATGCTCGAGCGCGAACTGGTGGGCAACGGACCCAACGCCACTATCGGTGACTTCGACACCGAGCGGCTCGCCGACATGGTCGCCAAGGTCAAGGGCGTCTACGAGGCGGCCGGCGTCCCGACCGCGGAGGACGTCTCGCCCGAGACCGTCGCCACCAACCAGTTCATCGACCCGGCCATCGGGCTGAAGTGACCACACACCGCCACTGCTCTTGCGCACCCCGCCGCCCCGCACCCGATCGGAGACCCTCGTGACCGCGACCTCCACCGCACCCGCCACTCCCACCGGCTCGACAGACTCGGCCGCAGACGTCCCCGGCCTGGTCGACGACCTGCTCGAGCTGCTCGGCCCCGAAGCCGTGCACACCGACGACCGCGCCCTGGACAAGGCATCGGTGGACGGGTCCTACCTCAGCCCGATCCTGCGGGCGCAGTGGCCGATCGGCCGGCCCGAGGTGGTGTGTCGGCCGACGGACGTGGAGCAGGTCCCCGCCGTGGTCCGGGCGGCCGTGCGGCGCCGGGTGCCCATCACCTCCCGGGGCAAGGGCACCGGCAACTACGGCCAGGTGGTCCCACTGCACGGCGGACTGGTCCTGGACCTGACCGCCCTGCGCGGGGTCGACCACGTGGACACGGAGGCGGGTGTGGTCACCGCGGAGGCCGGGGTCCGCATGCTGACCCTGGAGAAGCGGCTCGCCTCCCATTACGACAGCCAGCTGTGGATGTACCCGTCCACCGTGCAGTCGACGCTCGGCGGGTTCCTCGCCGGGGGGTCGGCGGGCACCGGGACGATCGTGCACGGTCGCAACCACCAGGGGTTCGTCGAGGCGCTCGACGTGGTCTTCGCCGACGAGAACGCCGAGATCGTGCACCTGGAGGGCGCCGACGCCCAGCCGTTCGTCCACACCTACGGGGTCGCCGGGATCATCGTGCGCGCCACGGTGCGGATCGAGCCGCTGCAGGACTGGCGCTGCGTGTACGCGAGTTTCGACGACCACCACGACGCGTTCGCGGCGGTGCGTCGGGTCCACCTCGTCGAACCCGCGCCGCGCCTGTGCTCGGCGGACGGCGCCCACGTGGCCTCGTGTCTGCCCGCCGACGAGGCCATCCCCGCCGGCCGGGCGAGCCTGCGGGCGATCGTCGACGCCGCCGCGGTGGACGAGGTCTGGGCGATCATCGACGGTGCAGGAGGAGTGGTCGAGGCGGTCCGGAGCGGCGTCAACGAGACGATCAAGGTCTCGACGCTGTCCTACAACCACCCCACGCACTGGCTGCAGAAGGCCGAACCCGACACCTGGTTCCACATGGAGTGCCAGGGCGACGCCCTGGTGGAACGCCTCGACGAGGTGGAGGCCGTGTACCCCGGCGGGACCCTGCACCTGGAGGCGGGACACGGGCGGATGTTCGGGATGCTCAACGGTCACTACACCTCGCCGGAGGCCGCGTACGCGGGTGTGCCGGTGCTGGAGGAGCTGGGGGTGCGCGTGCACTCGCCGCACCAGTACCGCG
Organism: Dietzia sp. B32; assembly: GCF_024732245.1. Classification (NCBI taxonomy): domain Bacteria; kingdom Bacillati; phylum Actinomycetota; class Actinomycetes; order Mycobacteriales; family Dietziaceae; genus Dietzia; species Dietzia sp. B32. Next base: position 1,447,332 of record NZ_CP093845.1, on the reverse strand, counting down.
TGGACCACGACACCGAGGCAGTCCGAGCGCTCGCGGCCCGCACCGACCCGTATGGCCTGCTCAACCCCGGGCGGTGGGAGGCGTGATCGGGCCGCAGCGGCGGTACTCCGAACTCACGACCGTCGAGGCGGGCCGGGTCGGATCCGGTGACCCCGTCGCCGTCATCCCGGCCGGCGCGATCGAACCCCACGGTCCGCACCTGCCACTGGCCACCGACCTTCTGGTCGCCGAGCACGTGGCTGCCCACGCGGTGGCCGCCGCGGCGGAGGCGGGCGTCGACGCCTGGCTCATGCCGGCGCTGGGGTACACGAAGAGTGATGAGCACGCCAACCTCACCGGGGCGTTGTGGATCTCCGGGGAAACGCTGATGCGCGAGGTGGTCGAGCTCGGCTCGGCGCTGCGGGCCAGCGGGTTCACCCGGGTGCTGTTCGTCAACTGCCACGGCGGCAACTCGGCGCTGCTCGAGGTGGCGCTGCGCGAACTGCGCCGCCGCTTCGGACTGCGCACCTTCCTCTACGCCGGGCGCGCGGTCCCGGGCCCCACCGAACTGGGGATGGGCATCCACGCCGGGTGGGCGGAGACGTCGATGATGCTCCACCTGCACCCCGAGCTCGTCGACATGACGGCGGCCGAGGCGAGGGTCCCGGCCGGGATCGCGGAGTGTCAGCACATCGGGTTCACCGGCCCCGTGAGGTTCGGCTGGCTGGCCGACGACCTGTCCGACACCGGGGTGATCGGCGACCCCACCGGGGCCGACGCCGTGATCGGCCGCCGGTTGGTGGCCGATCACGTGGAGACCGTGGCCGCCGCGCTCGCGGAGATCGAGGAGTTCGACCCGGCGCGCAGGGTGACCGCCGCCGCCACCGTGACCGCCCCGGCCGCCCCGGCCGCCGCGGCAGGGGGTGCGCCGTGACCTCCACCGAGCTGCCCGTCGTCACCATGCCCGGCCCCGCCGATGACCCGCTGCAGGCGATGGTCGCGTGGCTGGCGATCGACCCGGCGGATCCGCCACTGGGGGTCCTGGCCACGGTCGGCCCGGACGGCACCCCGCACTGTCGGCACCTGCTGGTCTCCGGGGCCACCACCGAGGGCCCCACGTTCCACACCGACTCGCGGTCCCAGAAGGCACTGGACCTGGCCGCCGACCCCCGCGCGACGCTGGTCGTGGTCTCCGCGGACCGAACGCGGCAGCTCACGGTCACCGGGGTCGCGGAGCCCACCGATCCGGACGAGCACCTCGCGAGCTACCACCTGCGCAGTGACTACCTCAAGCTCCTGGCCTGGACCAACGACGTGGCGACGGCCGAGCTCGCGCCGCCGGGCAGGCGCCGGATGTGGGCCGCCACCATCGACCGTCTGGGTCCGTCGCCGACGCTGCCGCCCGAGACGTGGCTGGGCATGCGGCTGCGGCCCGGGTCCGTGACCTTCTGGGCCGCCGGACGCGACGAGCCGTCCCATCGCCGCCGGTTCGTGACGGACGGGCAGCGGTGGCGGGCCGAGGAGTTGCCCGGCTGAACCCCTGCGGAACCCCTGCGGTACCCCTCCCGCGGTGAGATAGACGAGAGAACGAGAGAGCCCATGATCACCTTCACCGACGCGCTGGTCCTGCCCGTGTCCGCGGACCCGGCCGCCCCCGCCTGGTTCCACGGCTGGGTCCACGTGGACGACGCCGGCATCATCGTCGGACTCGGCCCCGGCGACCCGCCGCCCGGCCTGCCGGGCACGGTGCACGACCTGGGCGGTGCGATCCTCGCCCCCGGATTCGTGTCCGCCCACAGCCACCTGTTCACCGCCGGGATGCGGGGCACCGCCCCCGACGACACGCTCTACGGCTGGGTCTCGACGATGGGCGAGATGATGGTCGGTGCGGAGGCCGAGGACCTGTACTGGTTCACCCTCGCCGGCTGCCTGGACTTCCTGCGCAACGGCGTGACCAGCGCCTACAACTTCACCCAGAGCCGGGTGGTGGCGGTGTTCGACCATTCCACCTCGACCCTGGTCGCCGAGCGGGTCCACGACATCGACTTCCTCACCCGGCAAGTCGACGCCCAGGCCGACTCCGGTCTCCGGTGCCTCACCTCCACCCGCCTCGACGACGAGCAGCTGCCCGAGGCCGAGTGCTTCGACGCGTTCGCCCACGTCACCGAGCACCGGCTGCGCACCGTCCCCCGGGAGCTGGACCTGGGCGGGTCGGTGTTCGGGTCGGTGCAGTGGTCGTCGTCGCCGGTCACCGCCGAGCGTGAACGCCACGCCATGGCCACCCACGGCGTGGGCAACCAGGCGCACTTCGTCGAGACCGCCGAACACCTCGAGGTACAGCGGGCCAAGTTCGACTGGTACGACCGCGCCGGGGTCCTGGGCCCCGACTTCTCCTTCGGCCACTTCGTCCACCCCACCGACCACATGGTCCGCCGGGTCGCGGAGACCGACTCCGCCGTGATCTGGCAGGCCACCTCCAACGGCCGGCTGGGCTCCGGCATCGCCGACATCACCCGGTACCGGGACGCGGGCATCCGCGTGGGGATGGGCCTGGACGACCAGTCCTGCACCGACGTGTCCGACCCTTTCCAGAACATGCGGATCGGCCTGTACACCCAGCGCGCCGTCCACTCCGACGCCGCGGTGCTGGCCGCCCGCGACGTCCTGCGGATGCACACCCTCGGGGCCGCGGACGCCCTCGGCCTGTCCGGCCGGGTGGGCAGCGTGGAGGTGGGGAAGCACGCGGACCTCGTCGTCGTCGACCCCACCAGGCCGGCGACCGGGCCGATCTGGGACCCCGTCGCCACGTACGTCCTGGCGTGCTCGCTGCGCAATCTCACCCACGTCTACGTGGGCGGACGCCTGGTGGCGGAGGGCGCGCGCAGCCTGCACCCGCTCGCCGACGAGGCCGACGCCCAGCTCACCGAGCGCATGATCCGCTCGGCCCGGTCGCGGGGGTTCACCCCGGCGTTCGCGCCCGGCCTGGTGCGGTCGTGAGCTCCGGTGGGGCGGCGGTGCTCATCGAGAACTGCGCGGTCGCGACCATGGACGGGGCCGGGGCCGGGGTCGGGATCGGGGCCGGGGCCGGTGCCGAGTACACCACCGGCCACGTGCTGCTCGAGGGCGGCCGGATCACCGCGGTGGGGGCGGGGCCGTGCGATCCGGCGCGGATCCCGGCCGGCGCGGAGCGCGTCGACGGCACGGGTTGTCTGGCCACCCCGGGCCTGGTCAACACCCATCACCACCTGTACCAGTGGCTCACCCGGGGGCTCGCGGCCGACGCGACGCTCTTCGAGTGGCTCACGGCCTCGTACCCGGTGTGGGCGGGCATCGACGCCGACGACGTCCGCACCGCCGCGCTGGGCGGGCTCGCGCACCTGGCGCTGGGCGGCTGCACCACCACCACGGACCACCACTACGTGGTGCCTGCCGATGCCGGGGACGTGTTCGCCGCCGAGATCGAAGCGGCCGCCGCCGTGGGCCTGCGCTTCCACCCCGGTCGCGGGTCAATGGATCTGGGCCGCAGCTCGGGCGGGCTGCCTCCGGACTCGGTGGTGGAGGGCACCGACGCGATCCTCGCCGGCACCGCCGACGTGATCGACCGGTTCCACGACGCGGGCCCCGACTCGATGTGCCGCATAGCCGTGGCGCCGTGCTCACCGTTCTCCGTGACCGGCGACCTGCTGCGCACCAGCGCCGATCTCGCCCGCGAGCGGGGCGTACGCCTGCACACCCATCTGGCCGAGACCGACGACGAAGAGGAGTTTTGTCGCGAACGCTTCGGCAGCACACCGATGGAGTACATGGAGACGGTGGGCTGGGTGGGCCCGGACGTGTGGTTCGCCCACACCGTGCACCTCGACGACCCGGCGATCGCCGCGATGGCCGCCGGCGGGATGGCGGCCGCGCACTGTCCCGTCTCCAACGGCCGCCTGGGCGCCGGAATCGCCCGCGTCCCGGACATGCTCGCCGCGGGGATCCCGGTCGGGCTGGGCGTGGACGGCTCGGCGAGCAACGAGTCGGGCGTGCTGTGGGAGGAGATGCACACCGCGCTCCTGCTGGCCCGCGCCACCCGCGGCCCCCGGGCGATGGACGTGCGCACGGCGCTGCGGATGGCCACCGTGGACGGCGCCCGCGCGCTCGGGCGGGAGGGTGAGATCGGGCGGCTGGCCGTCGGATACCAGGCGGATGTCGCACTGTGGCGCCTGGACACCCCGGCCCACGCGGGGATCGATGACCCGGTGGCCGCGCTCGTCCTGGGGTCCCGCCCGCCGATGGCCGGGGTGTGGGTGCAGGGCCGTCGGGTGGTGGCCGACGGGCGCGTGCTCACCGTGGACACCGACGCCGTGGCCCGCGACGTGGTGGCCGCCCGCCGCCGGCTGCTCGCCCGGGCGGGGTGAGGGCGGTGGACCTGGTCAGCGTCACCGCACTTCACCGGCCGCGCAGCCGGGACGAGGCGCACGCGGCCCTGCTCGCCGGCGCCACGGCCCTGGCCGGTGGGACCGCCCTGCACGGGGAGGCGCACCTGCACCCGGCCGGCGCCGCGGCCCCGCCGGGGGAGACCACCCCGGTCACCGCGCTGGTGGATCTGCTCGACCTGCGCTGGCCCGACGTCGAACCATTGCCCGACGGAGGACTGCGCGTGGCCGCCACGGCCACGCTGCGGACCGTGTTGGACCACCAGCTCACCGCGCCCCTGCGACCGTTCCTCCACGACGCGTTCTCCTGCCTGCTCGCCTCGTGGAAGATCTGGGGCCGCGGCACCTGGGGAGGCAACCTCTGCGCAGCCCTGCCCGCCGGCGCCGGGACCGCCGCGGCCTGCACGCTCGACGCGACCGCCGAGATCTGGACCCCGGGCGGCGGCACCCGCACCGTCCCCGCCGCCGAGGTGGTGGTGGGCCCGGGCCTCACCTGTCTGGCCCCGGGCGAGATCCTGCGCGCGCTCGTCATCCCCGCGTCGGCGAGCCGGGCGCGTTACGCGGTCCGGCGGCACTCGCTGGTGCCCAGCGGCCGCTCCGGCTCCCTGGTCACCGGGCGACTGGACCCCGGCGGCCGCTGCACGCTCGTCGTGACCGCCGCCGTCCCGGCCCCGCAGGTGCTCGTCTGGGACCGGCCCCCCACCGCCGACGAGGCCGCGGCCGCCGTGCGCGACCTGCCCCACTGGCACGACGACCCCCAGGGCGATCCGAGCTGGCGGCGTCACGTGGCGGGGATCGCGGCCCCCGCCGTCGTCGCCGAACTCACCCACCCCACGTACCGGGAGGCACCATGCTGATCACCGTCGACGGACGGGCGCTGGAGACCGACCCGCGCCCCGGGCAGTGCCTGCGGACGCTGCTGCGCGAGTCGGGGGTGCACGCGGTGAAGAAGGGCTGCGACACCGGCGACTGCGGCGCGTGTTCCGTGCTGGTCGACGGCGTGCCCACCCATTCCTGCGTGCTGCCCGCGCACCGCGCAGAGGGCGCCGACGTCCGCACGGCCGCCGGGGTCCCCGACGAGGTGCCGGCCGCGTTCGCCCGCGCCGCCGGCTTCCAGTGCGGGTTCTGCACGGCGGGGATGGTCACCACGGTCACCGGGCTGGGGCACGCGCCGTGCGCCCGGGACGGCGGCCCCGCGCCGAGGATCGCCGCCATGAAGGGCAACCTGTGCCGCTGCACGGGCTACCGGGCGATCTCCGACGCCCTCGACGGCGCCCACAACGCGTGCGCCGCCGGGGGGATCGGGAGCCCGGTCGCCGCGCCGGCCACCGAGCGCGTGGTGCGCGGCGCGGAGCCCTTCACCCTGGACACCGACGTGACGGGCTGCGCGCATCTCGCGGTGCTGCGCTCCCCGCACGCGCACGCCCGCATCGTGTCGATCGACGCCTCCCGCGCGCTCGCGATGGACGGTGTGGTCGCGGTGCTCACCCACCACGACGACCCCGACGTCCTGTTCTCCACCGCCCGCCACCAGCGGCGGACCGACGACCCCGACGACACCCGCGTGCTCGACCCGGTCGTGCGCTACCACGGTCAGCGCGTGGCGGCGGTGGTGGCCGAGTCGGAGGCACTCGCCCGGTGGGCCTGCCAGCTGATCGAGGTGCGCTACGAGGTGTTGCCGTCGGTCCTCGGTCCCGAGGCCGCGCGCGCCCCCGGAGCGCCCGCGATCCACGGCGACAAGGGACCGGACTCCCGGATCGCCGACCCCGCCCGCAACGTGGTGGCCGACTGGTCCGGTGAGGTGGGCGACGTCGACGCCGGGATCGCCCGTGCAGCGCACACGGTGACTGGCACCTGGAGCACCTCGCGGGTCCAGCACACGCACCTGGAGACCCACGCGGTGATCGTGCGGCACGTCGACGGCGGGCCCCGGGTCGGCGGGTCACTCGACATCCGGTCCTCCACCCAGGTGCCGTTCCTCGTGCGTGACGAGTTGGCGTGGATCTTCGGCCTGGACCGCGATGACCTGCGCGTCCACGCCGCGCGCGTGGGCGGCGGGTTCGGCGCCAAGCAGGAGATGATCGTGGAGGACCTGGCCGTGCTCGCCGCTCTGAGCACCGGCCGTGACGTGGTGTGGGAGTACTCGCGCGCCGAGCAGTTCACCTCCGCCACCGTGCGTCACCCGTACCGCACCACCGTCACCGTGGCCTGCGACGACGACGGCCGGCTCACCGCTCTCGAACTGGACGTGCTGTCCGACGCCGGCGCGTACGGGGGCCACTCGGCGGGTGTGATGTTCCACTCCGTCACCGAGTCGGTGGAGCTGTACCGATGCCCGGCCAAGCGGGTGACCGCCGAGGCCGTCTACACGACCACCGTGCCGTCGGGGGCGTTCCGCGGGTACGGGCTGGGGGAGGTGGGGTTCGCCCTGGAGAGCGCGCTGGACGAACTCGCCGACGCCGCCGGGCTGGACCCCGTGGAGCTGCGGCGGCGCAACGTGGTGCGCCCGGGTGACGCGTTGGTGAGCTCCGCTGGCGACGACGACGAGCTGAGCCTGTCCTCCTACGGACTCGACCACTGCCTGGACCTGGTGGCAGGGGCCCTGGCCTCCGGTCGCGGGGAGACCGCGCCGCCCGGGTGGGCGGAGGGGACCGGGGTCGCGCTGTGCATGATCGCCACCAATCCGCCCGGGGGTCACCACGGTTCGGCCCGCGTCGAGATCACCGCCGACGGCACCGTGCACGCCTACGTGGGCACGGCCGAGTTCGGCAACGGGACCGCGACCGTGCACACCCAGATCGTCGCCGAGGCGCTGGGCGTGCCGTCCGACTCGGTGGTGCTGCACGCCTCCGACACCGCCCTGCTCACCCACGACACGGGCGCGTTCGGCTCCGCCGGCACCGTGGTGGGTGGGCGCGCCCTGTACCGCGCGGCCACCCGGGTCGCCGAGCTGCTCCGCGCCGGGGCCCACCTGCCCGTGTCCGCCGAGGGGTGCGCCGACGGGCTGGGGCGGCAGGCCGCGTTCACCGTCCAGGGCGTACGCGTGGCCGTGTGTCCCGACACCGGGACGGTGAAGGTACTGCACAGTGTCCACGCCGTGGACGCCGGGCGGGTCCTCAACCCGCAGCAGCTGAGAGGGCAGGTGGAGGGCGGGGTCGCCCAGGCGCTCGGCGCGGCACTGTACGAGCAAGTGATGCTCGACGAGACCGGCGCGGTCACCAACGCGACACTGCGGCACTACCACCCACCCCGCATGGGCGACGTCCCGCGCACCGAGGTGTTCTTCGCCGACACCGTCGAGCCCGAGGGCGTCCTGGGCGCCAAGTCCATGTCCGAGGCCCCGTACTGTCCGGTCGCCGCGGCCGTGGGGATCGCCGTCCGGCGGGCCACCGGGGTGCGGCAGGACCTCATCCCCCTGACCCCGGACCTGGTGTGGATCAGGTCGTTCGCACCGCGCGACGGCCGGGCTCCCGCGGCGACGAGCCGGACCCCGTCCGCCGCCGTGTCGATCGGCGGCCGGGCATGAGCGCGCGGGTGTTGCGGGTGACCGGTGCCTCGGCGGTCTGGTCGCCGGGGCTCGAGTCGGCGGGCTCCGCCACGGTGGAGTGCGTGGACGGGCGGATCGCCGCGGCGCCGGACGATGCTGTGGTCGAGACCCTCGACGCCGGCGGCGGCGTCGTCACCCCGGGCCTGGTCAACGCCCACCATCACCTACTGCAGAGCGCGTTCCGCACCCTGCCCGGTACCCGCAGCGTGGAGATGGCCGGGTGGCTGGCCCGGATGCGTGAGGCCTACGTCGCCGCGCGGGTCGACCCTGAGCTGGTCGAACTGTCCGCCCGCGTGGCGCTGGCCGAGTCGTTGCTGTGCGGCGTCACCACCGTGGCCGACCACCACCTCACGTGGCCGACGGGCGCGGACCCCGTGCAGATCGCCGGTGCTGCGTACGCCGGCGCGCAGATACTCGGATCGCGACTGGCCTTCGTCCGCGGCACCGCCGGTGACGACCCGGATGCCGCGGCGGCGTCGGTCGAGGCGATCCACGCTGCGCACCTGCCCGGCGCGACCGGCGGCGTCACCGTCGACGGGATGCGGCAGTTGGCCGTGGGGCCGTCGGGAGTGCACGCGGACGGGCCCGCCACCTTCGCCGCCCTGGGGGAGGTCGCGCGCCGGCTCGGGCTCCGCCGGCGTACCCAGGCCAACGAGCAGGTCGACGTGGCCCGCGCCGCCGAGCTGTACGGACGTCGACCCCTGGATCTGCTGGAGGAGTGGGGCTGGCTCGAGCCGGACGTCACCCTCGCCCACCTCTGCGACGTCACGGACCCCGAGATCGCGCTGATCGCCGGCAGCGGGGTCTCCGCGACCCACGCCCCCGCCTGCGATCTTCCGATGGGGTGGGGAGTGGCGCCGGTGGCCCGACTGCGCGACTCCGGAGTGGCCATGGGGCTCGGAACCTCGGGCGGTGGCAGCAACGACGCCGGACACCTCCTGGCCGATGCGCGCCTGGCGATGCAGGTCGCCCCGCTCGCCGGGCGACCACTGGACGCGCTCGAGGTGCTGGAGATGATCACCGCCGGCGGCGCCGACGGGCTGGGGCGCCCCGAGTTGGGCCGGCTCGCGCCGGGGTCTGCCGCGGACCTGGTGGTGTGGGACGTCTCCGGGGTCGCCGACGCCGGGGTCGCGGACCCGATCCGAGGGCTGCTGTGGGCCTGTCCCGGGCGCCGGCCCCGCCACGTGGTGGTGGGCGGCCGCGTGGTGGTGCGGGACTTCGAGCTCGTCACCGCCGACGAGCGGGCCCTGGCCGCGGAGCTACGAGAGCAGTGCGCCCGGCGGGGTATCGGACGCTGACCGGCGCTGACCGGCGCTGACCTGGGGTGCCCTGCTGGGCCGGAGCAGGGCGCCGCAGGTCAGAGCGTCGGGGAGTCCTGCGCCTCAGGATCCGCGGTAGGTGCTGTACCCGAACGGCGACAGGATCAGCGGCACGTGGTGGTGGGCGGCCGGGTCCGTCACCTCGAAGCACACCACCGCCTCCGGGTAGAAGCCGGCCACTCCGGCGGCCCGGTGGTAGCCGCCGGTGTCGAAGGCCAAGCGGTACACGCCGGCCCCGATCTCCACTCGCGCCAGATCGGGTCCCCGGCCGTCGGCGTCGGTGATCCCGGAAGCGAGTTCGGTGCCGGCGGAGTCGGTGAGGCGGTAGCCCAGGCCGACCGCCGGGGTGCCGGTGGCGGTGTCCAGGGCGTGGGTGCTGAGCGACATCAGAGGGCTCCGGTGTCGAGCAATCGGTCCAGCCGCAGGGCGTTGATGGCGGCCAGGTGCTCGCGGGTGGTGGCGAGCTCCTCCGCTGCGGTGAGGTCGATTCTCCGGTCGAGTTCGGCCACGATGTCCTGCGCGGTCAGCCCGGTCGCGCACACGAGGAACGCGTGGCCGAAGTGCTCGGCGTGCCGACTCTGCCCTTCGGCGAGCCGGCGTGCGAGTTCGGCATCCGCGGTGGCGGCTGCGCTCTGCTCCCGAGCGGAGGCCTGCCCGACCTCCCGGGGCGCGCCCGTGCCCGCGCCGCCGCCTGAGCCCGCGCCGATCGGCGGGTGCGCGTCGACCGCGGCCAGCACCTCGGCGTCGCCCTGCTTGTCGAGCACCTGCCGGGCCGCGGCGTGCAGCGCGTCGCGGGAGCAGTACGGCCGCCCCTCCAGCACCGCTCGCGCCCAGGCCTTCGACCCGGAGAGTTCGGTGAGGACCGGCATCAGCTCGTTCGTGGGCGCGGCGTCGAACCCGACCACGGCGGGATCGACGGTCTCGGCGGAACGAGAGCAAACGGGGGGTGTGGTGGTCTCGGGCACGGGCTCATCATCGCAGCGGCAGGGGCCCGGAACACCGCCGACGCGGCAGTCGTAACACGGCGTAACAATCGGCCCCGGCGCCCTGACCTGCGGTGCCCTGCACGCCTCCCGCAGGGCACCGCAGGTCAGGGGCTCGCGCAGCGAGGGCGCAGCGAGGGCGCAGCGCGGGCGCGGCGGGGGTGCGGCGGGAGGAAGGCCCGGGCCGGAACCAAGTAACACTGCCGACACACAACGTCGCTAGCGTTCAGAAACGTCGACGCGTCGCCGCCCGAGCACGAGAGGACCCCAGGATGAAGCTCACCCCCCGCGAGTTGGACAAGCTCACCCTGTTCACCGCGGCCGAGGTCGCGCGTCGCAGGCTCGAGCGTGGGGTGCTGCTCAACGTCCCCGAGGCCACCGCGCTCATCTCGTGGGAGATCGTCGAGCACGCGCGCGACGGCCGCACGGTCGCCGAATGCATGGACCTCGGCCGGCAGGTTCTCGACGCCGGCCGGGTGATGGCCGGAGTGGTCGAGCGGCTGGCGATGATCCAAGTCGAGGCCACGTTCCCCGACGGGACCAAGCTCGTCACCGTGCACGACCCCATCGGGCCGGTGGAGCAGAGCGCGTGAGTGGCCACGAGCACACCGACCCGGAGACCGCCCGGATCGTCCTCGCGCTGGGCCCGGAGTCCGAGAAGATGCCGGACCTGGGCATCCCCGCCGCACGGCCGGGCCGCGACCTGGCCGACCTGGTGGAAGAGCAGGCGCGAAGGCCCGGGGGACCGGATACGGCAGGAGTGGGTGCCGGTGTCGTCGTCGTCGTCGTCCCCATGACGTTGGGCCGCGCGCCCGCGATGGTCGCCGACTGCTCCCGGACGTTGCGCGACGTCCGGGGCAGTACCGACCGCGCGCGGCTCGCCCCAGGACGCGTGGCGTTGGCCGCGCCGCTCGGCGACGCGACCATGCTCGTCACCCGACTGCGCGCGGTGATCCGGAAGCACGGCGCGGTGTGCTCGGCGCTTCTGGTGAGCCGCGCGATCGACCCGTTCGCCGACGCCGAGATGTACCGCCTCGCCCGGCTCGCGCGGCAGTACGGGCAGCCCGGCCTGGTCGAGGTGGCGTTCCACGGCGGCGACGAACCCGACCCCGACCTTCCCGAGGGGCTCGAGCGCGTCCGCGCCCTCGGCGGCCGACGGCCGGTGCTGGTCTCGGCGACCCTCGCCCCCGCGCCGGTCACCGGCCTCGAGCTGCCCGGCGAGGGCGAGTACCTGTTCGGCCCGGCCGCGCTGCGCAGCGTGATCGACACCCGCGTCCGCGCGGCCGTGCACCGGCTCGACCACGGCGACGACGGCATCGATGCCGCCCTCGACGCCGAGGACGGCCACGGTTACGCCCACTCGCACGTCGCCGCCGACGGCACCGTCTACACCCACTCCCACTAGCCCCCACGACCCTTTAGGAGCGACCCATGTCCGGTTCGGTGCACTACCTCTACGGCGACGGGGACATCGAGCTGGGCGCCGGCCGCGGGACCACCGAGGTGCGTGTGACCAACACCGGCGACCGCGCCGTCCAGGTGGGTTCGCACTACCACTTCTTCGAGGCCAACCGGGAGCTGCGCTTCGACCGGATCGCGGCCTACGGGCGGCACCTGGCGATCGGCGCGGGGCTCGCGGTGCGGTTCGAGCCGGGGCAGACGCGGACGGTCCGGTTGGTCGACTTCGCGGGCAAGCGGGTGTGCCACGGGTTCTCCGGGCTGGTCGACGGCCCGCTCGACGACCCGGCCGTGCGCGAGCGCGCGCTGGAGAGGATGGCCGAGCGGGGATTTCTCACCGAGTACGACGACGACGAGATGGCGCCCGTCCCGGACCGTGTGCCCGCAGCCGAGGGCTCGCCCACGGTCATCCCGCGGGCGACCTATACCGACATCTACGGACCCACGGTCGGTGACCGGCTGCGGCTGGCCGACACCGACCTGGTGATCGAGATCGCCACCGACCACAACGCGGTGACCACCGACGGCAGCAGCGGCTACGGCGACGAGGCCGTCTACGGCGGCGGCAAGGCGATCCGCGACGGGATGGCGCAGGACCCGGCGGGCACGCGGGCGTCGGGGGCGTTGGACATGGTGATCACGGGCGCGATCATCGTCGACGCGGTGCTGGGTGTGGTCAAGGGCGACATCGGGGTGCGCGACGGGCGGATCGTGGCCGTGGGCAAGGCCGGCAACCCGCACCTGCAGGACGGCGTGCACCCGGAGCTGGTGATAGGGCCCGGCACGGAGGTGGTGGCGGGTGAGCACAAGATCGTCACCGCCGGCGGAGTGGACACCCACATCCACTACATCGCGCCGCAGCAGGTCGAGGAGGCGCTGAGCAACGGCGTGACCACCCTGTTCGGCGGCGGCACCGGGCCGGCCGAGGGCACCAAGGGCACCACCTGCACGCCGGGTGCCTGGAACATCGGGCGGATGCTGCAGGCCGCCGACGGGCTGCCGGTGAACATCGGAGTGCTGGGCAAGGGCAACACGTCGCAGCCGGAGTCGGCGGTCGAGCAGATCGTGGCCGGCGCGGCGGGACTGAAGATCCACGAGGACTGGGGCACCACGCCCGCGGCGATCCGCTGCGTGCAGGAGGTGGCTGACGAGTACGACGTGCAGGTCGCGATTCACACCGACACCCTCAACGAGTCGGGCTTCTACGAGGACACCCGCGCGGCGTTCGGCGACTCCACCATCCACACCTTCCACTCCGAGGGCGCCGGCGGCGGCCACGCGCCGGACATCCTGCGGGTGTGCGGCGAGCCCAACGTCCTGCCCGCCTCGACCAACCCCACGCTGCCGTACACCGTGAACTCGGTCGACGAACTGCTGGACATGGTGATGGTGTGCCACCACCTGTCGCACGACATCCCGGAGGACGTGAGCTTCGCCGACTCCCGGGTGCGCGCGGAGACGATCGCCGCCGAGACCGTCCTGCACGACGAGGGGATCATCTCCATCTTCTCCTCGGACTCCCAGGCCATGGGCCGGATCGGGGAGTCGTGGCAACGGGCGTTCCAGACCGCCCACCATTGCCGCGTCGAGCGGGGTCCGCTGCCCGAGGACAGCGACCGCAATGACAACGAGCGCGTCCTGCGCTACGTCGCCAAGATGACCATCAACCCCGCGATCGCCGCGGGCATCGCCGACCACCTCGGATCGGTCGAACCCGGCAAGCTCGCGGACCTCGTGGTGTGGCCCGTGGACTCGTTCGCGGCCAAGCCGTCGCTCATCATCAAGGGCGGGATGATCGTGTGGGCGCCGATGGGTGATCCCAACGCGTCGCTGCCCACGCCGCAGCCGGTGATCTACCGCCCGATGTTCGGCGCGTACGGCGGGGCGCTGCAGTCCACGCGGGTGACGTTCCTGTCCGCGGCGGCGATCGAGGCGGGCGTGCCCGAAGAATTGGGCCTCACCTCGCCGTGCCTGCCCGTGCGCGGGTGCCGCGGGATCGGCAAGAAGGACATGGTCCGCAACGACCGCTGCCCGACGATCGAGGTGGATCCCGAGACATACGTCGTCACCGTCGACGGCGAGCCCGCCACCATCGCCCCCGCCACCACGTTGCCGCTGGCCCAGCTCCACTACCTGGCGTGATGGGCACCCCGGGCCTCTCGCAGTTGCTCCTGGCGCTGCAGTTCACGGACTCGTCGTTCCCGTCGGGCATGTACACGCTTTCGCACGGGCTCGAGGGGCTGCGGCAGTTGGGCGCCGTCGACGCAGGGGCCGGGGCCGGAACTGGGGCGCGGTCCGTGGCCGAGGCCGTGCACGGGATCCTGCGCCACTCGGCCGGCCCGGCCGAGGCGACCGCGCTGGCCCTCGCCTGGGCGGCCACCCGCGAGCACGCCGGCGACCCGGCGGCCGCCGATCCTGCTTGCACTGACTCTGCTTCCGCTGACACCGCCGCGCTGCTCGCCGCGCTGACCCGCATCGATCGGCGGCTCCACGCCACCCGACTGACCCGCGAGTTCCGCGACGGCGCCACCCGCACCGGCAAGCAGGTCCTCGACCTCGCCGCCGAACTCCTCGACGACCCGGTGGTGTCCGCGTGGAACGGCCACGTCCGGGCCCGCCGATCGCCGGGCTCGCAGTCGGTGGTCATGGGCGTGGTCTACGCCCGCGGCGGGCTGAGCCAGCGGGAGGCCGTGGCCGCGGACCTCACCGCGTTGGTCATCAGCCTCTCGGGCGCCGCGCTGCGGCTGCGCCTGGCCGATCACCGCAGTGCGCAGGCCCTCGTCCGCGGTGCGGCCCCGGTGATCGCCGAGGTCGCGGACGCCGCCGTGAGTCGGTCACTCGAGGAGCTCGGCGGCTTCGCGCCGGTGCTCGACCTGGCTTCCTGCCACCACGAGCGGGCCGACGCGCGGCTGTTCGCGTCCTGACCCCGCTGGTCCGCCGGCCCGCCCGCACCGCTCTGACCTGGGCTGCCCTGAACACCCCCTCCAGGGCAGCCCGGGTCAGGGTGTCCCACTGGGTGGAGCGCTCGTCGAGGCATCCGAGCGGAGGGCCTACTCTGGCCGCGTTCGCGAGGAAGCGGGAGGGCCTGTACAGGTGGGCGTCAAGGACCGAGTGCAGTCGGAATGCGTGTGCGCATGGTGAGTAGCGATGACGTGGAGTCGCAGAGGTTGCAGGCGGGGACCCCGCCGTATCGACGGTTGTTGACCGCGCTCTTCTTCATCGGGGTGGCCACGTTCGCGCAGCTGTACTCACCCCAGGGTCTGCTGCCGCTGATCTCGACCGAGCAGCAGGTCAGTCCGGACCGGGCCGCGCTCATGATCTCCGCAGCCACTCTCGGCGTGGCACTGGGCGTGATCCCGTGGTCGTATGTCGGCGACGCGGTCGGCCGCAAGCAGGCGATGCTCACCGCAATTGCCTTGGCCTGCCTCTGCGCGGCGCTGATCACGATCATGCCCGGGTTCTGGTGGATGCTCGCCCTGCGGTTCGTCGAAGGCCTCATGCTGGGCGGGGTGCCCGCCCTGGCCGTCGCGTACCTGAGCGAGGAGGTCAGCCCGAAGGTCGCCGCGATCGCGGCGGGCACGTACGTGTCCGGCACGACCATCGGCGGACTCGCCGGGCGGATCATCGCCGCGCCCATCGGGCAGGCGATCGGCTGGGAACTCGGGATGCTCTCGGTCACGGGACTCGCGGTGCTCTGCGTGCTCATCTTCCTGCGCACCGCCCCGCGCGCCCAGAACTTCACCCCTCGGGTCACCCGGCTGTCGGTAGCGGTCGGGGCGCTCGTGGGAAACCTGCGATCACCGGCATTGCTGGTGATCTATTTGCAGGGCTGCCTCACGATGGGCGGGTTCGTGGCCGTGTACAACTTTCTCGGCTTCCGCCTGGCGGACCCGCCGTTCTCGATGCCCATCTGGCTGGTGTCCTTCATCTTCCTGGCCTATCTCGCCGGCACCTTCTCGGCGCCCCGGGCCGGTGTGATGGCCTCACGGTTCGGCCGGAAGCCGGTGCTCATCGCGGGCAACCTGACCATGATGGCCGGCACCGCGCTCACCCTGGTGCCCAACGCGTGGGTCATCATCGCCGGGACGGTGGTGCTCACCGTGGGGTTCTTCGCCTCTCACGCGGTCGCGTCCGGCTGGGCGGGGGCCTCGGCCGTTGCGGGACGTTCCCAGTCTTCGTCGCTGTACAACCTGGGCTACTACGGAGGCTCGTCGCTGTTCGGGTTCGTGGGCGGGATCTTCCTGCACGTGGCGGGATGGCCGGGAACCGTCGCGATGGTGCTGGGCCTGACCGCCGCCGCGACCCTGCTGGCCGCGCTGGTCCTGCCGAGGAACTAGAGCAGCGCGCGCAACAGGATCGAAACACGACTGCATTAGCGTCTCGTCCATGGCAGAGGCACAGCAGGTGTTGCGGATCGGGATCGGCGGGCCGGTGGGCTCGGGCAAGACCGCGCTCATCGAGGCACTGGTTCCGGGGTTGATCGCGCGGGGCCGCACCCCGGCCGTGATCACGAACGACATCTACACGCAGGAGGACGCCGAGCACGTCCGCCGCACCCTGGCCGGTGTCCTCGATCCCGCCCGGGTCGTGGGCGTGGAGACCGGCTCGTGCCCGCACACCGCGGTACGCGATGACCCCACCATGAATCTCGCGGTGGGAGCGGAGATGCTCGAGGAGCACCCTGACGTCGACACCCTCATCTACGAGTCCGGCGGGGACAACCTGACGCTGACCTTCTCCCCGGCGCTGGTCGACCTGTTCGTATTTGTTCTGGACACCGCCGAGGGGGAGAAGATGCCCCGCAAGCGCGGACCGGGTATCACCGAGTGCGACCTGCTGGTGATCAACAAGATCGACATCGCCCAGTACGTGCGCTGCGACCTGGGCGTGATGTCCTCGGACGCCGACCGCGTCCGCTCGGGCAAGCCCGTCGCGCTCACCGACTGCCTCTCCGGGACGGGCATCGACGAGGTGCTCGACTACTTCGAGTCCCGCCGGGTGGAACTGCTGCCCGCACGGTGAGCGACCGGCTGACCCGCGCCGCCGACCCGGGGTTCGTGTGGCCCTCGGTCGCGGCCGGACCGCAGACCGGGCCCGGGGCGCTCCCAGTCGGCTCGCCCGGCAAGGTCGGCGTGCTGGACCTGGCGTTCCGTCTCGACGGCTGCGACCCCGCCGGGCGGACGGTTCTGGCCGAGCGGTTCCAGAAGTCCCCGCTGCAGGTGATGCGGCCGCTGTACATCGACCCGGTGCTGCGCCAGATGCCGACGGTGTACGTGATGTCGACCGGCGGCGGGATCGTCGGCGGCGACCGACTCGACATGGACGTCCGGGTGGCCGCCGGCGCGCACGCCCTGGTCACCACCCAGGCCGCGAACCGCGTGCACCGGATGGACGTCGGCTATGCCACCCAGAACGTCTCCCTGACGCTGGGCGCGGGCGCGGTGTGCGAGTGGCTGCCGGATCCGCTCATCCCGTACGGCGGCAGCCGGTTCCAGCAACGGCTGCGGGCCGAAGTCCCCGACGACGCCGTGTTCATCGCGGCTGACGTCCTCACCGCCGGACGCGTCGCCCGCGGGGAGAGCTGGGACGTGAACGCCTACGTCTCGGCCGTGGAGATCTCCCGCCCCGACGGCACCCTGCTCGCCGTGGACACCACCCACATCACCCGCGCCGAGGCCGGCCATCCGCTGGTCACCGGCGACGCCGACGCGATCGGGACCCTGTTCGTGGTGGCTCCCGGCCCGGCCGACGCGCTCGCGGCGGTCATGCGGGCCGCGGCTGACGCGGCGGCTGACGCGGCAGCCGGGGCCGCGGCCCGGGGCTCAGATGACCCCGATGCGGCGGTGCGGTGCGGGGTGAGCACCCTGCCGGACGGCTGCGGCGCCTGGCTGCGGGTGCTGGGCCGGGGGCAGGAGAACGTGGAGGCAGCGGTGCGCGCGGTCTGGTCCGCCGCGCGCGTGCACCTGCTGGGCGCCCCGGCGCCGGACCTGCGCAAGAACTGACCGCGCTCCGCGCCCGGCGGCTCCAGACTCTGCGTCACACAGCGTTCACACAACGTCGGTAGAGGCAACGGCGGCGAAACACCGGCGACTCAGCTGACTCACATCATGGCCATACCTTTATCCGCATCGCGCTTCGAGACCCGCAGCCCGCGGGAGGCCTCGACAGCCGGTCAGTGAAGGTCAGGTCAACCACGTGAACTCCACCTCTCTCTCCTCTGGGAAGTCAGCGCGCCCGGGCCAGACGCCGCGCACGACCCGCACCCGGCGCGCGCTGGCCACCGCCGGCCTCGTGCTCCTGGGCGCGGGAGCGCTCACCGCCTGCGGCAGCCGGACCGGTGACACCGCCGCGGCCGCCGCCGAGTCCTGTGTGGACACCTCCGGCGACACCATCAAGGTCGGTTCGCTGCACTCGCTGTCCGGGACGATGGCCATCTCCGAGAAGACAGTGCGTGACTCGGTCGCCCTGGCGATCGAGCAGATCAACGCCGAGGGTGGCGTGCTGGGCAAGCAGATCGTCCCCGTGGTGGAGGACGGCGCGTCCGACCCGGCCGTGTTCGCGGAGAAGGCGCAGAAGCTCATCACCAGTGACTGCGTGGCGGCGATCTTCGGCGGCTGGACCTCGTCGTCCCGCAAGGCGATGCTGCCGGTGGTCGAGGACGCCAACGCGCTGCTCTACTACCCGGTGCAGTACGAGGGCCTCGAGGCGTCGGAGAACATCTTCTACACCGGTGCCACCACCAACCAGCAGATCGTCCCCGCCCTGGAGTACCTCAAAGAGCAGGGTGTGAAGTCCATGTACCTGGTGGGCTCGGACTACGTCTTCCCGCAGACCGCCAACCGCGTGATCAAGGCGTGGGCCGAGGCGAACGAGGTCGAGATCCTCGGCGAGGACTACACCCCGCTGGGCTCGACCGACTTCTCGACCATCGTCAACAAGGTGCGCACCGCAAACCCGGACGCCGTGTTCAACACGCTCAACGGCGATTCCAACGTGGCGTTCTTCCGCGAGTACTCCAACGCCGGCCTGTCCGCCGAGGACACCCCGGTGGTGAGCGTGTCGATCGCCGAGGAGGAGGTCCAGGGCATCGGCGCGGCGAACATCGAGGGGCAGCTGACCTCGTGGAACTACTACCAGACGATCGACTCGCCGGAGAACACCGCGTTCGTCGAGGCGTTCAAGGCGAAGTACGGCGCGAACCGCGTCACCTCCGATCCGATGGAAGCCGCGTACACCTCGGTCTACCTGTGGAAGAACACGGTCGAGAAGGCGGACTCCTTCGCCGTCGACGCCATCCAGGACGCCGCTGACGGCGTCAGCTTCGACGCCCCTGAGGGCACCGTCACCATCAACGGCGAGAACAACCACATCTCTAAGACCGCGATCGTCGGCGAGATCCGCCCCGACGGCCTGATCTACGAGGTGTGGAGCTCCGGCGAGGCGATCGAGCCCGACCCGTTCCTCGAGTCCTACGACTGGGCCGGCGATCTATCCGGGAACTGACGCCCGACCGTCAGCCCGGATCACCCAGCCCCGCCCATCCCGCCCGACCCACCCCGCTCCCGGCCCGTCAGTCGGGAGCGGCGGAGGGGAGGGCGGGACCCGGAGAAAGGAGCCGATGTGGACATCCTCATCGGACAACTCGCGACCGGATTGAGCATCGGCTCCATCCTCCTGCTCGCCGCCCTCGGCCTGAGCCTGACGTTCGGCCAGATGGGCGTCATCAACATGGCCCACGGCGAGTTCATCATGGCCGGCTGCTACACCGCCTACGTCGTCCAGCAGATCACCGCCGCCTCCGGGATGAGCCTGCTGCTGTCCCTGGTTCTGGGTTTCGTCGTCGGCGGCCTGCTCGGCGTGCTGCTCGAGGTGACGCTCATCAGGCGTCTCTACGCCCGTCCACTCGACACTCTGCTCGTGACGTTCGGTGTGGGCCTGGTCCTGCAGCAGATCGCCCGCGACATCTGGGGCGCCCCGGCCGTCAACGTGGCGGTGCCGGAGTTCCTGCGCGGCAGTGTCGAACTGCTCGGCGCGTCGGTGCCGCTGACTCGCGTGTTCATCTTCGTCCTGGCGATCACCTGCGTCGCCGCGGTCATGGCCGCAATGAAGTTTACGCCCATGGGCCGCCGCATCCGTGCGGTCACGCTCAACCGTGACCTCGCCGAGTCGTCGGGCATCAGCTCCCGCCGTACCGACATCACCACCTTCTTCATCGGCTCCGGCCTGGCCGGCGTCGCCGGGGTGGCGCTCACGCTCATCGGCTCGACCAGCCCCACGATCGGCCAGTCGTACCTCATCGACGCGTTCCTCGTGGTGGTCGTGGGAGGCCTCGGCCAGCTGCGGGGCGCCGTGATCGCGGCGTTCGCGCTCGGGGTCCTGCACTCGTTCTTCGAGTACTCCACCACCGCGTCGGTGGCCAAGGTGCTCGTCTTTGTCGCCATCATCATCTTCCTGCAGGTGCGCCCGCAGGGCCTGTTCGCCGTCAAGACCAGGAGCCTGGCATGACCAAGACCATCTCCGTCACCCGAGCGGCTGGCGGCGCCGACTCCGCCGACTCCGCTGCCACCACCGCCGCCGATCCCGCCGCCGCGCCGCCCCGGCGCACCCGCGCCCGGCGCCTGCTCACCGGCGACGCCGAGCGGCCACGGTGGACGTTCTGGGCCGCGCTCGCGGTGGCCGCGCTGATCATCTTCGGCCTCGCGCCCGCGCTGCTGTCCGATTTCCGCCTGAGCCTGCTGGCCAAGTTCTTCTGCTACGCGATCGTCGCCAGCGGCATCGGTCTGGCGTGGGGGCGCGGCGGCATGCTCACCCTGGGCCAGGGCGTGTACTTCGGCGTGGGCGCGTACGCGATGGCGATGTTCCTCAAGATCTCCGACGCCCGCGACCGCGGCGGCGCCGACGCACTGCCCGACTTCATGCAGATCGCCGGGATGCGCGCGCTGCCCGGGTACTGGGTGCCGTTCGCCTCGCCCGGGTTCACGCTCGCGGTGATCCTGCTGGTGCCGCCGCTGCTGGCGTTCGGGTTCGGCTACCTGGTGTTCAACCGCAAGGTCAAGGGCGCCTACTTCGCGATCCTCTCGCAGGCCCTGGCCGCGGCCGCCGCGATCTTCCTCGTGAGCCGGCCGGAGCTGGGCGGGTCCAACGGGCTCAACCGCTTCACCGGGTTCTTCGGGTTCGCGCTGTCCGACCCTGCCAACCGGCGGATGCTGTACTTCCTCGCCGGCGGCGCGCTGCTCCTGGTGGTGCTGCTGGTGCGCCAGCTCATGAACTCCCGGTTCGGCGAGCTGCTCGTGGCCGTCCGTGACCAGGAGGAGCGCGTGCGGTTCCTCGGCTACGACCCGGCGATGGTCAAGTCGTTCGCCTACGCCGTGGCCGCCTTCGCCGCGGGGCTCGCCGGGGCGCTGTTCGTGCCGATCGTCGGGATCATCTCGCCGTCGGCGATCGGTATCGCGCCCTCGATCGCGTTCCTCATCGGCGTCGCGATCGGCGGCCGCGCCACCCTGCTCGGCCCGGTGCTCGGCGCGATCGGGGTGGCGTGGGCGCAGACCGCGTTCTCCGAGGCCTACCCGTCGCAGTGGACCTACCTGCAGGGGATCTTGTTCATCGTGGTGGTGGGGTTCCTGCCCGGTGGCCTGGCGTCGCTGTTCGTGATGCGGCGTCGGCGGGCGAAGGACACCCCCGCAATGACAACGACAACGACGACGACAACGACGACGACGAGCGCCGCCACCTCCGACCGGCCCGCCACCACCGGCGTCGCCGAACCTGATCCCGATTCGTCGGCGCCGGGCGCCGCTTCCCCCGAGGAGTCCCGATGACCCCGACCACCGCCTTCGGCATCGGTGCCGCCCTCTCTGCGGGCACCCTGACCGGCGCCGAGATCGGCCTGCCCGGCTCCGGCGCCCGCAAGAACGCCCGGACTCGCTCCGGGGAGGGAGGCGCCGGCACCTACCTCGAGGTCCGCGATCTGACGGTGACGTTCGACGGGTTCAAGGCCGTGGACGGCGTCGACCTCACGCTGATCCAGGGCGACCTGCGCTTCCTCATCGGCCCGAACGGCGCCGGCAAGACGACCGTCGTCGACGCGATCACCGGGCTCGTGCCCGCCACCGGCACCGTCGACAAGTCGGGGCAGCCGGTGCTGGGGATGAAGACGCACAAGATCGCCAGGATGGGCATCGGCCGCACCTTCCAGACGGCGTCGGTGTTCGAGGACCTCACCGTGGAGCAGAACCTCGACATCGCCGCCGGCGCCGACCGCGGCCCGCTCACCCTGCTGCGGCGTCGCCACGGCCGGGAGGACAGGGTCGCCGATGCGCTCGAGACCATCGGGCTCGGGCACCTCGCCGGCACCAAGGCAGGGGTGCTGGCGCACGGGCAGAAACAGTGGCTGGAGATCGGCATGCTGCTGGTCCAGGACTCCGACGTCATGCTGCTCGACGAGCCCGTCGCCGGGATGGGCGCCGAGGAGCGTCAGGCCACCGGCGAGCTGCTGCAGCGCATCGCCGCCGACCGAACCGTCGTGGTGGTGGAACACGACATGGACTTCATGCGCGCGTTCGCCACCTCCGTCACCGTCCTGGCCGCCGGCAAGGTGCTCGCGGAGGGCACCGTCGCCGAGATCCAGGCCGACCCCAAGGTGCAGCAGGTCTACCTGGGCACCGCCGCCGCGACCGGCACCGAGCTGGAAGACGAGACCGAGGAGTCCCCACGATGACCGCACTGCTCAAGATGACCGGCGTCCGCGCGGGCTACGGGGGCTCGGAGGTCGTCCACGGTGTCGACCTCGAGGTCCCAGCCGGGGGAGTGGCCGCGATCCTCGGCCACAACGGTGCCGGCAAGACGACGCTGCTGCGGACCGCGGTGGGACTGTTGCCCTGCAAGGGCGGGACGATCGAGTTCGACGGCGAGGACATCACCTCCCTGCGGCCGCACGCGCGGGTGGCCCGCGGGATCGGCTACGTCCCGCAGGGTCAGCAGTCGTTCACCCAGCTCACGACGGCCGAGAACCTCCAGGTGGTCGCCGACGGGCGCAAGCGCGGTAAGGCGCTGATCGACGAGTCTCTGGACCTGTTCCCGGCGCTCAAGGAACTGCTCGACCGCAAGGCCGGCCTGCTCTCCGGCGGTCAGCGTCAGCAGCTGGCGATCGCCCGGACGCTCATCACCGAGCCGCGGATGCTGGTGCTGGACGAGCCCACCGAGGGCATCCAGCCCAACGTCGTGGCCGAGATCGAGCGCATCATCGTGGACCTCGCCTCCCGCGGTGACCTTTCGGTCCTGCTGGTCGAACAGCACGTGGGCTTCTCGCTGCGGGCCTCCGACGTCTATTACGTCATGGAGTCCGGGCGGATCTCGCACTCAGGCGCCTCTGATGCGACCGCCGCCCACGAGGTGTCGGCGGCGCTGGCGATCTGAGTCCGCGCCGACCGACCGCGCCGCCCGACAGCGCCTCCGCCTGCACCCGGGCCGCCGCCCGCCGAAACCGCCGCTGACCTGGGGTGCCCTGGACGACCCGTGCAGGGCGCCCCAGGTCAGAGGGCTCGGGCCGGCCACGCCGCGGGCGCGCGTCCCGCACCGAATAGTCGACACCGTTAACTGCTCGGGGCAAAGAGTGTTTATTCTCTTTCCCAGTGCCGAGACTCCCTCCCCGGCGCACGGGCTCACTTAGCGGCCGCAGTGAGAGCGAACCGTCCCCCTCAGGCCTGTCCGAAAGGCGCCCCCTCATGGCGATTGCCCAACCCAAGCGTGTCAAGGAGATCACCAAGTCGATCTCTGAAGGCGATATGGAGACGGCGGCCACGGCCACCATCAACTTCATCCTCGATTCGGGAGTGAACGGTTTCGGACCGGTCAAGGGTGCCGAGACCATCGCCGCCGAGGCACTCAAGCACTCCGGTGGCGACGCCGAAAAGGCCATCAAGCGGATCATCGCCACGCACACCAGGGTCGTGGGCGCGTCGGGGTTCGTGTCCGGACTCGGTGGGCTGGCCACGATGGCGGTGGCCATTCCCACGGATGTCACCGTCTTCTACACGCGAGCCACCCGCATGATCGCGGCGGTCGCACACCTGCGCGGATATGACGTTCACAGCGAGGAGGTCCGCAGTGTCATCGCGGTGTCGCTGATCGGATCCGCCGGTGTCGAGGCGATGTCCAAGGCCGGAGTCGAGATCGGCACCAAGACGGCCGTCGCGGCCCTGAAAAGGGTTCCGGGCACTGTCCTGACCAAGATCAACAAGGCGGTGGGCTTCCGTCTGGTCACCAAGTTCGGCACCACGGGGTCCATCAACCTGGTCAAGGTCGTGCCCGTGGCGGGCGCAGCCGTGGGCGGGACGATCAACATCGCGGGCATCCGATCGATCGCCGGCTACGCGAAGAGCAACTTCCCGGCAGTCGACCCAGTGGTCGTGCCGGGCACCGTCGTCTGAGCCTGCCGCCGGACAGCCGGCCCCTGCCGCATTGCGTCGAAACCGCCGCTGACCTGGGGTGCCCTGCACGGCCCGTTCAGGGCACCCCAGGTCTGGGTCGGGCCCCCGCACCTCACGCCCCCCGCAACTCCGCCAACCGCAGCGCCAGCCGCAGCTCGAGCGCGCGGTCGCCGCGGCGCCAGCCGGTGCCCAGCACCTGGTCCAGCCGGTCGAGCCGCTGGTACACGGTGTTGACGTGCACGAACAGCCGCTCGGCGGTGGCGGAGGGGCTGCCGTCGGCGGCGAACCACGCCTCGAGCGTGTCGAGTAGCGCGGTGCCGCGGGTGCGGTCGAAGTCGCGCACCGGGCCGAGGTTGCGCTCGATGAACTGCGTGACGAACTCGCGGTCGACCTCGCTGAACAGCAGCCCGTACAGCCCGAGCTCCTCGGTGGCGGCGCCGTCACTTGCCCGGTCGAGCGCGATGAGCAGCCGCGCAGCCCGTCCGGCCCGCTCGACGTGGTCGCCCACCTCCGCGAGCCCGGCGATACCGGCAATCGGTCCGGCGGCGCCGACGGTCGCCCGGTGCGCGGACAGTCGGGCGGCGACGTCGCGGGCGGTGGCGCCGGCGTCGGTGCCGGGCAGCAGCATCACGCCGCGGTCGCCGTAGGTGGTGACCAGCCCGTCGTCGGCGCGGGCGAGGGAGCGGCACTCGGTCTCCAGCGCCCGTGTCATCCGGGCCTCGGCGGGCGTGATCACCAGCGCCACGAGGTCGGCGTCCACGTCCACCCCGAGCAGGGCGGCCCGCCGGGCGATGGCCTCGAGGTCGTGCTCGCCGGGTGACAGGACCTCGGCGAGCAGCTCGCCACGCACGCGGTTGTCGGCCTCGTCGCGCGCGCGGTGCCCCAGCAGGATCAGCGCGATCACCGAGCTCACGCGCGCGAGGACGGGCCGGATGGCGGGCACGGTCCCGCGGCTGGCGAAGGCGACGTACCCGAGGTGGTCAGGTCCGGTGACGACAGGGGTGACGACGACGAGGTGGCCGTCCTCCGACCTGGTGACCGCGGTGGTCGCGGACTCGGAGTCCGCGCCGACCTTGGCCAGGACCTGCCGCAGCAGGTCGACGGGCGGTCCCTCGGGGGAGCGGGCCGAGCCGATCTCCCGGTGGGCGAGGTCGAACACGGCGGCGGTGCCTCCCTCGAGGTCCACCACGAGGTCGACGATCTCGGGGACGGTCGTGCCGGAGATGACCAGCCGGGTGAGCCGTTCGTGCAGGTCGACGGTGGCGGACAGGCGGGTGGTCTCGGCGTGGGCGATGTCGAGGGCGTCGCGGGTGGAGTCGAGGTCCCGCTGGCGGCGGGAGGTGCGTTCGGCGGCGGTGAGGGCGGCCGAGATCTGGTCGGCGAGGAGCGCGAGGAGGGTGATCTCGTCCTGGGTGAAGTCGCGTTCGCGTCGATCGGAGGTGAACAGCATCCCGGTGAGCCGGCCGTGGGTGCGCACGGGGACGCCGAGGATCGCGGTGAGGCCTTCCTCGACGATGATCGGGTCGATGACGTGGGTGTATTGCTCGTCGACGAGGTAGTTGCGGGTCCAGCGGGGGGCCATGGCCTCGGCGACCTGCCCGCCCAGGCCGAGTCCCATGCCCAGGCGGATGGTGTCGAACCTGGGGCTGGTGGCGCCCTCGGCCATCCGCATGTAGGTGTCGCCGCGCTCGGGGTCGAGCAGCATGACGTAGGCCAGGTCGGTGCCCACGAGTTGGCGGGCCCTGCGGATGGCGATGTGCAGCACGGCGTCCTCGTCCTCCGCCGAGGCGAGCTCGGCGGAGGCGTCGAGGACGTCGCGCAGCCCGAGGGCGAGGTCGACGGCCATGGCTCGAGCGGGCTTCAGCGGCCGGTGAACTGCGCCTTGCCGGGGCCGGAGTCCATGAACGACTGCATGCCGATCTCGCGGTCCTCGGTGGCGAACAGTCCGGCGAAGAGGGCGCGCTCGATGGCCAGCCCGGTGTCGAGGTCCACCTCGATACCGCGGTCGACGGCCTCCTTGACGGCCCGCAGCGCGATACGGGGTCCGCCGACGAACTGCCGGGCCCACTCGAGGGCGCGGGTGACGGCCTGCCCGTCCGGGACGACCTCCTCGACCGCGCGCAGCTCGAGGGCCTCGGCGGCGGTGAGCGTGCGGCCGGTGAGGCAGAGGTCCTTGGCCACGGCCGGGCCGACGAGCCGGGTGAGGCGCTGCGTGCCGCCGGCGCCGGGGATGATGCCGAGCAGGATCTCGGGCTGGCCGAGCTTGGCCTTGTCCTCGGCGATGCGCCGGTCGCAGCACAGGGCCAGTTCCATGCCGCCGCCCAGGGCCGCGCCGGTGATGGCGGCGACGGTGGGCTGGGGGATCGCGGCGACGGCCGTGAACGCGGACTGCAGCTCGCGGGCCTCGGCGACCATCCGGGCATACGGCATGTTCCGCATCTCCTTGATGTCGGCACCGGCGGCGAAGACGCGCTCGCTGCCGGTGAACACCACGGCGTCGACGTCGTCGCGGCCGGAGACCTCGCCGGCCACCGCGCGGAGTTCCTCCTGCATCGCGCGGGACAGGGCGTTGACCGGCGGCCGGCCCAGGGTGACCAGCGCGATGCCGTCGGTGACGTCGAGGGTGAGGAACTCGTAGGTGCTGGACGGGGTGGATGGAGATTCAGACATGAGCACACTCCGAAGCTAGGGGGAATCTCCATTGTATGTGGTCCACACCACTCCTACGGTTCAGGGCATGCCAGACGACGTGAACGAGATCACAGAGCGGCGCCCGTGGAGTCCGCCACTGCGGCCCGAGGGCTTCCACTGGGAGATCCCGGAACGATTCAACATCGGCGCCGCGTGCACGGACGTGCATCCGGAGGGCGCACCCGCGATCGTGGTGGACCGCGGCGACGACCCGCCGGAGATCACCACATTCGGCGAACTCGGCGAGCGCGCCCGCCGGCTCATCACGTTCCTGCGGGAGCGCGGGGTCGGCGAGGGTGACCGCGTCGCCGTGATGTGCGCGCAGTCCGCCGAGACCGCCGTGGCGCACATGGCCGCGTACCTCATGGGCGCCATCGCGGTGCCGCTGTCGGTGAAGTTCGGTCCCGAGGCGGCGCTGTTCCGCATGGGCGACTCCGGCTCGGTCGCGGCCGTGTTCGACGCCGACTGCTACGCGCGCCTGGCCGACGAGCTCGCCGAGCTGCCCGAGCTGCGCACCGTGCTCGTCACCGGCGATGCGGTTCCGGCCGCGACGTCGCCGGTGGCCGGGGCGATGCACGCGGCGGGTACGGCCCCGGCGGTCGACGAGTCAGCTGCGGCGGCCGCCGACGGAGCCGTGGCGGGCGCTGGCGCGGATGGCAGTCCAGCGGCGGATTCCGGCACGCTCACCGTGCTGCCGCTCGCGGTGGCGGAGGAGGCGGACCTCGCCGTCGTCGTCGCCGACACCGGACCCGACGACCCCGCGCTGCTCATCTACACCTCCGGAACCACCGGCCAGCCCAAGGGCGCGCTCCACGGCCACCGGGTCGTGCTGGGGCACATGCCGGGCGTCGTGCGCGCGCTCGACGGGTTCCCCGCGGCGGGGGAAAGCGCCGCCGACGTGTTCTGGACCCCGGCCGACTGGGCGTGGGCCGGGGGGCTGCTCGACGTACTGCTGCCCAGCCTCTACAGCGGTGTGCCCGTGGTCGCCTCCACCCGGCGGCCCAGCCCGGAGACCGTCGAGCACATCCTCCGTCGACACGGCGTGACCTGCTCATTCCTGCCGCCGACCATCCTCAAGATGATGCGCGCCTCCGACGTGGACTACTCGCGCACCGGGCTGCGGGCCGCGTTCTCCGGCGGCGAGGCGCTCGGCGAGGCCGTGGCCGAATGGGCGCGCGAAGCGCTGGGCGTGCAGGTCAACGAGATCTACGGCCAGACCGAATGCAATCTCATCGTGGGCACGTGTCACGCCGAGTTCTCGACCCCGCCCGGCTCGATGGGCCGCCCCACGCCCGGGTTCGACCTCGTGCTGCTCGACAGCCGTGGCGAGCACCTCGGCGAGCCCGTCGCGGCGGGGGAGGTCGGCGAGATCTGCGTGCGGCTGCCCAGCCCCAACGCGTTCCTGCGCTACTGGAACGCGCCCGAGAAGACCGCGGAGAAGACCGCCGACGGCGTCCTGCACACCGGGGACCTCGCCAAGGTCGACGACGAGGGGAACTTCTGGTTCTCCGGCCGCAACGACGACCTCATCTCCTCGGCCGGCTACCGCGTGGGCCCCGGCGAGATCGAGGACCAGATCCTGCGCCACAGTGCCGTCGAGATGGTGGCCGTGATCGGCGTGCCGGACGAGCTGCGCGGCGAGGCGATCGTCGCGTACGTCGTCCTCGGCGAGGGCGCCACCGGCTCACCCGAGCTCGCCGCCGAGATCCAGGCCTTCGTCAAGGAACGGCTGGCCTTCTACCAGTACCCACGTGAGGTCGTCTTCCTCGACGAGCTCCCCACCACCAACACCGGCAAGATCCGCCGCGCGCAGCTGCGCGCTGATCACCCAGCGCAGCTTCGCGCCACCCACTCAGAGGACGCGAAATGAACAATCCCGTAGTCATAGGCGTGGTTCTCGCCTATTTCGTGCTCATGTTCGCCATCGGCGCGTGGGCCAACACCAAGATGAAGTCGGCCAAGGAATTCCTCGTGGCCGGCCAGTCGCTCGGCTTCTTCGTGATGGCCATCGCCAGCTTCTCGTCCATCCAGTCCGGCTGGGGCATGGTCGGCGGCACCGGGCAGACGTACTCCTGGGGCCTGCAGGCGCTCATCGCCGTCGGGCTCTTCGCGCCGTTCGGGTTCGCCGCCGCCTGGTTCCTGCTGGGCAGCCGCCTGAACTGGATCGGCAAGAAGCACAGTGTCTACTCGGTGCCCGACCTCATCCGGATCCGCTTCCAGGACCGCACCTCCCACGCCACAATGTCGGTCGCGGTGTTCATCGCGTCGATCGCGTACATGACGGCGCAGGTCACCTCGATCGGCGTGATCATCTCGCTCCTGCTGGGCACGTCTGTGGCGACCAGTGCGTGGATCGGCTCGCTCGTCGTGGCCGGGTACACGATGGCCGGCGGCATGCTCGCGGCCGTGTGGACCGACCTCGTGCAGGGCGTGCTCATGGTGGTCATGTCCGTGGGGCTGTTCTTCTTCGCCGTCCAGGTGGCCGGCGGGTGGAGCCCGATGCTCGAGACCATCTCCT
This sequence comes from Dietzia sp. B32, assembly GCF_024732245.1. Taxonomy (NCBI): domain Bacteria; kingdom Bacillati; phylum Actinomycetota; class Actinomycetes; order Mycobacteriales; family Dietziaceae; genus Dietzia; species Dietzia sp. B32. The sequence continues at coordinate 1,417,991 of NZ_CP093845.1, read as the reverse complement.
CGACCAGCGCCGAACTGCTGGCGATCGACGGGGTCAAGTCGCCCACGTACATCTTCGCCTTCGGTCTGCTCATCTTTGTGGGTGCCGTGGGACAGCCGCAGCTGCTCACCAAGTTCCTCATGCTCCGCGACATGACGCAGCTCAAGTGGGGCGCCGCCGTGGCCGGCATCGCCTACGCGGTGACCACCCTGTTCTCGGTGGGCATCGGCCTGGCCACCCGCTCGATGGTCGTCACCGGTGACGCCCCGGAGCTGGAGAACATCGACGACACCGCCATCTGGTTCCTCGACTCGGTGACGCACCCGATCGTCGGCGGCATCGCCCTGACCGGCCTGCTCGCCGCGATCATGTCCTCGGCCTCGAGCTTCATAACCATCGGCGCCGCGTCGATGATGCGGGACTTGCCCGCCGCGTTCGGCGTGCGGGTGGTCCGCGAGGTGCTGTGGAGCCGGGTCGCCTCGCTGACCCTCGTGGTGCTCTCCGTGCTGCTGACCCTGTTCCTGTCGCAGGTGGTGTTCCTGCTCGGCGCGCTCGGCTGGGCCGCGTTCGCCGCCGCCCTGCTGGGGCCGGTGGTGATGTCGATCTACTGGCACCGCGCCACCGCCACGGCCGCGACCGTCACGATCGCGTTCGCGATCCTCGGCAACATGATCATCACCTCGCTCGCCGCGCGGGAGGTCATCACGGTCCCGGCGTTCATGCAGGTGGGCGGCATCTCGCTGCTCGTGTCGGTGCTGCTGTTCTACGTGGTCTCGCTGATGACGACCAACCGTCACCCCGACGCCACGCTGGAGCATCTCTACGGCGGCCCCGGCGCCACCGCCACGCGCCCGCTCACCGGTGCGGCCGCCACCACCCCGAACGCCGCGACCACCTCGAACGCCGCGACCACCCCGAACGCCGCGTCCACCGAAAGGACCGACAATGTCTGACCTGACTGCACTCGCCCGTTCCGGCGCCCCCGTCCCCGAGCACACGCGCGCGGGAGCCCTCGTCCACGCGTTCGTCGGCGTCGCCGCCTTCGCCCTGATCGGGATGCTCACCGACACCTGGCAGATGGTGTTCCTCTCCGTGCCGCTGTTCGCGCTGGCCATGATGCTGTTGGGCTCACTGCGCGCCGACGGCACCTGGGACCGGATGTCCTCGATCGCCATCGGTGCCTACTGCGGCGGTCTGGGCGTGCTGGTGCTGTGGTCGGTCCTCACCGCGAGCGGCGACGCCACCCTCTGGAGCCTGCCGATGTCGATGGGCGTCATCGTCTACTTCATCTGGCCGTACACGGCCGTCGGCGCGGGGCTGCTGTACGCGTTCGTCTTTGACCGCACGATCGACGAGAAGCGGCTGGCGGCGGCCGACGACTGACCGACGCTCTCCCGCGGTCGGCCCCTCCTGCCGCCACCGCCGCCCACCCCGCCCGCACCGCGTCCCCCGCCCGCACCGCGTCCCCCGCCCGCACCGCGTCCCCCGCCCGCCCCGCGTCCCTCGCCCGCCGCGCCCACCCCGCGTCCCCCTCAGCCGCGCGCGAATCCTGCAGCCGCTCACGAATTTTCGTGGGCGGCTGCAGGCTTTGCGCGCGGATGCGTCGTGTGGCAGCGATGGTGGGCGTGCAGCGACGTTGGTGCCCCCTGGAAGGTCGACGACGACGAGGAGCGCAGCTGCCTCGAGCGCGCACAGTCACTCGGTGGGCCGAACCGTCGGAGGTCGGCAACAGTGGGCAAACGGTGGTTAGGTTTCCGGCTCGTCGCGTTCTTCTCGACCCCTCGTGCGGCGTCCGCTATCGGCGTCGGCCGCAGCATTGCTCCGATCGCAGGTGTGATTACCTGCAACTTCGGCGAACCATCGAGCTCTGGGGTCGCCCGCGTGGGCCCGATCCCCGCCCGGCGAAATTAACTGTGGTGTGGACCACAACTGTTCTGTAGGGTAACCACTGTTAGTCACGCCGACGTGCGACAGCAGGCCGGCGAACGTTAGCTCAGCCCCTTCACGGCCCCTGCGCGGTGGCCGCGGCCGGCAGGACCGGGATCACAGGGCTCGAGTCTCGATGAGAAAGATGGTCATCTCATGCAGTCATCACTTGTCTCCATGCCGTCGATGGAGAGGGTCCATACCGGGACGCCGGTGGCGGAGGCCGCGGTGCAGGAAGCGGACCTGCTCGGCGCGCAGCGCGTCTTCATCGTGTGCAGCGGAACCCTCAACTCCCAGACGGATGAGATCACCCGCATCACCGACGCCCTCGGACCGCGGTTCGTGGGCCTCTTCGACGCAGTCCGCCCGCATGTCCCGCGTGAGGACGTGATCGCTGCGACGAAGGTGGCGGCCGAGGCCCGTCCCGACATGCTGCTGTGTGTGGGCGGCGGTTCCGCGACGGACCTGACCAAGATCCTCGCGGTGATGCTCGAGCACGACGTGCGGGACACCGACGCGATGGACCCCTTCCACATGCAGGTCAATGAGGACACCTCGGTGTCCGCGCCGTCGTTCGCGCCGCCGCGTATCCCCGTCGTCATCGCCCCCACGACCCTGGCGGGCGGCGAGTTCAACGCACTGGCCGGGTCCACGGACGAGAAGACCAACGTGAAGGAGGGGTACGTCCACCCGGCGATGACCCCGAAGGCCGTCATCCTGGACCCCGCCATCACCCGCCACACCCCGGAATGGCTGTGGCTCTCGACGGGCGTCCGCGCGCTCGACCACGCCTTCGAGACCCTGGGCTCGCTCAAGTCCAACGGGTACTACGACGGCATGGCGATGAACGCGATCCGCCTGCTGTCCGAGGGGCTGACCCGGGTCAAGGCCAACCCGGAGGACATGGACGCCCGGCTGATGTGCCAGGTGGGTGCCTGGTCGTCGATGGTCGCCATCGTCGCCGGCCTCGACATGGGTGTCAGTCACGCCGTGGGGCACGCGCTCGGCGGGTCCTTCAAGGTGCCGCACGGCTACACCTCCTGTGTGATGGCCCCGCACGCGCTGGAGCACAACCGTCCCGTCAACGAGCACCGGCAGGCGCTGATCAGTGTGGCGTTCGGGCAGCCGGACCGGCCCGCCCACGAGCTCGCCGAGGAGCTCATCCGTGAGCTCGGCATGCCGCAGACCCTCACGGAGGTCGGCCTGTCCGAGGAGGACCTGCCCGATCTGGCGATGTACACGTTCAAGGACATCTGGTGCGGGACCAACCCCAACCCGATCGACGGCGCGGACGCGCTGGTCCCCGTGCTGCGGCGCGCACTCTGACGCCTGCGGCGAGCCACTGACGAGATCGGCCCCCGACCACCTGCGGCAGGTGGTCGGGGGCCGATCGTCTTGTGTCCGCTGAGCGGGTCACGCCCTGGTGGGGGCCATCAACCCTCGGTGGCGGGTCCGTCGTGCGGCGGGGGAGCACCCGCATCGTGGCGCAGGATGCCGCCGACGATGTAGTCGACGTAGGTGTCCACGAGCGCGTCGACGTTGTGGTCGTCGCGCAGCCACCAGCTCACGCCGTTCATGAGGTCGAGCGAGGCGACGGACGCGCGCAACGGATCCGCCACGTGGAACTCGCCAGTCCGGACGCCTGCGGCGACCACGTCGCGGACCCGCCGCTGGTAGTACTTGCGGTAGTCCACGACGTGGTCGCGGTGTTCGGGGGTCAGCGCCGCGAGCTCCCTGAGGCTCACCAGGTGCTCGACCCGGTGGACGGCGAGGTGGCGCAGGTGGACGCCGATCAACCTGGTCAGGCGTTCCGCAGGGGAACCGGGCTCATCGAGGACGACGAGGTGTTCCTCCACCGGGTCGCGGGTCATCTTCAGCGCGATCGCGTAGAGGATCTCCTCCTTGGACCCGAAGTGGTTGTAGAGGCTCGCCCCCTTGATGCCCACGGAGTCCGCGATGCCCCGCATGCCGGCGGAGTGGTAGCCCTCGGCGGCGAAGTAGCGGGCGGCCGCGGTGAGGATGGCGTCGCGTCGGCTGCCCGGGGCAGGTGCGGAGTCCCCCTCGCGGGTCGGCGAGATCGAGGGGGCGGGGTCGGTGTTCAGCGTCTCAGTCCTTCGCGTACAGGCGGCGCAGCTCCCTCTTGAGGAGCTTGCCCTGGGGGTCCACGGGGAGCTCGTCCACGATGGTGATCTCCTTGGGGACCTTATAGCCCGCAAGGGTCTTCTTGCAGTGGTCTCGGAGTTCGTCGCCGGTGATCCCACTGCCGGCGCGGGCGATCACGAACCCGGTGACCACCTCGGACCAGCGCTCGTCGGGCAGTCCGACGACAGCGGAGCGCACCACGTCGGGATGCTGCTGCAGCTCGCGCTCGACCTCCTGGGAGGAGACGTTGTATCCGCCGGTCTTGATCATGTCCTTGTTGCGGTCGAGGAAGAACAGATTGCCCTCCGCGTCGCGGCGGACGATGTCGCCGGTGTGGACCCAGCCACCCTCCAGTACGGCGGCGGTCTTCTCGGGTTCCTTGAAGTAGCCGGCCATCACCGAAGGCGTCCGGCACAGGAGTTCGCCGCTCTCGGCCTCGGCTCCGTCGGCGTCGACGACCTTGACCTCGAGGTGCCCCACGGGCTTGCCGATCCAGGTGGGGTCCTGGTCGGGGACGTCCTCGAGCCGCTTGAACCAGCCCACCGAGCCCAGCTGGGTCAGCTCGGACTGTCCCCAGTACGTCCCCCAGACCGACCGGGGCGCGGCGTGGTGCCAGGCGTCGACGGTCCGGGGCAGCACCTGGCCGCCGTAGGTGAGGCAGCGTTCGACCGTGCCCACGGTCTCGGGGCCGAAGTCGGGGTGGTCCGCCAGTGAGAGGAAGAACGTCGGGGTCTGGGCGAGGACGGTGATCTGTTCGGTCTTGATCATGTCGAGCGCGACGGCGGGGTCGAGGCTCGCCGGAAGGACGAGAGTCGCGCCCAGCAGGAGGAGAGACGTCAGGGAGCCGATCCCCGCGATGGTGTGGAACGGCATGACGTACAGCCAGACGTCGTCGTCCCGGCAGCGCAGGCCCCAGGTATAGGCAGGTGCGGTGGAGATGAGGTAGTTGCGGTGGGGCAGCATCACGCCCTTGGGGGCCGCCTCGGTTCCACTGGTGTAGACGATCATCGCGAGGTCGTGCTCGTCCACATCGCAGTCGGGCTCGGAGTCCGACGCGGCGTCGAGAAGGTCCCGGAAGTCCCGGTGGCCGGGGGCGCCGTCGATCACGATGAGTTCCGGGCGCGACGCGAGGGGCTCGAGCGCCGCGGTGAGGACGGGCAGGAACTCGGCGGCCACGACCATCGCCGCGGGCTCCAGGTGTTCGATCTGCTGGCGGACCTCGGCCTCGCCGAACAGCACGTTGATCCCGGAGTAGGCGGCCCCGATCTTGAGCGCGCCGTAGTAGGCGACCACTGATTCGACACGGTTTCGGGCCATGATCGCCACCCGGTCTCCTCGGGTGACGCCCAGGTCGAGGAGCATGTGGGCTGCCCGGTTGGCGTCCGCGTTGAGGTCCCCGTAGGTGGTCACGGTCCGCTGGCCGTCGCCCGCATAGGCGACGATGGCGGGCTTGGACGCCCGGCTCTGGGCGTGGCGACGGAGCTGATCCCCCAGGGTGGCGCGACCCAGGAGCGACGACTGGTATGCCGTCAGGGGCCGGCCGCGTGCTGCCTCGGTCCGTGATGCCTCGGTCGTCGGGTTCATGCTGGTGGCGCCTTTCTGCTGAAGAGCTCGATCCCCGGCGATAGCGGCTGACGATCGTTAGTATGACTTGGCTCATAGTGGCAGCCGGAGAAAACGCCGTCAAGCGGAGGTCGTACAACTACCAGGCCGAAATCCGGCAACCTCTGGCCGCGGAGACTAACTGCTGTTAGTCTCGCTCGTTATGAACAGCATCAGCGAACAGGATCGGGCCCGTCTTCGATCGGCAGTGCGTGGCGGCAACATCCCGACCATGCTCGCCGTCCTGCTGGAACTCACCGGCGACGAGCGCTGGACCGAGCCCCGTTTCCAGCCGACCCGCAGTAGGGGAATGGACGACAACGCCACCGGGGGACTGCCCGAGGAGATCCGCGCCGAGATCCAGCAGGGGTTGGTCACCGCGGTCGAGCAGTGGTGGGACGCGGGTATGCCCGAGAGGCGCACCCTCGCCGCGTCCGAGGTCGGCCCGATCCTCGACTTCACCTGCGGTGAGACCGTGCCCGAGGACTTCGGCCCGATGATGGCCGAGATCGTCAACGGACCCCGCGCCAAGACCGCGCCCGGTCTCGAGACCACGCCCGAGACGGCGCCCGACCGAGCCCCCCACCCCGCCTCCGACCGCGGCGAGGACCGTCTCCATGCCATCGTGATCGGCGCCGGGATCGCCGGCATGCTGGCCTCGGTCGAGCTGACCAATGCCGGGATCCCCCACGTCATCCTCGAGAAGAACGCCGACGTCGGCGGCTCGTGGTGGGAGAACCGGTACCCGGGGGCCGGGGTGGACACCCCGAGCCACCTGTATTCGATCAGCTCCTTCCCGCACAACTGGTCCACCCACTTCGGCAAGCGCGACGAGGTGCAGTCCTACCTCGAGGACTTCGCGTCGGTGAACGACATCCACCGGCACGTGCGCTTCAACCACGAGGTGACGCGCGCCGAGTTCGACGAGGACCGTCAGCTGTGGCACGTGACGGTCCGTGGGCCGGGCGGGGAGTCGGAGATCCTCGATGCGCCGGTGCTGATCAGCGCGGTCGGGCTGCTGAACCGGCCCAAGATGCCCGCGATTCCCGGCATGAACGGATTCCGGGGACAGCTGTTCCACTCGGCGGAGTGGCCCAGTGAGCTCGATGACCCAGAGGCGCTGCGTGGCAAGCGTGTGGGGATCGTGGGAACTGGCGCCAGCGCGATGCAGATCGGGCCGGCGATCGTGGACCGCGTGGGGTCACTGACCGTCTTCCAGCGTTCGCCCCAGTGGATCGCGCCCAACGACGACTACTTCACCACCATCGACGAGGACGTCCACTGGTTGATGGACCACGTGCCGGGGTACCGCGAGTGGTACCGCGCGCGACTGTCGTGGATCTTCAACGACAAGGTCTACTCGTCCCTGCAGGTCGACCCGGACTGGGACGAGCCCACCGCGTCGATCAACGCCACCAACCACGGTCACCGCAGGTTCTACGAGCGGTACCTGCGGGACGAGCTCGGTGACCGCACCGATCTGATCGAGGCGTCGTTGCCGGATTACCCCCCGTTCGGCAAGCGCATGCTGTTGGACAACGGATGGTTCGCGATGCTGCGTAAGCCGCACGTGAAGCTGGTCCCGCTGGGCGTGGACGCGGTGACCCCCACCGGCCTGGTGGATTCCGAGGGGCAGGAGCACGAGCTGGACATCATCGTGATGGCCACGGGGTTCCAGAGCGTCCGGGTGCTGTACCCGATGGACATCGTCGGCCGGTCGGGTGCGTCGACCGCCGAGATGTGGGGCGAGCACGACGCCCGCGCGTACCTCGGGATCACCGCCCCCGACCTCCCGAACTTCTTCATCATGACCGGGCCGAACACTGCCCTGGGTCACGGCGGGAGCTTCATCACGATCCTCGAGTGCCAGATCCGCTACATCATGGACGCGATCGAGCTCATGCGGTCCCGCGACCTCGGGGTGGTGGAGTGCAAGGCCGAGGTCAACGATCGCTACAACGAGGCGGTGGACCGCCAGCACGCGCAGATGGTGTGGACCCATCCCGGCATGGAGAACTGGTACCGCAATCCGGACGGGCGGGTCGTGGCCGTGCTGCCGTGGCGCATCAACGACTACTGGAAGATGACCTACCGGGTGGATCCTGACGACTTCCACCTCGAGCCGGCGCGCACCCTGGCAGAGCGGCGGTGACCAGCACCCCAGCCGACGCCGCCGAGACCCCGCACGGCGGCCCCCTGTCGGGCGTCCGGGTCGTCGAGATGGAGGCCATCGGGCCCCTGTTGCACGCCGGCATGATGCTGGCAGACCTGGGCGCGGACGTCGTCCGGATCGTGCGCCCGCCGCGCGGGGCGGACGATGACGGAGTCACCGACCCCAACGCCGGGATGCTCCGGGGGCGAGGCGAACTGCAGGCGGACCTGACCGATCCCGACCAACTGCGCATGGTCCGCGACCTGCTGCGTCACGCCGACCTCCTGTTGGAGGGTGGCAGGCCCGGAACCATGGAGAAGTTGGGCCTCGGCCCCGACGTCCTGCTCGCCGACAATCCGCGGTTGATCTACGGGCGGATGACGGGCTGGGGCCAGGAGGGGCCACTCGCGCACCGGGCGGGGCACGACGTGAACTACCTGGCGCTGGCGGGTGCGCTGGAGCCGCTGGGGCCGGCGAACGGCCCGCCGGTTCCCCCGGTGAACTATGTCGGCAACTTCGGCGGCGGCTCGATGTTCCTGCTGGTGGGCGTACTGGCCGCACTCCATGAGCGTGAGCGCACCGGCAGGGGCCAGGTCGTGGACGCCGCGATGGCGGACGGCGCGAGTTCCCTGACCTCCCTCCTGCGTTCGTGGGAGCACGCCGGCCGGTGGTCACCGCGTCGGGGGACCAATCTGCTCGACGGGTCCGCGCCGTTCTACCGTGCGTACGAGTGCGCGGACGGCCAGTTCGTCGCGGTCGGGGCGTTGGAGGACGTGTTCTACGAGCGCTTCCTGGGCGGGCTCGGGCTCGATTCGGCGGACCTCGCCGATCGGTGGAACCCCGCGAACTGGCCGGGCCTGACCCAGGTGTTCTCGGGTGTCTTCGCGGGTCGGGACCGGGATGAGTGGACCGAGGTGTTCGAGAACCTCGACGCCTGCGTCACCCCTGTCCTCACGCTCCACGAGGCGACCCTCCATCCGCAGGCCACCGAGCGCGCCGGTTTCGTGGAGGACCAGGGCTTCCCCATGCCCGCCGCGGCACCGCGCCTGGCCTCGTCCAGGGGCGCGGCGCCGCCGCGGGTCGACGCCGATGTCCGCACGGTGATGTCGCGCTGGAGTGCCGACGAGGAACCGCGGGTCTGACGACGACGAAACCACGACGACGACGACAACGAGCTCAGCCCCCGGCGAACCAGCCGTCCGCCCGGCCCGCCGAACCGGCCGGGCGGTCAGCTGAGCTGCGCCAACAGCTCCTTCCACACCGGCCGCCAGTACGCGATCGCTTCGGCCGAGTCGAGTTTGGTGTGCGCCAGCCCCACGGTCGCCTTGCTACCGGAGCTGCCCCCGGCCTTGTCGCTGAAGTTGATCGCCACGCGTGTGCCGTCGGCCAGCGGGACCCGCCAGTAGCGCCACTTCTCGGACCGCGTCACCGACGGTTCGGCCTCCACCGGAATCCCGCCGAACTCCTCGCGTCCGGCGACGAGCTCGGCCCACGCCTGCAGGGCCGCATCCTTGTCCCCGGCCACGGTCCGCGAGGTGGACAGTTGGAAGTCGCCGTCGCAGGACTGGCCCGGAACCCGCAGGCCGGCGTGCTGCTCGTAGGCGATGGCCGCGCCCTGCGCCCACCACTCGGCCCGCTCCACCGACCCGGGCATGTGCTCCAGAGTCAGCTTGGCGATCGCCGTGTGGTTCATCTCCCGCGCCCCGGCCTGCTCGAGCAGTTCGACCCACTCGTCCCACGGGCGGCCGGTGGCGGAGGCGATGGCGGAGGTGTTGGACGGTTTGACCATGACCTCATCGTGCCGGACCTGCGGCGCCCTGTAACCCCTGTGCAGGGCACCGCAGGTCAGCGCCTCCGAGTGGGCGAATTGCCGGTTAGATCCCGCCGCCGCGGCGACCGGACCACCATGGAGGCACGCGGCGAGAGGAGCGTCATGCACGCCGACGGAATCGGGGACCGCGACCAACCCGAGCGCCACGAGGTCGAGCCCCACGAGGTCGACCGCAACGAGGCCGAGCGCAATGAGACCGAGGCGCAGCGCATCGACCGCAACTGGATCGAGCTGCTCCAGGAGCTGCGCATCGTCCAGACCGGCGGCCAGGTGCTCACCGGCTTCCTGCTCGTGCTGCCGTTCCAGGACCGCTTCGCGGAGATCGGCGGAGGCGCTCGCGCCCTCTATCTGGCGGTCCTGTCACTCGCCCTGGCCTCGACGGTGCTCCTGCTGGCGCCGGTGATGATCCACCGCGCGGTGTTCCGCTCCCACCGCAAGGACCGGGTGCTCCGGCTGTCGGCGACGCTCGCCCGTGTCGGGCTGTCGATCCTGTCGGTCGCGCTCGTGGGTCTGGTCGCGTTGGTGTTCCCGCTGGTGCTGGGGACCGCGTGGGGGCTCGTCGCCGCGGCGGTGATGGCAGCCTTTGTGGCGGTCATGCTGTTCGTGGTCCCGGCCCGCGTCCGCCACCACGCCGCGTCGAATCCGTACGTCGCGGACTGACCGCCTCTCCACTCCGCGGCGAGAAACAGCGGCCTTGACCAGCGGTGCCCTGCAAGGCCGGTCCAGGGCACCGGCCACTAACGCATGGGCGTTTTCTTCGTCTCCGGTCGGCGGGTGAAGTAGGAGATCCTCGTCTCCTCCCTGACTCTCAGCCCACCGCAGGGGTGATTCCCAGAGTGTCGGTCCACACTTGACCCAGCGGGCCGGAGGCCGTCTGGCTCCCCGAGCAGGAGGTAGGGCCATGTCCGAAATGGTGTTCTGGTGGTGGGATCGGGTTCTCTGGGAAGTCAGTAGGTTCGTGCGCGGTTCGCTCGGGTATCCGGAGTCGGGATCGGTGGGACCCCGCATCATCGCCATCTAGCGAGGTGCACCGGGCGGGTACGCGAGTGATGCTGATCGACGCTTCGACGACGACGACGAGGTGCGCCCTTCTCCACTGCACGCGCCGTCCCGCCATGCCGAACCGGCCGGGGTAGCCGGCTCAGGTCGTCGACAGTCACCTCGTTGGCCCGGGTCCGGGCGACTGATACGACGCGACCCCGACCAGGAGTTCTCCTGGCCGGGGCCGTTCATGTCACGCCTCGGTCGTGGCTGTCACCCGTGTCAGCGGCGGCAGGTCGAAGATCCACCCGGCGGTGCCGTCGGGTTGGAGCATTGCCCGTTGCGCGGAGTCGTCGAGCTGGAACGCGATGACGATCTCGTAGTCCCGCCCCGGCGACAGGTCGGTGGTCCTGGAGTCGGCGGCATGCTCGCAGTCCGAGCTGAGGCGTGTGGCCCCCCGGGTGGTCTCGCCGGCGCGGACCTCGGCGAAGTCATCCGGGCCGACGGACGCCCACCGGTCTGGGCCCGCCTCGGCGGAGGTGGTGATGCTCAGGGTGAGCTCGACTCCGCAGCCGGGCGTGCGCACGATGTCCTCGACCTTCGCGCGGCCCAACTCGACGCCGTCGCGGTTGACCACGGTGAACTCCCGGCCCACGCGCACCGACTCGGGCTGTTGCGGCCCCTCAGGCACGGCGGACTGTTCGGTGGGCTCCGCGACAGCGGTCGGGTCAGGGGATTCGCTGGTGGCCGGCTCGGAGGTGCCGGACGCGGTCGTGCTCGACTGGGACTCGGACGGCTCATGCTCCGAGGTGGTCGACGTAGCGGTGGCTGTGGTCTTCGCGGGAGTCGAGGTTGTCGGCGACGGAGTTGCACCCGTCGTGGTGGCGACCCCGGAGTCCTCATCGGTCTCTCGGGCGCTCTCGTCGTTCGCGGCGTCGTCGAGCGTAGGCAGCTCCGATTCAGGCGTACGACCGCCGATCGCACTGCGGTCCTCGGTGGGAAGCACCGTGGTGGACTCGACGGTCGGCTCCACCTCCGGGGTCATCCGCAGAGCAGTCCGGCTAGCGAAAGTCGCCGTTGCCGGTTGGTTGGGAGCCTCCGCCAGAGCCTTCGGTCGGGCGGTGGTGGGCCGGGGCGATTCGGCGGGCATGTCCTGCGCGATGCCGCATTCGGCGGACGCGAGGACTACGTGCAGGGTCCAATCCGAGAGCGGATAGACGTTCTCGACGTGGAGTCGAACTTCCACCTTGGCCCAGCCCGGCCCTTGCGACTGGTGGACCTGTAAGACGCCGCTGATGTTGTGCGACAGGAAGCCGCGGTCAGTGGCGGATGTCTGGCGATTGGCCGGGGGCAGGTAGAGAGGCGTTCGCCCGCGAAGCAGGATTGGGCCACCGGCGGAGACGCGAGGCTCAATCGTCTGACCTGCCACACACGTTGCGGTCGCGGTGATGGGAGCTTGGCTCGACGACGATTCGAACGTCACGTTCTGAACGCCTCTGATGCCCGCCGCCCACAACTTGAGGTTTCGTACGTCGGACTTTGCGAAGCTGCCAGCAGGGGGAACGGTCGCGGTGGCCCCGCAGCTCGCGGCTTGCTGCGCGCCCACACCGGCGCACGCGTTCCCCGACATCTCCAGGGGCAGAACGTCGAAGGCCCCGCTGTCGTCGTACGCCAACCGAGCTGAGTCGCTGCGGTTTGTCGGGTTCGCGACGGCGCGCGCCGGACCGATGGGGTCCGAGGTGATGGGGCGTTTGATCACACCGTTGCCCGAGATGGCGCGCGCGTAGCTCTTGATCCCGGCGGGGTCCGCGCCGAACACCGACTCGCCGTGGACCGTGTCCTGCCACGTCGCCTCGGTCGGACGCATGGTGGCGGCCCCCAGAGCCAGGGTCGCGAGCAGGGCCAGGACGCCGGCGAACGCCAGGAGGATGCGCGGCTGCTTGACTGACTCACGCATGAGCGGGCCCCCCGTCGACCTCGACCTCGACCTCGACCTCGACCTCGTCCTCGTCCTTGGGCCAGAAGGCCCACAGCACTCCGAGCGCGGCCAGTCCGGTGATTCCGCCCAGCACCATGGGATTGCTGAACCAGACGATGATGTTCGCGAGCTCGGGCACCGACCACAGCACCTTGCGGACCGTCTCGACCCGGTACATGCCGGGGTCGATGTTGGGGTTGGCGTCGCCCTTCATCTGCACGAGCGCCTCGCCGGGCGTCTGCGGGTGCACCTCCACGACCCGGTGGGTCACCGGGAGTTTGCCCTCTCCGCGGTCGACCGTGATGACGTCGCCCACGCGGATCTCGTCGGCGGAGATCTCCTTGACCACCGCCACGGCTCCGGTGGGGATGGTGGGGCTCATCGACCCGGTCTTGAACATGATCAGCGAGATGTTCATGGTGACCGCGGCGATCACGAGCCCCACTGCCACGACTCCGCCCGCAGCCAGGAGATTGGCGATGCCGCCGCCGATGTACGACCACACCGACCGTGTGCGCGGTGCCCGGTGGGAGGTGGCAGCTGAGGCCGGGCCTTCCGAGGGGGTCTGCACGGTCGGTGTGCTCATGGCGTTCTCCTGGTGAGGGCTGGGAGTCGAAAGGGGGAGGGGAGGGAGAAGGCGAGATGGGTGCGGCGGCGGGATCGTCGCCCGCCACCGCGGTCACGAGTTATTACGCGACGGGGTCCTTGGAGGTGGCGGTGAACTCCCAGAGGATCGCGTCGGAGAGCTCGTCGCCGACCTCGAGGGGGGCGCCATTGGCGAGGGTGGCGGAGAAGCACACCCAGCGGTAACCCTCGGCGGCGATGTCGCCGGTCAGCATCTCCCCGGGCGCCGCGCCGATGGTGGCGGTCCGGGTGAAGGTGACGGAGCTGTCGCACTTCGGGGCGGTCGCGCTCGTTCCGACGTTGGCGACGCCGACGCTCACGTACGGCGCCAGGGGCGAGCTGTCGGAGTTGGTGCGGCTGAGCACGATGTCGGCTCCGAGGTTGCCCTCGGTCTCCTTGAGGCCGACCAGCTGGTAGACGGGCTTGTTGGGGATGAGCTTGTTGGCGCCCTGGGCGAACGTCATCGCGCCGGGGCCATCCGTGCCCTCGCCGTCGGAGGCGACGTGGGCGGCCCAGGAGGATCCACCGTCGAACGAGCCGTCGATGTTGAAGGACGTGTTCTCGGTACCGAAGGTGCCCTCGCCCCAGACGGTGTCCGACCAGGCGGCCAGGGTCACAGCGGCGCCGACGCCCAGCACGAGGCCGGAGGCCATGACGGCGCGGACCTTCTTGCGGCGGTTCTGGTTCTTGGCGGCGGGCTGGGGGGTCTGGGGCGCGGTGCTCATGCGAGGGCCTCTCGAACGAAGGGGGATTGTCAACAGGTGTCTGTTGACGTGACTCATTTATGATTGCTTACCTACTGGCGGGTAGCAACCTGAAAGTTGACATTTGTTCGTAACGTCACAATCCGGTGGTTTGGCTGACAAGTGGCTTGTACCAGCACATCTGAGGATTGCATCGGGTTTGAAAAGGCGCAGAATCTGAACAGATCGGTCTGGACGAGCGTCCTGGACGGTGTGTTCAGATGCCTGAATCACGACGATGACGGGCTCGTCCGCCGCGCTGCAGCAGGCTCGTCACGGGGGTTCTCAACAATCGACCAGGTTCCGCTGTCCGAGATGTCAGCGTCGGGTACCGAGGCTGCCGGTCCCGCCGGGAGGGGTACGACGACGACGAGGTCGGCCGCCTCCGACAACTCATTCACTCGCTCGGTGCGCCGAACCGGCGGGGTCTGCCGTCGCGAGGACGGACCCGCGGGCTCAGGCGCGGGCTGCTCCGCAGATCTGCCGCGGCTCTCCTACAGATCCCCCGGCAGCTTGTCGCGCCGGATGTCGCGCCAGGAGGACTGGCGCATGTGGCCGTCGTCGGTGAAGCCCTGGTGGCGGACCTCCACGACGAGCTTGGGCAGGACCCAGATGGCGTCGCGGCGAGCATCGGCGGGCAGTTGTTCGACGAACGGGCTGGTCTTGCGCGTCAGTGGTTCGAGCTCGTCGAGCAGTGCGCGGGCCTGCTTGTCGCTAAAGCCGGTGCCCACGCGGCCGATGTAGGTGAGGCCCGTCTCGGCGGGCAGGCCCAGCAGCAGTGAGCCGAGTGAACCGGAGCGCCCGCCCTTGCCCGGCCGCCAGCCGCCCACCACGGCCTCGGTTGTGGTGAGCAGCTTCTCCTTGAGCCACGCCTTGGACCGCCGCCCGGACTCGTACCGGGAGTCCCGACGTTTGGCGACGATGCCCTCCCAGCCGAACTCCTCCGCCTCGGCCAGGGCGCGGTCTCCGGGGCCGTCGAGCACCTCGGGCACGTGCACCCGATCCACGCTGGTCAGCGCCGGGGTGAGCAGGTCCAGCACTTCGCGGCGCCGCTCCCACGTCTGTGTCCGCAGGTCCACGCCGTCGACCTCCAGCACGTCAAAGACGAACAGTTCCACGGCGGGCAGCGACGAGTCCTGCCCCTCCGCCGCCGCCTGCTTGGCCAGTGATGCGAAGTCCGGGACGCCGTCGGAGCCCAGGATCACCAGTTCGGCGTCGATCACCGCGGGCCGGTCGAGCGCGTCGGCCAGCCCGGGGAAGCCGTCGGTCAACCAGTCCATCGAGTTGCCGTTGCGGCTGACGAGGCGCGCCTGCCCGCCGGCGCCGCTGGTCGCGATGGTCACCCGGTAGCCGTCCCACTTGCCCTCGAACGCCCACTTGTCGTCGGGCAGCTCGGTCACCGTGGCGGCGGTGGGGATCATCGGCAGCGGGGGAGCGTCAGGCCGGTCGGCGCCGCCGGGCCCGCTGCCCGAGTCGCCGGACGATCGGCCGCCCGAGCGCCGGGCCGACCCCTTGCCCGAGCTGCGCGCCCGCTTATCGCCCTCC
The DNA here is from genome assembly GCF_024732245.1 of Dietzia sp. B32. NCBI lineage: Bacteria > Bacillati > Actinomycetota > Actinomycetes > Mycobacteriales > Dietziaceae > Dietzia > Dietzia sp. B32. The sequence continues at coordinate 1,402,488 of NZ_CP093845.1, read as the reverse complement.
GGGTATGACGACTTGGGGTTGTCGCGCCCCCCGTAGAAGGAGTCGGGCGACTGGTCCTTCATGTACTGCACGATCCACTGGTTCTTCTCCGCGCTGGTGCGCACGAGCACGTAGCGGCCGGAGACCTTGTCGCCGTGCAGCCACACGATGATCTCGTCGGAGCGCCATTTCTCGCACTCGTACCAGCCCTGATCCCAGATGGTCATGTGGCCGGCGCCGTACTCGCCCTTGGGGATGGTGCCCTCGAACGTCTCGTAGCCGAGTGGGTGGTCTTCGGTGTTCACCGCCAGCCTTCGGTCCTTGGGCTCGGTCGGCAGGTTCTTGGGCACGGCCCACGACGCCAGCACCCCGTGGTGCTCGAGCCGCAGGTCGAAATGCAGGCGCCGGGCGTGGTGCTCCTGGATGACGAAGATCGGCCCGTCGACGTCGTCGCGATCGGTCTCGACCTCGCCCTCGAACGGCTCCGGCGTGTTCCGGCGATCCCGCTTGCGCCGGTACTCGGCCAGGCTCGTGACCACGGCGTCCTCGCTGGCGGGTTCGGCGTCGCAGCCCTCGACGTCGGTCGCGCTGGTGTCGGCGGGCTCGGGGTCCTCGTCATCGGACGACGACGACGAGCTCTTCTTGCCGCCCCCCGATTTCTTGGCCCGCGAGGCCGAACCGGCCGAGGACTTCCCGCTTTCGGATCCAGCCTTCTTCGCCGGAGTCTTCTTCGCGGCCGACTTCGTGGTCGGCTTCTTCTTGGCCGAACCGGGACCGGAACCTGAGCCCTCGAGCCCGTCGAGGAGGTCGCCGTCGGAGTCCAGCCGCTTGAGGACCTCGTCCCAGTGCAGGTGCGCGAGTCCGCCGTCGCCGAGTTCCTCCCACGAGCGGGGAGCGGCGACCCACGGTTCGGCCCGCCCGCGTAAGGAGTAGGGCGCGACGGTGGTCTTGGCGCCGCTGTTCTGGCTCCAGTCCACGAACACCTTGCCGTCACGGATGGACCGCGTCATGGTGGCCGTGACCAGGTCGGGGGTCTGCTTGGCGAGCGACTGCGCTATCTGCTTGGCCACCTTGGAGGCGCTGGCGGCGGTGACGGCCTTCTCCAGGCGGGCGTAGAGGTGGATCCCCTTGGACCCGGATGTCACAGGGAAGGAGTCGAGTCCCGCCTCGGACAGCAGGTCGCGGACGCGGAGGGCCACCTTCGCCGTCGTATCCAGATCCACGTCCTGGCCCGGATCGAGGTCGATCACGATCCGGCGCGTCCGGCCCGGTTCATCGTTCTCAAGGGTCCACTGGGGCACGTGCAGCTCAAGGGCGGCCTGTTGGGCGAACCAGGCGAGCGTGGCGGGGGAGTCCAGCACCGGGTAGCGGACGGTGCGCGAGGAGTGCTCGATCGCGACGCGCGGCACCCAGTCGGGCGCGTGGGAGGGGAGGTTCTTCTCGAAGAACGAGTCCTCGCCGGTCCCGTCGGGCCAGCGCTTGCGCGTCACCGGCCGCCGGCCCGCGTAGGTGATCAGCAGCGGGGCGACCGCCTGGTAGTACTCCAGCACATCGGCCTTGGTGGTGCCGGTGGCTTCGTAGAGCACCTTGTCGGGGTGGGTGAACCGGATGGTGCGCCCGTCGACTTCGACCGACTCCTTTTTCCCCTTGGTCGCCATGGGTCCACTCTGGCACTTGTGTCGGACACTGGCGACCGGCTCAGTAGCTGAATCGCCGTCGCCGTGCAGGGCCTCCGGTCAGGCGTGGCTACCGATGAGCTCGTCCATCGACTGCCCCGAGTGCTTCGACCACAGGCCGAACACCGCGCTGGTCATGGCCGCGGCCGCGTAGAGGCCGGACGCCGGCCCGTGCTCGCCGATCACGGTGCGCATTCCGGAGGCGGCGTCGCAGTCCAGCAGGACCGCATCGCACAGGTCCGCCATGCCGTCTGGGGCGTCAGGCAGCCGTGCGCTGTCGCGGACCTTGGCGATGACGGCGGCGGGCAGCTCCGGCGCCACCGACTGGGCGAGCTGGGCGAAGCGGGAGGCCACGGTCAGGGCGTCGGGGATCGGCGGGGGAGAGGCATCGGCAGTCATCTCCAGGACCTCGAGGAGCTCGCCGGCGGCAGAGGTGTCGCCCCGCGCGTGGGCGTCCAGAACGGCCCGGACCTGCTCGACGGCGGACTTGTGGCGCTGCTGTGCGCGTTCCATCCCGGCCTCGAGGTCGGCGACGGACGCGGTTCGCACATCGACGCCCTCGCGGACCAGGAGCGGCGCGAAACGCTCGAACTGTGCGCGCTGTTCAGGAGAAGCCATGGCTCCATTGTGTCCCTCGGGATGAACAAGCCCGCGGCGCGGTGCACATCACCGATCCGCGGGGCCACCTGCCCGTGCCTCACCTCGTGAAGTCGATGACCAGCCGTCCGCGCGTGCCGCCGGCTTCGAGTCGTTCGTGGGCGCGCCACGCATCCTCGGGCGCGTAGCTGTCCGCAACCCGGAGAGTGACCACGCCGTCTTCCGCCAGCTGCCGAAGCTCGTCGAGTTTGCCCTGCTCCTTGGCCATATCCGCCACGCTCACGGCGTGGACCTTCAGGTCGCGCTTGCCGTCGCCCTGGTACCACCGGACCGTCGCGACTCCGCCGCCGGTCTTGACCGCGGGGAGCACGGCCGCGTCCTGGACGGCGCCGTCGAAGAGGCCGTCGACGCCGTCGGGGTAGAGCTCGAGGATGCGGTCGGCGACGCCCTCGCCGCGTCGGACGATCTGATCGGCGCCGAGCGACCGGACGAGGGCTTCGTCCGCCTCGGACGCGTCGGCGACCACGACGAGGCCGTCGTGCTTGGCCAGCTGGATGACGTATCCGCCGGTCGAGCCGGCCGCTCCGGTGACCGCAAGAGTCTGTCCGGGCTGGAGATCGAGGAGGTCGAGAGCGCGCCGGGCGGTGAGGCCGTTCATCGGAAGGGTCGACGCGGCGACGTCGTCGGTATCGCGGGGTGCGCCGGCGATCGACTTCGCGGGGAGGACGATGTCCTCGCGATACGCTCCGTGCTCGTCGCGGGGCACCACGATCCCCATGACCCGGTCGCCGACCGACAGGGAGGTCGTGGCGTCCTCGCCGATCTCGACGAGCGTTCCCGCGATGTCCATGCCCGGGACGTCCGCAGCTCCGCGCGGGGTTCCGGTCTTCGAACGGGAACCGTTGCGCGTGTAGGTGTCGGTGGGGTTGATGGTGGCGGCCGTGACCCGCACGCGGACCTCGGTCGGCCCGAGCTCCTGAGCTGGGATGTCAACGACCTGCAGAGCGTCTGGGCCCCCGTAGGTCGTCACTCCGACGGCGCGGACGGATCCGGATGCATCGCTCACTGCTTCTCTTTCCCGCGGAGCCGGCAGAAGTTCGGGGCCGCTCCGCTTGGTTGTTGACACGAGTCACTGGTTGTTCGCATGGTAGCCATCCACCAGTTCGGAACAACCGTGGCCGATCGGTGGAGGTGGCGCAGCCGCTGACCCCTCGGCGGGGGGTCACGGTGGTTAATACGACGACGACAACGACTTCAGCCGCCCAGGAACGGATTCCCGTGCCGGCGTGGTCGAGGCTCGTATCGAAGAACGAGTTGGCGTCGGTGAGGCCTGGGCTCAGGCCACTACGTCCGCCCAGCAGTGATCGCGCGGGTGCGAGTTCCGACTATATGGATGGACTAAGCGCCTGATGTCCAGCCGATCCGGGTTCCTCCAAGGCCCACACCTTCATAGATGAAGTCCGGGTCGTCGTGGCCGTCGTTGACGGACGTCACCGCGTAACACAGTGACCCCAGAGTGCTTCCGCCGACAGGAACCAGCTGGTCCTCGAGGCGATCAATCTCGTTCAATTCGTTGGGGGTCTTGCTCTTGCCGATGTCCGAGTGATTGGCGAAGTCGGACGGGCCGACTTCGAAAGGCTCGCTTGAGTTGTTCGCGACCGTGACTGTTGTGCAATAGGCGTTCCGCGAATACCAGCTTTCTGATGGGTTGAACTCGAATGGCGAGGCGGTCACCTCGATGCCATTGAACGAAACGGTGTCTCCGAAGTAGGCGCCAATGTCAGAGGGGCGCTTGCCGACGTAATTTGGCCCCGACCCCGGAGCCGCACTGTTGCCCGTCATGTCGCCCCTGCCAGAGGTGGCGCTACCGGAACCTCTGGTCACCAACAGGGCGACGATGACCGCGAGTAAGACGACAACAACCAGGAGCGCGCCGATGAGGACATATGCAGTGCTCGCAGTGAGGCCTGCGCGACGAGGGGCGGGAGAAGGCATGAAAAGGACTTTACTGTGACGATGTGGTTCTCATTCACATAGGTACAAGTCGGGTCGCGGACCCGGCGAATCGCAACAGCCTAGGTGCAGTAGCGGGGTCTCGCCGATCCGGTCACAGCAGGTGAATGCGTGTCCAAACGCCTCGCGTGTCGCGAGGGGAGTCGGTCCGCCACCCATCAACCTCGCCTCACACCCTCACCGCCACTCTCCAGCCCGGTGAGCCCTCGGTTACCACCCGCTCTCCCCACGAAACGATCACGTCACACGGCCACGCCAGACTCAGTGGCAGCTCATCCGAGCAGCACCGCAGAGCTGGAGGAGACCGAAGTGTCTTACGTCGAACCCAAAGACTTCACCCGGGCGATGATCGAGGCCGGGGCCAAGAAGGTCCACATGTCCACCCGCGACACCCTGATCCGCGGCTTCATGGCCGGCGCGATCCTGGCGTTGGCCGCGGCGTTCGCCGTCACGGTCACCGTGCAGACCGGCAGCGCGCTGCTCGGGGCGGTGCTCTTCCCGGTCGGCTTCATCCTGCTGTACCTGCTCGGCTTCGACCTGCTGACCGGGGTGTTCACACTCGTGCCGCTGGCGCTGCTCGACAAGCGCCGGGGAGTGACGGTCGGCGGGATGTTGCGGAACTGGGGCCTGGTCTTCGTCGGCAATTTCGCGGGCGCCCTCACCGTGGCATTCCTCATCGCGTTCATCACCACCTACGGCTTCAACGTCGCACCCGACGCGGTGGGCCAGCGGCTCGGGGAGATCGGTGAAGCCCGGACCCTGGGCTACGCCGAGCACGGTGCGGCCGGGATGCTGACCCTGTTCTTCCGTGGCGTGCTGTGCAACTGGATGGTCTCCACCGGCGTGGTGGCCGCGATGATGTCGACCAGCGTGAGTGGCAAGGCGCTGACCATGTGGATGCCGGTGATGCTGTTCTTCTACATGGGGTTCGAGCACTCGGTGGTCAACATGTTCCTGTTCCCGACCGGACTCATGCTCGGAGGCGAGTTCTCACTGGGTGACTACCTGGTGTGGAACGAGATCCCGACGGTCGCCGGGAACCTGGTCGGTGGACTGCTCTTCGTGGGCCTGACCCTCTACGTCACCCACGCCCGTACCAAGGCGCGGCGGCCGCTGCAGGCCGAGCCCGCCCAGGCCGACGTGGAACCCGCCGGCGCCCCGGCCTGACGCGCCCGCACGTCACCGCGACCGCCCCTCACCGCCACCCCACCTCACTGCCGTCCCACCCACCAGGAGGACCTCCGATGACCCCGATCATGTCCAAGCGCGACGCCGCCGCGCACGTCGACTCCGCCCGCATCCGCCAGGGCCGCACGTGGGCCGAGCTGGCCGAACACCTCAACGCTCCGCTGGTGTGGACCACCGCGGCGCTGCTCGGCCAGCACCCGATGACGGCCGAGCAGGCGCGGTCGGTGTGCGAGCTGCTCGGCCTGGGCGAGGACGTGGCCGAGAGCCTGGCGCTGCAGCCCAGCCGCGGCACGCCGGCCGAGGACATGGCCGACCCGACCATCTACCGGCTCTCCGAGGCGCTGTCGGTGTACGGCCCGGCCCTCAAGTCGCTCATTCACGAGGAGTTCGGCGACGGCATCATGAGCGCCATCAACTTCCAGGTGGACTTCCGCCGCCGGCCGGACCCGGACGGCGACCGGGTGGTCATCACGCTCGACGGCAAGTTCCTCGACTACAGGTGGTGACCGGTCAGCCCTGACGGGCGACCGCGATGAGCATCTCGAGGCTGCCGCCAGACAGGGAGCCCGATGCCGGGGTGACGGGGGTGGCCGGCACGCTGTCCGGTCGCCACCCGGCGTGGACGGTGAGGTCTTCGGTGAGCGGGGTCTCGGGGTCGAGGGGCTCGCCGCCGTCGGGGGAGGTGTACCAGCCGGTGAAGGTGTATCCGGTCCTTTCGGGGGCGGCGGGGCGCTTAGGTGGGGGAGTGATGACGACGACGACGTCAGGTACCCGACCGAGTTCCGCAGCCCGGCTCGCCGATTCCCTCCGGGGATGAGGTTTCACAACACCCCGGTCACGCCGGCGAGACCGCGCCCCAGGAGCATCAGTGCGCCGGTGGCGACCACGACGACGGCGACCCGGCGACCCGCCTCGGCGGAGACCCGCCGGGCCACCCGCCCGCCGACCACGATGCCGATCGGCACCATCGCGAGGATCAGCGCGATGACCCCCGCGGGCGGCAGCGCGGACAGCGGCGCCGCTCCGAGGCCGACTTTGGTCAGCACCGAGACCGCGCCCATGGTGCAGAAGATCGGTTGCAGGGTGGCGGCGAAGGACCGCTGGTTCCAGTTGGTCGCCTGCGCGTAGACGAGCATCGCGGGCGCGGCCACGCCCACGGCGGTGTTGAGGAATCCTCCGGCGGTGCCGGCCACCGAGGCCGGGACGGGGCCGCTGACCGGCGGGATCCGCACGAGGGCCGTGGTGAGCAGCGTGCCGAGCAGGGCCACCCCGATGATGACCTCCAGCCAGGCGCGGTCGGCAGCGCCCACGAGGAGGGCGCCGGGCACGGACCCCACGACGATCAGCGGTGCCAGGTGGAGATACCGCCGCCAGTCGATGTCGCGCCACAGCGTGATCGCGATGAGGGCCGCGGAGACGGTGGTAGTGAGGTTGGTCAGCAGCACCCCGGCGACGGGCCCCAGGAGCAGCGCTAATGTCGGCGAGACCACGAGCCCGACGCCCATCCCGCTGACCCGCTGCAGGACCGTGCCCAGGATGACGGACGCCGCCGCGATCAGCAGGAGGAGGGGACCGACGTCGGCGGGCATGCACCACAGCATTCCAGGTGCGCCTGCCTGCGACCGGCGGCGCCACACGCCCCGATATCGCATACTCCCTATATGCGATCCATCTGGAAGGGCGAGGTCTCCTTTGGTCTGGTGAATGTGCCGGTCAAGGTGTATTCGGCGACGGAGGACCACGATCTGCATGCGCGGCAGGTCGATAAGAAGGACGGCGTGCGCATCCGCTACAAGAAGGTGCGGGACGACAACGGTGAGGAGGTCGAGTTCTCCGACATCGCCAAGGCGTACGAGTCGGAGGACGGCGAGATGGTCATCCTGACCAAGGAGGACCTGGCGAGCCTGCCGGTGGAGCAGTCCCACGAGATCGAGGTGACGGAATTCGTCCCGGCCGACCAGGTGGATCCGGTGGCCTTCGACAGCGCCTACTTCCTGGAGCCGGCGTCGCGGTCGAACCGCGCGTACGTGTTGATGCGGGAGGCGTTGCAGTCGACGGACCGGTTGGCGATCTGCACGTTCACGCTGCGCAATCGCACTCGGCTGTGTGCGCTGCGGGTGTACAAGGACATCCTCATGCTGCAGACGTTGCTGTGGCCGGATGAGATCCGCCCGGCGATCCTGGAGGGCCTGGACAAGGAGGCAAAGGTCCGGCCGCAGGAGGTAAAGATGGCGGCCTCGCTCATCGAGACGATGGCGGCGGATTTCGAGCCGGAGAAGTACGAGGACGACTACCAGAATCAGCTCAAGGAGCTCATCGAGGCCAAGGCGGCCGGGGGAGAGGCGTTCACGGTCGAGGAGAAGGACACCTCGGGCGACGATGACGGTGACGACGAGGTCGCCGACCTGCTCGCCGCCCTGCGCGCGAGCGTGAAGGACCGCGGCGGCGACACCGACGCCAGCTCCGATGATGACGACGACGAGGACTCCGGTTCCGCGAAGAGGTCGTCGGCCAAGAAGAGCAGTTCGAGCTCGGCGAAGAAGGCCCCGGCGAAGAAGACCCCGGCCAAGAAGACCGCGGCGAAGAAGGCTCCTGCCAAGAAGGCAGCGGCAAAGAAGGAGCCGGCGAAAAAGTCGACGGCCACGAAGTCGACGGCTAAGAAGAGTGCAGCGAAGAAGGCTCCGACAAGGAAGTCGGCCTAGCTGCAACGTCTAGCGACGGGCTACCCGTTCAGGACGACACGCGCGATGAGGTGGTCGAGCTTTCGGATGTCGACTCCCCGGTTCAGGTTGATCTTGATGTGGCCGGCTCGTGTCCACAGTTCGAGCTCGGAGTTGAAGTCGAGCATCCTCCCCGCGTTCTCAGACGACCACATGTTGATCGCGTTATATGGCAGAGAGTAGATCTCGACCTTCTTACCTGTCAGTCCCTGCGCGTCCCGCACGATGAGGCGCTTGGTGGTGAAGATCGCCGAGTCGCGAATGTCTTGTACGCAGCGATCGGCTGCTCACCCTGAACGAGCAGAGGCCCGATATCGTCGGGAATCGGACACTCTGCGACGAACGTCCAGGCGGCGATATTGGCGACAGCAGAGGTCAAGACAGCTCCGAACTATTCAAGTTAGCGTCGTGCACAGTCATTGGATCTGCTCGCGATAGTAGTCACCGAACAGGGGCGCTCGAGACGCATTTCGGAGGACTCGATCGAGAGAAGTGGAGGAAGGTGGTAGTCATGCCCACCATCGCAAGTCCCGCCACCCTCGAGTCCGCCGTCTCGACCCACCTTCCGTGGCTTCGCGACCTCTACCGCCACTTCCACCGCCACCCGGAGCTCAGCATGGCCGAGCACGCGACGGCGGACCGGATCGAGCAGGAGCTCACTGCGCTGGGCCTGGAGTCCCAGCGCATCGGCGGGACGGGCGTCGTGTCGGTCATCAGCAACCCGGGCCCCGCCGGCACGAGACCCGCCGCCGCCGACGCCCCACCTGCCGAAGGCCCCACCGTCTTCGCACGCGCCGACATCGACGCACTGCCGATCCAGGAGGACACGGGACTGGAGTATGCCTCCCAGACACCGGGCGTCATGCATGCGTGCGGCCACGATGCGCACGCGGCGGCGCTGCTGGGGGCCACCCGCATCCTGGCCGAGCACCGAGACGCCTGGTCGGGCACCTACATCGCGGTGTTCCAGCCGGGGGAGGAGACGGCCGACGGCGCCCGGGCGATGATCGATGGCGGCCTGCTTGAGCGGGTCCCGCGGCCGGACGTGGCGCTGAGTCAGCATGTGATGCCTGCGGCGGCCGGCACGATCGGTACGGTGACGGGCCCGGTGCTCTCGGCTGGCGACTCGCTCAAGATCACCATCCACGGACGGGGCGCTCACGGCTCGATGCCGCACACGGCGGTGGACCCGGTCGTCCTGGCGTCGTCGATTGTCCTGCGCTTGCAGACCGTCGTCTCGCGTGAGGTTGAGCCGGGGACGTTCGCGGTGCTCACGGTCGGCTCGCTCACGGCCGGCGCCAAGGCCAACATCATCCCGGCCTCGGCGGAAGTGCTGCTCAACATCCGCACCTACGATCTGACGGTGCGCGAGCAGGTCATCGCGGCGATCGAGCGGATCGTTCGCGCCGAGTGCGCGGGTGCCGGAGCCCCGGCCGAGCCGGAGTTCCACTACTACGACCAGTACCCGCTCACCAGCAATGATCCGGCGGTCACGGACACGGTCACCGAGGCGTTCGTCGAGCACTTCGGGCCGCGCGCGGTGTACGAGGCCAGCCGGGTCACGGCGTCGGAGGATTTCTCGCTGATTCCGGACGCGTTCGGGGTGCCGTACACGTACTGGACCGTGGGTTCGGTCGACCCGGCCCGCTACCGGGACGCACTGGCCCGCGGCGCGGTGAGTCAGGAGATCCCGGCCAACCACTCGCCGCATTTCGCGCCGTTGGAGGATCCGACCCTGCCCACCGCGACGCGCGCCCAGGTGGTGGCGGCGCTGGCCTATCTGGGCGACGTGCGCCGGGTTGATTAGCGGGCGACGACGACGACAAAGTTGCTTTTGCCCCACGCCCCGCGGTCACCACGGTGGCGGAACCGGCTGAAGTGAGCCGACAACGGCATCTCTGTGCCTTTAGCGATCGCGGTCAAGGCGTGAGCGCTGAGGAGCATCCGCTGCATCACTACTTCCGGCGGGCGAAGGCCGATCAGCTGCTGTTCGGGGACGAGTACGCGTACGTCCAGGCGGTCGGGGAGTCGCTCACTGCGCGGTGCCGTCAACTCCACTTCTCGACGAACGCCAGGGTCGCGGTGTTGGCGGTGTCGGGATCGGAGGCCGTGAGGAAGTGCTGGCCGCCGTCGACGATCTGCAGTTCGGCGGAGGGGGAGTGGGTGAACCTCGTGATGCCGTCCTCGGCGTTGGCCACCGAGTACACCTGATCGGCGGTGCCCTGGAGCCACAGCACCGGGCAGGTGACGCCGTCGAGCCGGGCCTCGAGGCCGTCGCGGTCGCGGAGGTTGACCGACGCGGTGCGCAGGCGGTGCCGGCCGTCGTCGCCGCGATAGTTGGTGCGGTAGGTCTCCAGCCAGAACTGCTTCTCCGCGTCGGAGACGTTCTCGCCGAGGCCGGCGGCGAGGACACCCAGGACGAAGTCGTCGTCGACCACCCAGTCGTCGCCGACGGGGGCCGCGAGTGCGTCGATCGCCGGGCTGCAGAAGTCGGAGCCGTCCCAGCAGCCGCGCTCCATGCTGGCCTTGCTCTCGTAGTCCATCGAGGTCCCGACCACGACGATGCCGCGGATCGCGTCGGGGTCGAGCAGCGCCATCCGGGTGACGATCCACCCGCCCTGCGAGGTGCCCAGGGCGAGTGCCGTGTCGATACCCAGCGCGTCGAGCACCTGCAGGTTGGCGATCGCGCTGTCCCAATAGGTGAAGTGCCGGTACCGCGAGCGGGTGGCGCCGTGGCCGTACGGCTCGATCGCCAGCAGGTTCATCCGTGAACTGAGCGTCTCGTCGGCGAACTGCGGGCGATACAGCTCGACGGAGGTGGTGAACGAGTTGGACATCACCAGGGTGGGCAGGGAGGGGTCGTAGTCGCGGCCGAACCGGTAGCCGATGGTCGAGCCGCCCAGGTGCGGGATGTCGATGGTCTGCGTGGTCATGGTGGTCTTTCGTGAGGGGAGTGCGGAGGTGTTCCTTGACCATAGGACGTGATCGACTCGCACTGCTGACAAATCAACAGGTGGGTCGGACCCGCCGTGTGCGCTGCGGGTCTACAAGGACGTGCTGATGCTGCAGAGGTCGCTGCGGCCGGGTGGGATCCGCGCGACGATCCTCGCGGGCCTGGACAAGGGGGCGGAGGTCCGGCCTGACGGGCCCCAACTCGTTAGCCACACATACGAACTTGACAGTTGTGTAGTAGCCACTCGGCGGATATTGTCGCTGGCAGTCGGTGGCGTAGCCTTATCCCCCCTCGAGGTGTTGCCGGCTCCGCAACGATGCGGACTACGCTGACCGCGTATGGTCGCGATCCTGCATCGTGCGCGACAGAGTCGCCGGCGGCTGCGGGCTCCCCCTCCGCGGCCCCGGCGACTCAATCGTCTTGATCTCATTAATCCCTTGGTGCGGACCCGGTGGCGTTTGAGAATCGGCTGCGAAACCAGCGCCCACGGAGGCAAGCCACCTTGCAGCTTTGTGCCCCGCGCCCCGTCGGTCCGCCACTCCAGGGGGCGACGTTCCACGAGGCATGCACCCTCAACACGCCGGCTTGATGAACGCCTTGAGGTAGCCACCCGTTTCGTGCAGCAGGGCGTAGCGCCGCGAGATCGAGGTGGGCCGGGGCGTGTCGGTCACGTAGACGGGGCCGTCGAAGCACTGTTCGAAGTACATCCGCACCCGCGACACGTGACCCCAGTAGGTGACCACGAGCAGTGAGCTGTACTTGCGCTCGCGGGCAATGCGGGTGGCGGCGGTGGTCTCACCCTCGGTGGTGTCCACGTCGGGGGCAAAGCACTCGACGTCGATCCGACGACCGTCGCGGGCGAGGACCGGGGTGGAGGCGCAGTAGGAGTCGATGGCGGCGGCGTAGCGGCCGGTCCCGCTCGGCGGCTGGGAGACGAGGATATGGTCGGCCACGCCCTCTTCGGCAAGGCTGCGGGCGTAGACATAGCGGTCGTCATTGGAGCCTGCCACCACCACGATCGCGTCGACTCGCTCCGGCGAGTCGACCTGGGGAAAAAGAACGGCGCGCGCCGCGGTCAGACCCGTGACCAGCAGCCCCACCACCAGGACGAGCGCCAGCACCACGATGCTGCGGCGGCGTCGGGAGCGTGGTCTCACGGATACAGGTTACGGAGGCGTGTGAACCGGAGGTAAAGGCGTCCGGCTCGGTCGGGGTGGGGCGTACTGCGCGACGCGCGCAGGGGCGGGGTGGGCTGCTCTGCTCAGCAGGCGGGTGTGAGGAAGGTCTTGAAGTAGCCACCCGTCCCCGAAACGGGACCTGAGACAGGGCAGGCCAGATGTCACCTACTTGTGCACCAGCTTCTATTGGCTCGCTGACTGCCAACAGGTCAGAGGGGCGCGAGCCCTACCGGCAATGCGATCCGCTACGCTTCCTCTATGGGAAACGGGCTTCTTCACATTGCGAATACGGTATCTGCCATCCTGCCAGCCACCAGGTTTTTTCGATTCAAGTCGGTGATGTACCGATTGGCGGGGCTCGATATCGGATCCAATGTGAAGATATGCGGTGGTGCGCGGATTTACTATCCGAACGTGGCGATCGGCGACAACACTTGGCTAGGTATTGGCGCACTCGTCGTTTCAACGAAATTATGCCGAGTAGCTATCGGGGCCAACTGTGATATCGCTCCGCGAGTAACCGTTACAGTGGGAAGTCACGCTATCGGGGGTCCGGAACGCAGGGCTTCCGATCGCGCCAATTCGAAATCTATATCAATAGGTGATGGTACCTGGGTCGGTACGGGCGCTACTCTGATTTCCGGTTCAGGCTGCGGTTACGGTTCGGTAATCGCTGCCGGCTCAGTTGTTACAAAAAAATTCGGGCCGAATGTAATGGTCGGAGGGGTTCCGGGACGAGTGATTCGTGAATTGTAACTGTTGTTCAGAAGTATGGAATCGCAAACGCGTCCAGTAAGGTTAGCGGTCTACATATTGAGTACTCTTACGTTTGGCTTACCGTAGGACTTTGTCGGCGGCTCTTGTTGAGGCGACGGTGTGGGATCGCTGGTTCTGAACTTGGTTGAAGGCGCGGATCTTCGAATTGAAGTCCTTGACGGATGTAACGATTCCCCGACGGATGGTTAGCGTTTGACAATGCCGGACTAATTTCCAGCATATTCATCCACTTGACGTGGGTCCCCGCCGCCACCTTTTCGAACTGAGGAGGATGGATGAATGCTGGAAAGGATCGAGACCGGGACTAAGGAGCGGGCGGTGCGGATGGTGCCGAGCTCCGTGGTGAATACGCGTCTCTGACGGCCTGCTGCGACCAGGTGGGTCGCCTCTAGGGCTGGGTAAGGCGACGTTCCGGAGGAGGTCCAGTGCAGTGTGACATCGACGCTGGCGCCTAGAACGGCGTCAGCGCCGCGGTCAGGTGCCTCAGGACCGAGAACCGGCAGCTGACCAGGGGCCTCGAGATCATGCGCACGCCTCGATTCCATTCGCGGGTGAGCTTGAGCTCCACAACTGGTGGTCTGCGAGTTCGTCAAACAGATGAGGTTCGAGTGGCACGCAGTTGGGTTGGCCTGCCAAGACTGCGCAATGCAGGTCTTCAGGTCGCCGCATACACCAATCGGATGTGGACCTCACCCTGGCGTACGGTGGCTGAGCCGGCCTCACCTACGTGGCGTTCATCGTCGACGTGTTCGCCCAGCGGATCGTTGCCTGGAACGCGGCCACCACCATGGCCACGGATGTGGTGATGACGCCGCTGCGGATGGCGCTGTGGCAACGTGACCGCGACGGGTACCCGATTGAGCCGAAGATCCTGATCAGCCCCTACAGGCTGAACGAAGCCGAGCTCATCCGCGGCCCTGCCCACGCGGGGCGGCCGCTGAAGGCCGTCGAGCACGTCGAGCTGGCCAGCTTGAGCTGGGTCCACTGGCAGAACAACGCCTGGCTGCACGGCTACGTCAATGACATGCTCCAGCAGAGTTCAGGGAGACGTTCTACGCTACGAAGCGGTCCGACCCGGCCCAGATTGGAATCCAAGCCCGACCATCCATCAGGCCCAGTGCGATTCAGGAGAGAAATCGGTGTTTTGAAGCAGCCCACAAACGTCGTATAGGGGTGACTTGGCGCCGACGGCTCGAACAAATTCACATGGCCTCAGACTTCGCGGGTAATGTCCCCGTCGTGCCTTTACTGACTGAAGCCCTACTCTTGGCGACAGGTGCTACGGCCATACTTCTCATCGGACTAGTGCCACGGGTGCCAGTAGTCTTGTTCATGCTTGGAGCGCTCTTCCCAATTTGGTCGATCGCCACCCTGCCGCCTGCAGTCTTCGACGCTGCACGGTATGGGCTCGCACTGCTACTGGTGGCACGACTCTGGGCGATTGGGAAGACGACGGTGAGAGGGCGTCCATCCTGGGCAGTTCCTATCGCGCTCACCGGTATCCTGGCCGCACTACTTACCTGGTATCGGGGGGACTTGCCGATAGAGGGGATCGTCATGTTGTGCGCAGCGATTCTCGCATGGACAGTCATCGCTCACATACCAAACCCGTGGCCCATCTTTCTCGGCTTCGCTGCCACTGCCACACTCAGCGCGGCTGTACTGGTAGGCAACGCCGCCGGAATCGGAGTGGCTACACTACTGACCCCAAATCAGGATGCTGGCGAAGCCAGGCTTACAGGGCTGGCATCCTCTTCGATTCGAGTGTCGATGGACTTGGCTATCGCCATCATCGTGTGGTTGATCGTATATCGGTCGCGACGTGGGGGCCAGTTTCTGCCTCTTGCGGGTCTGGCCGCCTGCTCCATCGGGATTCTTATGTCCGGCGGACGTACCGGCATTATCGGGCTCGCCCTCGCCCTACTCGTGGGCGTCTTACGTGGATGGATCAAACCGCTGCCAGCATTCCTCATCGCTGGCGGCGTGGCGCTTGCCGTAAGACAGACCCTTCAAGCCACCGCGCCCGGCAGGTTCAATACACTTGACCGCCTTCTAGGACCCGCCGATGACGGCTACGGTGGATTCACAAGCGGTAGGACTGCTCTACTCTCGGACGCATGGACCAAGCTCGCGGCATCACCGCTCACCGGGGTTAGTGATACGCAGGCACACTTCGCGCCGCTGTACTTCGCCGCCTTGGGGGGAATTGCGGCTGGCGCGCTTATTTTGTGGCTAACAATTCGGCTTCTGATGCTTCAATTCGTGCGGTTGGGGGAAAGGGCTTACCAACCCGAAGTAGCAGCATCGATGTTAATTTGTTCAATTTTTCTTGTCTGGGCGCTAGTTGAGCCGTATGGTCCATTCTTTGGATTTGAATTTAATTTACTTCTGTTCGGGTGCGTAAGCGTACTATTGCGCCCCAACGTACCCGAATGGTTGGGTTCGCAGCCCGATGAACCTAACCGGGCCTTTCCCTTGGTCGAAAGACAAGACTGTAGAGGGCAAATGACCTGAGGCTGGGCCAATACATCCCCCTCGCAAACGCTGTATTCGCACCAATGGTCGAGTTGGCTAGAGTCTGTCAGCCAGACTCAGGTGGGTGGCCTGCTCGGGGAATCTCGGACGGCGGGTTCTCCTAGACTTGAGGACTGCCGAAATGGGACCTGGCAGTGGGTGCGTCACGCAGACTAGTTGGCCATCAGCTTGAGTACGAGCTGTGCCAGGAGGTCATCACGACCTCGAAGACGACCAATACTTTACGAGGGGCAGCGACGCCGAGCAGATACGAGTACATCGACACCTGCACGAAGGGCCCAGCGGAGACTAATCCAGTTTGGAAGTCTGGCGCCTGACTGGCAGTCTCCGCTGCAAGGTCTTGCAGCTAGCTTCCCGGACCAAACCCGGCCAGAGCGGATCAACAGGCGGGCGAGAGCAGTGCCTTAAAGTAGCCACCTGTCTCGTGAATAAGCGCGCTTTTTCTCGAATTCGGTAGTGGTCGCGGAGTGTCGGTAACAAATACTGCCCCTTCGAAGCACTGCTCGAAATATATGCGTACCCTCGAGACGTGGCCCCAGTAGGTCACCACAAGGACTGACTCATAACCTAGTTTGCTGGCGATGCGGTTAGCGGCTGTGGTCTCGCCCTCAGTAGTGTCGATGTCTGGGCGGTAGCATTGCACATCGATACGTCGACCATCGCGGCCTACGAACGGAGCCGAGCCACAATAGGAATCTACGAGAGTGGCAAAGGACCCGCTGAGTCGAACGGGCCTAGAAACCAAGATGCGGTCGGCTACCCCGGCTTGGGCTAGGTGCCGCGCGTATTCGTAGCGGTCGTCTTGTGCCCCGGCCACGACAATGATGGCGTCGACGTGTTTGGGGGAGTCGGTACGAGGAAGAAGTACAGATCGTGCGGTAGTCAGCCCAACCACCACCGACAACCCGACGACGATGAAAGCCGCTAGTGCTGCGTTTCGGCGTCGCCGGAAGCTCGGTCTCACGGGGATCATCTTACTGAGCGATGCGTGGAAGAGCTGAAGCCGATTGGGCTGATGCACGGTTAGCCCGAGAACTACACGGGTTTCTGCGGATCGCTGGGTGAGGACATATCGAAGTGTTTGGTGAACAGCAGAGACTAGGATTTGTTGTCGGTTCCCGGCCCTCTAGCAGAAAGCACTCGGCAGGTGAACGTAATACGTGGCCGGTCTGTCGTGCTGATCACGGTGCCGGAATGATCTCTCACAGAACATCCCTCGATCTATCGGAATTCGCTGACCGGAGACGTTGGTTCCACGCGAGCGCTGCGTTGACCCCGCGCCACCGTCTCCGTGTCGCCCAGCTCGTGGTGGATCAGGGCGTACCAATCGGCTAAGTCATCGCTCGTTCTTAGTTCCTGGCCCAGGGTGGAGAGGTGGGCTGTCCGCTACCGGGCCGGCGAGCCGATGCCTGATCGATATAGCTGCCCACGACGCAGCCCTCGGAAGACGAGCCCTGAGGTGACCCGACGTTTGGTCTCACTTTCCTCCGTAAACGGCTTGGCCTAGTCGGCATTTCCGCACCGTGTGGCGTCGCTCCTCGGTCCGCGCACCGCGTTCAGTTCCGGTGCCGACTAAACCGGTTGTTGTACTGCGACCGGGCAGCCAGTGAACTGGTGCCCCCTACGAGCACTTCCGCCCCGGGGATCTCGTACGTTGGGACGCGAAGACGTACGTCGCTGGCTGACCGCATGGCCGCCGCAACCGCTCCGCCACCCCCAAGAAGGCCCGCGACTGGCAGCTATTCGTGCAGCAGTCCTCCACCCAATTCGAAGATGGGGCACGCGTTCATGCACTTGATCCTGGGCGATTACTCCCGGCTGGTCTACTCCCAGATCCACGGGGACGAAACCGGTGCGACCGCGCCGATGCCGTCTTGATCAACGGGTGGAGTGGTTCGCCTACCGAGGCGTCAACGAACGACGCGCGCTTAGTGCCAACGGCTCCTGCTACAAGGCCCGCATCTGGCTTCGCGTATGCCGAGACCTGTGCATCAGATCGTGAAGGACCCATCGGACCGCCCGCAGACCAACGGCAAGATCGATTCCATACACCGCACCCTGGCGGGCAGCTGGGGTCCCCCATTGTCAATCCGCGGATACGAGCGGCGGGACCGGCTACCTGCCCTCATCCACGAACACAGCTACCACCGAACGCACAACGCCTGCGGCAAATAACCGCCTACTAACGGCTCAGCCAACCCACCGGTTGGTACACGTTCCCCAGCAGGTTGGGTGAACTAATTGTTATCGCGAGAACTGTCAGTGTTGAGGTGCGCCTCAGCCGAGTAGTGTGAGCAGGTGGCCCGATGTGTATCCAATAAGCTGGGTCGATTCTTTAACTACCAAGAGGGAAGGACCTGGAGTGGATCTGCGGGACCTGCTGTCAATATTCCGTGCCCGTTGGATAGCAATAATGGCTTCGACGCTCGTCGGGGGAGTCCTGGCCTTAAGTTTGAGTTTGCTCACGACGCCCACCTATCAGGCCGATGTGCAGTTTTACGTGACGGTCGCTGGAGGGGAAAATGCTGCCGCAACGGCGTATCAGGGGTCGCTTGGTGCGCAACAGCGAGTGCAGTCGTATGCCGCGCTAGTAAAGAGCACTGACATAGCGTCGGAGGTCTCGGAGGCAAGTGGCGCAAACATCGATCCCGGCGAGGTTACGAACCGAACCTCAGCAGCCGCTGACGCTAATACCGTACTACTGAACGTCGCTGTGACTGATTCCGAACCCCAACGAGCTCTTGCCCTTGCGCAGGGGTTCGGCGAGGTGCTACCCGAAGTAATTAGGCGACTCGAAACTCCAGATGGCGGCGGTCCTGCCCTGGCAAAGCTCACTGTTATTAGCCCGCCTGAATTGCCGCGAACTCCCATAGCCCCTAAGACAGAACAAAACGTGGCGATCGGACTCGTCCTTGGCTTGCTCGCCGGCGTAGGCCTGGCACTTCTTATCAATGCGCTGGATCGGAGGGTCAAGTCGAGAGAACAACTGGAAGCGATAGCGGGTACGCCTGTCGTTGGTTCGATTCCCTTCCGGAGGAGCGAGGACAAAGAGAAGGGGGCAGAGCATCTCGTCCCATTCCGCGAGGGGCATTCCCCGGCGGCGGAGTCTTTCCGGCGCCTACGGACAAACCTGCAGTTTCTCAATGTTGACAACCCCCCGCGCGTGATCGTCGTGACCTCGTCGGTGGCTGAGGAGGGTAAATCCGAGACCGCCATTAACCTCTCGCTCGCTCTCGCGGAGGCGGGCAATCGGGTCCTTCTGGTCGAGGCGGACCTCCGTCGGCCGCTCGTGGTCAACTACATGTCGATGCCGGATAAGGTGGGCTTGACCAATATCCTCTCCGGTCAAGCCGAATTTGAGGACGTGGTACAGGAGACACGGCACGACGGAGTGGATCTGCTGGCGTGCGGCCCGCTGCCGCCCAACCCCTCCGAATTACTCGCGTCTGATATGGCTACTGAATTGATCGATAAACTCCGCCGTATATATGATTACGTGATTTTTGATTCCCCACCACTACTTCCGGTGACCGACGGTGCGATTCTTGCTCGAGCAACAGATGGAGCGCTTCTTGTGGTGCGATCGCATCGCACCACAAGCGACCAGGTTTCCCATGCAGTCGATAATCTAGAAAAGGCAGATGCAACTCTGCTGGGATTGATATCGGTGGCCAATAAGCCTGCGAAGAAGGGCTCGGCCGCCTATTACGACACATACTATTACTCGTCCAAGAGTCGCTCCACACCAGGGGAAGCTTGAAGGTGTCGTACTCCCGAAACCTCCCCACGCGTAACCGAGGACTGATAATGACCGGCATTGAACGAGCAGGGCAGAATATTAGCCCAGTTTGGCGGGCCGTCGGGCCTAAACCGTCACAATGGATCGTTGTCGACGCGTTCTTATGGTCGGTGATGCTTGTCGGTGCGTTGTGGATGCGTTTCGATTTCGCTGTAGACGAACTTGCTCGGGGCCTCGGTTCTGGTCGCTTCTACTTAGTTCTCTCAGCATTGGTGGCTCTGACATGGATCATCGGTTGGTTCACTGGGTTATACCGCGGACGGTACGTGCCTGGAAGCGTTCTTGAATCCAGCGTCGTGACGTTCGTTTTTGCAACTTCCACCCTTCTTATATTCCTTGGTCATATCGTTGCAGGACAGATAGACGGGGTACCCCGTTCGACACCTATCGTCGCGGGCGCATTCACCATTCTGTCCGCTCTCGTCCTGAGGTCGCTGGTACGACGTAAGAGGTTATTCGGTGCAGGAGCAGCCGAAGGTGCGGAGCGAGCTCTAGTATTCGGCGCTGGGGACGGAGGACTTCAGCTAGTCCGGCAGCTGCGTCGTTCAAGAGTGTCGCAGTATAATCCAGTTGCGATCTTGGATGACGATAATGCTAAACGACACATGGTTATCGAGGGGGTTCGCGTCTACGGGGGGCGCGAGAGACTCGAAGAAATTGCCAAGAAAACTGGCGCCACCACATTACTTCTTGCTGTGCCAAGCTTGCCGGGTGACGAACTGATCGATATTCGCGACCGTGCCGAAGCAGTAGGTCTGCATGTTCTCGTGCTGCCCCCTCTCGATTCCATGATGAGAGGAAGAGTCGCGGCTAACGAGCTTCGAGAGATCAATGTCAACGATCTCCTCGGCCGTAAACCCGCGAACCTGAACCAGACACAGATTGCTGAATACCTCCGAGGTAAGCGAATAATGGTGACCGGCGCCGGCGGATCCATCGGTGCCGAGTTGTGTCGCCAAATTGCTAGATTTCGGCCATCTGAAATCATGATGCTGGACCGTGACGAATCCGGACTACATTCGGTTCAGCTTTCAATCCACGATCAAGCCATGCTAGACGGCGACGATACGATCCTTGCGTCGATCCGCGATCGGGAGTCGATTACAGCAATTTTTGAACTGCGAAAGCCCCAGATAGTATTCCACGCCGCCGCGCTAAAGCACATGCCGCTCCTGGAGCATTATCCGTTGGAGGCGCTTAAGACAAACGTCCTTGGAACATTGAACCTGCTAGACGCTGCCGCGAAAAGTGGCGTCGAAACCTTCATCAACGTATCAACTGACAAGGCAGCGAATCCGAGTTCGTCATTGGGGACTAGCAAGAGGATTGCGGAAAGGTTAACAGCGGCAAGGTCGACATACGAGACTGGGGCGAAGTACGTTTCAGTGCGTTTCGGGAACGTCCTAGGTTCTCGCGGATCAGTGCTCACAGTCTTCGAGAAACAAATTAGAGACGGGGGACCACTAACCGTGACGGACCCGCAGGTGGACCGATTCTTCATGACTATTCCGGAAGCCTGCCAACTAGTTCTCCAGGCGGCGGCTGTTGGTGGTAGCGGCGATACGCTAGTGCTGGACATGGGGGAACCCATAAAAATCGCTGACGTCGCCAAGACACTCATCGAACAGTCTGGTAAGAACCTCGAAATCGTGTACACCGGCCTACGAGATAACGAGAAGCTCTCAGAGGAGTTGTTTGACGATTCCGAAGAGCCGGTCATAAGTACTAAGCACGGGGCGTTATCTGAAGTGCGCGTACCCCCCATCTTCCTAGACCGAGACGAAATCGAGTCCATCACGGATCACGAAACAGCTCGTGACTGGCTAAAAAGGAACGTATATCCGATACAGCCCCAAAGCGATAGGCTAAACAAGTGAGGGCGGCTCCTGGGCTCTTGGAGAGTACAACGGAAGATATTGCGCTAATTCTTCTCGGTTGGGCGCCAAGCACAAGTACCGTTGGCCGCGGGCTGAATGCTGGGTTTATTCGCGAATTTCGCCTAAATTCCTCCTTTGGAACATTGTCGATTGGTCCATTGGCCTTACGGGTACCCGCTGGCGAGGTTTTCGACAAAGGCGTAGGGTTTACAGTCGATCTGGAATGGACGGGAAGGCTGGCATCAAGTGGTTCATTTAGTTGAGTTCTGGCTTGATTCTCCGTCAATCCATCAAGCACCGCTGATAGCAGAGTTTGCCCACTTAACCTCCTATGAAGTCCGTGTAGTTATCTCAGGCGAGATTGGAGAAAGACGAAGGCGGCTTGGTTGGGGCACTCCAGACTTCGGCCGCGTTGAGATTCTAGAGGTGCGGGACCCGGACGCGTGGCCACGCACGCTCCAGGAAAGACGCACTGAAAAACTGGTAGTTGTGTCCGGTTACGGTGCGAGCGCAGCCTCTCGGTTCGTGCTTTCTTCGCTTAGGGAAACCGGCATTTCTTGTATTATTCAAACCGAAGGCTGGGATCCAAGCAAGCGCCTACTATCGGCGCTTAGATGGGGCAAGTACCTACCGGAGATCCTCCGAGCCAATCGCAATTCGGTCGTTGTTCTGGGTATCGGCAGCCATGCCGTCCGTCAATTTTCGAAGTCTTGGCCCAAAGCGCAACGATTTTACGAGTTTGGGTACTTCCCGCAAGTGACGAGTACTACTCCGCGTAAACCGGATAATCCAACGAACGCCGAGCAAAATTATTTGCTGTTCATTGGCGAGCTAATCGAACGAAAGAACGTGAGGGCCCTCGTCGACTCATGGTCCGCCTCGGGTGTAGACGCCGGATTGACAATCGTCGGTGATGGGGAATTACGAGAAGCTGCGATGACTTGGCCGGCGTCGGCAGACGTTGAATGGTTAGGAGCAATCCCGCACAGAGAAGTAGGTGCATTGTTGGAGCGGGCCTCCGGTCTCGTCTTACCTAGCCGTTTCGATGGGTGGGGCGCAGTGGTTAGCGAAGCTTTACTCTCAGGGGTTCCAGTACTTTGCAGTCAGGGTGTAGGCGCTGCCACGCTTCTCAGTGGGGAAGGTCCTCGGCGAGGTCATACTTACCGGTCCAGTAGCGAATTGACCGAAGCAATCCGCAGTTTTGTCGGCGATCTTGAAGGGGGTGTTTTTGACACCGCCGAAATCGCGCGGTGGTCTGAGGCCCACTTGAGCGCTAGCGCTGCGTCGAAGTACTTAACAAATATAATAGAATTCGAGTTTGGCGATCTGGCCGTTAGGCCTAAGCCGCCTTGGAAGACAATGTACGTAGAGGGTGGCAGCTCCAAATGACTAGAACTCGGCTGTGCCCCGCCTTCCGGCACTGCTCGGTTAGTCTTCGACTGCTGACTATCAGGGCCGGCGCTTGATGGCTAGTTCCTACTTGAAGCGGATGTCTTCAGGTTTGTTGGTGCGTGTTATATCCACGGTTCTGCAAACCATCACACTCTTAATACTGGCACGTCAACTAGAGGCGGTCAGTTTCGGCTATTATGCTTCGACCGTCAGTGCCGCTACCTTCGTAGGCGCGGTCCTTACTTTCGGGGCCAGCATGCGTATAATTTATCTTAGTGCGCCGGGGCAGGCCCAGCTCTTAACCACCTTAAGGCTGGTTAGTATTGCGGGTTCATTCACGTCCGGTGTTCTTAGCGTTGGTCTAGCAGTGCTGATATGGGGGAGCGAGAATCTCTTGCTTCTCGTTGCGGCTGCGGCAGCAGTATTTGTGGAAGTCGTCTACACCGCCGAAGCAAACTCGCACTTCGCGCGAGGAGCGGTACGGAAGGCCGAGCTATTGATTCTCGCGAAGCGGTTGCTACCCTTCACCTTTATTGTCGTTGGTTTCTTTTTCTCTCGTCTAGAAGTGACGGTGTTCTATCTAGCTGGACTTTGCTTGTCATCTTTACTGATCGCCATCGTCGTCCTAAGTTCGTTACGCCTACGGGGCATGTTTTCAGCCTTCATAGAGGCGGTCCGGACGAGTCGTCATTATTGGGTCTCGACGATAATGGCAACCTTCCAGCAGTTAGATGTGTTAATTGTGGGTGGGTTGATGGGGGGCGCTCAAGCTGGTGGTTACGCTGCGGGATATCGCGTAGCTAGCCCGGCACACTTGATAACTACATCAATTACAGCGATAACAATACCTAGCGTGGCAAATGAAACGATTTCCCTATCAGAACGGAAAGTAGCTCTTCGGTCACTTAACCGTTATATGGGAGCATATGCGTGCGGCTTGATTATCCTGTCGCCCCTCGCGGCCCTGATAGCTCCTTTGCTGCTTGGGAAATCCTACGAGGATTTCCGCTGGCTCTTTGCTCTCTTTGTAGTTAACGCAGCGGTCAATTCGTGGGTGCAGTCCCGGATCGGCGTAGCCAATAGTTTTGGTTACTCCGCCTACGTCGCCAGCTTTCTTTCCGTATCTACTGTCGCTTCCCTTTCGCTTATCGCCATGTTCGCCTTGGTTGACACTCTGATCGGGGTCTGTATCGCATTGTTAGTCAGCCAGATCGTGCAGGCAATTGTCTTTTCATTTGTTGCTAGGAAAGGTTCCGAATGCCTACGGTAGTGATCCTTGTGAACGACCCGAGTCTCGGCGGAACGAGCCGAAGCGCAGTGCAGTTTGCCAGGTGCTGGAGGTCAATCGGGTTCGAAGTGTGGATACTCCCTACATCTACGCTCCATCCGTCCAGGGTTGACGAAGCAGAACAAGCTGGAGCCACTGTCCTCCGAGACAGCGGGGCGCGTCCGCCCAAAATTGATGTCGTTCACTTCCATCACACCACCATTGAGCCGTTGGCTCTGGAGGTACTGGCGCAATTGTTGGCATCAGACGAAACAGGTAGTCACCCCCGATTGCTAACTCATAACATATTTGCTGAGGACGATTGTGCGTTAGACGAGCTACCTGTTTCGCGGACTGTCGGTCTCATGTCCGGATGGTGCTCCCTTCAGTATCGCTCTGCAACGGGTATTCGGCTGAGCTCGCGAACTCGGATCATTGAGTTGCCCAATCCGCAGAATGATCGCTATTTTCGGCCCCCATCTAGGCAAGAGTGGGTATCGGCACGGCAGCGCTTCGCAGGTGGGGCAGAGCGGGTGCTTCTACGTATAGGTTCACCTATTGATAGCAAGTGGCACAGTAGCTATATCGAACTAGCTACGCGTTTGCCGAGTTCGTGGTTACTGGTATTGGTTGGTTGCCCACCCGAGCTGTGCAGGAAATTAGAGCCGTTCCAAAACGTCATAGTTCAGCCCTCTGTGTCCGATGATGCAGTATTGCGCGAGTACTATTGGTCCGCTGATGTTTTTGTTCACGCGGCGCAGAAGGGGGAGAGTTTTGGCAATGTGATTCACGAATCGCTGCTTTGCGGGACTCCAGTGGTCTACTACAATCGCCCATTTCGAGATAACAGTCCGATTGTTTTGGGTTCGATAGACGGTTTCGTTCATGAATCTACTCCGAGCAAATGGGTCTCGCGATGTCTTGCAGTTGAGTCTGGTTCAAAGGTTGGACGAGGTGAGGTTGTTTCAATCTCGGGCCGGGATGCAGTGGCGCGTAAGTTGAAAGAATGGTTCGAGGGAACTGACTACAGCACTCCCTCAATGGGCGTGGCGCTTCTGTATTGGCCGTTTATCTTTGCGGGAAATAATGCCCTAGCTCGGATTATGAAGAAGCAACTTCATCGACTACGGAAGACCCGAGCTACGCGGCGAAGTTGAATCCTGGTCGAGGAGGCGAGGAGGGGCGACCATGAACACAATCAGCTAGCTAGCATGAATCAAATTGGCTCGCTGGTGGGCCTGCATTGTGCGTCTCAGCGCTCAAGTGCATCACCATTGAAACAAGGGCCCTTGCCTGACTCTGGCCCAGAGATTTAGGTCGCACGCCCGCCAGCATTCGGCCATGAGTAGTTTTGTATACGGTCGGTCATTCAATATCCTGCAACCACCCACTCCTGCCTCTGTAGCTATGTGCGGCGGCCTTAGAGGCGGCTGACTACCCAGCGGCCATCCAGCACGAATAACGGGCGCAAGGTAGGCGTTCGAGTATCCTAGAAGCGAACGATTGCGCAGCTAGCGCCTTCAGTTCGGCACTGAGAGGCAGGAGCCGTCGAGTTAGAAATAGAGTCGAATAGGTTGCTATCGTTACGAAAGGAAAGATGAGCATGCAAACAGTAATTATTGGGTTAGGGTATGTCGGGCTTCCGTTGGCCCGGGAGGCCACTATGGCTGGCCTCAACGTTATTGGCCTCGATGTCAACTCGGGGGTGACATCGGCACTCAATAATGGTCGGTCACATATCGACGATCTCTCGGACCGGGACATTAACGATATGCTCAAACATGGCTTCTCAGCCACTACTGATTCGAGGGTGCTTGCAGAGGCGGATGTAGCTGTAATCTGCGTTCCAACACCACTCTCGAACGAGGGTGGGCCGGATTTGAGGGCCGTGGTGGGAGCGGTTTCGATGATCGCTGAAAACATTCACAAAGGAATGTTGGTTATCCTTGAGTCCACGACTTATCCAGGAACTACCGACGAGGTGGTCCGACCCATTCTAGAAGCGCAGGGCTTAACCGCCGGGGTGGATTTCAGTCTCGCGTTCTCTCCCGAGCGGATTGATCCGGGCAATTCGTCGTTCGGTGCAAAGAACACACCCAAGGTGGTTGGCGGGCATACAGACGCCTGTACGTCCGAGGCCGCCGAGTTCTATGAGCAGTTTGTTGACAGGACTGTGCGCACGAAAGGAACTCGAGAGGCTGAGATGGCGAAGCTTCTTGAGAATACTTACAGGCACGTCAACATCGCCCTTGTGAACGAAATGGCGCGGTTCTGCCACGATCTAGAAATAGACCTATGGGACGTTATTGAGGCGGCGAAGTCGAAACCCTTCGGATTCCAGGCGTTCTATCCGGGGCCGGGTGTAGGCGGGCATTGTATACCGATCGATCCCAATTATCTCTCGCACAACGTGAAGTCTCGGCTTGGATACCCCTTCCGTTTTGTTGAGTTGGCACAGGAGGTGAACTCCCGTATGCCGGCTTACGTTGTTGAGCGCGCCCAGGATATTTTGAATGCACGTGAGAAGGCATTGAAGGGTTCGCGGGTTCTTCTTCTGGGGGTAACCTACAAGCCCAACATTGCGGATCAACGCGAGTCTCCGGCTAAGGAGGTAGCTGAGAGATTGCTAGCCAAAGGTTCAGTTGTTGAATATCATGACCCATTTGTGCAGGACTGGGATGCGGTCCCGACGGCACTGCGGACCGAGGACTTGGCAGTTGGGGTCGCAGGTGCTGACTTGACGATCCTCTTACAAAACCACCGTACGTACGACGTCGCTTCGTTGGCTGAAAGGGCGATTTCGTTCTTTGACACTCGCGGGGAGGTGGACAGCGATGGCGCCGGCATCACCCGCTTGTAGGGCCGACTCCCTACAGAATTTGCCTAGCGCTAAGCCAACTGTGCTCATGCTGACCCCGCTATATCCTCCTGCATACCGGGGAGGCGGGCCAATTCGTACCACAGAGGCGATGGTAGAGACGCACGGTGACAACTATCAATTTTATGTTATTGCCTCAGATACCGATTGGGGCGAGTCTGCCCCGCTCGGAGTGGCAACCGATCGGTGGCTGCGTCGGGGTAGCGCTTATGTCCTTTATACGAGAGCAGCAAAGTCCACCTCGATCTTAAGGGCGCTGTGGCTCGGTAGACGATTGAAACCTGATTTTGTCTATATTAACAGCTTCCTGAGTCCTCGCTTCTCGATTTTTCCAATTGCTCTATCGCGCGTAGGGTTTTTTGGTCGGAGTATCGTTGTTGTCGCACCACGTGGGGAATTCGGCGACGCGGCCCTGGCTATTAAGCCCCGGAAGAAAGCCCTGTTCTTGGCCGCGTCAAAGATTATCGGTCTTCACCGGAGAGTGGTGTGGCACGCATCAAGTGAGGTCGAGGCAAGTGAAATTAGAACAATTCGTCCTCGGGCCAATATAAAAGTACGTCTAAACGAGTCAAATCTTCCAAGAAAAGCCCTACGTAGGCATGAGCCCTGCGGTGAGCATGTCAAGCTTGTGTTCGTCAGCAGAATTTCTGAGATCAAGGGTGTCACGCTTCTGCTTGAGGCGCTTTCACATGTGACCGCCGGCAAGGTGTCGTTGGATTTGTACGGTAGTGCGCAGAACGCGCATTACTTGCATGAGTGTCGAGAAATTGCCGCACAAATACCTGCGAATATAACCGTCACTTTCCACGGAAGCGTTGAGAACAGCGAGGTCCGAAGACTGTTCATGTCCGCAGATGCTTTCTTCTTGCCCACCGAGCATGAGAATTTTGGACACGCTATCGCGGAAAGTCTGTCAGCAGGTTGTCCCACTTATATCGAAGATGTCACTCCGTGGACCCAGATTATCGAAGGTGGAGGTGGCCGGGTAGTTCCTGAGCATACAGTGAGTTGTTGGTCCGAGGCAATTGAAGAGTTCTGTACGGCGCTCCCGGAGACGCGAACTGAAATGAAACGCCGCGCGGCAGATGCTTATGAACGGTGGCGTGCCGGCCATGAGGGTCCTTCAATTTTCGACCTTATCTTGACCGACCGTAGCTCCTGACTTCCTTGCTGATTGCCCATTGTTCCGCTAGCAAGTGAGCCTGTCGCAAAGGTTTGCGTTTGTGGTTCGTTCGGAATCAAGAGCAGTTAATTCGGTTCTGAAGCTGACCGGAGTGGATCAGTGACCGCTGGATCTAGTGACTCTTACATTCCGGAAGCCCAGGACTAAGCCGCGGAGGTGCTCGAGACGGCCGTTGACGGCCTTTACGGGGCCGTTGGGGCGTCCACGTCGAAGGAGGTGGGTTATCTGGCCGCCGCTTCCACAGCGACCGGCCCAGCTGAGCGAACTCGGGTAGTTCCCTCGGAACGCCGGCCCGGATCGAGCGCAGGAGCTTGTACATCGCGAACTTGCCCTCGCTTACCCGAGGTTTCGTAAGCGGTGATGAGTCGCTGTTAGATGCCGTAGGTGGCCTCCACCGTTGCGTGCGCATCGCGGGCAGTGAACGCCTTCCACAGCCGGGCCCCGATCCCGACTAGCTTGCCGACGTCGCGGACGTGCTGAACCACGGCCCCGGAGTCGTCCTCACCAATCGATCCCCCCGGAATTCATTACGGACGAACTAGGCTCCGAGGTGTCCACTTGTTGCGTCGTTGGCTAGAAACGACCCCGTCACGTACGGGTCAATTCTCACCCGCCGTCGACATCCGCGTCCTTTCGAGTAGTTGATCTCGGCGATCGAGGCCTGCGGGATGGGGGACTTGGCGGCGCGAATCAGCTTGTCAATCCGGTGGGCCTGGCGTGGTCCAGGGCTTCGTCGACGGCGGTGTGGAAGTTCTGCTCCGGAGTGAGCTCGTCGTTGTCCTCGTCGCTGATGAACTCCTTGAAGCGGGTGGCCACGTGGGTGAAGCGAAGATTGCGGAACTTCTGGCGATCGATCTCGGTGAACATCACACGCCCTCCCCGCTGCGGCCGCGCGCATAGTGATCAGCCGACCGGACTTGGATCGCGCCGTCGGCCCGGGGGCCGGCCGGCGGCGGCGGTTTCCGGGTGGCCGCCGCCGGCAGGACGGGTCGGGGCGCCTTGTGGTCGGAGTCGATGGTGGCCATGACGCGTTTGAGCACGCTGTAGCTACCAGCGCAGTATTGGTTGAGCAGCACTTGGCAAGCTGCCTCGAGCCGCTGCCGACTTCTCTTGCCCAACTGTTTGGGACGTGCTTCGGATAGCACGGTTCTGACGATCGGATAGCGTTCGGACGGCTACCGGATAGCGCCTCGATGGCGTCAAGTGCCGCCCGCCGGACTCCCCGTCCCCCTGCTCACCAGGGCCTGCGCGGTGGCAACGTGTACGTCTCTTGATCGCGTCGGGCAGGCCGAACCGGGGCCGTTCCTTCGAACACCGACGCCGCGCACTTGACCAAGTCCCCCGCCCAGGTGGCGAAGCGTCGCCAGCCTGACTGCCCCAACGCGCCGCCAGCAGCTAACAGTTGTGTGAACTGGGACTTCAGGGCGCCCCAGCTCCCCGGAGGGCCATCCAGCTCCCAGGGGACGAGCAGCACGTCATTGAACCCCACAGAGATGGCGTATGACTCACTCAGAGCGGTGCATCCCGACCTGCCCGTCCGGTCGGTGAGGATCAAGAAGCGGGCACCAACCCGGACCCGGTGTCGCGCGCGAACCGTGCGTTCGCCCTGGAACGGCCGGCACGATAGTGCCCCGTGGGGTGGTGGGATTCGGATCGGCGTCTAGTCAGGCGCAGTGATCAACGAGTCGTTGCTGATCGTAGTCGCCGCCGGCGTCGAGGGCTTGCTGCTTGGCGGCGATGACTCGGCGGAGTTGTGCCATCGAGGTCTCTGAAAGGTAGCGGCGGGAGACCTGCCATTCGTCGTGTTGATCGATCACCACCGAGGTCGCCAAGCGCAGGAACGCGGCCGGGTTGGGGAAGATCTCCACGACGTCGGCGCGGCGTTTGATCTCCTTGTTCAGGCGCTCGATCGGGTTGTTGGACTCGATCTTCTGCCAGTGTCCGCGGGGGAACGCAGTGAACGCCAGAACGTCGGTCTTGGCCTCGCGCATCATGGCGGTGACCTTGGGGAACGACTCGGCAAAGGTGGCGGTGACCTGGTCCCACTGCTCGGCCACGTCGTCCGGGTCGGTGTGGGCGAAGATCGTCTTGACCGCCGCGGTCACCGCGGGAGCATGCTTGGAGGCCACGGCCCCGTGCAGATTGCGCATGAAATGCACCCGGCATCGCTGCCACGAGGCACCGACGAACTGCTGCGCCACCGCCGCTTTCAAACCTGCGTGAGCGTCCGAGATGACCAGGTGCACCCCGGTCAGGCCACGCGCTTTGAGCGAGCGCAGGAAGTCCGACCAGAACTCGAACGACTCACTGTCACCGACGGCGGTGCCGAGCACTTCGCGGGTGCCGTCAATGGAGACCCCGGTGGCCACGACCAGGGCGTGGGAGACCACATGCGCACCGATCCGGACCTTGCAGAAGGTGGCGTCGGCGAACACGTAGGGGAACTCGGTGTGGGTCAGCGTCCTGGTGCGGAACTGCTCGACCTCGGCGTCCAGGTCGGCGCAGATGCGGGAGACCTCGGACTTGGAGATGCCGGTGTCGACCCCGAGTGCGCGGACCAGGTCGTCCACGGCCCGCGTGGACACGCCGTGCACGTAGGCCTGCATGATCACTGCGTACAGGGCCCGATCGATTCGGCGGCGGCGCTCGAGCAGGGCCGGGAAGAACGACCCTGCCCGCAGTTTCGGGATCTGTGCCTCGATGTCTCCGACCGGGGTCGAGATCGTCTTTGGGCGGTGGCCGTTGCGGTGGGTCGTGCGGCCTTCAGTGCGTTCGTAGCGGTCGGCGCCGATCTTCGCAGCGGCTTCGGCCTCGATCAGCGCCTGCAGGCCGGCCCGCACCAGCTCGGCGAACATGGCCTGCGGATCGGCGGCCAGCAGTGCGTCGAGCTGGGCGTGTACGCCAGAATGGGACTGGGTCATCGCGTGGTGTGTCCTTTGCTGTGAGCTACTTGGCGGTAACTCATTGACCACTACGCGATGGCCCGCCCTCTTCAGCGGACCGCCACACCTTCGTCAGCCAGAACCCCGGCCCCGAAACCCCACCACTCCACGGGACTTACCCGCCGGCACCGGTCGAATGTGCGCGAGCCGAGCGAATCCCTGCGGGTCCGCTACCTGGTGCTCGTACGCGCGCTATCCGATCGTCAGAACGGCGGTTTCCGAAAGGCGTTCCTAACAGCCCAACGTCTCGGGAATGTTCTGGCGGTCCAGATAGCCCTGGGCCTCGATCACGTGCCGATCCAGGATCTGGGCGATCACCTGCTCGGTGGGGGCCGAACCCGCAGGCACGGTCGGTAAACCACTGCCGTGACCACAAGCCGTCGATACCCTGATGCGCCTTCGGGGCGTGGGCGAGGACGGTCGAGTACTGGCCCTTGCGGCCATGGCGCCGCGAATGCTCTCACTGAGTATTCGCTGTTCTGAGTGCCAGTCGTTTCTGGAACGGCTCCCGGTTGTAGGCGTCCATCCGCTCACCGATTGCCTCGGCCAGTTCGGGCACCGTGTGGAACATGCGGTCCCGTAGGCCGGCGATCACCCAGGTCGCTACGTGCGCCACGGTGTTCTCGGCGCCAGATTTGTCTTTTTGCCTCCGTATCCGCCCTGGTAGAACGGCTGCTGAGTAGTGGGCGGCCATCTCCCTGTAGGCGTCGTTGAGGACGATCTCGCCGTCGCGGGGATGGGAGATCACGCCGGTTAAACATCGCCACGTGCGCCCGAAGCCACGCGTCTTGCTGCATGTCGGTCGATGGCCAGACGAACGCGTACCTGCTGAATGGCAGGCACGCCACGAATAGGTACACCTTCCGCGTAGCTCCGGTGACCGGGTCGGTGAGCTCCATCGTGGGGCCGGACCAGTCGACCTCGACCGTCTGGCCGGCCTTGTGCCCGACGCGGGAGGCGGCGCCGGTGACCATCACGTGTCGCTGGTAGGTCTTGCACCACCGGTCATAGCCCATCGCCGGCGCTTTCGCGTGGGCGCAGCGGTCGGTGTACTCGCCGTGCAGCAGCTTGAGTGTGACCCCGACCCGGGCCATCTCGCGGTGGACCTGTTCCCAGTCGGGCTGGGCGAACACGCTCTCGTGTTCCCCGCGGCCCGGGAACAGGCGGGCGTACACCTGCTCATCGGTGAGCTCGGCGACGTCGTCCCAGCTCGTCTCGGTCGCATCGGCGGCCTCCAGCACCGCCGCGATGCTCTTGCGGGACATGCCCTGCGAGGCGGCGATCGCCCTGCCTGACAAGCCTTCGGCGCGAAGCTGCAACACGAGCTTCGCCCTGATTTTCCGTACAGTCACGGATTGCTCCTTCCGCCGCGGGCCTATACACGCGGCGGAAGGAGCCTAGAAGCGGGTGGCCCCCACGGACGCTACTGCTGGCCCCCAAGCGCAATATTCGCAATCCGGCCACTGGCCCCCAGAGGCAATACTGGTGGACCCCAGCGAGACGAATATTCACATCCCGGCGATCTCGGCCGGGTTCATCGACGACGCTTGGCCGGCGGTGATGCCGTACGCGGTGATCGTCTTCTTCACCGCCGCGATCTCCCGCCGTGAACATCCGACGGCGGCGACGATCTCGCTGTAGCTATGCCCGGCCAGCGCCAACGTCATGATGGCCTTGTACTCGGCCACATCAGCCTCCTGAAAAGGAAAAGGCGACGCAGTCGCGCCGCCTCACCCCGAGCAGACCACCCCGCCCGCCCCAAGGAGTACCGAGTCGCCGGAATCGAAGTACCGGATCGCCGGACTAGGCGTACCCACTGGCCCTATCTGCCACGAAGAAGCGCATCAAGCTCCGCGAGCAAGAGAACGAGGTCCTGCGCCGGGCCGCTGCCTACCTTTGGCAGGCCAACCTGCCGGGAAAATGATGTACCCGCTTGTCCGTGAGTTGGCCGCCGACGGCATCCCCGCCCGAGGTGACCTGCCGGGTGCTGAACCTTGCTCGCCAGCCCTACTACCGCTGGCTCGCGGCCCCGGTCACCGATGCCGAACTCACCCAGGCCTACCGTGCCAACGCCCTGTTCGACGCCCACCGCGACGACCCCGAGTTTGGCTACCGGTTCCTGGTCGACGAAGCCCGCGAAACCGGCGAGTCGATGGCCGGACGTACCGCCTGGAAGATCTGCTCATGACAGGGCTGGTGGTCGGCGTTCTCCGAAGAGACGCGGCAAGAACGGCAAGAAGCCCGGCCCGCCGGTCCACGACGACCTCTGCGCGGTGACCGATCGGCACGGCGTGATCCGCCACGAGTTCCGTGCACAGACTCTGAACCAGTTGTTGCTCGCGGACATCACCGAGCACTGGACCAGGGAGGGCAAGCTGTATCTCAGTGCGGTCAAGGACGTCTACTCCAACCGGATCGTCGGCTACTCGATCGACTCGCGGATGAAGTCCCGGCTGGCTGTCGAAGCGCTGAAAAACGCGGTTGCTCGCCGTCAGCAAGCCGGCGGAGATGTTGCCGGCTGTGTCCTGCACACCGACCGCGGGTCGCAGTTCCGCAGCCGGAAGTTCGTCCACGCGCTCAACCGGCACGGCATGGTCGGGTCGATGGGTCGTGTGGGCGCGGCTGGTGACAACGCTGCGATGGAGTCCGGGTTCGCACTGCTGCAGAAGAACGTCCTCGACCGCCGCGCCTGGGCCACCCGTGAGGAGTTGCGAATCGCGATCATCACCTGGACCGAGAGAACTTACCACCGCCGTCGCAGGCAGTCAGGCCTGGGCAGGTTGACCCCGGTCGAATACGAGTTGATCATGACCACAGCCGCTACCCAGGCGGCCTAACCCCATCTGTCACCTGTTCGTGCAGCAGTCCCTTGCTACCGTATGCCCGCCCAGGACCTGTGCCTGTGAACTGTAGATATTATAAACTTCACTGCGCGCTCCGATGTGTTGTCAATCAGGTAGTCATCGGGCGTGATATGGCTCGTTCCGGCTCGTTCGTATCCGGAATCCATAGCTAGTTGAACCGCCGCTACAACGTCATCGGAGTGTAAACCAGTCATTATTATCGCCCCTGTGTCCAATGCCTCGGGGCGCTCTATCGAATCACGCAGGGTGATTGCAGGAAAACCTAGGATTGAAGATTCCTCTGCGATGGTGCCAGAGTCCGACAGGCAGCAAGCTGCGGATAGTTGAAGTTTGTTATAGTCGTGGAACCCTAGGGGTTCAGAGAATATGATGCCCTCCGGTTCCGACCAGTCCGCGAGTGCGGTGAGTCGCTTACGTGTACGGGGATGTGTAGAGACGAAAATCGGAAGTTCGAAGTGGGTGTGGACGGCTGTCAAACAGTCGAGAAGCATCTGCAGCCGCTCTGGAGAGTCCACATTTTCCTCGCGATGAGCTGAGACGAGGAAGTATTTGCCCTTTTCGAGGCCCTTGTCGGCCAGGACCGTAGACGCATTGATCTGGTCGAGGTAGGCGTTGAGCACCTCGCGCATCGGCGAACCTGTCTTAAGGATCCGGCGGGGATGCAATCCCTCGGCTAGAAGGTTTCTCCGCGCGTGTTCCGTGTATACGAGATTAAAGTCAGAAACGTGGTCGACCATGCGCCGGTTGGTTTCCTCTGGCACGTTCAGATCAAAGCAGCGATTGCCCGCTTCCATGTGGTAGGTCGGAATGCGCATGCGGCGAGCCATGAGAGCCGCAATGCACGAGTTAGTGTCACCGAGTACCAATACGGCATCGGGAGACTCCTCATGTAGGACTCTTTCCGTAGCGATTAGCGTGCCACCGAGCACTGCGCCGAGGCTAGACGTGTCGACTCCAAGCATGTGGTCCGGTTGGCGAATTCCCAGATCGTCGAAAAAAACTTGGTTGAGTGTGTAGTCGTAATTCTGGCCAGTGTGTACCAGGACGTGCGTAATGCCGGCCGTGGCATCGAGACGATGGATGACCCGGGCCAGACGGATGAGCTCAGGGCGCGTTCCCACGACAGTCACTATTTTCACTGGTCTGACTCCTCGGCAGTGCGGCGGACGGGTTCAGGGAACGTGTCTGGAGCATCCGGACGAAAGAGCTCGTGGCTCCAAAACTGCGTGAGCAACACATCGTCACCGGTGTTGGTGATGTTGTGAACCCACCCCACTGGCATGTCGATCGCGACGGGAACGTCACCGGAGACCTCGAAGTCCAAGACGTCCTCCTCAAACATTTTCCGAAGGCTTATCCGAGCTTTACCCTGGATAACTGCAAATCGCTCGATCTTGGTGAGGTGGTAATGCTCGCCGCGTGTGACGCCGGGTGCAGTGGAACTGATTGAGGACTGTCCCTCGCCCCCGCAGCAACGAACGGTTTCTACGAACGAGCCGCGAGAATCCGAGTGCGGAACGAGGTTAATCGGGTAGTGGCCCGGAAAGAGTGCGGCTCGGTAGGCGTTGAATAGGTCAATCCGGAACCTTGTACTGAGGTCTGGGATCTCGCCGATCGGGACGTACGATCGGTGAAACTCCTTCAAGAGATTCCACACCGCAACGACACCGGTGTGCTGACCTCGGGGCCGGAGCGTTGTCGCCGATGTGTCGAGGCCGTCTATTAGGGCTTGCGACGCATCTTGTGCGTGGAGCAACTCCACCGGATTGTCGTTTATCTGGGGAGTCTCTCCCCCTATAACGGCCCTAATAAACGTGGCCACGAAGGAATTATAATTGGGGACTCCGTGCTCACCGAATAGGTTTGGAAGGCGAACTTCGACGAAGTGCCCGCCGAGGGACAGGGTAGCTTTAGCGATCTGATTTTGGGCCGCCAATTTGCCGCGGCCGTATGCGTTGTCGCGTTCAACCTGAATGGTGCCGGCCATGACAACCCGCAGGGCTCGGCCGGAAGATGCCACAGCAGCCGCGAGATCGTTGCCTAATTCGATATTCCCTCGTTCCACCGCTTCGTCGTCCGCCGCTCGGTTGACCCCGGCGATGTGGATTATTGCGTCCGCGTTGGCCAGAAGGTTGCCTAGCTCTGACCAGTTCTGCCGCGAAACGGGATGGACTTCATGCTCTGTGAGCGCCGAGAGGCGGAGGCGGGTGTGCCATCCAAGGAAACCGGTGGCGCCGGTAAGGACGATTTTCATCGGTGGACCTCCGCTAGGACCTGCTGAATTTCAGGCAGCGCTGCGATCATGGTTGCCGTTTCTTCCACGGTCATTTGGTCAGTGTTATTTGAGTCGAAGTCCTCTGCTTCGCGGGCGTTAGAATCACCCTCGTCGACGTACACTGAGTACTGAAGCGATCGCGCATCAAGCGGCACCTTGAAGTAGTCGCCCTGGTCGGTGGCCTTCGCTTTTTCTTCGCGGGAGAGTAGGGTCTCGTACATCTTCTCGCCGTGACGCATACCAATTTTCACGATCTCCGGGTTATCGATGCCCATGACGAGTGCGGTGGCCTTGGCGAGGGTATCCACCGTGCAGGCCGGTGCCTTCTTGACGAACAAGTCACCCGGCTCGGCATGGAAAAACGCGTGTTCCACGAGATCGACGGACTCTTGGAGGGTCATAAGGAACCGCGTCATTGAACCCTCGGTTAAGGTAATCGGCTTGCCCTCGCGGATCTGTCGAACAAATAGCGGGATCACCGATCCGCGCGAGTACATGACGTTGCCGTAGCGGGTAATAGAAACCGTGGTCTGGGACTTCGGGTTGTTGCGGGCGAATGCTTGCGCGGTCTTTTCCATAAGGGCTTTTGACATGCCCATCGCATTGACCGGGTATACGGCCTTATCTGTGGACAGGCAAACGACCGACTTTACGCCGAGTTTGTGGGCGGCTCTGATGACATTGCGGCTGCCATCGACATTGGTCTTGACCGCCTGATCAGGAAAGAACTCGCACGAAGGGACCTGCTTGAGAGCCGCAGCATGAAAGGCGAAGTCGGCACCGACGAGAGCGCTCTCCACGCTTTCCTGGTCCCGCACATCTCCGATAAAGAACCTGAGGCGGGGCTCGTCTAATCTGGATCGCATTTCGTCTTGCTTGGCCTCGTCACGGCTGAAAATATTGACCTGGTTGACACCCAAGGTGAGTAGATGACGCGCCATAGTTGATCCGAATGAACCAGTTCCACCAGTTATTGCGACTGTGGCGCCATTTAACTTATCTGTCATGCTGTCTTCCTCGCTAAATCGGGCGAACTAGGCCGTGCCTGAAAGTGCAGGTGGTTTGGCCACGCGCCTGGCATCAAAGTTCCGGCGTAATGTCTATGACATACCGGTTCATTGTCCGGCCTTGACGGGTCGTGTAGGACGCGTCAATCCGCCAACCTTGTGACCGGTAGAATGCGTTAACTGAATCGTTGCCGATGGCGTCAGTGGTTAGGAATGCGACCTGGATTCCGCGCAACGAAGCTCGGTGGAGCCAATCGGTTGTTAGGTGTTTTCCGATTCCGGATCCCTGTAAATCCGGGTCAACGCATAGCGATGCGAGAAGGGCCCAGTCTGCCCCATTCTCTGGAGCTTCACCGCGGTATGCTAGACCTCTGATGACTCTTGGTGCAGAGCGGGGCTGCCCCAGCAAGGAGATACCGGCCAAAAAAGCAAACCGAAAAAGACGGCGTCTGAGGAGCCGGGAATAGAACCCTGCCGGCTCAGATGTCCCGACAACCGCTCCGATCGGCGTCCCTGAGTCATCGCGAGCTACGACGGTCACGGCTGTCGGATCCGTGGCATACGCGCGGTAGAATTCAGCCAGAAAGCGTTCCCCGAGGCTACTTAGGAAGAAATCGGGAAAAGACCTTATGTGTAGCTTGGCGAGTTGTT
This sequence comes from Dietzia sp. B32, assembly GCF_024732245.1. Classification (NCBI taxonomy): domain Bacteria; kingdom Bacillati; phylum Actinomycetota; class Actinomycetes; order Mycobacteriales; family Dietziaceae; genus Dietzia; species Dietzia sp. B32. The sequence goes on along the minus strand of NZ_CP093845.1, from coordinate 1,364,737 downwards.
TCGCATCTTCGGGAAAGAGTGTGTCTGCCGACTTTTTATTATTTGACATCGGGTTCCCGATTCTGCTCCGCGGCTTGGATCAGCAGAGCCTCAATGTGTTTCACACCCCTGGCTAGCGAGAATTCTTTCTCGTAAAGGGCGCTGGCGCGTTCGCCGAGTTCGGACAGTTCTTTAGGCGATAACTTGCAGAACCACTCGATTGAAGCGGCAATAGAATAGGGAGATGCCGGATCGGCGGTGCGGCCAACGGAGTTCTGCGACACGAGAGCGGTCAGGTCGCCGTGGGCTGCGGCAAGTAATGGCTTTCCAGAGGCCAAGATTGCCTGAGTCTTGCTCGGCATGGTTATTTGGGACAACGGATTTTGAGCAAGACCCACATAGCAAAAATCGGCAGCGGCCATAAGATCGTTCATTCGCGCCTGAGGTACGCGACCGAGAAACCTGACGTTCCTGATCGGTGATTCGAGTGCTAATTTGCGAAGTTTGCTCTCCTCGGTACCTGAACCGGCGATCACCAATAAGAAATCAGGATCGTTGACCAAGCTAGTTGCCTTGATGAGCGAAGAAAGACCTTGTGCGCCCCCAAGAGTGCCCGCGTAAACCAAAACTTTGGCGGTTTCGGGAATCCTGAATTCCTCTCGGGCGGATGACCTATCTCCGCTTGAGTTAAATACCTCTTCGTCGGCCCATTTGGGAACATAGCTTAGTTGGCAGTCTTCGAGACCTCGGGCCGAAAGGATGCCGCCGACACTAGGAGATATGTACACCACTGAACTTGCGGATCGGTAGATTCTCGAGCACCAGGCATTTAGCGCATATTCGCCGAGACGACCGATCACGTTCCTCTGCACCATGCCCGATGCGAATATGGTGTCCGGCCACAAATCGCCAACTTCGACGACCGCAGGAGTGTCAAATAAACGCTGCCCCCTCCAAAGGGGCATAGCTATAGTGACAGGAGAGTAGTTTACCCATACGGCGTCGAGGTTCTTGAAAAAGTCTTTGGCGGCACGCGTTGCAGAGAAGCCGAATGACGCGTAGTTAGCTATTCGGTGTAGTGGTCGCTCATCGTGGCTCAAGTACACCGGTGCTCTGCGGACGTTAATGCCGTCTACGGTCTCAACATAGCCATGCTCCTGCGTATATCCGGAATGGAGCTCGCCAGTTGGATAGTTAGGGAACCCGGTCAGAACTGAGACTTCATGACCAGCGTCGCGTAGCCCTCGCGCTAGTGCGCCGGGCAGCGCCGCGGGGCCCGGTTCTGGGTCGTACCATTGTGTCAAGAGTCCGAACCGCATATTGACTTGATCGTCCTCCCGGCTGATTTTGATTGGCTGGGGCTAGCTTACAGATGAGGCTCGCCCGGCGGAGGACGTGCGGTGCCAGGGGTGTCGAGTCAGGGCTACGAGGGTAGTTTGAACCTAGGACACCTACCAGGTTCCACATGAATGAGAGGTGGGCTTTGAGCACTAACCGAGACTTCATCCCTTTCGCGGTGCCAGACATCGGTGAGGAGGAAGTCCAAGCTGCGACGCGTGCGCTGAGGTCAGGTTGGCTGACAACGGGGAACCAGGCCGCAACTTTTGAACGCGAATTTGCTGAGTTCTTGGGCGGCGATGGACTGCAGGCAGTTGCCGTGAACTCGGCTACCGCTGGGCTCCACCTCGCGCTAGAGGCGGCTGGCGTCGGCCCCGGCGACGAAGTTATTGTCCCAACTTGGACGTTTACGGCGACAGCCGAAGTGGTCCGTTACTTAGGTGCAACTCCAATTTTAGTTGATGTAGATCGTGAAACTCTCTGTATCGACTACACCGTTGCGGAGCAGGCGGTGTCCCGTAAAACTAGAGCAGTGATGCCTGTCCATTTCGCTGGCTTAGCCGTTGATACAAAGGAGACCGCCGCTTTCGCCGCCGCGCACGATCTATTAACCGTGGAGGACGCGGCGCATATCCTCCCAGGAACGTCCCACGGTGAGCTGATTGGTTCCGGAAACAGTCTTGCCTCAGTGTTTAGTTTTTATGCAACTAAGACCATCACGACTGGTGAGGGCGGCATGCTTGTTACCCGGTATGAGGAAATCGCTGATCGAGCTCGCACCATGAGGCTGCACGGTATAAATAAGGATGTGTTCGATAGATATACCAGCAGCTCTGCGAGCTGGTTCTATGAGGTGGTCGCACCTGGGTACAAATACAACCTACCCGATCCGGCCGCAGCAATCGGTAGGGTGCAGCTGGGCCGTGCTTGGGCTTTTCAAGATGCTCGAGAGTCCATTGCCAAACGTTACGACTCAGCGTTTGCTGATCTTCCAGTGCAGCTGCCAGCCCACGCTCCTGGGGGCGACGTCCATTCCTGGCACTTGTACGTCCTTCGATTAGGTGCGGATGCTAATATCGGCCGCAATGAATTTATTGGACAGATGGCTGAGCGAGGTGTCCGATGCTCCGTTCACTTCATCCCGCTGCATATCCATCCTTACTGGAGGGATCTTGGGTCGCATGTCAACTCGGATTTTCCGGTTGCGAGCGCCGAGTTTGAGAGGGCGGTTAGTCTGCCAGCATTTTCTTCGATGACGGACGCTCAGGTTGACCATGTAATTTCGTCAGTTAGCGACATTCTGTCGTGATTGCCAAGCGTGTATTGGATCTGCTGGGATCCATTATTGCAATGTTGTTTACTGCTCCTTTGTGGGCGGTCTTGGCGATGGCTATTTTGTTGGAGGATGGTCGCCCAGTTTTCTTCCGACAAGTCCGTGTTGGTCGCGGTGGTGAGATTTTCCGGATTCATAAGTTCCGGACAATGAAGGTTGGGCATGGCGGTCCGAATGTCAGCGCTTTGGGTGACGGGCGAGTTACATTTGTTGGAAAATACCTTCGGGCATCAAAACTTGATGAGTTGCCTCAATTGTTGGACGTGGTCAAGGGGGATATGAGCTTGGTGGGCCCGCGCCCCGAGGTGCCCGAATACGTTGCCAAGTGGCCGACTGCTGAAAGGATTGACATACTCTCTGTCAGGCCCGGCATTACGGATCCAGCGAGTTTGGAGTTTCGAAACGAGGCTGGCCTTCTTGCTGGTGTGTCCGACCCAGGGGAGTATTATGAATCCGTACTCCTTCCGCAGAAAGTTCGACTGTATGTTGAATATGTTTCTGGTAGGAGTTTCGTAGGAGATATCTTAATCTTGGTCCGTACCATTGTGGCAGTTTCCAGAGGCTGACACTGGCCTCATGATCGATTTGTGGTTGGGTGAGGACCTTTCTGTCGTCGCTGTAAAGTGTTGCTATTTCAGGCAGTGCTTAAGATGCCGCCCTCGGTCCTCCCATGCCAATTGCATCGTTAGTCGCCTAAGCGTCCCTTCGGGATAGCGCACTCTAAATTCGGAATGGCCGGTTTGCTGGCTGCTTGCGGAGCTGGGTGACATGCGTCAGTAGAACGGGCGGGCTAGGCGTCTCGTTCGGTAGATGCTGGAGGAGCCTTCGTGTTGATCGGAGCGTGGTTCCACGGGTACCACGACCCACGGGGCCCTACCTCGGTTGGGGAGTCCGGCCCGGCCTGATCCGCGCGTAAGCGATCCGCCTGCTGGCGGTCGCCCACGATGATGGCGTCTATGATTTGTTGGGCGAGTGCGGGAGTGGTGACAAACGGGTTCAAGCCTACGATTCCATAGTGGAGGGCGTTCATCACGTAGAGGCCGGGGTATTCGCGGAGGCGGCCGTGGCTGTCGCTGTCTGAACCGCACTGGATCCATCGGAGGGTTCCGATCTAACAAGGAAGACTGGAACCCATGGCAGCACCACGAAAGTTCGACGCCGAGACCCGCGAGCGCGCGGTCCGGATGTACCGCGAGCACCTGTCCGACGAGCAGTGCTCCAAGCTCGCCGCTCGCACCCATGTCGGGTCACTGCTGGGCGTGAACCCGGCAACCCTGCGGAACTGGGTCGAGGCGGGATCGAGCCCCTCGTCACCTGAATCTACCGCCGAATCCGCGGAGGTCAGGCGCCTCAAGCGTGAGAACGCCGAGCTGCGCCGGGCGAACGAGATCCTCAAGACCGCCTCGGCGTTTTTCGCAGCGGCGGAGCCAGGTCGCCGACTTACCTGATCGTCGATTACATCAACGTCCACAAGGAGCGATTCGGGGTCGAGCAGATCTGCCGCGTGCTCACCGAGCACGGCATCGCGATCTCCGGAGAGCACCTACTACGCCCGCTCAGCCGCGCCGTCCACAGAGACCGAGCTGGCCGACGCGTACGCCGCCCACGAGGTGTTCTGCTTGTTCCACGACCAGCGGGGCCTGTACGGGGTGATCGGGGCTATGGCAGTGCCTGCGCCGCCGGGGTCGCGACGTCGGCCGCGACCAGGTCGCCCGCCTAATGGGCATCTGCGGTATTGCCGGCATTGTGCGAGGTAAGCGGCGAACAGTCACTACAGAATCCGATCCGGCGGCAGCTCGGCACCCCGACCTGATCGACCGCCAGTGGAACGCCCCGACGCGGCCGGACCAGTGGTGGGTAGCCGACTTTACATATGTATGGACCCTGGCCGGCTTCTGCTACGTCTCGTTCGTAGTCGACGTGTACTCCCGCCGGATACTCGGCTGGCGGGCCTCGATGACCAGGCGATCCGACCTGGTCCTGTCGGCGCTCGAGCAAGCGATCCACACCCGGCAACGGGGCTCGTTCGAGTTCACCTCCACCGGTCTCGTCCATCACAGCGATGCCGGCACCCAGTACGTCTCCCTGGCCCTGACCGATGCGCTCCGCGAGGCCGGGATGCAGGGGTCGATCGGCAGCGTCGGCGACGCCCTGGCAGGCGCCCTGATGGAGTCCACAATCGGGCTGTACAAGACCGAACTGATCGACCTAGAGACCACCCGAAGGTGGACCGGACGCAACGAGGTCGAACGCGAGACCGCGGACTGGGTGCGATGGTTCAACAACGAACGCCTCCACTCCGCGATCGAATACCGTCCGCCCGTCGAGTACGAGGAGATGTACCGTTCCAACCAGGCGACCGAACCTCAGGCCGCCTAATTCAGCAAGACCCTCCGAGAGATCCAGTGCGGTTCAGTCCTTGCACAGCAGGCAGCCCCCCAGAAGGTGTTTGGTGACGTCGTGTATACGCCGAACATGACAGTGCGGTAGGCGGTGCTTTCCTTCTTGTTGATTAAGTCAAGACCGCGACGGACCAAGGCGAGACTCAGCTGATTCCGGGACACGCTCCAGGTCAGGTCACCTTGCCCGGGGTGGCGTTGACTAGAGACATCGTTGTCCGTTATTTCCTGCGGTGCGACAAGGGTCGGACCGGACCCCAGTGAAGGGTTCGGCCCGTCCGGTGTCTTGGCCCTACCAGGTGAGGGCGCGGAGACTGCTCAGGCAGACGCGTCCCGCGCCGCGCCCTTCTCGGAGACGTCGTCGGCGGTGGGCAGTTGGCCGGAGGCGTTCTCCAGGTGGGCGCGGACGAACCACTGGAACTTCTACAGCTCGGCGGTCTGGCCGATGAGGATGTCCTCGGTGACCGGGTCCACGTCGCCGGCCACGGCGATGGCCTTGCGGGGTTCGCTGATCATCCCGTTGTACACCTTGTCCAGGGCGCCGAGGTGGGCCTGGGCGGTGTCGCGACCCAGGGAGTAGTCCGTGGGCCTGGGCGGTGTCGCGACCCAGGGAGTAGTCGTCCCACGAGCGGTGGTCGGCGTTGGCGCCCATCGTGCCCACCGGGAACCCGCCCAGGGTGGCGATGCGCTTGGCCAGCACGTCCGCGAACCCGCGCACCAGCTCCACCTGCGGATCCAACATCTCGTGGACCGAGATGAAGTTGGGGCCCACCACGTTCCTGTGCACGTGCTTAAGCGTGAGGTGCAGGTCGTTGCACGCCGTGAGCCGCTTCTGCAGGGTGTCGGCGAGCGTGGCCGAATCGGCCGTGGACAGTCCGGGAACGGTGAATTCAGGCATGGCGCCGACGGTAACGGGATCGGGAGCCGGTCGCGATCGACGGCCGGCCGCTCGGTCGGCCGCGACGGGGCTGACCGCGGTGGGGCCGCGCGCCTATGGTGGCGCATGACCTAGCTCGTGTTTTTCCCCGGCCTGCACGGCGACGCTCGGACCTGGGCCCCGGTCATGGCCGCCCTTCCCGACGTGGCGTCCACGGCCCTGGACCTGCCCGCGGTCGCCGACCTTGACGCGCTCGTCGACGAGGTCGCCGGCCACGTCGAGCCCGGCAGTGTGGTGGTGGGGCACTCGCTCGGCGGCGTGGTGGTGATGCACCTGGCCGGGCGGCACTCGTCAGTGCTGGCAGGGCTCGTCCTGGTGACCGCGCCCGTGGGGGCCGAGGACCCAGAGTCGGCGCGGGCGGGCGCGGACCGGGCCGTCGGCCTGAGCGCGGAGGCGTACGAGGAGATCGCCCTTGACGGCATTGAGGCCGTCTACCACGGCGAGCGCGGACACGACCCGCAGATCCGCGCGGAGCGACTGCGCGCCGCACGGGTGTACGGGCCGGAGCGGTTGCCGCCCACTCGGTCGCAATCGGAGCGCGGCGAGATCGCTGGGAGTTGCCCGCGCAGGCGCCCTGACCGGTGCCCATCGTGGGCGCCTCGGATGACCAGGTGGTGCCCACCGAGGAGCAGCGCCGGTGGGCGGAGAAGAACTCGGCGCCGCACGTGACCTTTGTCGAGATCCCGGAGAGCGGACACATGCTGCCGGTGGAGGACCCGGAGCAGCTGAGCAACGCGATCAGCGACTGGCTCAGCTCCTCTGAGGGCTGACCCGGCCGGTTCGGCACACCCCGTGGCACCGGGCTCGGTGGTCGGGTCCGGGTGTTGTCGTCGTCGTCCGGCTTCTCCACCCACATGAAGACGCACGGGCCGGACTCGATGAGGGATCCGGCCCGTCGCCCCGGCGCGCGCGGGGCCCGGAGCAGTGCGGCCTACCGCAAGTCGTTCGCGATGATCGCGTCCATGTTGCGTTCGGCGAGCGCGGTGATGGTGACGAACGGGTTCACACCCACGTTGCCCGGGACGAGGGATCCGTCGACCACGTAGAGGCCGGGGTACTCGTGGAGGCGCCCGTGGTTGTCGGTGGCCTTGCCGAGCAGGCAGCCGCCCAGGGGGTGGTAGGTGAAGTCGTCGCCCCAGGTTTTGTACACGCCGAACAGATCGGTGCGGTAGATGGTGCCCTCCTTCTTGTTGATCTTGTCGAAGACCCTCTTGGCCATGGCGATGCCCGGCTGGTTCTGGGACACGCTCCAGGTCAGGTCGACCTTGCCGGTGGCGGCGTTGAACTGGAAGCGGGCCCGCTCGGGGTTGTTGGCGATCGCCAGGTACAGGCTGACGTAGGTCTCGAGCCCGGCCGGCAGGGGAGCGATCTCGGCGAAGATCGACGCGGTGGGGTCGGCCCAGTTGTCGATCCCGAGGGTGGGGATGGTCGACTGCTTGGAGCCGGTGGCGTCCCACATGTGATTCGCGCGCCCGACCATGACGTTGCCGTTGTTGCCCCAGCCCTCGCCCACCTGGGACGACAGGTTGGGCAGGAGGCCCTGCGCCTTCATCGACACGAGCAGCTTGCTGGTCCCGATGCTGCCGGCGGCGAAGAACACCTTGTCGGCCGTGACGTTCTTGGTGGCGATCACCGCACCCTGCTCGTCGATCTGCTCGATCGTCACTCGGTACCCGCCCCCGGTGGCCGGGGCGACGGCCGTGACCCGGTGCAGCGGCGAGATGGTGAGCCGGCCGGTGGCGGCGGCCTGGGCGAGGTACGTCTTGTCCAGCGACTTCTTGCCGGCGTTGTTGCCGTAGATCACCTCGCCGCCGAGCGCCGAGGCCTGCGCGGTGCCTGCCGCCTCCCGCTTCATGTAGTCGAAGTCGTAGACGTTGGGCACGAAGGTCGTGGCGAACCCGGAGCGGTGCGCGGTCTTCCGGCCCACGCGGGCGAACTGGTACCAGGGGCTCGACTCGAACCACGTCTGGTCGATGTGGTTCACGCCGAGAGCGGCGTTCGCGCGGGGGAAGTAGGTGCCGTACATCTGCGCCGAGTCGACGTTCGGGAGGATGTGCTCGAAGTGGCTGCGCTTGGGTGTGACGGCCATGCCGCCGTTGACCAGCGAGCCGCCACCCACGCCGCGTCCCTGGTAGACCTTGACCCCCGAGAACTTCTCGGCGTCGAGGACCCCGACGTAGCGCTCCACCTTCTTGTCGATCCCGAAGCCCATGAAGTTGCTGACCGGCTGGCTGGTGGTGTCCGAGAGCCACGTGGAGCGCTTGTCCGGATTGAGCATCCCCGAGAAGATCTTGCCGTCCGGGCCCGGCGTGTCCCAGCTGCGGCCCATCTCCACGATGTGGGTCGCGATCCCCGCCTGGGTCAGGCGCAGCGCTGCCACGGCGCCGCCGTAGCCACTGCCGATCACCAGGGCGGGGAGACGGTCGTCGTCGGCCAGCGCGCGGTGGGGGAGCGGGGCCGCGGACGAGGACGACGACGACACCAGCGATGCAGCTGCTGCAGCGCCGGTCGCCAGCCCGGTACTCGCCAGGAAGCGACGACGGGATAGCGAGAGATTCGAAGGCATGGGACTCCTGAGGCTTCTGGGGGACGGTTCGGCGGTGTGCCGGGGCGCCGGGAGGCGCGCTCAGAAGATGTATACGGGCTGAGAGGATGGTTACCGGTTGGTATCGGTGAAAGTTCGTTGCTGCGATCGAGGGTCGAGGCGGGGTTGTTGTTGCAGCTAAGGGGCTTGTGGTGTGCAAGTCGGCGACCCTTTCGCGGTGGACGGTTGGCCTGTTGGGCCGTTGATCCAGTAAGCGTTAGCTCACTAGACGTTCCCGGCGGTAGCGGGTCGATCGGGGTGCTCCATGAATGCTTGAGCCGCCTGCGTGCTGGCCGTAGCGTGGTTTCATGGCTGGGATCACCGCGCGGCGTGTGGTCGTCGCACTCGACTGCCCCGATGCTCGAGAGCTCGCCGAGTTCTACGCAGCGATGCTCGGCTGGCGGATTCGTGACGACGCCGACTACTCGGACTGGGTCGACGTCCTGCCACCGGAGGGCGAACCGGGCGCGGTCGCGCTCGCGTGCCAGACCGTCCCCGACTTCCGCGCCCCGACCTGGCCCGAGGGCCCGGTCCCCACGCAGGTGCACCTCGACTTCTACGTCGACTCGATCGCTGACTCCGAGCCGGCCGTCCTCGCCGCCGGCGCCCGCCGACACGAGCACCAGCCCAGCCCCGACGGGCGGTTCGTGGTGTACCTCGACCCGGTGGGGCATCCGTTCTGCCTCTGTGAGGAGTGACGGAGCGGGCACTGATCGGGTTCCGGATGGGTAGCCTCGCGGCCATGACCGACCTCGTCCTCCTCCCCGGCCTCCACGGTGACGCGCAGACCTGGGCGCCGGTCATGCGAGCACTGCCGGACGGCGTCCACGCCACGCCGCTGGACCTACCGGCCGTGGCCAACCTCGATGCCCTCGTCGACGAGTTGGCGGGGCAGATCGCGCCCGGCAGCGTCGTCGTCGGGCATTCCCTCGGCGGCGTGGTGGCGATGCATCTCGCCGAGCGGCACCCGTCGCTGCTGGCCGGACTCGTCCTGGTCGCCGCCCCGGTGGGCGCGGAGGACCCGGAGTCGGCGAAGGCGCGGGCCGACCGCGCCGCGGGACTGAGCCCGGAGGCGTACGAGGAGATCGCACTCGACGGCATGGAGGCGGTGTACAACGGCGACCGCGGCCACGACCCCGAGGTGAGGGTCGAGCGGCTGCGCGCGGCACGGATGTACGGGCCGGAGCGGTTCGCCGCCCATTCGGTGGCGATCGGCGCCCGGCCGGACCGCAGCGAGTTCCCCGCGCAGGCTGGTGTCCCGGTGCTGATCGTGGGGGCGTCCGATGACCTCGTGGTGCCCACCGAGGAACAGCGGCGGTGGGCCGAGGCGAACGGGGCTGGTGCTGGGACGGGCGGTGACGAGGCGGCCCGCGTGACGTACGTCGAGATCCCGGAGACCGGACACATGCTGCCGGTGGAGGCCCCGGACGAGCTGGCCAGGGCGATCATCGACTGGCTTCCCACGATCCAGGACTGACTCGGCCGGTTCCGCGCTTCCCGGTGGGGGTGGGTCGATCCGGGCGGTGGTGGACCTCGTCGTCGTCGCCACTTCCCGAAGCTCACCGGGCGAGGAGTCTCGCTCGACGCGTGCTCGAGGCGCCTCCATACGGGTCGAAGCGCGGTGCCGTGGCCGGGATCGCCGTGCGGCGTGTGGTCATCGCCCCCGACTGCCGCCGGCGGGCAAGAATGATTAGGCGAGGTATCTCAAACTCTTTTCACGTAGGAGAGTTTGCATTAATCTGACGTGCGACAACTTGGAGACGTTCTCCGGTGGTTCTGGGCCCGCCCGTAATACGACGAGTTCAGTGCGGTTGACATACCCACTGTCTGGCGGCGTAGCGCCCGGCACCTACCTGAGGAAACGCTTTGAGAAGACGCCTGCAGGCACTACTGGCCGCGGTTGCCCTGGCATCCGTAACAGCGGCCCCCGTACACGCCCAGCAACCCGGTGAGGCGATGGGAAGCCTGGCTCCCGCCGCCGTCACTGCCAGTCTCGCCGCACTCGATACGGCAACGGAGGGTCCGGGGTGGGGCTCGCTCAGGCTCGGCGCGCAGGGGTCGCTGCAACCGACCACGGCCCCGCCCGTAACGGTGACGCCGACCGTGACGGCCGCGCCCGTGACCGTCACGCCCACCGTGACCGCGGCCCCGCAGACCCAGACCCCCACGGTGACGGCCGTACCCGTGACCGTGACTCCCACGAATACGGCGGTGCCGGTGACGGTGACCCCGACGAGCACGGCGGCGCCGGTGACGGTGACGCCGACCGTCTCAGAAACGGTGACGACAACCGTGACCGCCACCTCGACAGAGAGTGCGGCCCCGGTCACCCACACCCCCACGGTGACGGCCGTACCCGTGACCGTGACGCCGACGAGCACCGCCCTGCCGGTGACCGTGACGCCGACGAGTACCGCCGCGCCGGTGACCGTGACGCCGACGGCGGTCGCTCCGACCATGACCGTCACCCCGACCGAAGTCGCCCCCACGGTGACGGTGACGCCGACGACGGTCGCGCCGACCGTGACCGTGACCCACACGACGACGGTGACCGCGACCAGTACGCAGACCGAGCCGCCCGCTGACCTAGAGGTCAGCTACAACATCACCGGTACGCCGTGGGGAGACGGCGCCAACGACGGGAAAATCACCTCGGGAGAGCAGGTGGAGTACGTGCTCGACCTCAGCGCCGCGAACCCGGAGGGAATCGGGGACATCACCGTGGTGGTCCACCCGGACGCGGCGCTGACGCTCGCGGGGGTGAGCTACAGCTCCGAATGCGTCAAGAACATCCCGTCGTTCAATCCGACCATGGTCCTGATACTCTCCTGCCCCGGCACCCAGAGGACCCCTATCCACGTCATGACCCACGCGACCGTCCCAGCCGGGACCACGCTTCGAACCGGAATAGAGATCCGTGGTGTCAACGGGGCAGGCGACCCGCGCCGAGTCCGCGGCGGCCCGGTGACCTTCCACGGCACACCGACGACCGATGACGCGACCGTCGGGCTCACGCCGTTCACGAAGTACCTCGAGTTCGTCGTGGAGGAGTAGGTCTGAGGGCGACGTCGTGGCCGTAAGCGCAGGAACTGACCACCCGCTGCCTTCGGGGCGGTGGCGAACGGGGCTGGGCGTGGTCCCGTGGTCTACGTCAAGATCCCGGAGACCGGACACATGCTGCCGGTGGAGGCGCCGGACGAGTTGGCCGGCGCGATCGTCGACTGGCTCCGCGAACTCTCGGGCTGACCCGGCCAGTTCCGCGCCACCCGGCGGCGGGTCGGGCGGGTGGAGGTGGGCCTCGTCGTCGTCATCGTCGTCGTCGCGATTCACTACCCACACCACGGCGCCCAGAGGCGTGCCCACCTGGCCTTATTCGGTGAGTTAATGCGCGGCGCCGACACCGGTGGAATAGGCGCGTACCGTCGATTCATGACCGAGCAGCAGCCGTACGAGGTTGTCGAGCGGTTCCCCGAGTTCGAGCTGCGGCGGTACCCCTCCCACGCCGTGGCGGAGGTGTCCGTTCACGGGTCCTTCGGCAGTGCCGGCAACCAGGCGTTCAGGGCGCTGTTCAGGTACATCACCGGTCACAACGAGTCGGCAGGGTCCATTGCCATGACGGCACCGGTCGTCCAGGAGTCACCCGGCTCCGAGAAGATCGCCATGACCGCACCCGTCGTCCAGACCGAGGCTGACGGCGACGAACACGTCGTCGCCTTTGTCCTGCCCGCCTCGCTGACCGCCGCGACCGCGCCGGTGCCCACCGATCCTCAGGTGCGGATCCGGCAGGTGCCCGACCGTGTCGCCGCAGCAGTGCGCTACTCCGGACGGTGGAGCGAGTCGGCCTATCGACGTCACCTGGCGGACCTCGAGGCCGGGATCGCCCGGGCCGGGCTGGTCGCCACCGGGCCGCCCAGGTACGCCCGGTTCGACCCGCCCTTCACGCCGTGGTTCCTACGGCGCAACGAGGTCGTGCAGGACGTGGTGTGGCCCGAGGGCGGCTGACTTAGGTCGCCCGTGGGGCTGGTTCGTCGCCAGGTAACGGCGCCCGCCCTTCGCGCACGGACGGAGCCTGTGTCCGTCGATCCGTCCCGTCGTGGACGGCTGACTGCCAGCGAGTTGCAAGATAAGCAACTGTCCATCTAAGGTATGTGACGACCGTCTCATTTGGTCGTGCGTCCATCCCGGTCGGCCGAGCCGCGGTTACCCATTGACCGGTACGTGGGATGACGCCTGTCTCATTTCTGCGAGCACCGAGGAAGTGCAATGAACAGAAAAATTATCCGTGCGGTCGCGATAGCCGCGGCGTTCGGACTGGTCGCGCCGTCGGCAGCCGCCAACGCCCAACCCGCTGCGGATACCGCGGACACCACCGTCAATCTGACAGTGAGCCCGAACTCTGCCGGTTCGCTGCGGTTCTCTGTCGCTCCGCAGGCGTCCACTTCCTTGATCGTGAACTTCGGCGGTACCGCGGCGAACAGCGCGATGGTTGCCCCTAGTATCCGGGATGATCGCGCCGGAAATCCCCGGTCCTACGCACTGCGGGCGGACATCACAGACTTCGGGACCAGCACGGGCGCAACTATCAGCAATGAAAACGTCCGCATGTGGCTCACTGCGGTCACGGGTATCAACGGCACGACGACATCGGTTGGGAGCTGGGCCGACGCCACGAACATGAGCGGTCAGGTCACCTTGCTGAACCGCACAGGGATCACCCTTCCCGACGTCTCCACCACGTACACACCGAACATCCGGGTGACGCTTCCGACAGTGACCGAGGGGGATACGACCGTCGTTGACGTCGAGGCCGGGGAGTACTCGGCCACTCTGACGCAGTCTCTGTACTGACTCTCGTTAGACCGGCAGGTCGCAGTGGTCGCTCCCATCCACGGGTGGGAGCGACCTCTGTCGATCGCTGTGCTCCGAGGGTGCACCGCCGCATTGCGCTGCGGCCCGCGCTGTCCCTGCTCCACCAAGTCTGAGGAAACTGAAGATGAGTCGCGTACTGTCGGCGAGCACGGCACTGCTTGTTGCAGTGGTTCTAGGCATCCTGGTGTCCAGCGGTGTCGCGCTGGCGCAGGACAATTCGGGCGGTTTCGGCATCCGAATAGGCGAGGTCCCAGTCGATCTCGCCGACAATCCTCGTGCATCGACTTACATCGTCGACAACGTCCCGCCGGGCAAGCGCATGGAGCGCCAGATCGTGGTGTCCAGCACCATGCCCGAACGCACCACCTTCGACCTGTATGTCGGTGCGGCCCACGTCGATGACGAGGGCTATCAGGCGGAGCCCCGAGGGGCGACAAACGCGCTGACCACGTGGACCTCACTCGACAAGACTGAGGTCACACTCGACCCGGGTCAGGAAGAGGTGGTGACAGTCTCCGTCGACGTCCCCGCCGACGCGCCCGAGGTCGAGCAGTACGCACTGATCTGGATGTCAACCCAGGTGGATGAGGACAACGCCGACGCCGTGCAGGCGGTCAGTCGCGTCGGCATCCGCATGTATCTCTCGGTGGGTTCCGGGGACGGACCTCGACCGAGCTTCTCGATCGGATCCCTACTGCCGATCCGGCTCGACGACGGCACGGCAGCGATCAAAGCGATTCTGGAGAACACCGGCGCCAGAGCAGTCGAGGTATCCGGGACTCTCGATCTCACCGAGGGGCCCGGTGGGCTCTCGGTGCCCGCCGTGGAATCCGGCGGAAAGACTATTCCCTCCGGATCCAGTGGCGAGCTGATCATCGAGGTGCCCAACAGTGGCACGTTCCCGGCGGGGCCCTGGTCGGCCGAGGTGACCCTGGACAGCGGGTACGGCAAAGAGACCGCCGCAGCAGAGATCTCGTTCCCGGACCAGGGGGAGGGGGAGCCGGTTGCTGTCACCGGCGGGCTCTCGCCGGCAGTGTGGGTGGCCCTCGGGTTCGGCGTTGCGCTGCTGGTCGCGCTGCTCGCCCTGTGGCGCAAGCGGAGCCCGGCGTCGGCGGGGGACGCTGCCTAGACCGTCGGTCAGGACCTACAGCGGCTCCTGCGATATCGCTGACGACCTGGCCTTCGGGGCACTGCTCCAGGACATCACCGGCCACAACTAGGCGGCATCGTCCCTGTCGTGACGGCGCCGGTCGTCCCGGGGCCGGCGAGCTCCGAGACGATCACCATGACCGCTACCAGTATCGGACCGCGCGGCGGGAGTGATGCGGCCGAAAGGCTGAGGGCGAAATAGGTCGAATCCGGCAACAAAGCGAAGTGAACAGCCATAATTTCATGATCAGGGCCGAGCGCCTGGGAAGATGGGACCAGAGATGATGCGACGCAATCGCGAGAAGTTCATCGGAGCGGCGCTTGGGGCTGCGATGTCGGTCGGTCTCGCGCCCGCCGCAGCGGCCGCCGAGGTGAACATCGGGCCTTTCGTGGTGCCGGTGCCCGATCTCGCTCCTGTGCACGTTCCAGTCCCGGCGGGGTCCGAGGCGGCGCCATTGCCGGAGCTTCCGTATCCGTTCGAGTGGGTTCGTCCCGCGCCGCCATTCGATCCATTTGGTGGACGGACTGTCGCCTTGGATTGCGGGCACCAGCCCGAGCGGCTGCCATCGACGATTGTCATCGCCTGCGGTGATGGTAACGGCCAATTCCAGAACGTCCGCTGGACTACGTGGCTTGACGGTGCGGCCGAGGCGACCGCCGAGAAGGTCTGGGTGGAGTGCATCCCTGCCTGCTACAACGGCATCCGTCGTAGCAAGCCGGCGCGCATCGTTCTCCACGACGTTCGGCAGACCCCGGCAGGACCGACCTTCGCCAAGCTCACGTCCCACGATGACCGAGGTGCAAGAACTACAACCCTGCCGGGTTTTGTGTTCGATCAACGTGATCCCTGGATTTTTCCGTGACCCCAGTTTCCCTCGAGTACCTCAGGCGCTAACGAAAGATGGGTTCCTCATGGCCAGTCTGTGGAAGAAGCTCCTCGTCACCGGAGCCGCATTGTCTGCGGCTCTGGTAGGCGCCGCCGCGGCGGGGGCGCAGCCGATCGCCGGGTCCGCGGTTGAGCCGATCGTCATACCCCGGCCGTTCGACATCCCGATCTGGCAACTCCCGGGGCTGCCCTATCCACTTGTGTGGGAGTTTCACCTTCCGCCGACAGCGGCACCGCAGTACGGAGACCCGTGCGATGTGAGTCAGCTCTACGAGGTCTACGACCGGCGTCTCGTCTGCGTCTATGCGGGAGCGCCCACTCCGCGGTGGGTGTTTGTCGCGCCGGAAGCGTTGAACCCAGACGGGACGCTCAACCGCGATTACCCGGCGGGATGACTGATTCGCCAGGGCGCTGGAACAGCGAGTGGTCACGCGCTTGTTCGGAACCCGCACTGGGAAGACGGGATTGAAATTGACCCCGCGTTGGGTGGGTCGAGCGGAGGGCGACAGGGGCTCTCCGGCACGCGAGGTGAGAGTCACGCCCGGTCAGCGAGCCCCGGCGGCCAGTCCCGCCCATCCCGGCGGCCGCGGGCCGGTCCGGGCTGGGGCGGACCTCGTCGTCGTCGCCACTTCCCGAAGCGGTCCGGGGAGAGGCTCAGGACCTACAGCGGCCCTCCGAGGCGCCAGTATCCGGTGAACTGGACGCGGTCGGGCTCCTGGCCGCGGGCGAGGAGATGACGGCGGACGGCCGTGACCATCCCGGACTCGCCGGCCACCCACGCGAACCCGGTGGGGAGTGCCGCCGCGGACAGCGCGTCGATGAGTTCCTCCGCCGAGCCGGGCGCGGCCGCCACCACCCGTACCCGGACGCGGTCGGCGTCGGCGGGGGAGACCGCAGGCAGGACAGTGCGGGGGAGCGCGGGCGAGTCGGGCAGCGCGGCCAGCACGTCGAGCGCCAACGTGGGCGGTCGCTCCTCAATCAGCCGCGCCAGCGCGGGCAGGGCGGTGGCGTCCCCGACGGCGAGCATGCGGTCGACCGCGGGGAGCGCCCGGCTGACGCGCGGGCCGACGATCGTCAGCTCGTCACCCGGCCGGACCGACTCGAGCCAGCGCACGCCCGCGCCCGAGGCGTGGCGGACCAGGTCCACCGCGAGGGCACCGTCGCGCAGCGAGCGCACGGTGTACTCCCGCACCAGCGCGGTGCCGCCCGGCGGGTGACCCAGCCCGCCGCCCGGCGCGGGAACGGGGAGCGTGACCTCGCCCGTGGCGGGATCGGGCAGGCAGAAGACCACGACGTCGTCGAAGGATGGACTGCACACGGCGGGCACAAGGTCGGGGCCGCCGGCGTCGGCCCCGGATTCCCCGAGCTCGTCGCCCTCGAACGTGACGCGCACCAACTCCGGCGCGAGGGACTCGACCGCGCGCACCCGGACCCGGCGCAGTACGGTCGGTTGCCAGCTCTCCGCCCGGTGGGGGTTGCGCGCGCGCCGGGCCTCGCGGGCGGACGGGCGCCGGTCGGACTTTTCGTACGTGCCGGCCTGCTCAGGCACGACGCCCCTCCCGCCACAGCAGGCCCAGGAAGAACAGTCCGCCGAGCACCACCGTCACCACGCCCACCGGGAGCGGCAGGGCGAACGCGTGCTGGGCCACCAGGTCCGAGGCCAGGAGCAGCACCCCGCCGAGCAGCGCCGCCGGCAGGACCCGATCACTGCGGGTGAGCAGCCGCGACAGGTGCGGAGCCACCAGCGCCACGAACGAGATCGGCCCGGCCGTCGCCACCGCCGCTCCGGCCAGGACCGTGGCCGCCGCCAATAGGACCAGCCGCGTGGAGCGCAGTCGCACGCCCAGGGCCACCGCGACGTCGTCGCCCAGCGCGAGCGCGCGCATGGCCCGGGACCGACTCGCGATGACCACCGACGCCACGAGCAGCACCCACGCCAGCGGCCAGAGCTCGGACCAGCCGCGACCCTGCAGTGAGCCGGTGAGCCAGATCTGGGCGGTGACCGCGCTCGCCACGAAGCCGCGGGAGAGCAGGTGCGCCACGTACGCCATCGCCAGGGCACCCAGCGCCACGCCGAGCAGGACCAGGCGGGCGCCGCTGAGCCCGCGCCACCACGTCAGGGCCAGGATGAACCCGGTGGTGAGCGCCGCGCCCGCGAGTGCGCCCGTGGCGACCTGCGCGATCCCGCCGCCCAGCACGAGGATCACCGTCGCCCCGCCCGCCGACGCGCCCTGGGTGATGCCGATGATGTCCGGGCTGGCCAGCGGATTGCGGGTGAGCGCGCAGAACAGCGCGCCCGACGTCGCCAGAGCCGCGCCCACCGCCAGCGCGACCAGCGCCCGGGGCAGGCGGCGTTCGTGGATGAAGAAGTTGGTGGTGCGGTCGGGTGCGTCGCCGAGCAGGGTCGCCACCGCGTCGGGGACCGAGATGATGAACTCGCCGATCACCAGCGAGGCGGCCACGAGTATGACGACGACGACGGCGAGGATCGCAGTGACCCACGCAGTGCGCAGGTGCAGCCGCACCGAGAATCGGCCGGCGGCGAGGAGGCGTTCGTCGCTGGGCAGGGCTGTTGCGGGGCGCGGTGCGGTTATCGTCATGCGACACCCACTCGTCGGCCGGCGGCCAGGTACGCCACCAGCAGCGGCGCGCCGATGAACGCCATCACCACGCCCGCCGGGGTCTCGGACCCGCCCGCGATCACCCGGCCGATCACGTCGGCCGCCAACAACAGCGCGGGCGCCACCACCATGGACAGCGGGACCACCCGGATCAGGCTCGGGCCGACGAGACCGCGGACGAGGTGGGGCACGACCAGTCCCACGAAGCTGATGGGGCCGGCCAGCGCCGTGGCGGTCCCGGCGAGCAGTGCGACGGCGACGAGCGACCACACCCGCACCCACCCGGGGCGCACGCCCAGCGCCACCGCCGAGTCGTCGCCCAGGGCGAGCGCGTCCAGGCCGCGCAGGAGCAGCAGGGCGATCACCGCGCCCGCGACGACGAGCGGGATCACGCCGGTGACCTCGTCGATCGACCGCGCAGTGAGCGAGCCGACTTGCCAGAAGCTGTACGCCTGCAGGACGGTCTCGTCCAGCACGACGAACGTTTGGCTGAGACCGGACAGCACCGCCGCCAGCGCCACCCCGGCCAGGGTGAGCCGAACGGGTGAGGACGCCGCGAGCGCCGAGGTGCTGAGCAGGAGGATGATCGCGGACGCCACACCGGCGCCGGCCAGTGCGAACCACACCGTGGAGGCCAGGCCGAGGCCGCCGGTGAGCGTCGCTCCGGCGACCACCCCGAGCGCGGCGCCGGCATTGACGCCGAGGATTCCCGGGTCGGCGATCGGATTGCGGGTCACGGCCTGCATGAGCGCCCCGGACGCGCCGAGTGCCGCACCGCACACCAGCCCGAGCACGGTCCGGTTGGCCCGCAGTTCGCCGACGATCCCCACCACGCTCTGCGTGCCCTGGCCGAGCAGTGCGCCCACCACCTCGGCCGGCGGGATCGGGCGGGCACCGATAGCGAGGCTGGCCACCACGGCGGCCGCCAGGGCCAGGACGGCCACGATCAGTCCGGGGAACAACCCGGCTCCGCGGCGGGGCTGCTGGCCAGCGCTTGCTGCCGGGGCGGCTGCCCGGTCGGCGGCCGGCACCGCGGGCCGTGCGTCGGCGTCGGAGTCAGGGAGAGGTCGTGGGGCCACGGTGGAACCCTAGACCAGACTGATTGTTAGGTGAGGCTTGCCTGTGTGGTTTGATCTGTAGTCATGACCAGAATCTCACGCCGGCGCCGCTCGGTGCCCGCCCTGATCGCCATGGCCCTCGCCTCTGCGGTGGCTCTGTCCGCGTGCTCCGGCAGCAGCGACACCGCCGAGGCCTCCTCGGACGACGCCTATACCGTCACCCACGCGATGGGCGAGACCGTGATCGACGGGACGCCCGAGAGGGTCGTCGTCCTCGACTCTCCGCACCTCGACGCGCTCGTCGCGCTCGGCCACACGCCCGTCGGGATCACCGAGTCCGGCGCCGGCTCCGGCGCCCCGCCGTACCTCGGTGACGTGGACGCCGAGATCGTGGGCCTGACCTCCGAGCCCGACATCGACGCGATCGCCGCCCTTGCCCCTGACCTCATCATCGGCGCCAAGGTCCGTCACGAGGCCATCTACGACGAGCTCTCCGGCATCGCCCCCACCGTGTACTCCGAGAACTCCGGCACCGACTGGCAGGAGCAGGCGCGAATCACCGCCGCCGCCGTCGGTGAGGACGAGGAGATGGAGCAGCTCATCGCCGACCTCGACACCCGCATCGCCGAGGTCGGCGAGCAGGTGGGCGCCGAGGGCACCACCCTGTCGATCGTCCGGTTCCGCCCGGACAACTTCCGCCTCTACGGACCCGAGACGTTCTCCGGCTCGATCCTGTCCCAGATGGGCTTCGACCTGGGCGAGCGCGAGTGGAACGAGTACTCCATGGCCGAGCTCTCCCCGGAGCTGTACGAGCAGATCACCGGCGAGATCGTGTTCTTCACCAACCCCGGCGGCGACCCGTCGGCCACGACCATGGCGACCGTGACCGGGCTGTGGGGCGACCTGCCCGCCGTGAAGTCCGGCCAGGCCTACGAGGTCGAGGACGAGACCTGGATGGTCGGCATCGGCGTCCTGGGCGCCGGCGAGATCCTCGACGACGTCCAGGAGATCCTGGGCTGATGCGCCCCACCTCCCTCGACCGTGATGCCCGCGCCGGCGCCCAGCTCGAGCGCGGGCGCGGGCTCACGGTGGAGGGGGCGCGGCTCGCCTACGAACGGCGGGTCGTGGCCACCGACCTCGACCTGGAACTGCCCGAGGACGCGTTCACGGTGATCGTCGGCCCCAACGCCTGCGGCAAGTCCACGCTGCTCAAGGCGCTGGCGCGCGTGATCGCCCCCGGCGAGGGGCGGATCCTGCTGGACGGCCACGACCTGCACAAGCTGCGGACCAAGGAGGTCGCGCGCCGGATCGGGCTCCTGCCGCAGGGCGCCGTCACTCCGGAGGGGATCCGGGTCGACGACCTGGTGGCGCGTGGCCGGCACCCGCACCACAGCCCACTACGCCAGTGGAGCCGCGCCGACGACACCGCCGTGACCGCCGCGATGGCCTCCACCGGGGTGTCCGATCTGGCGACCCGGTTCGTCGACGAGCTCTCCGGTGGCCAGCGCCAGCGCGTGTGGATCGCCATGCTGCTCGCCCAGGAGACCCCCATCCTCCTGCTGGACGAGCCCACCACCTACCTCGACATCGCGCACCAATACGACGTGCTGGATCTGCTCCGCGACCAGCACGAGGCCGGGCGCGCGGTGATCGCCGTGCTCCACGATCTCAACCAGGCCGCCCGCTACGCGACGCACCTGGTCGTGATGAAGGACGGCCGCGTGGTGGCCACCGGCGCCTCGGCCGACGTGCTCACCGCAGATCTTGTGGAGGAGGTCTTTGGACTGCCGTGCCTGATCGCGGCCGACCCGGTGACGGGCACGCCTACCGTGGTCCCGCTCGATCGGCGACGAGAGGACCGAGCGCCCGGCGCCCACGCGTGACCGGTTTCGCGAACCCGGCGGCCGTGAGTCTGGCCGGGCGCAATGGGAGCTCGTCGTCGTCGTGACCGGGCGTGGCCGTCGCCGCGATCGGGCCCCTCACTGAGACCGGCGGCTTACGCCGATGAACCGGACTTTCCGGCGTACGGGACGTCTGCCTCGATCACCCACTTGATGCGCTGGGCCATTTCATGGTGTCGACGACGCACGTCGTCGATCAGCACGTCGGTCTTGTCCCATAGTTCTGCCGGAATCGTGAACGTTGTCCGTAATTCCAACCGAGTGCCCGATCTCGTGGGTCGAAGTATGTAGGCCATGCGTAAGGCATCATCGTCCACTCCTATCGAGCGGGTGAGCGCGTAGCGGTTCTGGACCTCTTCGAGGACCTCGATCATGGCTACGTACTCCCTACCGTTAAGACGGGAGATCGAGCCTTGAATCTCGCCAACGCCGGAAGGGGTACCGGGAACCTGGAACGCCCGCATAGTCGAGGGGTCGAGATGAACGGCATTCTCGGCCGGTCGTATCAGGTTCCACACTTCTTCCGGGGGAGCGAAGATATCCACTTCTGCGGAGGCATCCACCACTTGCTCATGTGGTGTCCTCCATCTGTTCCGAGAGGGCATCGTGGGATCTTCCCACGACACACATTGGCCCATGTTGTGATTAGGCCAGCAGCACTGTCAGTCCGGCAGGCCTGCATTGGTGAAGGGCTCGGTGCGCGGTTGTGAAATTCCTCGCGGGTACTCCGGAAAACGACGAGTCGGGGCTTCGCGGCCCCTCACCGGCGCTCGCGGAGATGGAAATGGCGACTGTCCGCGTCACTCGACCTGCCGCAGGACTGATCGTAGAGGCGCGGTGCACGCCTGGCTGTTCTGTCTGGGGTGTACCAGAAATTTGGACGGCCGCCTGGTGCGAGAGGATCAAGATCATGGCACCATGATCACCTCGGAAGTTCTTGGTACACCCCAGCACGATGGCACCGGCGTGGGAAATTTCCCCGACACCATCAGCCGTAACGGACAGGCCAGACGACCACGGCGTACGGTTCACTCACCGAGTGCTTTCTGCTTTAGGAACATGGAACCTTCGGCAAGTCCCAATTTCCCCTGTTCAGAAAGTACTTAGGTCTATATTCGCCCGGCAATCCGCAGATTCCCATGAACTATCGGGGCTGGTGGGTGGTGGCACGGAGGAGAAAATCCCGGCACGGAAGGCCGCTGATCGGGTGGCAGGCTCCCGCGGGGCAGGAATGTGTCAGACCCGGCGGATAACGTATGGGTACCGACCGAGGAGAACAATGAGCGATAACGGTGGCGCGGTGGTGCCCGTCTGGACTCTGTCGACGAAGCAGGGTGCGACTGTGCCCGCGTTCGCGGCGGACGAGCCTCTAAGCCCCGAACGACTCTCCGAACTCCGAGGCGCACTCGCGGCGTTCGCCTCAGCGCCCCTGGTCACCTTGGAAGCTCACTCGCTTCCGACCACGCGGGGGCGAACGAAAGGATTGCCGCTGGACGCCGTTAGCCCGCTCGCCCAGGAGCTCTCCAGGCTAGTAGCCCGCTCCTCCCAGGAGCCCGTAGTCGCCCAAGTCGCTCAGTCGAGCGAAGTGCTCTACCGAATGCATGTGCCTGCGAAGGTTGCGTCCGAGTTCGGCAAGGGTCTCGTGAAGCAGATGCCGTCCAAAGCTGTCGACGGCGGCGTTTACGGGGATCTTGTCGGTAGCACTGGCGTAGTCGCTAAGGCCACCTTGGTGCCAGTCCAAGCTGCGACCGCCGGGGCCAAGGGAACGGTCGTCGGTGCAGCGGCGGGAACGGCTGCAACGGGCACCGCGGTGGCGGTGGCCGCTCCACTCGTTCTTATGGCCGTGGCAGTTAGCGCGAGTGCATACGCCGACAATGAGCGCCAGAGGGCCGTTGAGAACATCACGGAGCTCCTGGAGAAGCTCCACAGCGACAAACTGGAGGCGGAGCGCAGTGAGCTCGACGGTTGTCGCGATGCGATAGACAAGGCCACTACGCTTCTGTTGGACCGCGGCAAAGTAGGGGCGTCTTTGGGACTCGACTCCGCCGTCCATGCCATTAGCACCGCGACGGAGAATGCAGAACGTCGTGTCAACAAGTGGGAAAAGGCGCTGGATTCAGTTGTCGATAACCGCGTGGACGTGGCAGAGCTGGAGACAGCATTCCCGGGGATCATCGACGACGCCGGCGAGTTCCGCGCCCACCTTGAGTTGGCGGCGCTCGCGATCGCACTTAAACGCCGAGTGGTCGTCTTGCAGGGCGTTGAGGCCGGCCAGAGCGACGAAGACAATCCGTTTGAGAACTTCGTCCGGAGCCTGCGAGATGATCAGCAGAGAATCTCCGACCTAGAGAATCGAATAGCGAACGTCCTACGGCGGTTGTCGCAAATCGAACTGCGCTCGCCGACGCGGCTGCTGGACAAGGTGATGACCCGGAAGCAAGTCGACAGTCTGCTAGAAAGTTCGTACCGTTTGCGAGCGCTTGCGCCCAGTTACAGCACCACTTCGGATGCTGACGTTGTCATCGAGATCGAGAAGCACAGGGATGGCAGTCTCCTAGTGCTACCAGCTCGTACCACCTGATCTGCATCGACGTCATCTGCAGCTGTGTCGTGCGGTTGAAGTCGTTGACGGGAATGCCTCGCCGTGGTGGCGGGGCGTGAACCGTGGAATGGGCCGCAGGCTCTCGCCCGGCCTAGACCTCGACTTCAAGGGCTGTCTCCGCAAGTCGAACTACGAATTTGGAACTACCAACGCATGTAAACGGCGATACTTACCGCCAGGCTAGTTGGACGCGTCAGAGCGAGGGAGCGGGAACATGGGATCTCGAACCAAGAGGGTGCTGGCCGCCACCGGCGCCGCGACCGCACTGTTGGCCGGTGTGGCTCCGGCAGCTTCGGCGGCAGAGGTCTTCATCGGGCCGTTCGCTATCCAGGTTCCAGACCTCGAGCCCGTGCCAGTGCCCGTCCCGGCGGGGTCAGAAGCCGCGCCGCTGCCAACTCTCCCGTATCCGCTTAAGTGGGCGTATCCCGCGCCTCCGCCTCCGCCTGCCCCGCAGTATGTCGCGTCCAACTGGATCGTCATGTACACCGCGTGCCCCGCGCCGGGAGAGTGGGCGTACACCGAGAATGGCACCCGAGCCTGGTGCGCACAGCGACTGCAGACAGACGCCTTCCACTGGGCGCCAAGTCAAGAGCCATTCCGGCACCCGGCAGCCACCGACGCGAGCCGGATTACTCGAGTGGAGAACTCACTTGGTGGCCGGCGGTGCGAAACCGTCGGGGCCAAAGCCATCAACCCGTCCAACGGGCAGGAAATCTACTGCGACCCGCAGGTGCTGGGACCGGACCCAAGCCCGATCTGGCGGTTCACCGACTACCTGAACTTCGTGACCCGGTAGCCCGCCGATTTGGTCCACGCCCAACGTGGTTCCGTTCGATCGGTGGAGCCGGATCTGGACTCGGGGCGTTGACGCACTGCAACAGGAGACTGCTGTTGCGCCGACCCCCGCGACAGTAGTGGCTGGTGGGCGGATGACCTTGTCGTCGTCGTTTTTGTTTTCTTCCTCGTACCCAGGTCTACCGGTCGGGCTTGAGGCCGTTCTCGATGCCCCACGCGACCGCCTGAGCGCGCGTGGTCACGCCCATCTTCCGGTAGGCCGAGCGCACGTAGGTCTTCACCGTGTTGGGCGAGAGGTAGCACTGCTCGGCGATCTGCTCGTTGGACAGGCCCTGCACGATGAGGCTGATCATCTCGGCCTCGCGCGGCGAGAGGCCGGCCTCCTTGGCGGGCCACTGCTCGGGGCCCATGATCGGCAGACCCGATCCCGTGAGGGTGACGCGCGTGCCGGCGGCGATCTGCTCGATGCCGCTCACCAGCTCGGGAGCGGTCAGGGACTTGGACAGGAACCCGTGGGCGCCCGCGTCGAGGCTGTCGCGCACCGCGGCCGGGTCCGAGGTGAACGAGTAGACAGCGACCGCCCCGATGGTCGGATCCTTCAGGAGGTTCTCGAGGCGGTCGTCCTTGCCCAGGGATGAGGCGAACGAGTCGTACAGGGCCACGTCCACCTCGGCAGACCCGCTGGAGACCAACTCCTTCTCCACCATCTCGATCCGGTCAGAGTAGGGCGCGAGGAAGGCGTTCACCCCGGCGACGACGACGAGGTAGTCATTGACCACTGTGACCCTGATCGGCATCCGCAGAGCGTAGCAACGCCCGCTGACCTGGCACGGCGAAGTTACACCCCTAGGGGTGAAGCGCCCGCGGGTGGCGCCGATAGACAATTCGTCGTTGATCTTCCGCCCTTCGCGACAGGAGAGTACGAGTGCCACGGTTCAGGAATCTGACACCCACATCGGAGTACTGGGCGTGGAGGGACGACGGAGCCTGCGTCGGGGACCCTGACCTCTTCTACAGCGCGGAAGACGAACCCAAGGGGGTGCGTCGTCGCAAGGAGGAGGCGGCCAAGGCGATCTGCGCCGGCTGCGCCGTGCTCGAGACCTGCCGGCAGTTCGCGATGGAGGCGGGCGAGCTCTACGGCGTCTGGGGCGGCATGAGCGAGCTCGACCGGCACAAGCTGGCCGGTCGGCAGCGGACGGGCTGAGGCGGGGGTTCGGCCGGCCCCGGCCGCTTTCGTGATCGTTCCTTCACTCGGAGCTCGGTGTGGATTAGCCTTGGGTCCAGCTTGTCGAACCGAGACCGTCCGAGCGGACGCGGGGGAATGGCCATGACGTGCCCATCGATCCGAGGCGGCGTCGCACTCGCCGTCGGAGCAACTGTGCTGGCGGTTGCCGCATGCGGTCAGCACTCGACCGACCCCCCTCCTGAGGAGCGGGAGACGTTCCGCGCCCTGGACATCGCCGAAGGCAGACAGCACGAGCCCATCGAACTGGCCGTGGACGGCGGCGCCGACGGGGTGAAGGTGACGCACCGCAGGATCACCCTCGAGCCCGGGTCCGGAACCGGCCTGCACTGCCACCATGGGCAGCTGCTCGTGGTGGTGGAACAGGGCGAACTCACGCACTACGCCAAGACCTACCACGGCGGCGTCCACGTCTACCGCGCCGGCGATTCGGTCGTCGAGGACTCCCGCTACGTCCACGAGACCGTCAACGAGGGGTCCGAGGACCTGGTGGTGATGGTGACCCACTTCACTCCGGAGGGGAAGCCGACGGAGGTGACGGATCTGACGAAGTGCGAGCAGTAGAAACGCAGCGCTGAGTCGGCAGGCCTCGTCGTCGTCGTCGCCCCTTCCCGGAGCTCACCGGGGGAGCGCCTCAGGTCCGCGCGCTGACTTCCCCGCACTGACCTCCCCGCTCAGCCGCACCACGTGCGCCGGTGAGACCGGCACCCGCCCGGGCAACCGCACGCACACCCCGTCGCCGCGGTCATTGACGTCCAGCGTCTGCCCCGTCGAGACCAGCAGCGCCCGCACATCCGGCCCCGCGACCAGGCCGGGCAGCACCAGCTCCGCCGCGGTGGGGGTTCCGAGGGTGATGACGTTGACGTCATCGCCGGTGCGGGTGAACCGCACCTCGGTGCCGTCCTCCGCCACGCCCGCCGGCACGACCCACGGCCGGCTCCCGCGGATCGCGCTGCCGTTCTCGTGGAGCCAGCGACCCAACGCCCGTAGTGGCTCCTGCTGCTCGTCGGGGACGGACCCGTCGGGCAGGGGGCCCACGCCGATGAGCAGGTTGCCGTTCTTGCTCACCACGTCCACCAGCATGTGCACCAGCTCGCCGGCGGTGACGATGTCGGCCGGGTCCTCGTTGCGGTTGGCGGCAAAGGAGTGCCCGACGCCGCGGACCGTCTCCCACTTGGTCTCGGCGATGGTCTCGAGTCGCGCGTACTCGGGCGTGGTGACGTCGTGGTGCGGCGAGGCCGGGAAGGACAGCTCGCGACTGTCCTCCGGCAGCAGCTTCCACGCCAGCTGCGCCAGGCACCCCAGGCCGCGTACCAGCGCCTCGGCGGCCCCGCCGCGCTTGACGTCGGTCTGGGCCCAGCGGTCGTTGACCACGCCGTCGGGCACCGCCGCGTAGTAGTCGGCGAACAGCGCGGGCAGGTCGGCCGACGCCGGCCAGCCGATGTCGTTCCACAGCACCGCCGGCCGGTAGCGCTCGATGAGCTCCCGGACGTGGCCCTCCACGTAGCGGACGTAGGTGGGATCGTCGGGCATGGCCAGCAGCAGGTCCGCCGGGCCGGTGAGGGTGGCGTCGTTGTAGGGCCAGTCGTAGCCGCCCGAGTAGTACAGCCCGGTGCGCATTCCGCGGGCCCGCACGGCCTCGTCGAGCGCCCCCACCAGGTCCCGGCCCGAGCCATGGGCGCCGAGCGTGGGGTGCGGGTGGGCGGCGGGCCACAGCGTATAACCGTCGTGGTGCTTGGTGGTGAGCACCACGTACCCGGCGCCCGCGGCGGCGGCGAGCTCGGCGATCTGGTCGACGTCCGCGTCCTCCGCCTCGCGGGTGAACTCCTCGGCGAAGTGGCGGTAGCCGCAGTCGGGACCGTAGGTGCTCCGGTGGTGCTCGGCGGTGGGGCTGCCGGGGATCCGCATGGTGTTGAGGTACCACTCGGAGTACGGGTTCTCGCGCAGCATGCGGCGCGGGCCGCCGTCGCGGATGAGCTGCTGGATGTCTCCGGCGCGGGGCGCCCACCGGGGGACGGAGTACGGCCCCCAGTGGACAAAGATGCCCAGTTTGACGTCGTCGTACCAGGTGGGCAGCGCGCGGCCGGCGAACTGCGCCCAGTCGGCGGCGTGGGTCATGCGTCGACCGAATCCCACTCGCGGTCGGGGGTCCGGGCCTCGAGGAACGCGGTCGCGGAGTCGCCGTACGCGAGGACGAGCGCCACCATGTGGGCCGCCAGCAGCACCCACGCCGACCACAGGGTGATGTCCCACAGGGCGGCCACGAGCGTGATGCCCGCCGCGATCGTCAGCAGCACCCGCGCCCAGCGCGCACCGTCACGCAACTTCACCGCGGCCACCACCTGCGCGATCATCGCCGCTGCCAGCGCCGTCGCGATGATCGTGCCCAACCACCCGATCACCGGGACGGCGGACAGCTCGTCCGCGGTGCCGCCGATCTCCACGACGAACGCCAGCAGATTGGTCGCCGAGAGCACGTCGGCGATGGTGAGCGTGGTGAAAAGGCCGCAGAACAGCCAGATCCACGACGCGATGGTGACGGACGACGGACGGGACATGAGGGATACCTCTCGGATGACAGGAACTGAGCTGCGCATATCGTCTAACTGCACAGACAGGTGTCGATAGAGTGCGGCACACCTGATTTTTCCGGCGCAGCGAGGAGGGTCACGTGCCCGCGTGGAACACGACCCGTGCGGCGGTGCGGTCCGACACCGTGGCGCGCGCGACCGCGCTGTGCGTCGAGACGCGGCGCGGCGTGCTCGTCGTGGGGCCTCCGGGCGTGGGCGCCAGCCGGTGCGCGGCCGACATCGCTGCAGGTCTGCGCGCCGCGGGGGTCCCCGTGGTGGTGTGGGACGACCTGGATCGTGTCGGTGCGCCGTCTCGGGTCGATGGCCTCGGCTCTGACCCCGGCGCCGGCCGCGGGCGGCCTGCACCGCGCACGCTCCCCGACGGCGCGGTCCTGGTGGCATCGGCCAGGGTGGGCGCGGCACTGCCCCCCGGATACGACGACGAGGTGAGCGTCCGCACCACGCGGCTGCCGCTGCGTCCGCTCACCCGCGGCGAATCGGAGTCGGTGGTCTCGGCGGCCGTCGGGATGCCGGTCTCGGCGCGGCTGGTCGAGGCCCTGTGGGCGTGCTCGCACGGGAATCTCACCGCGCTGCGCGCCACCTACGACGACCTGGCCGCCCGCCGACTCACCCGCCGCACCCGCGATCGGCTGGAGTTGGTCGAGGATCCCGCCACCGCGATCGCCGGCGTGGCCGTTGACCCACACCGATGGATCGATCCGCCGGGCGCCGCCGCCGACACCGGCCCGCTGACCACCGCCGCGCTCGCCCGCCGGATCCCGCTCACTGACCTGGCGCACCTGCACGGCGACGACGTGGTGGGCGACCTGCTCGGCCGGGGGCTGCTGCTCGAGCGGCACGAGGACGGCGTCGAGATGCTCTCCGTCCAGCCGCCCGTCCTGGCCGCCGCACTGCGGGGCGGTGCCGATCACCGGCGGCGTGGCGAGGTCTACCAGGCCGTCCTCGACCGGGCGGGCGAAGGCCGGCCCCGTCCGGATCCGAGGATCGTGCTGTGGGCGCTGACCAACGCCCACCCCATGGACGCGGGATGCGTGCTGGTCGCCGCCCGCGCCGCCCTCGACGGTCACGACTACCGCACCGGACTGGAGATCCACGACGCCGCCCAGCGCATCTCGCTCACCACCACGTCGCTGCAGCAGGCGGAGCTGGCCCTCATCGCGGGCTCGTGCCTGCGCCTGCTCGACCGGCTGCCCGAGGCCGCCGCGATGTTCAACCGGTCAATGATGTGCCTCCGCGACGATCCCGGCGCGGCCGACTACACCCGGGTGCTGATCGAGAACGTCACGGCGCGCGCCGACCTCGCGCACTACCGCGACCGCGGCCCCGAGCAGGCGCTGCCGCTGATCGACGCAGCGCACGAGTGGCTGCCCGCCGGTCACCCCGGGCACGCGGTGCTCGACGCGCTGACCGTGGTGCACCTGAGCTACTCGGGCCGCTACCGCGAGGCGGCCCGCGCCTACGCCGACCTCCCCTCCGAGCTGCCGGTCGAGTGGGCGCGGCGCCTCGAGTCGATCCACGCCCTCGCGCTGGACGCCATGGGACAGTCCGATGCCGCGCTGGCGGTCATCCGGCGCCAGGCCCGACGGTCCCGCTCGATGGGTCGCCACGCGTGGGCGTCCGAGGAGTACCTGGCGGCGCTGGTGTCGGTGATGCTGCACGGCTTCGGGATCACCGCACTGCTCACCGAGCTCGCGCCCGTCATCGCCGTGGAGCAGGACGACTCCGTGCGCGTCGACCACGGCGTGCGCCGGGTGGTCGACGCCGAGATCGCCCTCGCCGCCGGTGACCTCCCGTCCGCGGTGAGCGCGGCCTCCGACGCAGTTGCCATCGTCGAGGTGGACGGACCCGAGGACTTCCTGTCGCGTGCGCTGTCCCTGTACGCCCTGGCCGCCGCGATGTCGGGGCAGATGGCGACGGCGGGGGAGTACCTCCAGCGGATGCGCGCCATCCCGGGGTACGCCAATTCGCCGGTGGGTCCGGAGATCCGGGGCGTCGAGGCGAGCGTTCTCATCTGCCTGGGGCGCCCCGACGAGGCCCGCGAGGTCGTGCTGTCGCTGATCGACGAGGGGCTCCTCGGTGTCGCCACCCGTGCTGCGCTGGCCGGCGTCCTGTCCGCCGACGCCGAGATCTGTCGCGCCGTGGCCGAGGTGGAGGTCACCGGCGATGTGCCGGTGCTGTTCCGCGACCTGGCCGCGGCGATGGTGGCCCGGAATCCCCGGCTGCTGCTGGACGCGGCTCGGCGGGCCCGGACGTACGGGCTGCACATGACGGCCGCGGTGGCCGCCGACCGTGCCCGTGACCTGGCCACGCCGGGATCGCAGCTCCACTCCCAGGCCGAGCGGCTGCTCGCGACCACCGAGCTCGCCGGGCCCCTCGCCGGGCTCACCCGTCTCAGCGGTCCCACGGGCCCGGTCCCGTCCGTTGTCTCGCTGACGCGCCGCGAATCCCAGATCGCCGACCTCGTGGGGCAGGGGCTGAGCAACGCCGAGATCGCCGCCGAGCTCCACCTGTCCAAGCGGACTGTCGAGGGCCACCTCAACCGGATCTACACCAAGACGGGCACCCGACTGCGAGGCTGACACCGGGGCGGATTCGAGGTGTGGACGTGCAGCAATCAGAGAGTGATCGGGAGCCGCAGGGCGATCGGGCGCATTTCTGCGCGGCGCCGGCGGCGTACATCGTCGAGACGTACTTCGTCCTGCGGATGGTGATCGCGGTCGGCGCGGTCGCCCTGCCGCCCGCGCTCCTGGCCTGGGTCGCGGTCGACTCCGAGATGCCGATGGCGGACTCGCTGAGCTCCTTCTATTACACGCCGGCCCGCGGGCTGTTCGTGGGCACGCTGGTCGCGATCGGGGTCGCACTGGTGGCGTACCGCGGCTACACGCGCGGCGAGAACTGGCTGCTCAACGCCGCCGGCACGCTCGCGATCGTCGTCGCGCTGTTCCCGACCGAGGACCCGGCGATGCCCGGGCTCAACGCGGTGAGCGTCATCCACGCGGTGGCCGCGGCGTCCTTCTTCGTCCTGGCGGCACTGTCGATCTTCTTCTACGGGCAGGAAACCATCGGGTCCATCCCGAACGCGGAGCTGCAGCGCAGCTACCGCTCGGGCTATCGGATCCTGGTCGTTCTGGTCCTGCTCTTCCCGGCCCTCGCCCTCCTCATCGCCTGGCTGATGGACTCGACGCTGTGGCTGTTTCTGGTCGAGACCGCCGCGCTCTACGCCTTTGCAACGTTCTGGATCGTCAAGACCTACGAGCTCTCGCAGTCGCATCCCGAGACGAGGGTCGTGTGAGGGTCGCGCCTCGTGGGGTGAGAGATGTCCGGGGTTCATGAGCGCGAAACAGTCAGCGACGTGAACATCCCCCGGTTAATCTGAGCTCACTATTCCGCGCCACTGCGGTGGCCTTCCCCTCGAGGTTCTCACCATGATCCGTCGTTCCCTCACTGCCCTCGGCCTGGCGACTCTCGCCGCTCTCGGCGCCGCCCCCTCCGCGGTTGCCGCCGAGATCCCCGTCGGATCGGGGGTCATCGCCGTGCCGGACATCGCACCGATCGTCGTGCCGGTCCCGATGGGATTCGACGCGGCCACCCTGCCGCTCCTGCCGTTCCCGCTGGTCTGGGCCCCGCAGTTCGTGCCGGCCCCGGTCCAGACCGCGCCCGTGACCGCGCCCGTCCGGCGGCTTTCGGGGTGCCGGGAGGCGTGGGACCTCGGAGTGGCCCCCATCCACCGCGGCAGCGAGTACTACGACCCGTCGATGGACGGCGACGGCGACGGGATCGCCTGCGAGCGGGACAACCGCTAGCTGCAGCTCTGCGGAGGCCGGCGTGGGTAGGTTGAGCCCATGACCTCCGCGTCGGTCCACCGCGCCGTCATCGCGGCGGGCCGCCGGCACTCCGTGGGAGTCCGTCGAGACGGCACGGTGGTCGCCACGGGACCGAACGGTGCGCCGGAATGCGCGGTGGGGCAGTGGCGCGGGGTGATCGCCGTGGCGGCGGGCAACGTCCACGCCGCCCGCAACACCGGCCGCTCCCACACCGTCGCCCTTCACGCAGACGGCACCGCGGTAGCCACCGGATGGAACGACGACGGACAATGCGACATCGACACGTGGACCGGCGTCGCGTCGATCGCGGCCGGGTGGCGCCGCACGCTCGCCGCCCTGACTGACGGAACCGTCACCGCGGCCGGGCGCCCGGACGACGGCGCGTGCGAGGTCGGCGGATGGCGGGACATCGTCGCCGTCGCCGCCGGTGACTGGCACTCGGTCGGGCTCCGCGCGGACGGCACGGTGACCGCCACCGGCAACAGCCGACGGGGGCAGTGCGAGGTCGACGGGTGGCGGCGCATCCGCGGAATCGCCGCCGGCTACCTGCACACCGTCGCCGTCACCGACGACGGGCGGGTGGTCACCGGCGGCGACGTGGGCGGCGGGCTAGCCGACTCGGCTCGGTGGCGAGACATGATCGGGGTGGCGGCCGGCGGCGGGCACACCCTCGGCGTCGACTCCCGCGGACGAGTCCGGGCCGCGGGCAACAACAGTCGCGGCCAGTGCGAGGTGTCGTCCTGGCGAGACGTCGTCGCTGTGGCCGCCGGGTCCGAACACAGTCTCGGACTCCGCGCTGACGGGACCGTCCTGTCCGCCGGGTCCGACAGTCACGGGCAGTGCGCGACCCGGGACTGGCTCCTCTGACGCAGCGGCGGGCTCGGCTCTGGCGATCACCTCTCAGAAAGGGGCGGGCGGAGCGCGGTGTCGCCCGCCGGGTCACGCCCCGTGCGGCGCGACCACCGCCCGCCCACTGATCTTGCCGTCGACGAGCTGCTGGTACATCTCCAGCGCCTCCGCGAGCGGATACACGTGGACCTCCGGGGCGATCCTGCCCGCCCGGTACAGCTCCACCACCTCGTGAAGGTCCTCGAGCGTGCCCCAGTACGTGGAGGAGAAGTTGACCTCGTAGGGCACCCGGAAGGCGTTCCAGGCGAAGTCGTCTCCGGCGAGGCCCACCACCGTCAGCGAGCCCTGCTGGGCCACGCACGCCGCGGCGAGCTCGAGGGTCGGCGTGGCACCGACGAAGTCGAACACCGCGGTGACGCCGCGTCCGCCGGTGAGCTCCCTGATCTTCTCGGCGGCGCCCTCGGTCGGGATGCCGATCGCGCCGTCGGCCTCCGCGGCGGCGATCGCGCCGGGCTTGCTGTCGGTGGCGTAGACGGTGGCCCCGGTGAGGGCCTTGATGATCTGCACCCCGACCAGGCCCAAACCTCCCAGGCCGATGCACAGTGCGGTCGCCCCGGGCGTGGTCAGGTGCGGCATCGCCCGCTTGATGGCGTGGTACGGGGTCAGGCCGGCGTCGGCGAGCGGGGCCGCGGCGACGGGGTCGGCATCGCCGAGGGGGACGAGGTTGCGGGCGTAGGTGGTCATGTACTCGGCCATGCCGCCGTCGCGGCCCAGGCCGGTCGCCAGGTAGCCGACCGACGGCACGTCCTCGCAGTACGTGTCCTGTCCGCGCGAGCACGGCGTGCACCGGCCGCAGCCGATGGGGCCGTAGACCAGGTAGGCCTCGCCCTTTTCGAATCCGGTGACGCCCGGGCCCAGTTCCTCGATCCAGCCCGAGACCTCGTGGCCGAGGGTGAACGGCGGGGTGAGAAAGCCCGTGGGGTCGCCGGGATAGTCGTGGAACAGGCCCACGTCGGAGTGGCAGGCGCCCGAGCCGGCCACCTTGAGCAGGACCTCGCCGGGGCCGGGGGAGGGCCGGTCGACATCCTTGAGTACGGGGAAGGTCTTGAAACCCTCGAACACGACCGCCTTCATGACTGCGCTCCTCGCTGAACCGCCGGAGGACGCACCGGACTAGTGACGCCCGTCACAAGTGTCCCCCGGCTGTCCAGAGGGGCCGCCCCAAAGGTTCGGCACTCCCCGACGGTGCGGGGCCCGGGGGAGGGGAGGAGCTCGTCGTCGTCGCCCGAGGTTCACACCGTCAAGAACAAGGACAACTGTCCAGAACAATTGGATCCGACCTACTATCAGGAGCGCCGGCAGCGCGCCGACAGGCGCGTATCGACCCTCCGGCGACCATCTACTCACCATCGAGCGGCCCCAGCGGCTCTCGCCATGACCGACAGGACACCGATGACGTCACGGACCCTCCGATCCATCGCCACAGGCGCGGCCGCGCTGATCGTCGCCTCAGGACTCGCCGCGGGCACCGGCGCCGGCGTCGCCGGTGCCGAACCCGCCGTCACCGAGTGCGCGACCTCGCAGACCGTGACCTTCAACGATGCGTCCACCGTGTGGACCAACTACCACCTCACCAAGGAGGTCGTAGGCGACGGCACCGCCGCCCCCGGCGGGACCGTGACGTTCCGGACCACCGTCAGCGGCGCCGGGGCCCTGGTCAGCCGGATCGACGACTTCCACCCGGCCGGGTTCGAGCTGGTTCGCGCGCGGGAGAGCGTCTGGTTCGTGGTCGGCGGCCAGACGTGGTCGACGGTCACCGACGACGTGACCCGCGATTCCGCCACCAACTCGGTCCACCACTCCGGAGCCGGGTGGACCACCGCCGGCAACGCCAAGGCCACCCTCGAGACCACCTACCGCGTCCCCGCCGACGCGACCCCCGGCGACGTGCTCAACACCGGCGCCGCCACGACCCTCGTCTTGGCCAGCGGCCGCAAGGTCGCCAACCCCATCAACACCTGCGTCACCATCCGCGAGCCCAACCCCGCCGAGGCCGTCACCGGCAGCCTCGAGGGACTGGGCCTGGGATCGCTGACCTCCGGCTCGAGCGCGCTGGGCGACATCGGCGCCGACCCGGCCGTGTTCTCCGCCGACCTCATCAACAACATCGACTTCGGCAAGCTGATCGGCGCCGTCGCCGGGAGCTGACCCCACACGCGACGAGGGCCGCAGCAGGATCGGACTCTGCTGCGGCCCTCGTCGTCACCCCAGTCCGAAGACCCTCCCGATGAGCCCCAGGACCAACACCAGCACCACCAGGACGACGATCGCCAGCAGCACCACGATGCCGACGCGGGAGTTCGACTTGGTCGGGCTCTGGCCGGTGCGAGCGCTGTCCGAGGCCAGGGACGTGGAATCCGAGTCCGGCGTCATGGGGCCCACCGGGGAGCCGCCCGCGTCGAGGTCGGGGGAGTCGGCGGGATCCGGGTCCGGCGGGGGCGTAGATGTCATAGCCCGTGTGTACACGAATCGCCGCGGGCGTGATCGCCGCGGGCGTGATCGCCGCGAGCGGGTCATCGCGGCCGGCGCCGCACCCCGCCGTAGATCCCCTGGCGGGTTATGAGGCGCTGGAGCAGCATGTCGGCGGCCCACGCCGGCGTCCGGATGCCGTGGCCGGTGGGCGCGAACACGATCAGGCCGTCGCGGAGCGGACCGAGCACCGAACCCCATCGGCGTGGCGGCCGGCGGTAGGCGCGAAGCGGTCGGCCCGCGAGATGCGCCCGGATGTTGCGCGCGAGCAGGACGTGTCCGCGGTTGCGGGCGGAGGTGCGCAGCGGGTCGGTGGCTGCGACATCCCCGACCGCGAACACGCCCGGGTGACCCGTGACCTGCAGCGACGGCTCCACCGCGACGAATCCGCGGTCGTCGAGCATCCCGTCCGGAAGCCACGCGGTGTTGGGTGTGACGCGGCCGATCGCCCAGATCACCGCCTCGGCGTCGGCGGGCGGCTGCCCCGTGGTCCAGGTGACGGGCCCGCCGGTGAGGTGGCGGGTGTCGTGGCCGGGCGGCAGGGCCGCGCGGTGACCGGGGTGCAGGCCCACGCCGAGACGCTCGAGCCGGGACCGCACGCGCAGCCAGACCCGGTGGTGGTGATGGGGGAGCGCGCGCCCGCCGGGGAAGTAGAGGTCCACGGCCGTGGCCGGCCACCGCTCGGCCACCTGCGCGGCCGCGCTCACCGCCGCCGCGCCGCCGCCGATCACCGCCACCGAGCGCGCCGACGCGAGTCGCCGGTGCGGCGAGGCGAGCTCGGCGTCGACGCCCGCCGCATCCCGCAGCGCGGGGTGGCGCCAGAAGCCGTTGGTCACCCCGGTGGCGACGACGACGACGTCGTACGGTTCCTCGGACACTGTGCTATCGCCCCCTGTGCCGTCCGCGAGGGTCACGCGCACGAGCCGCTCGCGGGTGTCCAGGCCGGTCGCGGTGCCGTGCACGATGCGCGTGCGGTCGAGTCCGCGGAATCGGCGGTAGGCGATGCGATAGTCCCGCGCCCACGCCTCCGGCCGGGCCAGGCGCAGGCCGAGCTCTTGGCCGCTGACGAACTCGGGTGTGGCGGTGATGCCCACGACGTCGGCGTACCGGCGCAGCGCGATGGCGGTGAGGACGCCCGTGTCGCCCAGGCCGACGATGACGACGCGGGGTCGGGTCACAAGCGGGGTCGGGTCACGCGCGGGACGCGCGGGGTGCGCTGTCCCGGGGCGGCCGCGGGCGGGACGCGCCCTTCCCGGGCGGCCGCGGGAGGAACCGGGACACGCGCTGCACGACGTCGCCGTAGGCGGGGCGGCGTTCGAGGCTGCGGCGTTCCATCATCGGGATGCTCACGCCCAGGAACATGGCGAGCATCGCGGCGGCGCCGACGAACACCCACCACGCGCCGGGCCACGCGGCCAGACCGAACAGGGCCATCGACAGCCAGATGCCGCACTCGCCCACGTAGTTGGGGTGCCGCGACCACGACCACACCCCGGTCTGCATGACCTGGCCCGGCGTGCGGGTGGCGAGGAAGCGGTGCATCTGCAGATCGGCGACCGTCTCCAGGGCCAGTGCGGCGATGCCGACGGCGAACGCCACGAAGTCCAGCCAGCCGAGCGGCTGCCCCGCGCGCGTGGCCACCACGTAGACGGGGATGAGTCCGGCGAACACCACGAGGGTCGGGAAGACGTGGATGCCCATGAGGTCGGCGACGAGCCCGAACCTCCCGGCCCGTTCGCGGACCAGCGGGTAGCGCCAGTCCTCGTGATGCATTCCGGGGAAGGTGCGGACCCAGTTGGCGGTGAGGCGGATCGCCCACGCCACCAGCACGGCCATCATGAGCCACCAGCGGACGTCGTTCACGCCGGCGTCGGCGGCGACCCACCAGTAGAACGCCAGCAGCGGCGGGATGACCGACCAGTAGGCGTCGTAGGTGCTGGAGTTCCCGAATACGCGGCTGGCCGCGAAGATCACCAGCGTCGCGACGAGGTCGGCGATCAGTCCGTCCAGCCACAACCGTCCGGTATCCGGACCCCACACCAGCCACGCCAGTCCGGCGGCGATGGCGATGACGTACGCGAGGGTGATTCGCAGGAGGGACGCGCCTCTACTCATGGCAGGAGGCTAGTGCGGAGCGGCGGAGCCGGCCGGCGAAACAGCGAATGTGGCGGGGCGGTTCCGCCGGTTCGGCCTGGTCGGCGAACGCGGGCCGGGAGGAGACGGGAAGCCCTCGTCGTCGTCACAGCTGCGGAAAAGCTGGGAAAAAGCAAAGACGAAGCTGAGACCGTCATTAAATTACGGTTGCCAGCAAAGCGCGTGGTCGCCTGCCTGACTCAGCCATT
The DNA here is from genome assembly GCF_024732245.1 of Dietzia sp. B32. Taxonomy (NCBI): domain Bacteria; kingdom Bacillati; phylum Actinomycetota; class Actinomycetes; order Mycobacteriales; family Dietziaceae; genus Dietzia; species Dietzia sp. B32. The sequence goes on along the minus strand of NZ_CP093845.1, from coordinate 1,326,908 downwards.
GTCTCAGCCTATTGTCAGCGACTTCCGTTGCAGCGCAATGGAAACCAGTTGCCGACGCTCGGTGTTGGACATACGTTCGCGACTGTGGATCCGGATGCCCGTAGGGCTGCGACAGTGGGGTCGGTCGCGCTGGCCGGCGTCGCCCTGGTGGGCCTCACCCGCGTTCTTCCGGACGAGCCGACGATGTTCGACCTCAACGCCTCCTGCCTGCAGTTCTCCCAGGACGGCGGCGAATTCTGGGGGCCGGTCGGAGAGATCACGCCCGACCGGGCGATCAGACCGGTCCCGGGTGGCGAGTACGTCCACGCCGACTTCCTGGCGCGGAACACCTGCGACGTCGCGGCGACGCTCACGGTCTACGCCGGGCGATGGCACGTTTCCGACGCGGCGACGGGCACCTGGCGAGCGGACTTGGCGGGAACGGCGGGCGAGCCGACGACGCTGACCGGCCCCGCCCGCCAGTCCGACTGGGGCGTCCTGCTCGCCGCGACGTCAGCGCCGCAGGGGCGCGCCATCCCGGTGACGCTCCTGCTGGGAATGCCCGGGGGCGAGGCGATCCAGGACTACTCGATCACTCCCGGCTGGGCCTTCGCCCTGGAGGACACCGCGCCATCACTCAGGAGCCCCGGCGACCGCGTGCCGATGGGGCGCCTGGTCCACCTCGACAGTCCGATCACGCACCTGGGGGCCGGATGAGCCCCCTCGACCCCGCACCCGCGGTGTCCCGATGGAAGGAATAACGATGACCCAGACCGACCGTAACCAGACCGACCGTAACCAGACCGACCGCAAGCCCATGAAGAAGACCACCAAGGGCGCACTCGCCGCGGGTGCGGCCGCCCTGCTCCTCGCCGGTGGCGCGGGCACCTACGCCGCGTGGACCTCGGACGGTGGGGACTCCGCGGGCGGCACCGTGACCACCGGACGGCTGGCGGTCGAGCAGGTGCCGGAGAGCGCCGAATGGACCTGGCAGACCGCCGGACGCGAGGGGGACACCTTCGTCCCCGCCACCGACACTCTCGTTCCGGGCGACGAGATCCGGTTCACCAGCGACTACCTCCTCGACATCGAGGGCACCAACGTCTCGGCCGAACTGGTCGCCACCAGCGGGGCCACCGGAAGCGGAACGGGTGGCGCCCTCCCGTCAGGACTCTCCTGGACGCCCGACACGGGTAACACCTTGACCAACCTCAACGAGGAGCAGCACGACGACACGACGGTCACCGTCGGCGGCACCCTGACCTTCGCGGGCACCGAGACGGGATCGATGGACCAGACGATCAACGTCAACGACCTCACCGTCACCCTCCGGCAGACCGCCCCGGCAACCGCGTCCTGATCGAACGACGATGAAGGCCCCTGTCTCGTGGACGCTCGTGGGGGCGTCGGTGCTGCTGCTCGGGTTTGTCTCGCTGCAGGTCACCGACGCCGCCTGGCGGGACTCCGAGACGACGGCCGGCGACACCATCCGGACCGGCCACCTCAGGATCACCGGCCCCGGCCAGGTCGCCCTGGACCTGTCGGGGCTGACGAAGGAGAACATGAACACCGGTGACCGCGCGCAGGTCCCGCTGCGGGTGGTCAACGACAGCACCATCCCCGTGAACTACCGGCTCGAGGGCGTGACGGCCCGGGTATCCACCACCCCGCCGGCGGTGGACCTGCGGGTGGCCAGGGTCAGCGATGCGTCGGCCTGCCCGACCTCCGGCCCCCTCGGCACCCCGGGCGCCCAGGTGTACTCCGGCGCCATCACCAGGGCCGTGACCACGGACACCGCCCTCGCGACCGGCGCCACCGACGTCCTGTGCCTCACGACCACCGCCCAGACGGTCACCCCCGGGCAGAGCGGGCGGTACGTCTTCACGTTCAGGGCAGCTCAACGATGAACGATCACCCCGTCGGTGCCCACCGCGCCCAGGCCGGGCCTACCCGGTCCCGGTCGTTGCCCCCGTCCCCGGCGGACGAGTCCACGTCGATCGGCTGGTGGCTGCGCACCATCGGGGGCTGGGTGTTCCTCCTCGCGTGCGCGGCGATCCTGCTGGCCCTGGTCGTCGTCCCCAGGGTCAGCGGCGCCCAGGCCTACACGGTGCTGACCGGGTCGATGGAACCGACGATCCCACCGGGCGCACTCGTCGTCGTCCGCCCCACTGCCGCGGAGGAACTGCGCGCCGGCGACGTCATCACGTTCCAGCCCAACTCCGGTGACCCGACGGTGGTCACCCACCGCATCATCGGCGTCTTCTACGACCAGACGGGTCAGCAGGGAATCCACACCCAGGGCGACGCCAACAACACGCCGGACGACTGGGTGCTCGTGCCCGAGCAGGTGCGGGGCGTCGAGTGGTACTCCGTGCCCCAGCTCGGCCGCGTCAATCTGTTGCTCACCGGCGAGATGCGGGTCATCGGGATCGGCGTGTTGGCCGGCGGGCTGCTCGTCTACGCGGCGTGGATGTTCGCCGGAGGTCTGCGCGACCAGGTCAGGGAGCGGAAGGTCGCTGGGGGACGCGGTGGTCACCGCGCTGTGGCCCGCGCGGGTGGAGGGGACGACGACGATGTGGGCCCGTAGCCGGAACCCGTGGCGCGGCCCCCGGTGGCGTGACCACGGGTGGCGCGAATCCCGGTGGACCCGGGTGAGGGCGGTATCGGCCCTCGGCATGATCTTCGGCCTCGGAGCGGTGGGCACCACCGCCACGTGGTCGCAGACCGTCACCGCCGAAACCGGGCTGTTCAGCACGGGTTCGGTCGACCTCAAGATCAACGGCGCGTCCCCGAGCTTCTCCTTCGCCCGGGTCCTCAATCTCAAGCCGACGGGAGGCACGTCCGACACCGCCGGGATGATCACCCTGCGCAACGACGGCGCCATCAACCTGAAGTACCTCATGGACATGCAGGTCAGACCCCTGACCACCGGGGTCGCCACGGCCGGCTCGCAGCGGGGCGACGCCGCCGCGCTCGGGAACAACCTGACGATGGACGTGTTCGCCGGGGGCACGGGCACAGCCACCACCTGCACCGGCGGGACCCCGCTCGTCACCGCGCGGGTCCTCACCGCCGACAGCACCACCCGCGGGCTGCTCACGACCCACCGCACCATCGACCGGGCCGGCACGGATGCTCTGTGCTTCCGGGTGAGTCTGAAGAGCACGGCGCCGATCACCACACGCATGGCCCAGGTCGGGGTCACCTTCACGGTCAACGCGGAGGTCAAGTGAGCGGGCGGCGGCGGCGCGAGCTGGCCCTCAACCTCGGCGCCTCGCTCGGGCTGCTGTGCGTCGTCGCGGCCTCCGTGTCGATGTTCCTCGGGATCACCCCTCTGGTCTTCCGCTCGGGGTCGATGTCGCCCACGATCACCACGGGCGCGCTCGCGTTCGCGAAATCGGTGGACGCCGACCAAATCGAGGTGGGGGACATCGTCAGCGTGGTCGATGCCTCCGACGTTCGGATCACGCACCGTGTCACCGGCGTTCAGCCGATGGGCGACGGCAGTGCGAGTCTGTGGATGCGCGGAGACGCCAACGATGCGGACGATCCCACGCCGTACATCCTCACCGGCGCCGACCGGGTGTTCTTCCACGTCGATCACCTGGGCTACGTGGTTGCGTGGCTGACGAACCCGGTGGCGGTCTTCGTCGGCGGCATGATGGCCGGTGGCCTCGTCGTATTCGCGTTCGGTCGAACCCGCGCCTCCGCCGACACTGTCGACGAGACGGAGTCCGAAAGTGAAAGGACCGGCCGTGGTTGAGTCGCGCCGACAGAAGTTGGCATTCCGCGGTGCTGTCGCCGTGGCCGGGGCAGTTGCCGTCGCGGCCAGCATGACGCAGGTCGTGGACACGATGGCGAACCCGGTCGCCGTGCGGACGGCCACGCTGCCGGTCTCGACGTCGAACTATTTCCCGACGCCATTGGCCACGAACATCTCTTGCACGACCGGCGGAATCGCAGGGTTCAGAACTGCGACTGTGAGTTGGACGGCCCCGACCCCACCACCCGGCAAGCCGCCCTTCCGATACAGGGTCGTCTGGCTCCTGGATGCAAAGACGGAGAAGTACAGATTCGACACGTCGAACACCTCGACCGGCGCGTTTCGGATCCGGGACCAGGTGGGGATCGGTGACGCCACCGCGGAGTCCTACCGAATCATGGTGCACACCATCAACCCGGAGAACTCGAACGCAGTCTCGACCGGCTCCGTCAGCTGGACGGTGTACACCCCGACGACCCCGTCCACGCGATGCTCAGGCGAAACGGGGTTCCGCGCTGAGAATCAGCCCTGGGAGAACCAGGAGGCCTGGACGCCGCTCCCCACCGGGTTCACCGCGGCGCCCGCCCCACTGAGGATGTTCATGGGGCTCGCGCAGGCCGTGGACGAGGACGTACTCGCGGACCCGCTGCCGACTGATGCCCCGGTGGGAGACCTGGCCGGCGCCACACCCACCGCAACGCCCGAAGCAGGCCACTCGCCGGAACCCACTCCGCCCCCCGATTCCGGCCCGACGTTCACGCCCGTGATTCCCCCGCCGACCTCCAGAGGGGAGGGCCCCACCTTGAGCGAGACAGCAACCACCAGCGCGCCCGGATCGGCTCCCGCACCGGAGGGGGACCCCACAGACACGACGTCGACTGTCCCATCGGCACCGACGGCCGGCATCGGTGACGGGCCGATCTCTGTGGGAACGGCCGAGGCGCGGCTTGCCGAAGTGGATGGGAAGCCGCAGGTCATCGTGAGCTCCAGCGGGGTGCAGGTGTGCGCCGCCACCGTTCCGGGGGCCACCGCGATCGAGGAATCGGAGGGCTCGATCAGGGTTACCGGCGGCGATCAGACGAGAGTCGTCGACCCGGCCACCTGTCAGATCACCTGATGTCACATGAGAGCGGATGACGGGATTCGAACCCGCGACCCTCACCTTGGCAAGGTGATGCGCTACCAGCTGCGCCACATCCGCATCGCTTCCGCAGGCTCGCTCTCGCTCACCGCGTTGCGGATAAGAACATTAGCCCATGCCTCGCGAGCGCGCGTCGGGGAGGTGCCCCCTGGGCGCGTTCTCTGGGTCGGCAGCCCCGTCACTTCCACCCGTCACCCGTCACCTGTCGGGATTCGTGGCCGCCCCGTCCAGCCACAGCGTGTCGGTGGCGTCGGAGTGGGTGCCTCCCGATCCCACGTGCTTGGGGTCGATCTTCGGACCCTTGGTGATGACGTGGACCAGGGCCATGCCGTGTCCGCGGCCCAGGTCGTAGTCCTCCTTGAGCCAGGCGAGGATCGGGCCGGCCTTGGTTCCGGGACCGAAGCCCTTCTCGGTGGCGGCGTCGACCAACTGCCGGGGCGTGAGTCCGGTCTTGGTCTCGATCGTGTCGAGGTAGGCCTGGAATGACATTGGGATCTCCTTGCCGGTGGGTGGCGGGGTCGGTCAGTCGGTCAGTCGGCCGTGTCCCGGCGGACGGAGTAGGTGGCGAGGATGTTGCCCGCCCGGGTCTGGGTGGAGTTCAGCAGGTGCAGGCGCGTGGTGGGGACGGAGTCGTCGAAGAGCCTGCGGCCATCGCCTGTGATCACAGGGTGGATGGTCAGGGTGAGCACGTCGACCAAACCGGCCAGGACCAGTCGTCGGGTGGTCTCGATCCCGCCGCCCACGGCGATGTCCCCGCCGGGCTGGGTACGCAGCTGCTCGAGGTACTCCGCCGCGTCGCCGGAGACGATCGTGCTCGTCCACGGCAGCTCACCGGTCAGCGTTGAGGTGAGCACATGCTTGCGGATCGGGTTGACCCACTGGGCGAACGGGTCGTCGGTGTACGTCGGCCAGAACCCGGACCATTCCTGCCAGAGCGTGCGGCCCAGCACCAGGTCCGTGGTGGAGGCGGTCATCTGCTGCATGGACTGCATCTCGTCGGGGCCGAACGCGTCGAACTGCCAGCGTTCCGCGTGCTCGGACACGCCGTTGAGCGTGGAGAACATGTGCGCGGTGATCTTGCGGCTCATGATGATCCCTCCTGCGGGGTTTCGGTGGCCGGTCGAGCGGGTGCCCGTGGCCGGGGGAGCTGCCTTCACAGGGGTAGACGGGATGGGACGGCGAAACTGATCGGTGCCGCGAGGTTTTCCTTGGCGCGCCGGTAGGCATGCAGGCCGGCGGGGCTTGGGGCACCGAGATCCTCGCCTACGGCAACCGTGCGGGGAGGCCGAACTCGGAGAAGTGGTGCGCGCCGATGAAGTGGGTGATGGCCGAGATGCGGCCGGCGTCGGAGTCGAGGACGTGGATCGCGAACGGCTCCCAGCGCTGGTCTCCGACCGCGTGATAGACCGCGACGGCTGGTCGGCCGTTGGCGGAGGTCGTGATGGTGCGCGCGTTGCGGCAGACCTCACCCGGACCGCGCCACCACCGTTCGATCTCCGCCGAACCGCGCAGCCAGAGTTCGAACGGCGGCATGGAGAACTCGGCGTCGTCGGTCAGGAGTGTGACCAGCCGGCCGACGTCGTAGGCCTCGAACGCCGCGACGTACTGCTCGAGCAGGCCCGCGTCGACGTGCGGGTCGGGGCGGGGCGACGACGACGAGGTGTTCTCCGTCGGGTGGGGGAGCGCGATCTCGTGCTGGGACAGGGTCTTCCGGGCCCGGGCGAGCGCGGAATTGACGGAGGGGAGCGTCATCCCGAGGAGTTCGGCGCACTCCGCGGCCGAGTGGTCGAGGACGTCGCGCAGGAGCAGCACGACCCGCTGCCGTGGCGGCAGGTACTGGAGGGCGGCGACAAAGGCGAGTCGGACGGACTCGCGCACGACTGCGGTGGCGGATGGATCGATCCCCAGATGCGCGTCGCTCGCCGGGCCGATCCAGGTGACCTCGGGCAGGGTCGCCAACATCGTGGGGTCGTCGGGCACTGCGCCGGGTTCGGTGAGGTCCGTGGGCAGGGCCCTGCGCTGTGGAGCCCGGGTCATGTCCAGGCAGACGTTGGTGGCGATCGAATACAGCCACGTACGCAGGGACGATCGGCCCTGGAACCCGGCGCCGTCCCTGGCTTTCCACGCGCGGAGCATGGTCTCCTGGGTCGCGTCCTCGGCCTCGGCGAAGCAGCCGAAGTAGCGGTAGCAGTAGCCGAGGATCTCGCGCCGGTAGTCCTCCGCCTCGATCGTGTGCACGGAACACAGTCTCCGCCGTGGCGCGGCGGTCGTGGGGTGGTTTGCGCCTCGACTGAGTGGTCAGCCTGCCGGGCGGTCAGCGGCAGCAGTTCGGGTCGAGCACCCCCCGCAGGGCGTCGAGGGACTCGGCGCGCGCCCGGTAGTAGACGTTCATGCCGCGACGTTCGGAGACGACCATGCCGGCCTTGCGCAGCTGCCCGAGGTGGTAGCTGACGGTGGATTCGGCCAGATCGACACCCGTCGCCAGATCGCAGGTGCACACGCCGTCGCCGCTGTCGGTGAGCAGGATCGACACCAGCTTGAGGCGGACCGGGTCGGCGAGGGCCTTGAGGCGCAGGGCCAGCTCGAGGGCGGCGGCATCGTTCATGGGTGCGGCCGACACCGGGTCGCAGCAGATCGGCCCGCTGACGTCGATCACGGGGAGCGCTTTGGGCATGAATAAAGTGTAGCGACCCTCTTGACATATATCGAAGACCAGGAGCATTCTGGTGGAGCCAACTAATTCGATATATGTCACACAGGTGGAGGCCGCCATGTCCCGCGTTCAACTTGCCCTCAACGTCGACGACCTGGACGAGGCCGTCACGTTCTACTCCAAGCTCCTCGGGGTCCAGCCGGCCAAGCTCAAGCCCGGCTACGCCAACTTCGCGGTCACCGAACCGCCGCTCAAGCTCGTCCTGCTCGAGAACCCCGGCACGGGTGGCTCGATCAACCACCTCGGGGTGGAGGTCGAGTCCTCGGAGAAGGTCCACGCCGAGATCGCGCGCCTTACTGGCGAGGGGCTGTTCACGGACGAGGAGATCGGCACCACCTGCTGCTTCGCCACCCAGGACAAGGTGTGGGTCACCGGGCCGGCGGGGGAGAAGTGGGAGGTCTACACCGTCCTCGCCGACTCCGAGACCTTCGGTACGAGTCCCCAGCACCTCGACGGCCCGGCCGGTGCCGATCGGGTCGACCCCGACGGCGGCGTGTGCTGCGGAACCGCAGCGGCGCCGCCCGAGCCGTCCGCCCAGGCGCCAGCGGAGGGCGCCGACAGCTCCTGCTGCTGACCGCAGACCGGGCAGCGTCGATCACCTTCGTCAACGTTCTTGTCGGACCCGCGCGATACAACTGGGGTCCATCGAAGGAGGCCATCATGTCTGAGGCGTTCGACGTCCGAGTGGTCGGAAAAGAGCTGCACATCGGTCCCGTACGAATCGGGTTCCAGCGCACCTTGCGTATCCCCGAGGATGGGCTTCATCCCCTGCCGCCGGGTCTCGGGTTGTTCCCGATCCGGAGGGTTCAGGATTACCCCGACACCGCCCCGGCGGAGTGGCTGGCCCGCGGCGGCGTCATGCTCCCCGTCTACCAGCGTGAGGCCATGTGGATCTCGCTGGACAGCAGCGAGCCAGCTGCGCTGCAGGTGGGCATCGGCAAGGTGTGCGCCATCAGCGGCGAGGAGTGGGACGAGTCCCTGTCGCAGGACCCGCAGAACTATGCGTCGTTGCCGGATCAGCCCTGGCTGGACGGGATCAATGCCGGCGACGGGTTCATCCGGCAGTTCGTCGCAGTCCCCTTGGGCCTGGGGGCGACGGTGGAGGGACAGGTGACTGGCCGCGAGGAGCACGGTGGCGTGCAATTGCGCGCAGTCGGCCTGACGGCTGCCGCGCTCGAGGACCGGGGAAAGTCGTACGACGACGACTTGATTTGCTACAGCGGCATGCCGCTGACCGAGAGTGCACCGGCCATGGGGCTCGGGGCCGGTGGTCGGATGCGCCAGGAGGTCTACGAAGACGACCGCGAACTCAGCGACTACGACGAGTCCAGGTCCGGGCGGGTCTTCGTGCACCTCTGCTCGGCAGCGCAGTGGACGGCGATCACGGGGGAGGTGCCGCCTGCGACGCCCGTCGACCGAGATGCCTACACCGAGGCAGGTCTGCCCTGGTTCGACTACTTCGACGCTGATCGCGACGACCTCGCCCCCGCCGAGTCACTCAAGCGCGTCAAGTCCGTCGGACAGGCGCTGGGCGGCGACGAGGACGCGCATCCCCCAGTTCCGCCCGAGAGCATCGTGAAACTCAAGCACCCCTCGGGAGACACCGTGGAAGACGGGGCCTGGTAGTTCCCGAGCCCGCGAGCTCGCGCCGATCGCCTCCGGCCCCGATGTCGAGAACCCGCGAACTGTTCCGTCTCCCCAGTGAAGCGACCACACTGGGTCGCACAGCACGAGGAGGTTCAGTCATGGCCAAGTACCTGTTGCTCAAGCATTACCGCGGCTCCGCTCCGGAGGAGCCCACCTATCCGCCGATGGGCGAATGGGACTCCGACGACGCCGCTGCCCACTTCCGGTACATGGAGGACTTCGCGAACCGACTGCGGGACTCCGGGGAGTACGTGGACTCCCACGCACTGTCGGAGTCGGGGACGTGGGTGCGGTACGACGGCGAGGGCCGCCCGCCGCTGACCGACGGCCCGTTCGCCGAGACCAAGGACCTGATCGCCGGCTGGATGATCATTGATGTGGCCGACTACGACCGGGCCCTGGCGCTGGCGTCCGAACTGTCCGCGGCCCCGGGGCCGGGCGGCGAACCGATCCGTGAGTGGCTCGAACTGCGGCCGCTGCTCTCCGCCCCCACGGAGATCGAGGACTGACTGGTCGGTCGCGACTCGGGTCCGCGGTAGAGCTCGCGGGCCCGAGTCCTCGTCAACGGGCCCGCAGAGACCCCGGCCAGCCCAGCGCTCGACGGGATGCGCGCCGGGCGCACCACCTGACCTGTCCGATTCCGACTCACCTGCGGGGTCCCACGGGTCAGGCGGAATCCGACAGGTCAGCTGGTGAGCCGAAGCGACAACGCGGCACACGGGGACGTCCGATCGGACCTCCTGCGGTTCGTCGCCTCAACCGCCACGGGTCCTTTCGCGGCGGTGGTCCGGCCTCCGGCTCGGGCGTACCGTGCGGTCATGACCAACCCGGACATGACCAACCCCGAAATGGCCAACCCCGCGCCCGACCCGGACCAGGGCCGCGCAGAAGAGACCCTCGGTTCGCCCGTCCCCGAGGGCCGGACCGCCGACGGCGGGTCGTTGCAGCGCGATCCCGACGACTGGGTCACCGGCGACGAGCCCATGACCGAGGCGCAGAAGAGCTACCTCGACACCCTGGCCCGCGAGGCCGGCGAGGAACTCCCTGCGACCCTGACCAAGGCCGAGGCCTCCGAGCACATCGACCGACTGCAGAAGAACAGCCCGCGCACCGGCCACGCCTAGCCGAACCGGTGCCATGACCGCCCCCGACCTCCGGGCGCTGACGCCGCAGGTCATCGGCATCCTCATCCGCCGCGGCGCCGACTTCGCCACGGCGGAGGACGCCGTCCAGGAGGCGCTCATCGAGGCGCTGCGCGTCTGGCCCGACGACCCACCACGCGACCCCCGCGCCTGGCTGACCGCCGTGGCCTGGCGCAGGTTCCTCGACATCGTCCGCTCCGAGGGCGCCCGTCGGCGTCGTGAGCAGCGGGCGGCGGAGGAGCAGGGGCCGGGCTCGTCGTCGTCGGGCCCCGCCCGCACCCACCCCGCGGGCCCGGCTGCGGGGACCGCGCCGGCCGGCGACGACACCCTCTGGCTCTACTTCCTGTGCGCCCACCCGTCGCTACCGATGCCGTCGGCGATCGCGCTGACCCTGCGCGCCGTGGGCGGCCTGACCACGCGCCAGATCGCGCAGGCGTTCATGGTCCCCGAGGCGACCATGGCGCAGCGCATCAGCCGCGCCAAACGCACCCTCGCCGGGCAGCGACTCGACCGGCCCGGCGACGTGGCGACCGTGTTGCGGGTGCTGTACCTGGTGTTCAACGAGGGCTACACCGGCGAGGTCGACCTGGCTGCCGAAGCCCTGCGCCTGACCCGGCAGCTGTCGGCGGCCATCGACCACCCCGAGGTGCGGGGCCTGCTCGCGCTCATGGTGCTGCACCACGCGCGCCGGGCGGCGCGGATCGGCGGCGGAGGTGCGACCCGCGACGACGGCGACGGTGCCGACGGTGAGGGCGACGACGACGAGCTGATCCCCCTCGCCGAGCAGGACCGCACCCGATGGGACGCGCGAGCGATCGCGGAAGGCGTCGCGATCCTGCAGGCAGCGCTCGCACGCGACCAGATGGGGGAGTACCAGGCGCAGGCCGCGATCGCCGCTCTGCACGCCGACGCCGCGAGCACCGCCGAGACCGACTGGGCTCAGATCGTCGAGTGGTACGACGAGCTACTCGCTCTGGCGGACAATCCCGTGGCGCGGCTGGGGCGGGCCGTCGCCGTGGGGCACGCAGACGGGCCACACGCCGGGTTGGCAGCGCTCGCCGATCTGCCCGAATCGCTGCCCCGGCTCGCCGCCGCCCGGGCATACCTCCACGAGCTGGCGGGGGAGCCCCGACCCGCCGCCGAGCTGTACGGCCGGGCCGCCACCGAGGCGACGTCGATGGCCGAGCGTCGGTACCTGGGCCGCAAGGCTGCTGACCTGGGCCGGGCGTCGTCATGACGGGACCGTGGTGATCTCGGCGGCGGCCGATCCGGGGCCCACGTTTCCAGCATGTTTCGAGTCGGCCGAGCCCCTCGCCGTGGCCGTACGCGAGGTCTAACATTCGCCGGAGAAGGCGAGGTGCTCGCGATGACTCTTCAGAACCGGGTCGCGTCCCGGAAGTCCGTGTCCGAGGACACCGCGGAGCGTGCGCTGCGGGACCTCGACGACCGCCACTTCACCGAGGTCATGCTGCGCGAACTGCGGCGCCGCCGGACGTTCCTCAGGGTGGCCGACCAGGTCGACGGCGCCCTGCGGACAGCGCGGTTCCCGATCGGGGATCCGTTCCGCCCGCCCGCGGACCCTGCCGCCGCTGCCCGTCGCGCGATGATCGCCTCCGCAGTCCACAGCGCTGTCCTGCAGGTGCCCCACGCCTGCTCGTCCGAGGCGTGCGAGATCCTCGTCCAGCGGGGCGTGGTGTCCCGCTCCACGCCTGCCGATGCGCTGCGGACGTTGGCGCGGGACGGCCGACTCATCGTGCTCCGCGGCGACCGACGGTGGGTGTACCCGCGCTTCCAGCTCGACCACTTCGACCCGCGCGACCCGGACAACATCGTCGCCGTGATCAACCGGATGCTCGACGCCGGCCACTACCCCGAGGCCGCCACCGCATGGTGGACCGCGCCGGCCGACTCCCTGCCCGACCGTCGCTCGCCCATGCGGTTGCTCGGACGCGACCACGACACACTCCGCCAGCTCGCCGGGGCGTACGCGGCCGCGGCCGACCTCTGAGCGGTTCGACCGAGCGTGGAATAGTCCGCGGCGGGGGTGACTCCGAATCCCTTCCGGCCGCCCCGACCGGGCGCCACGACCCCGACATCGCCCGCTGCCGCGGCGTACGTTGGGCCACACCTGCACGCCCCCCACCCGAGGAGATCCTGAATGTCCGATGCGCTGTACACCGTCGAAGCCCTCTCCACCGGCGGCGGCCGGGACGGGCACGTCGCCACCGCCGACAAGGCCGTGGACCTGGAGATGGCCCCGCCCAAGGAGCTCGGCGGCTCGGGCGAGGGAAACAACCCCGAGCAGCTGTTCGCCGCCGGGTACGCCGCCTGCTTCCACTCCGCCCTGCAGAGCGCGGCGCGGGCGAAGAAGGTCACCATCGACGGCTCGTCCGTGGGCGCGCGGGTGTCGCTGGTGCGCTCGGGCGAGGAGAGCATCGACATCGCCGTGGACCTCGAGGTGATCATCCCCGGCCTCGAGTCCGAGCAGGCCGACGAGCTGGCGAAGCTGGCGCACGAGATGTGCCCGTACTCCCGCGCCACGAAGGGCAACATCGACGTCACCGTCTCGGTCGGCGAGGACTGATCACCGGCTCCCGGGCCGATTCGCGGACGTGCGGGTCGGCCCGGTTGTCGTCATCGGCGCAGGAAGCGATGCGTTATCGCAGCTGCGCGGGACGACGTAGACCGGAAATCGCCCTCGTTCGCTGATAACGTGCAAAGGGCCGACCGTAATCTCCCTACGGTCCGAGCCGACGCAGGGACAAACACGCCATGCACCTCAGAGTGACCAGATCCGTCATCGCCCTACTCACCGGTGTCTGCGTCCTGGCCACCGCCGCGTGCAGTCCCGACGACCCGACGGCGGAGTCGCCCGAGGTGAGGACCGTGAACCCGACCGAGCCGCTCCCGCCCGCCTCGACGATCGCGGGGTCGCAGCCCTTCCTGGCCGTCGACATCGTGCAGGGCCGGCAGTCCCGCCCCGTCGACCTCCAGGTGGACGGCGGCGACGACGGCGTATCGGTGACCTTCCGCGAGATCACGATCGAGCCGGGGGCGAGCACCGGCGAACACTGTCACTACGGATCTCTGATCGCCGTCGTCAAGCAGGGCGAACTCACGCACTACTCCGACGGCCACCCCGACGGCCCCCGCATCTACCGCGTCGGGGACTCGAACATCGAGGAAGCGGGCTCGATCTACGAGAGCCGGAACCACGGGACGGAGGACGTGGTTCTGATGGCGACCTACGTGACCCCGGCGGGTAAGGAACTCCTCGAGACGGACCTGACGAAGTGTGAGGCGTGACTGCCCCGCTCGTCGGCTGAGGAGCCAGCGGGGGGTCAGCGGGGGTCAGCGGGGAAGCTGCCCGTCGTCGATCTTGATGACGGTGCCGGTGACCGCCTCCGACGCGTCGGACACCAGGTAGAGCAGCGTCGAATCGATCTGCTCGGGCTGGCCGAGGCGCTGACGGGGGAGCCCGGGCGCGATGTCGCCGACGCGGGCGAGCATGCCGTCGGTCATCTCCGAGGCGAAGACCCCCGGAGCGATCGCGTTAACGTTGATGAACCTGCGCGACCACTCCACGGCGAGGGCCTCCGTCATCCGACTGACCGCGGCTTTGGTGGTCGAGTAGAGAGCCGCTCCGTTGCCGTCGTACTGGTAGGCGCTCATCGACGTGACGTTGACGATCCGGCCCGGCACCCCGGCCTCGATCAGGCGGCGGGCCACGCCGGTCGCCATGAGCCACGGGCCGCGGACATTGGTGTCCAGCACGGCGTCCACCAGCTCCAACGACATCTTGTGCGCACGCTGCGCGTCAGGGATGCCGGCGTTGTTGACGAGGATCTGCGGGAGGCCGATCTGCTCGGTGACTCCGGTGAGGCAATCCTCGATCGAGGCGGGATCGGTGACGTCGAGCCGAACGCCGTGCGCCTTGCCGCCGCTCCGGCCGATCGACTCGACGACCTCCCGGATCCGTTCGGTGCGCCGCCCGGTGACGACGACAGTCGCGCCCGCGCCTGCGAGTACGTGCGCGAATCTGGCACCGAGTCCGGCCGTCGATCCGGTGACGATCGCGACGCGACCCGTGAGGTCGTCAGCAGTCATGGTGGGGTCCTATCGGTCGTGGGCCCGAGAGCGGCCGGGGTAAGGAGAAGCCGGGTCAGGAGAAGAGGTCGGGCAGGCCGTCGGACACCCGATCAGGGAACTCCGGCTCCTTCTTGGCGAGGAACGCGGTGACGCCGGCGCGGACATCGGCGGACCTGCCGCGGGTGAAGATGCCGATCGATTCGGCGCGGTGGGCCACCTCGGGGTCGGGCGCGCCTAGCATGCGCCACATGAGCTGACGGGTCAGCGCGGCCGACACCGGCGACGTGCCGCGCGTCATCTCGCGAGCGACCTCGATGGCTCGCGGGAGAACCTCGTCGGCCGGGACCAACTCCCGCACCAGACCACGCTCGAGTGCCTCGGCGGCGAGGATCGTCTTGCCGCCAACAGCCCATTCGATCGCGGTCGAGATGCCCACGATGCGGGGCAGGAACCACGTCGAGCACGCCTCCGGGACCAGGCCCCGGCGCGTGAACACGAACCCGAACTTGGCGGTGTCCGCGGCGATGCGCACGTCCGTCGGCAGGGTCATGGTCACCCCGACGCCCGCGGCCGACCCGTTGATCGCCGAGATGACCGGCTTGGTCATGCGGAAGATGCGCAGCGCGACCTGACCGCCGGTGTCCGGCGTGGCGTCGCCGGTGTCGGCATCGGGGTCAGCGGCGAACGTGTCGCCCCCGCCCGAGATGTCGGCCCCCGCGCAGAACGCCCGGCCCGTGCCGGTGAGGACCACGGCACGCACATCGTCGTCCGCATCGCAGTTGTCCAGGGCGGTGATGATGTCCGTCAGGTTCTCGTAGGTCGCCGCGTTGAGCCTGGCCGGACGATTGAGCCGGATCACGGCGATCTCGCCGTGGCGATCGAGGATGACCTCGGGCTGGTCGGGCGAGCTATCGGAAGCCTGATCCGGCGAGGGCTGCATGATGTCGGACGTTACCTGCGCCGAGCAGCGGCGCTGGCCGGATCGCGTGCTTTGCATACCAAGAGCCGAGGGACACTGACTGCCTCACTGTTCACAATGTTGCTGTCGTAGACGTGTGCGAAGGTGGCCGCATGAATCAAGGACAGAATGACCTGGTCGCCACCATCACGGAAATGCGGACTGGGCCCTTCGTGCCCGGGCGCAACGCGGCAGCGGAGGCGCTGGCGGAGAAGAAGCGCCATCTGCGTGCTCCACACGTCGCGGCTCTCAACGCAGTGGCGGATTCGGTAGCGGACGCAGAAGGGCTACAGCATGGACTGGTGCCGTACGTCGATCCGCAGCTCGGGGGCGTTGACGCCCGAGTGTTAGTACTACTCGACAATCCGTCGACCAAAGCGGAAGCGGGAACTGGTTCTGGCCTGCTCAGTCTGGAGAACGATGATCGCTCCGCGAAAAATTGTGCAACCTTCTACAACGACGTCGAGCTGGGCCCGGAGTTGTTCGTCCATTGGAATGCCGCGCCGGCTCCGATCGCAGGCGAGAAGAACGGTGCGTCGTCGCCGGCTGAACGCGAACGGGGCGCGGGGTGGCTCAGGGAGATTGTCGCACTGCTCCCCAAACTTGAGGTCGTTCTTCTCATGGGTGACCACGCGCGGGATGGGTGGCAGCGGGCGGGTCTCGATCTTCCGAACGTCCACGTTCCCGAGGACGTTCCGCATCCATCGCAACGAGGGCTCAACAATCGAGACGGCAGGACGCGACTCCGGAGAGCACTACTCGAGACGAAGGACGTGCTCGAGGGGCGAAAGAAGATCGCCACCCAGGCGTCCGCCCACTCGTCCCAGATACCGGCGCCAAGGGCCGGTGCGCCAGCGCCTGTGTCCGGAACGTGGGCCTGGTGGCCCACATTCGAGCACTACTGTGCACCGGGTTCCGCCCCGCAGGGCGTCTCGGCGGACTTCAAGAAGATCGAGCGCTCAATTGACCAGGCCGACATTCCGAACGGCAAATGGGGAGTCATAGCGCGAAGAGTCGGGTCGGATTGGACCATTGTGTCTCGACGTAAAGACGGACGGACAGTGGACCTCGCTGACTACCAGGCGGTCAAATACGACGGGGCGCGTCAAGGCGGTTCGCGAGGAAACCTCGGTCCGGTGCCGCCGGGTCACCAGCTCAGCATGCGCACGCGGGACCTCGACGCCTGACCGAATACTCGTCACGTTCGGCTCTCGCCGCAACTGCGGGTCGTCGGCGGGCGCGCACCTCGTCGTCGTCGTTGTCGTTGAGACCTCCGGTGCCGGGGCGGCCCCAACGCGCGTCGCGTCGGTGGGCTGGGTCGCGGGGCGTGGGGCGGGTCGTGGGATCAGAGCATCTGGCGGAGCATGTACGGCAGGATGCCGCCGTGCTCGTAGTACGCCTCCTCCGCCGGGGTGTCGATGCGGACCTTCGCCGTGAACTCGACCGTCGAGTCGCCCTCGCCGGCCCGGACCGTCACCTCCTCCGGAACGCTGTCCCGGCTCTCGAGCCCGGTGACGGAGAACAACTCGTCGCCCTTGAGGCCGAGACTCTCGGCGGACTCGCCCTCGGGGAACTGCAGGGGCAGGACACCCATCCCGATGAGGTTCGAGCGGTGGATCCGCTCGTACGACTGCGCGATCACCGCCCGGACCCCGAGCAGCGACGTGCCCTTGGCCGCCCAGTCCCGCGACGACCCGGACCCGTACTCCGCCCCGGCGATCACCACCAACGGCACTCCCTCCTCGGCATAGCGGTTCGAGGCGTCATAGATGCTGGTCTGCTCACCACTCGGGAAGTGGGTGGTGACCCCGCCCTCGGTGCCGGGCGCCAACAGATTCCGGAGCCGGACGTTGGCGAAGGTGCCACGGATCATCACCTCGTGGTTGCCGCGCCTCGACCCGTACGAATTGAAGTCCGCCGGCTCGACCCCCTGCTGCTGGAGGTACTCGCCCGCGGGCGAACTGGGCTTGATCGCCCCGGCCGGTGAGATGTGGTCGGTGGTCACGGAATCGCCCAGCAGCGCCAGCACGCGGGCGTCGGTGATGTCCCGCATCGGCTCGGGGTCGACCGCCATGCCGTCGAAGTACGGCGGCCGGCGGATGTAGGTGGAGTCCTCGGTCCAGTCGAACTTGTCACCCCCCGGCACGTCCATGCCGCGCCAGTTGTCGTCCCCGTCGAAGACGTCGGCGTAGCCCTTGGTGAACATGTCGGCCTCGAGATTGGCGTCCACGACCTCCTTGATCTCCGCCGAGGTGGGCCACACGTCCCGCAGGTAGACCGGCTCTCCATCCGAGCCCGTTCCGAGCGGGTCCTCAAGAAGGTTCTTGCGCATCGTCCCGGCCAGCGCATAGGCGATGACCAGCGGCGGGGACGCCAGGAAGTTCATCTTGACCTCGGGGTGGATGCGGCCCTCGAAGTTGCGGTTGCCCGACAGGACCGCGGCGACGTTGAGGTCCTTGTCATTGACCGCCTTGCTCACCGCCGGGATCAGCGGCCCGGAGTTGCCGATACACGTCGTGCAGCCGTAGCCGACCAGATCGAACCCGAGCTCCTCCAGGTACGGGGTGAGGCCGGACCGGTCGTAGTAGTCGGTGACGACCCGAGACCCGGGGGCCAACGTCGTCTTGACCCACGGCTTGGGCTTCAGACCACGCTCCACGGCCTTCTTGGCCAGCAGCGCCGCTCCGATCATCACCGAGGGGTTGGACGTGTTGGTGCACGAGGTGATCGCCGCGATGACCACGTCCGCGTGGTCGAAGATCACCGGCGACTCGTCGCCGTCGATCATGATCTCCGCCGGATCGCTCGGCCACCCGAGCTCGGCGTTGGCGGTCAGCTGCTCCTCGGAGTAGTGGCGGGGAGGCTCGTTCTTCGCCGTAGTGGAACCGGGGGAGACCGGGTCGCTGGCAGGGAAGGAGTCCGCCGAGGCGTCATCCAGACTCCCGTCGTCCTTCTCCGACCGGTTCTTCTCCTCGTCGAGATTGCCCAGCACCACGGCCGGCGCATCGCCCAGCGCGATGCGGTCCTGCGGCCGCTTGGGCCCGGCGATCGACGGGACCACCGTCCCCAGGTCCAGCTCGATGACCTGGCTGTACTCGGCCGGGTTGTCCGGGTCGTGCCACAGGCCCTGCTCCTTGGCGTAGACCTCGACCAGCTCGATCTGCTGTTCCGACCGACCCGTCAGCCGCAGGTAGTCCAGCGTCTCGTCGTCTACCGGGAAGATGGCGCACGTCGAGCCGAACTCGGGGCTCATGTTGCCCAGTGTCGCCCGGTTGGCCAGCGGGACCGCGGCGACACCGGGGCCGAAGAACTCCACGAACTTGCCCACGACGCCGGTCTGGCGCAGCAGCTCCGCGACTGTGAGGACGAGATCGGTTGCCGTGGTGCCCTCCCGCAACTCGCCGGTCAGCTTGAGCCCGATCACCTCCGGGATGAGCATGCTCATCGGCTGGCCGAGCAACGCGGCCTCGGCCTCGATGCCGCCGACGCCCCAGCCGAGCACGCCGAGTCCGTTGACCATAGGCGTGTGCGAGTCGGTTCCGACCAGGGTGTCCGGGTAGGCCTGGATCGTGCCGTCGGACCCCTCGCGGGTGAACACGACGCGGGACAGATACTCGAGGTTGACCTGATGGCAGATACCGGTGTTCGGCGGGACCACCACGAAGTCGGCGAACGACTGCTGCGCCCACCGGAGGAGCTGGTAGCGCTCCTGGTTGCGGCCGAACTCCAACTCGGCGTTGACCTGGAACGCATCCGGGCGGCCGAAGACGTCCGCGATGATCGAGTGGTCGATCACCAGCTCGCCGGGGATCAGCGGATTGATCTTCTTGGGGTCGCCGCCGAGATCGGTGATCGCGTCGCGCATCGCCACCAGGTCCACCACGCACGGCACCCCGGTGAAGTCCTGCATCAGCACCCGGGCGGGTGTGTACTGGATCTCCCGCTCGGGCCTGGACCGGGGTGTCCACTCCCGCAGTGCGTCGACCTGCTCGGCCGTCACCACCCGGCCGTCCTCGTTGCGGAGGAGATTCTCCAGCAGGACCTTGAGGCTGTAGGGGAGGGGGACCGTGGTGGAGACGCGGTCGAGTCTGTAGACCTCGTAGTCCACGCCCCCGACCGTCAGCGAATCCCTCGAATCGAAGCTGTTGGCACTCATGGCCGGCCCTTCCGTAAAGGCGCCGGTGGGGCCCGTGCTAGTGACGACGGTCACCGGCGATACGGCCGACCATACTCCCGTTGGCAGGAAGTTATAAGGCGTCACGGGAAGCAGAGGAGTGTTCGCGTCCGAGACGGAACAGCGGTTCGAGCTGGGCGTCCTCCTCGGCGGTGGCGACGCGGAACGGTGGGTCGGCCGGCGTCGGCAGGCTCTGACGTTCCTGACCGCGCGTCGCCCGCAGGCTCGCCACGACCGACACGGTGAGGATCGTCGCGATGACGGCCAGCGAGATGGGGGTCGGGATGTAGAAGACGTCGATCTTGAGAAGCATCTTCACACCCACCCACATCAGCACCAGCGCCAGCCCGATCTTGAGGTACACGAAGCGGTGGACCAGATCGGCGAGCAGGAAGTACATCGCGCGCAGCCCGAGGATCGCGAACGCGTTGGCCGTGAAGACCAGGAACACCTCGTCGGTGACGGCGAAGATGGCGGGAATGGAGTCGACGGCGAAGACCACATCCGTCGTCTCGACCAGCACCAGCACGGCCAGCAGGGGAGTGGCCATGATCAACCCGCCCTTGCGGACCAGCAGTCGCTGACCGTGGAAGGTGTCCGTGATGGGCACCAGCCGGCGGAACGCCCCGAGAATTCGGGACTGGTCCGGGTTGAGGTGCTCGTCGCGCTGGCGGATCATGCGGAAGCCCGTGTACAGCAGGAACGCGGCGAAGATGTACAGGATCCACGAGAAGTTCTGGATGAGCAGCGCGCCGCCCGCGATGAAGATGCCGCGGAACACCAGCGCGCCCAACACTCCGAGGAACAGGACCCGGTGCTGGAACTGGGCGGGCACCGCGAAGTGGGCAAAGATGATCGCCCAGACGAAGACGTTGTCCACGGCCAGAGATTTCTCGATGAGGTACCCGGCGAAGTACTGCTGGCCGAAGTCCGCGCCCCAGACCGCCCAGACGATCGCGCCGAAGCCGACACCGAGCGCGATCCAGACCGCCGACCACGCCGCGGCTTCCTTCACGCCGATGACGTGGGCCTTGCGGTGGGCGACGAGGTCGATGGCCAGCATCACGACGATGAACGCGATGACCGCGAGCCAGATCCATAGAGGGGTGTGCATTATCGAGGACCTTTCGATCAGTGGATGATCGAAGGTCTCTCCCGGCCGGTCCGGCCCGCTCCGCCGGGCCCGAGGGCCGGAATGACGACGAAGCGCGTGAGGGATACTCCCCTTCTGGTGGGGTCAGAATAGCGCGACTCAGCTCTGGTGGCGAGCGAGGAACGCGTACAACTGACGGCGGGCGCGGTCTCCCTCCGGGATCGGCTGCATGGTCCAGTTGTGGAACATGCCCGGGTATTCGTGGAACTCCACGTCTACGCCGCTGCGTGTGGCCGCGGCCAGGGCCTTGTGCGCGTCCGGGTTGAGGATGTCGCGGGTTCCGGTGAAGATCTGCAGCGGAGGGAATCGCGAGTAGTCGGCGTAGACGGGGCTGATCTCCGGCGCGGTCGGATCGTCCCCCGCCGCGTACCACTCGCCGGCCAGGCGCAGCCCGTCGATGTCGAGCTCGGGGTCGTCCGGATCGATCTGTTCCGACCGCCGGTCCGACACCTCCATGTCCAGCCATGGCGAGAGCAGCACCAGGGCTGTCGGCAGGCTGTCCCCCCGCCGTTGCAGGGTCTCCGTGAGGTACACCGCCAACGCGCCGCCGGCTGAGTCGCCGAACACGAACCGGTGTCCCGGGTGGTCTGCGAGAAAGCGATCGTATGCTGCAGTCGCGCAGTCACGGATCTCTTTGTGTCCCGCCCTCGGCGCCAACGGGTACATCGGGAACGCGATCGTCGCGCCCGTGCTCAGCACTACGTCACGCACGAAGTCCCAATGGTGGTTATCGGGTTCCGAGACGAACGCCCCGCCGTGCAGATGCAGGATGAACGTGTCAGAGCGCTTGGTGGGGTCCTCCGGCGAGAAGACGTGGCAGCCGTACCCGCCGACCTGTTCAGTACGCACCGACAGGCCGTTGGTCCGCTTCGGCGGGGGAACGGTCTTGTGTGGATTCTGCGCCTCGGGTAGCGACTGGCGCATTGAATCCGGGTCCGAATAGAAGCGCTTGCTGCGGCGCGCCCGCAGTCCAGCCATCACCAGACGAGCTCGAAGGGATGTCATGTCCCCGGACCGTACGCCCGGCAATGAAAACATTCGACCCTTCGCGCAGTCAGGCGACCTCGTCGTCGTCATCCTCCGTGTCGCCGTCGTCAGCGGGCAGTTCGATGGCCTGCTCGGCGACGTCGGCCGGGTTCGCCTCGCGGGAGGGATCGTCGACGGTCACCTCGGGCTCGTACTCCTCGGCGGCGGTGACTGAATCCGGGCCGGGGGTGTACTCGTCCGGGTCGATGCGGTCCTCGGTGATCATCTCGTCCTCCTCCTGACGCAGGGGCGCGTGACTCCACCTCTAGCAGCCTCCCGTGGTCGGCGCCAGTGGTGGAACGCACAGCGACGTTCCGATGGTGTCGAGGTGACGGTCATCGCGAAGACGGTTCTGCACACGTCGGCCGAGAGGCAGGTGTGCGGAACTGTCTTGTGGATGAGAGGCCGCCCCTCACCCCTCCAGCCGCGTCACCACACCCCGGTCGCCGTCCACTCGGACGCGGTCGCCGGTGCGGAGCGTTCGGGTGGCGTCGATGGTGTTGACCACGCACGGCAGGCCGTACTCGCGGGCGACCACCGCGCCGTGGGAGACGGAGCTGCCGATGTCGGTGACGAGGGCGGCGATCACCGTGAAGTACGGCGTCCAGCCCACGTCGGTCACGGGCGCGACCAGGACCTCACCGGCCTTCACCTCGCGGGCGTCGACGATCGACCGGGCCACCCGCACCACGCCCTCCACCGTCCCGCGGCTCGCCGGACGGCCCACGATCTCGCCGCCCGCAGCCTCCCGCGGTGGCCGAGCGATCAGCGGCACCGGCCGGCCCACGGACACGTCCGCGAACTCCAACGCATCCTGGAACGCCAGTGCCTTCCGTCGCTCGACCGCCCGCGCGACCAGCGACTCCGCCGAAACCGGCGCGTCTCCGTCAGAGCCGTGGTCGCCGAGCCCGCCGGTCACCGGGCCGGGCGCGCCGACGATCCGCGCCAGCTCGGGCCGGTCGAAGAAGTACACCAGATCCGCATCCGGCAGCCGGCCGGTCGCCGCGAGCACCTCACCCAGACGTCGATAACCGCGCTTCAGCGAATGCGCCATCAGCGCCATCTTCGACTTGGTCTCCTCGCGGCCCCGCGCCCCGCCCCGGGCCAACCGAGCCAGCTGGCGGATCGCGCGGGACTCCGGCTCCGGAACCGCAGCGGTCTCGGACGACTGCCCGCGCCGCTCGAGCGTGGACCGCACCATGACCTGCATGATCGTGCCCAGCCCCTCGGGATCATCGGCCCACGACGCGTCGCGGATGCACAGCTCGCGGTAGCCCCGATGGCCGTGCCGGGACAGGAAGCGCCGCAGCGCGACGCCCCACCCGTCGGCCGAGGCGAGCACCGCCTCGACCGCCGCGCCGGGATCCGCGCCGAGGAACCGCTCGGCGGCAGCGGAGTCCGCCGCCAACGCGCGCACCACGGCGTCGAGTTCGGCCAGCATGACCGCGCTCTCCACATCTGCCGCACCGGCCATGAGCCGGGAGGCCTCGGCCCGGCCGTCGTCCTCGCTGCCGCCCGCAGCCACGGCCCGCCGCATGAGCACGCTCTCCAGGACGTTGGCCGCGACCGCCGCCCGCGACGACGACCGCACATGGGTCAACGTCACCTCGCAGTACAGGCGCATCCCGCCCTCGAGCTGCCCCCACACCTGTAGTGGGTCGTCGCCGGTGGGCACCTCGAACGCGGCGATCTGCTCGCCGAGCCGCCGCACGGCCGACCCCGCGGTCAGCGCGAACGTGGACAAGCGCACCGTATTGCTCAGCCGCCGCAGGAAGGGTTGCGGCGGCTTGGGCACCAGCTCGTCGACCACCCGCCCGCAGACCGACGTGGAGAACTGCTCCAGCGAGTTGCCCAGCAGCCCCGAGCTCAGCGCCGTGCCCTCGGTGAGGTTGAGGAACATGTGCCCGGAGAAGTAGCCGACCTGCAGCCACGGCTGTTCGTAACTCGGCTGCGCGCGGGCGACCACCTGGATCATCTGCATGGCGTGGTCGATCGCATACCCCGACACCGACGCGGTGAGCGGGCAGTACGCGCCCGGCATCATCTCGCCGATGTTGCAGCGCGTGTACACGTGGTCGGCGCCGGCGAGCGTCGAGTCCATCCCGCCGAGGTCGGCGGGCAGCGTGGTGACGGGCCGCGCCTGCAGCCACCACAGCCGCCCCGCCCGGTCGATCGCCCACTCGAGATCCATCGGTCGGCCCCAGTGCCGTTCGGCGGTCAGCGCGCCGGACCGGATGGCCTCGATGTCCTCGCCGAGGAGCACCGGACGCTCGCCGGTCTCACGGACCGCCACGTTTCCGTCGGAATCGAGCACGAGGTGGTCGGGGGAAGCGGTGCCGTCCACCAGGGACTCGCCCAACCCGGCGACGGCGTCGATCACCATGAGGTCGCGCCGCCCCGTGGTGGGGTCGGCGGTGAACACGACGCCGGCCGCGCGGGCGTCCACCATCTGTTGAACCACGAGGTGCATGGCGACGGGGGAGTCGGGGTTCGTGCCGCCGGAGTCCGCGTCGCGATAGGCCGTCGCGCGCTGCGAGGCCGCCGACGCCACACACGCGCGTACCGCCTCCGCCAGCGCCGCGGCCGAGTCCACGCCCAGCACCGTGTCGTACTGTCCGGCGAAGGACTGCTGCGCGCCGTCCTCGCCGACGGCCGAGGAGCGGACCGCGACCGGGGTGGCCCCCGCGTCGGCCATGCGTCGGAACCACCGGGCGGCGGTGTCGGTGAGCCCGGTGGTGTCGGATCCGGTGTCGACGACGACGAGGTCGGCCCCCGCGTCCGCGATGACGAACCCCGGCGGCACGTCCAGGCCCAGGCGGATGAGCTCGGCCAGACCCGCGGCCTTGCCGCCGTAGCGGTCGTCGGTGACCTGCTCGAACTCGACGGTGTTCACGGCCGGCCCGCCAGTTCGTCGACGATCTGCGCGAGGGCGTCGGTGGCGATAGGCCCCGTCTGATAGAGACAGACCCGGTCGCCGACGCCGTCCACGCGGTCCCGCACGTGGGCGGCGACCTCGGCCGGGGTGCCGCACGCCGCGATGGTGTGCAGGATCTCGTCGCTGATGAGCGAGGTCATCTCCTGCCACCGCCCCTGCTTGCTCATGGCGTTGAGCTCGGGTTGGAGATCGCCCCAGCCGTGCGCATCCAACACCGGCTTGTAGGCGGGCGTCGAGCCGTAGAACGCCAACAGTCGGCGGGTGGACATGTGGTCGTCGTCGTCGCTCTTGTCGTCCGTCACGGACACGATCACCTCGGGCACCACCTCGAACTCCTCCTCGCTCCGCCCGGCGGCCGCCAGTCCCGCCCGCACGTTCGTCATCGTGTGCTCGCGGAGGAATCGCGTGGTGCCGAACGGCATCACGAGCAGCCCGTCGGCGACCTCGGCAGCCGCGCGGGTCAGGCGCGGGCCGAGAGCGCCCAGGTAGATGGGCGGCGGGCCGTACGGGGTGGGCGGCGGCACGAACGTCGGGGTCATGAGGGTGTGGCGGTAGAACTCGCCGCGGAAGTTCAGGCGCTCGCCGGTGGCCCACGTGTCGAAGATGGCCCGCAGCGCGCCGACCAGTTCCGTCATGCGATCGACGGGCCGGTCGAACCCGGTGCCATAGCGCTTCTCGATCTGCGCCCGGATCTGCGTGCCCAGGCCCAGGATGAACCGGCCCTCGCTGAGCGTCTGCAGGTCGTGGGCCTGGTGCGCCAGCTGGATGGGATTGCGGGGAAAGGCGATCGCCACGTTGGACATCAGGTCCAGGCCGCCGACCTGCGAGGCCAACACGAGGGGGGTGAACACGTCGTGCGGTCCCTCGAAGGTGAAGACGCCGGACGCCCCGGCCTCCCTGAGCTCCTCGGCGCGCCGGACCGCGTCGGTGGGGGCGAACAGCGCCGTCATGACCTTCATGCGTGCGCCCCCGAGCCCGCGCCGGCCCCCGAGCCGTCGGTCCAGTCCGAGAACCCGGACGGGTAATGCGGGCCGATGACCCCGTGCTCGAACAGGCCCGCACCCTCGCGGGTGGTGCCGTCGGCCTCCGTGCACACCGCGTGGCCCACGTGGTCTATGAGACTGAATGCCGCGCCGGCCATGACCTGCGGATCCGTGAGGTCGAACGTCACGCGGTCGGTGAAGCCCTCGCCCTTCCAGCTGCCGTGCGCCCACGTCGAATCGCCTCCGTAGCCGGAGCCGAACGCGATCGGCGCGTACAGCCGGGACTCGACCTCCAGGCGGATCTGCTCGCCCGCGCGGTTCATGAACTCCACACGCACGCCCGTCGGGATCCGGGTGCCGGGCGTGTACTCGACGGCCACACGCACGCCGTCGAGCTGCTCGACCCGGCCGCCGGCCCAACGGCGGGTGCAGTCGTAGAGACTGCGGTGGCCGTCGGGGTCCTCCTGCAGGATGAGGAACAGCTGGAAGTCGTCGAACGCCAGCGGGAGATACAGCCACCACATGCCCCGGAAGTCCGTGTCGGGCCTGCCGGCCGGTTCGGCCTCGCCCACCGGGCGGATACCCCACGAGCGATCCCGGGCGGCCACCGACGAGTCGTGGGTGACCTCCAGCCTGTCGTCGTCGACCTCTATCCATCCCTCCCACGAGCCGACCTGGGCGAACCGGCTCGCCTGGAGCGTCACCCGCCGGTCGGTGAGCATCGCGTGCGGGTCCTCGAGCGCGGCGGGGAACAGGCCCCGCCACGTCAGGTCTGCGGCGATGCCCTCAGTCGGCTCCAGCGTCAGCCGGATCTCCCGCAGTGGCTCGATCACCTCCAGCCGGTAGCCGCCGACGTGCGGGTTGAGGCGGTCGTCGTCGATGGCATCGCTCATCCGCACCGCCGTCTGCGTGTCGCCGCGGCGGACCACGAAGTACGCGTCCTTCACGCCGAGGCGCGGGTAGTAGCCGATCCCGGTGAGCACCATGAACCGGCCCTGCCGGTCCAGCACGTTGAAGTAGGAGCGGTCGTAGAAGTTGCGGTCCGAGGTGGCCGGCCAGGTCAGGGGGGCGGGCGTCTGGTGGATGGGGTATTCGTCGAGCGGGCTCAGATGCACGGGGCTCTCCCTGGGGTGCTGGGTGGCGGCGTCTCGCGCCGACGGCGGGGAATACGATGTGCGGCGTATCGGAACTAGGATGAGAACATGACAGCAGACGGCGACAGCGCGCGCGGCGGATCGGCGAAGTCCGCGCCCGGACGGCCGCGCGACGGTCGGATCGACGCCGCGATCATCGCCGCGACCCGTGAGCTCCTCCTCGAGACGGGCTATCCCGCGCTCACGCTGTCCGCCATCGCGGCGCGCGCCGGGACGACCACCGCCGCGTTGTATCGTCGCTGGTCGAGCAAGGCGCAGCTGGTGCACGAGGCGGTGCTGGAGGCCGACGCGATCCCGGCGTTCGAGCTACCCGATGGCGCTGGCGTCGGGGCCGACGCCGCTGCCGGGCATCCGGGGGCCGCCGCCGGAGACCCGCCCGCCGCCGACATCCGCGCGCTGGTCGAGACGGTCCGCGTGCTCTTCGACCGGCCCGAGGTGCGCGTGGCGCTTCCCGGCCTCATCGCCGACACGGTGGCCGACCCCGAACTGCACGCTCGCATGATCGCCCGGCTCGCCGGCAACCTGCCCGCCTTCGAATCGCGCTTCGGCCGGGCCCGCCGCAGCGACGAGCACCTCCCGGTGCTGGCCGAGGTCGTCGCCGGCGCGGCGATCTTCCGGATTCTGGTGAGCCCGCACGCCGCGCTCGACGACGAGTGGGTCGAGGAGCTGACCGCGCTCATCACCGGGCGGTGGCGGGCAGGCGGCTGACGAGGTCTCGGCCACCCCGCGGCTCGAGGGTCCGGAGCCGACCTACGAGTTGGCAATCGCCAGAATGATCCAGACCGGCAGCCAGAGCCCGAAGGTCAGCAGTGTGAGGATCAGGTGCAGCGCGTGATTGACACGCTTGACCTGCCCGCCGTGGACGTACACCGTCTGCTGCATGGGCGGATAGCCGAACTGCTGCGGGTAGGGCCCCTGCGGGAACTGGTGCGGCGCCACGTGCAGGTGCTGCGGGATGTACTGATCGGCGTACCCGAACGGCGTGGTGGGGCCATACGGAGCGGTCGGACCGTAGGGCGCGGCGGGCGGCATGCCGTACGGGAACCCGCCCTCGTGGGCCAACGGTTCGGCCGGACGCGCGTAGGGCTGGGCCGGGTGGGGCGGGGCGGCGAAACGCTGGGGATCGTAGGGCTCGGGCTCGTACCGCCGGGGTTCGTAGCGTTCGGCCTCGAAACGGCGGGGCTCGAGGGGCGAGGAGCGCTCTGCGGGCGGGAACTGCGCCGTGGCGGACGAATCGGTCGGGAACTGCTCGGTCGGGCTGGAGTGGTCCGGTGTCGCAGCCGGGTCGTACCGGCCCTCGGTCCACGGCCCGTCCGGCCGCCGCGCGTACTGCTCGTCCATGCTGACTCGATTCGAGGGGTCGCTGGCGGGTGGGGACGTCTCCAAGATAGCCCCCGGCAGCACCCCGTTCACACCGGTCACTCCCGATCTCAGGGTCGGATCAGGGTCACCCTGAGCCGCGATTCGGCCGTCTCTCAAGACGTCCCCGGCCCGGACCCATCCGGTATGCGGGGGTCTCCGAATCCTGTGTAGACGCCGAGACAGGAGATCCACCATGAGCACGGTCCCCACACGTCGCCACCGCACGATCAGAACGGCCGCCACCATCGCCCTCGGTGCAACCGCCGCGGTCCTCGCGCTGGGGTCCGGCATGCTGACACTCGGGTCGTCGCTGTCCACCGCGGTCGCCTCCGCCGAGCTCGCCGCGGGCGCGGCCCTGATCTCCCGGACCACCTGGATGCTGCCCGCCCTGTTCACCGTCATGGTGTTCGTGGGGATGGTCGTCGCCGTGCACCTGATCGGCGGACGCCGCGGCCCGCAGACCACCGAGGCCCGGACTCGCACGCGCGACGCCGAGACCACCGCCGCGATCCCGTTCGAACTCCGGGCACCCGACCGGGCGGTCGCCGAGGCCACCCGCGGCCTGTTCCGCCACATCGACTCCTGAGCCCGGTCCCGGGGAGGGTGACCTCGTCGTCGTCGCACCTTTGGCCCGCACACCCCGCCGGTGCCACCATGGGCTCATGGCCAAAAAGGACAAGCGTTTCGAGAAGATCCACTCCGAGTCGATGGGATTCGGCGGGACGGTGGAGATCCTGCGCGACACCCGCACCGGTGTCTGCTACCTGTGGCGCTCGGTCGGCGGGAGCGGGGGCGGCCTCACCGTGCTCGTCGACGCGCAGGGCAAGCCGCTGATCGACTACGGACTCTAGGCCGGCTCGAGCCCGGGCCCTGCTGGCGACGGTCAGCCCGCGCAGTGCCCGCCGGCCTCGTCGCCGGTGCCTGATGTCGACCCGAGTTCCCCACCCAGTCTGTCGACGAGTCGCGGCGCGACCCCCGTCACAGTGGGCTGCGGGCAGGTCGCCTCACTCGCCGGAACAGTGGTTGAGGGCGCGGGCACCGGCGCGGGCGCGGGCGCGCTGGTCGAGGGCGCCGCGGCGGTGGGAGACGGGTCGGCGGGTTGCCGCGCGATGGTCGGCGCGTCGGTCCCCGGACCCGAGGTGGGACTGCCGGCCGGGACCCGGATGATCAGTGAGTCCGACTCGCCCGCCGCCGGACCCGGGCTCGCGACGGTCGACGAGAGGACCCAGGTCTGTGGGCCCGACGTCAGCGACGCGCGGTCGCTGGAGGTTGTCGGGACGACCGCGGAGGATTCCTCCAGGCCGGACGGCACCAGGAAGACCACGCCCAACAACGCGGCCACTCCCAGCACCGCCCAGCCGAAGCCGGTGTGGGGGCCCGGGGCGGGCGCGTCGTGGGCCGGGGGAGAGGCGTCCGGCGCGAGGGCGGCATCACCGGCACCGTGGCGGATTCTGTGCTTGGACCGCCTGAAACCGACCATCGTGTCTCCCTGCGTCAGGCACCGCCGCGGATCGGCCGGTGCAACCGCGGGAGACCCTCACCACCCCTGCTCCCAGCGATAACATCGCGGCGGGTTTGGTGAGCGTTACTTCACGATGGGTGGTCAGGTGGGCTGTGAACTCCGAGAACTTGTTTGACGGCCGATCCACATCTGGTCGTCCAGCTGGCCGACGCGGAGGATCCGGGGCGAGGACATGATCACATCACCGCGATCCCCCGGTGCGCGCCGCGGGGTCGTTCTGCGGTCGCCGCACGTCGGCGTGCTGGACGTTGTCGTGGGTCCGTGACACGGTCGGGTCAGCGGCGACCACGGGAGGCTGACACCGATGAGCCACGGACACGATTCTGCGGAGCACGTCGATCCGGATGGAGGGATGGCCCACCACGGCCACGCCGACCACCCGGCGGCTGCCAGCCACGACCATGCCGGCCACGACCACTCGCACCACGTGCAGCTGTACGCCCGCCTGTTCTGGATCATGCTGGCGCTCGGCATCCCGACGGTCGCGTTCTCCCCGATGTTCGGGCACCTGCTCGGGTACGAGGTCACGGGCTGGGGCCTGTGGGTCGCGCCGGTGCTGGGCACGGTCATGTACGTCTGGGGTGGCCGCCCGTTCCTGACCGGTGGCGTGGACGAGCTCCGCGCACGGCAACCCGGCATGATGCTGCTGATCAGCCTCGGTATCACGGTGGCGTTCCTGGCCTCGTGGGGCGCCACGCTGGGCCTGCTGGGCGCCGAGCTCGAATTCTGGTGGGAGCTCGCGCTGCTGGTGGTGATCATGCTGCTCGGCCACTGGGTCGAGATGCGTTCGCTCGCCCAGACCGGGTCCGCGCTCGACTCGCTGGCGTCCCTGCTCCCGGACCGTGCCGAGCGCGTGGTGGGTGACCGCGTGGAGGAGGTCTCGCCGGGGGAGTTGAGGTACGACGACGAGGTCATCGTCCGACCCGGCGGTGCGGTCCCCGCGGATGGCGTGATCACCCGCGGCTCGGCGAGCATGGACGAGTCGATGATCACCGGCGAGTCCCGCACGGTCCGCAGGGGCGAGGGTGAGCAGGTGGTGGCGGGGACGGTCGCGACGGACTCGGGTGTGCGGATGCGGGTGACGGCGGTCGGTGACGACACCGCACTGGCCGGCATCCGGCGGCTGGTTGACGAGGCGCAGAATTCGTCGTCGCGGGCGCAGCGGATCGCCGACCGGGCCGCGGCATTATTGTTCTGGTACGCCCTCGGCGCGGCGGTGATCACGGCCCTCGTGTGGTGGTTCGTCGGCCCGCCCGACCAGATCGTCGCGCGGGTCATCACCGTCCTGGTGATCGCGTGCCCGCACGCACTGGGGCTGGCGATCCCGCTGGTCGTGTCGATCGCGACCGAGCGCGCGGCCCGCGGTGGCGTGCTCATCACCGACCGGCTCGCCCTGGAGGGGATGCGGACGGTCGACGTGGTGCTGTTCGACAAGACCGGCACCCTGACCACGGGGACGCCCGCGGTCACCGGGGCGGAGGCGGTCGCAGGGTGGGCCACGGACGACGTGGTGCGCCTGGCCGCGGCCGCGGAGTCGGACTCCGAGCACCCGCTCGCCCGGGCGATCGTCGACGCCGCGGTCGAGCAGCGGCTCGACGTGCCCGCCGCGACGGCCTTCAGCTCGTCGCCGGCGGTGGGCGTGCAGGCCCGCGTCGAGGACCGACTGGTCCAGGTCGGCGGGCCGTACCTGCTGGAACAGGAGGGATTGGTCGAGGTGGACGCGCTCGCGGGCGCGGTCGGGGACTGGCGCACGCAGGGCGCGACCATCCTGCACGTGCTGGTCGACGGCCGTGTCGTGGGCGCGCTGCGGCTGGTCGACGAGGTCCGCTCCGAGTCCGCGGCCGCCGTCGCCGCATTGCACGACCGCGGCGTCGAGGTGCAGATGATCACCGGCGACGCCGACGCCGTTGCCGCGTCCGTCTCCGACGAGCTGGGCATCGATCGCTACTTCGCCGGCGTCCGGCCCGAGGACAAGGCCGCCACCGTCCGCCGTCTACAGGACGAGGGCCGCCGGGTGGCGATGGTCGGCGACGGCGTCAACGACGCACCCGCGCTGACGCAGGCAGACGTGGGCATCGCCATCGGGGCGGGAACCGACGTGGCCATCGCCTCCGCCGGAGTGGTGCTCGCCTCCGACGACCCGCGCTCGGTGGTCTCGGTCGCCGCGCTCTCGGACGCGACGTACCGCAAAATGGTGCAGAACCTGTGGTGGGCGGGCGGCTACAACTTGCTGGCCGTCCCGTTGGCCGCGGGCGTGCTGGCGCCGGTGGGCGTCATCATGCCGATGTCGGTCGGCGCGATCCTCATGTCCCTGTCGACGCTGGTGGTGGCGGTCAACGCGCAGCTGCTCCGACGCGTGGACCTCTCGCCGGAGCAGGTCACCGTGCGCAGCTGACCGCCGCCCTGGCCGCCGGCGGCGCGTGCCCACCGGCGGTTCGCCGAGCGCAGGCTCGCTCGATCGCGGCGAGCAGGTCGGCGCAGGCCGCGCAGTCGGTCCGGCACGCCGTCAACTGTGCCTTGAGGACGTTGAGGTTGCTGCCGGTCCGGCGGCTCAGCAGGGCGGCGGTGGCGGTGCAAACGTCGGGCGCAGACGTCCGCGGCAGACGTCCGCGCATCGATGGCCTCGGCGAGCAGTTCCACGTCGAGGCCGTCGGTCGGATTCGGATGGGGCGTGATCATCTCGCCATCTCCGTCCATCGGTCCGGGCGGATCCGAATCAGAACGGGACCTGGGTCCGCAGGAGTCCGTCGGCCGACGTGCGGCCGCTGAGCGCGCGGCAGAACTCGAACGCATCCATGACGATGCGCTCGCCCGCGCCGTCGCCACGTTGCCACCGTCCGCCGGCTGGGCCCGTGAGTTCGAGGTCGTAGGGCGAGTCGTGGCGGCCGGCCCATTCGGCCACCACGTCGTCGACGATCACTCCCTCGTGGTCCGCGGTCGCGGTCATGGGCAGTCCTGTCGCGGTGGCGATGTCGACGCGGTGCATGAAGGGATCGCGGGTGAGGATCACGTCGAACAGGTAGCCCATCGACCACCATTCGCCGTTGTCCTCCATGACCTGCCTGCGCACCAGGCCCGGCGCCCGCCGACGGTGCCGCACGGCCTTCGGGGCCAGGCGGCGGACCTGTCGGATCAGATCGTCCGTGCTCAGTTCGTCGTTCTCCGCGACCTGCAGTGCGGTCAGCGCGTCGATCGCGAGGAGGCCCTCCCGCTTGGCGCGCCGAGCGGAGACGACCTGTTGGCGCAGCATCTCCGGCCAGCTCGCGAGCATCTGGATCATGCCCAGCATGTGCCCGGCCATCGCCCGCACATCCCACTCGGTGCAGTCGGTCCGGGCACGCCATTGCTCGGGACTCAGCGCGTCGAGGGTGGCGGCGACCCGGTCGTACTCGGTCGCGGCGAGTCGTTCTGCGACGTCCCGCTCGAGCCGCGGTAGGCGGGGGGCCCGCTTCGAGCTGTGTCGCCCGGTCGTGGTGGTCATGGCTGCTGTCCTTCCGGTGGGGAGGTGGCGACGCCGAACGGGATGCCGACGTCGTGGAGGTACATGTCGATGGCCCGGTCGAACAACCGAGCCCAGCGGTCGCCCCCGGGGTCGTTGGCGAGCTGTGCGTCGGCCAGTCCCAGCACCACGGCGACGTAGAGGTCGATGTCCTCGTCCGCGGTGATGCCCAGGCGGGCGAAGCGTTCGCGGAGCCCCTCGAGCACGCGGACGGACGGTGCGTAGGCCTCGGGGCTGGGCTCGAAGCCCGGGATGGTGCGCTGGTTCAACAGCTGGAAGCGGGCAGGGTCGGCCAGGCAGTAGTCGAAGTAGGCGCGGGCGTAGCGACGCACCCACTCGCGCGCGTCCGCCGGGCTCTGCGCGTCCACCTCACGCATGCGGTCCCAGACCTCGTCCCAGGCCTGGGCGAACATCGCGTCGTAGATGGCGTTCTTGGAGGCCACGTGGGAGTACAGCGACGGTGCCTTCATCCCGACGCGGGCCGCCACGTCGCGCAGGGTGAGCTGGGACAAGCCCTGCTCACGGGCCACCTGCCAGGCGGCGTCGATGATCTCGCGGCGCGTTGCCTCACGGCGTTCGGCGACCCTATCGCGTTTCGGCTTACCTAACATGCTTAGGAGTGTGCGCCGATTCGGTTCCGTCGTCGAGAGAGGTTCGGCCGCTATTCGGTTGCAACCCGGACACGCACGACCGCCCTGGGGTGCGACCCGGTCACGGCCGACAGTTCGACGCCTCAGGGCGTGCGCTGCGCAACCGTGGTCAGGGAGCGGGCCGCGCGAGCCCTCGCCCGAACCCGTCGATCAGGTCGGCCACGTATGTCCCGTGCGCGGGACCGACCCCGGGGGGATCGCTGGCCCGCGCCGCGAGCTCGGCGGTGAGCATCACGATGAACTGCCGGACCCGGTGGCGGGCCAGGTCCGGGCCGCACGCCGCCGTCGCGGCCGCGACCAGCATCTCCAGCTGGTCCTGCAGTGCGGTGTCCGCGACAGGTCCGGTGCTGACCGTCCGGCCCACCTCTGCGAGCGCTCCCAGCTGGCCGATCACCCGGAGCGTCCAGCGGCCCTCGTCGTCGTCCAGCAGGTCCGCCAACGGGGACACCACGGCCCGGACGATCTCGGCGAGGTCGGGCGGCGACGACGCCCACGTGTGCAGGTCCGCGCGTCGCTCCGCCTCCATCCGCGCCACGCCGCGGTGCAGCACCTCGCCGAGCAGTCCCGCGCGGCCGCCGAAGTGGTAATTGATCGCCGAGTCGTTGCCCTGGCCGGCATCGGCCACGATGTCGCGGACCCGAGCCGTCCGCCAGCCGTCCGAGGCGAAGCGGCGCAGCCCGGCGAGGTAGAGCGCGTCCCGGGTGGCGGTGGCGCGTGGGGTAGTGGAACGCGGTGAGGTGGCGGATCCTCGGGTGGCGGTGGAGCGGGGCACGTCCCGAGTCTAGATCGACCCTTCCCATTGTTTAACAGTCAGTGTTAAATGGCGCCATGACCCCGCGCGCCATGACACAGCCCGCCATGATGCAGCAGCCGGCGACGGCCCCCACGTTCGACCCGTTCGACCCCGCGCACCTCGCCGATCCGTACCCCGGCTACCGTCTGCTGCGCGAGACCGACCCCGTGCACTTCCACCCCGGGGACGGAACCGCCGCCCAGCCCGACTTCTGGGCGCTGTCGCGCTACGCCGACGTCGATGCCGCCGTGTGCGACCCCGCGACCTTCTCCTCCGCGAGCGGCCTGACCTTCTACCGCGACGAGATCGAGAAACTGGGCCTCGCGCCGACGATCGTCATGATGGACCCGCCCGAGCACTCCGGGAAACGGCGGCTGCTGGCCAAGGCGTTCTCCCCGAAGCGCGTCGCCGCGACCGAACCGCGGATCCGCGAGTTCGTCCGGGGGCGGCTGGCGGAGATGGCCCAGAGGTACGACGACGACGAGGTGGTCGATCTCCACCGCGACTTCAGCGCGCAGATCCCGACATTCGTGCTGGCCCACCTGTTCGACCTGCCGGCAGCGGACCGCCCGCTGTTCGGCCCGTGGGTCAGCGCGCTGACGACCCTGCAGGAGGAGGGATTCCGCCCGGCTGGTCTCGAGGGCGGGGCGGTGGACGCGGTGGCGGAGATGTTCGGCTACTTCGGTGAGCTCATCGCCGAGCGACGGGCCCGCCCGGGCGACGACCTCATCTCCGCACTGACGCTGGCCGAGATCGAGGGCGAGCGGCTGGACGACTGGGACATCCTCGGCTTCTGCTTTGTCATCGTCGCCGGCGGCAACGACACCACCGGCAACCTCATCTCGCACACAGTCGCGCTGCTCGACTCCCATCCGCGGCAGCGGGAGATGCTCGCGGCCGACCCCGGGTTGATCCCCGGGGCGCTCTCGGAGTGCCTGCGCTTCGAGTCGAGCGTGCAGGCGCTCGCGCGGACGACCACCCGCGAGGTGGCCGTCGGCGGGACGACGATCCCGGCGGGGGAGAAGGTGATGATGCTCTACGGCTCGGCCAATCGCGACGAGCGCGAGTTCGGTCCCACCGCCGAGCAACTCGACATCACCCGCGAGATCGCCGGGCACCTGGGGTTCGCCCGCGGCCCGCACTTCTGCATCGGTTCGCACTTCGCTCGCCTCCAGGCCCGGATCGCGGTGGAGGAGCTCTACGTCGCGCACCCGACGGTGGGGGTCGACCGGGGCTCGGCGGTGCGAGCGCTCTCGCCGTTCACCCGCGGGTTCGTCTCGCTCCCCGCGACGGGGCTGGCCGGGCCGCAGCGCTGACTCGTTCCTGCGTTCCGGCTCGTGTCAGTCGAGGCCGGGGCGTCTGCGGTTGCGCTTGACCTCGGCCCGGCGGCGTTCATGCTGGACACGCCGCCGCTGCGAACCGCGGGTGGGTCGGGTCGGACGCCTGGCGACCGGCGGCGCCACCGCTTCGCGTAACAACTCCTCGAGGCGCTGCCGAGCCGCCGCGCGGTTGCGGCGCTGCGACCGGTGCTCCTCGGCGCTCACGGTGAGCACCGTGCCGGACAGCCTCGGGGCGAGAGCGCGCAGTACCCGTTCACGCTGGACCTCGTCCAACGCCGTCGTGGTGCCCAGGTCGATGCTCAGCTGCACCCGCGAGTCGGCCGTGTTGACGTGCTGGCCGCCGGGCCCGGACGAGCGCGAGAACCGCTCGATCAGTTCCGCCGCCGGCACCATGAGGCCACGGGGCGCGCCGGGCCCCGGGGTCACGCGCAGGCCGTCCACGTCACCAGTGTCGCGCACGGACGGGCGCGAGCGGAATCTCAGGAGTCGAACTGCTCCTGCGGCAGCCCGGCGTCCGGGGTCGCCGTCCGACTCTCGTCCACCAGGCGCGGCTCCACCCGCTTGTCGGGATGGAACCCGGCCTTGTCCGAGTAGAAGGCCCGGATCCGGTCCATGTCCGCCGCCACGTCACCGGTCAGGTCGATCGTCGGGCCCAGCCCGGTCGTCATCGTGGTGCGGTCCACGTAACCCAACGTCACCGGCAGGCCCGTCTCCCGGGCGATCCTGTAGAAACCCGATTTCCAGTGCGTGTGGCCGCTGCGGGTGCCATCCGGGGTGACGACCAGGCCGAACGTCTCTCCCGCGTCGACCTGCCGGACCATGTCCTCGACGACCCGGGCAGGGTTCGCCCGATCGACGGGGACCCCTCCGAGTGCCCGCATGATCGGCCCGCGCCACCCGGTGAAGAGGCTGGACTTGCCCAGCCAGTGGATATCGAGGCCCAGTCGCCAGGCGATGCCGAGCATCAACACGAAGTCCCAGTTGGACGTGTGGGGTGCGCCCAGCAGCACCGTCGGTCGATCCGGAGCCGGCCGGGTCGACAGTTCCCAACGACTGAAGAACCAGTAGAGGCGGGAGACGAGTCGGCGGATCACCCCGCCACCCTAGGGCAGTTCCCGGCCCGGGGTCGGTGACGGACCCCGGCGGCGAGTGGTGCAGGTCGGGGAACCTCGTGGGGTGGGTGAGGCGACGTCGGCAAAACGAGACCCAATCGGTACCGCCGTACTCGCTAAATAACTATATAGTTATTTCTCAGCGGCTCCGCCGATCCCGGTGCGGGCTGTGATGCCTACATCCGAGGAATCACAATGGGTGCTCCGCAACCCTCTCCGTCCGACCGCTACTCGACCCCCGGCACGGCGACCCCGGCCCCATCGGAACGGGGGACCCGTCCACTCAACTGGGTCATGCTCGTCGTGGGCGTGCTGCTCACCTCGCTCGGCCTGGCGCTGAGCGCAGCGGGCATTTTCCTCACCGCCGCCGAGAACTCACAACGGGACGGGCGGTACGCCTACACCGATACCGAGGAGTTCCGATCGGTCGGCAACGCGATCGTGACCGCTCCGTTCACCGTGGACCTCGGGGAGGGTGAGGGCACCCTGGGGTCGATCGACGCCGAGGACGTGATCAGCGTCCAGGTCCGCGCGACCCCCGTGATCCCGGGCCAGCGGGTGTTCCTGGGGATCGCGTCCGTCGAGGACGTCGACCGATACCTCCGCGACGTACCGCACGCGGTGTTCGGGGCGGACCCCTGGGCCGAGGGCTACGGGGTCGACACCTCGGGTTGGTCGACCAGCTCGACTCTGTCCGACGACCTCGACGAGATCCCCGGTACGCGGGTGCCCGGACCTCCGGCCGAGGAGGGGTTCTGGGAGCACTCCACCATCGGTTCAACGCAGCAGACGCTCACCGTGACCCCGGAGTCCGGAACCTGGGTGATCGTGGTGATGAACGGCGAGGGCAGTCGTCCGGTATGGGTGGACGTGCAGGCCGGAGCGCACACCGAGCTCTTCGGACTGGCCAATCCCGGCACACTCATCGCCGGTCTCGTCGCCCTCGCGCTGGGAATCTCACTGATCCTGTTCGGCGCGGCCGGACTGGGGCGCGACGTGGACCGCCGTGACCCGGCCGGGGGTACGGCGGGCGCTGTCACAGGCCCTGACCCGCTGCGGCTGACCGGGCACCTGGACCCGGGCGTCTCCCGCGGGCTGTGGCTGATCAAGTGGCTGCTGGCCATCCCGCATTACCTCGTCCTGGCGATCCTCGGCTTCGCGACGGTCGTCGTCGCCGTGGCCGCGGGCCTGACGATCCTGTTCACCGGCCGTTACCCACGCTCGTGGTTCTCCTTCACCGAGGGGGCGATGCGCTGGCACTGGCGGGTCGGCTTCTACGCCTACGCCGCCCTCGGTACCGACCGCTACCCGCCGTTCGCGCTCGGTCGGGCCGACTATCCCGCCGACCTGGAGATCGTCTACCCCGAGCACCTGTCGCGGGGACTGGTGCTGGTCAAGTGGTGGCTGCTGGTCATCCCGCACCTGCTGATCGTCGGGATCATCACCGGCGGCGGTTCGGTGGCCGCCAACGCCTCGACCGACACCGGCGGGGTCAGCGCAGGCTTCACCCTGCTGGGACTGCTGGTCCTCATCGCCGCGATCGGCCTGCTGTTCACCGGGCGCTACCCGCCGGGGCTGTTCGCGCTGAACGTCGGCCTCAACCGCTGGGTCTACCGGGTCGCCTCGTACGTCCTGCTCCTGCGCGACGAGTACCCGCCGTTCCGCCTCGACCAGGGGCCGACCGAGCCCGTGCCCGCGGCCCCGGAGCAGTCCGGACCGGCCGCCTGGGATCAGCCCGGCCCGGCAAACGCCTGACACGGGGTCCCCGGGCCGGCGTCCGGGCTACCGGTCGGATCCGGCCGCGCCGGTGACGACGCGGGCCAGCAGGTCCGCGAGGCGTTCGTCGATGCCGTCGCGGTCGGCCTCGGGGATGTCGAGCGCGTCCAGCAGTGCCCCCCGCAGCACGGGCCAGCCG
Source organism: Dietzia sp. B32 (assembly GCF_024732245.1). Taxonomy (NCBI): domain Bacteria; kingdom Bacillati; phylum Actinomycetota; class Actinomycetes; order Mycobacteriales; family Dietziaceae; genus Dietzia; species Dietzia sp. B32. Next base: position 1,287,858 of record NZ_CP093845.1, on the reverse strand, counting down.
TACACGGCGGTGAAGACCAGCAGCAGCTCGACATCACCGGCGGGAGGGGGAGAGGTCATGCGGCGCAGGGCGGCGGCCGGCCGCTGCGAGGGATCGACCATCGGCGGGAACGCCGCCTCCCGGTCCAGGGCCAGCCACGCGAGCAGTCGGCTGATCTCCGGGTGCGACGAGGCGCCGAGAAGCATCCCGCGGACGGCCTCGCCCGCGTCGTCGAGATTCTCCAGGCGGGCGGCGCCGTAGCGCACGGCGTCCTGCATCACCTCGGTGAGCAGCGCGTCCTTGCGGCCAATGTGGCGGTGGATCAGACCGAGATTGACCTGCGCCGCATCGGCGATATCGCGCAGCGGGACGTTCGGACCGCGCTCGGACAGCAACCGGCGGGCCTCCCGCATGACGGCCGAGCGGACCTCGTCGCGGCCGGTCGGGCGTGTGGGGGACGGGCTGCCCTCGTTGTCGTCGTCGCGGTTGTCGTCGTCGCGGCGGTTGTCGTCGCCGTTCCGGGCGCCCGACGCGCCTCCGACGGCATTCTTCCCGGTTTCCATTCCCGAACTGTACACAATTGACTACAGTCTCTGCTGTGCGCGCGACACGCGCGCCCCGACCCCTTCCGAAAGGCCCGCGATGAGCACTCCCGACCGCCGCGACGACATCGACGCCATCAAATCACTCAAGTACCGCTACCTGCGCTGCGTCGACCTGCGGCTGTGGGACGAGCTCGCCCAGACGCTGGCGCCCGACGTCACCGCGTCCTACGGCAAGCGGCTGTCCTACACCGGTCGCGACGAGGTGGTCACAGGGTTGCAGGGCCAGATGACCGACGACGTCATCACCGAACACCAGGCCCACCACCCGGAGATCGAGGTCGACGGTGACACCGCCACGGGCCGCTGGTACCTGCAGGACCGGGTGATCGTGCCCGCCTTCGACACGATGATCTTCGGCAGCGCGTTCTACTCCGACAACTACGCGCGCATCGACGGCCGCTGGATGATCACGAAGACCGGTTACAAGCGCACCTACGAGGCGATGATCAACCTCAAGGACGTGCCCAGCTTCCAGCTCAACGACAACCACCTCGCACCCGCCGACGCGACGTGACGGCACGAGCAGGTGACGTGTGGGCCTGATCGTCATCGCGGCGCTGTGCGTCGCGGCCGCCTCGGTGATCGGCGGGGCCACCGGCTTCGGAACCGCGCTCATCGCCACCCCGCTCATGCTCACGGCGGGGATCGGATTGCCGGAGACCGTGGCTGTCAACCTGGTGGTCGCGCTGGTCACACGGGTCGGCGTCACCGTGCAGTTGCGCCGACACATCACCTGGCGACGCGTAGCGGTCCTCGGCGCGGCCAGCGTGCCGGGGGCGTGGCTGGGCGTACGGACACTGGGCCTGCTGCCCGAGCAGCACCTCCAGCCGGCCGCCGGCGCCATCACCGTCCTGTGCGGCCTCGCGATGGCGCTGCCCACCACCCACCACGCCCGCCCGCCCTCGGCGCTCGTCACGGCCACGGTCGGGGCGATCGGCGGCTACCTGTCCACCACCACCTCGCTCAACGGGCCGCCCGTCGTACTCCTGCTCGGCAGGGCCAGACTCCCGCCCCTGGCGTTCATCGCCGACCTCGCGGGCTACTTCGTCGTCACCAGCGTCGTCGCGCTGACGCTGCTGTGGACCGGAACCGGCATCGACCTGCCGGGCCTGGCACCACTTCTCCTGGTGTGCACCGTCGCCGGGGTGTCGGCCAACCAGCTGGGGATCGCCATCGCTCGACGCCTGCCCACCCACGTGTTCCGCTCGGCCGTGATCGCCCTCGTGGTGGTCGCCGGCCTGCTCACCATCGTCACGGCGTGATCACCGCTCGCCGACATCCAGATCAACCACGGAGGACCCCATGACCGAGAACCCCACCCAGACCACGCCCGCGGCGGGCGCCCAGCCGGGCACCACCGCCCAGCCGGGAGCCGACCGCGACAACCGGCTGGCCGGGAAGGTCGCGATCGTCACGGGCGGAGGCCAGGGCGTCGGCCGCGGCATCTCGCTCGGCCTCGCCGAATCCGGCGCGGCGGTCCTGCTGGTCGGACGCAAGATGCACAAGCTCGAGCGCGTCGCCGAGGAGATCCGCTCCGCCGGCGGCACCGCCGAGTGTCTGGCCGCCGACATCGTCACCGACGGCGCGCCGGAACAGATCATCGCCACGGCCGTAGAGCGCCTCGGCGGTGTGGACATCCTCGTCAACAATGCCAACATGGCCATGCCGCTGCCGCTGTCGGACTACCCCGACGACGACTTCCGCAAGGCCTTCGAGGGCGGCCCCCGCGTCTCCCTGACCCTGATGAAGCTCGCCCGCCCCGAGATGGCCAAGCGCGGGGGCGGCACCGTCATCAACCTCGTCACCTCCGCGGCCGTTCGCTGGGACGCCGCCAACTACGGCATCTACTCCGCGGTCAAGGAGGCCGTCCGCGCCCTCACCCGCGCCGCCGCCTACGAGTGGGCCGCCGAGGGAATCCGCGCGCTCAACGTGGCCCCGCACGCACACAGCCCCGGACTCGACTGGTGGATGGAGAACAACCCGGAGGAGGCCGCCGAGTTCGTCGCAGGCATCCCCGCCGGCCGGGTGGGCGACCCCCTCGCCGACATCGGCCGGCCCGTCGCCTGGCTGTGCTCGGCGGAGGCCTCGTACCTGAGCGGTGCGACCATCCCGTTGGACGGCGGCCAGTCCCGCTGGGGCTGACCTCGTCGTCGTCCTCGTCGTCGTCCCACCATCCCCGCGCCCACGAAAGGCCACCCCGTGACCGACACCCCCACCCCGACCCGCGACGCGCTCGCCCTGGCCGGCGACATCCGCGCCGGCGCCACGAGCGCCGCCGAGGTGCTGGAGGAGGCCATCACCCGCATCGAGCGCCTCGACCCGGAGCTCAACGCCATGGTCGCGACACGTTTCGACGCCGCGCGCGCCGAGGTGGAGGCGGGGCTTCCCGACGGCCCGCTGCGGGGGGTGCCGATCGTCATCAAGGCACTCGGCACCGATGTGGCCGGGCTGCCCGCCGCCGACGGTTCCCGGCTGCTCGCCGACGTCGTCGCGGACGTGGACAGCACCGTCGTGCAGCGCTACAAGGCGGCCGGGATGGTGGTGCTCGGCACGACGAACGTGCCCGAGATGGGCAAGTCCACCACCACCGAGTCGCTGCTGCACGGCCCGTGCCGCAACCCGTGGGACACGGGGTACTCCACCGGCGGGTCGAGCGGCGGGTCGGCGGCGGCGGTCGCCTCGGGCATGGTGCCGGTCGCGCACGGCACCGATGGCGGCGGCTCCATCCGCATCCCCGCCGCGATGTGCGGACTGGTCGGCCTCAAACCCAGCCGCGGACGCGTCCCCACGTGGCCGCACCCCGACGCACTGGCCTCGCCGTTGTCCTACCACCACGCCCTGACCACCACCGTCCGCGACAGCGCCGCGCTGCTCGACGCCGTGGCCGGCCACCGCCCGGGCGACGCCTACGGTGCGCCCACGCCGCCGCGGCCGTTCCTCGACGAGGTCGGCGCCGACCCGGGTCGTCTCCGGGTGGGGATGCTGCGGGTCGCGCCCGGGCCGTTCCCCACCGACGCCGCGTGCACCGCCGTCGTCGACCACACCGCCGGGCTGCTCACCGGGCTCGGCCACGAGGTGCGGGAGGTCGAGCTGGGCGTCGACGTGCTGGAGGCGATGTCCGCCGTCGGTGTCATCATGGGCGCCCAGCTGCGGGCGACCGTCGACGCGCGCCTCGCCGCGCTGGGAAGGGACCTCGACGACGACGACATCGAGCCCTGGACGCGGGTGATCCTCGACAACGCCATGACCCACTCCGCACCTGACGTGGCCCGGGCGCTGCAGACCGCCCACCGGACCGGCTGGCGCGTGGCCGAGCTGTTCGGGCCCGGCGGCGTGGACGTGCTGATGCTGCCGACCCTGCCCTCCACCACCCCGGAGCTGGGCTACCTGGACGTCACCGACCCGGGCTCGATGTGGACGCGGTCGTCGGCGTACTCGGCGTGCACGGGCATGTTCAACCTGTCGGGCCAGCCGGCGATCTCCCTGCCGCTCGGCGCCGACGAGCGGGGATTGCCGGTGGGCGTGCAGCTGGTCGCCGACTACGCCCGCGAGGACCTGCTGCTGCGGTTGTCGGGGCAGCTCGAGGCGGCCGCGCCGTGGGCCACGTTGGCGCCGGGGTACGACGGGTGGTGACGCGGGGCGGGCCCTAGCTGGGCGCCGATCGCTGCGCGCCGACCCGGGCTGGACGCCGATCCGGCTGGACGCCGATCGCTGGCCGCCGATCCGGGCTGGCCGCCGATCCGCCCTTCGGATTTCGATCCGCCCCGCGGGGCCCGGCCGCGCATCGAATTCGGAGGGGCGGATTTCTGGGGGGGCGGGGCGGGGCGGGGCGGAGCGCAGAAGCCGACGGCCCCGGATCCCGTGGAGATGTCTCCGGGATCCGGGGCCGTCGGCGTTCGAGAGGCGCGCCCCGCCCGCGCGGTCACTCCTGGACGAACGCCCCGTCGAAGAACATCGTGGAGTACAGGCTGGGCGAGACACCCTTGACGGAGTCGTCGACCACCACGTACTCCTGCGCGTTGGCCAGCACCGCGAACGGCACGACCCGGTTGTAGACCTCCTGCAGGTCGGTCGCCGCCGCCTTCTGCGCCTCGAGGTCTCCGGCGGCCTTGAACGCGGCCACGGCCTCGGTGAGCTCGGGGTCGTCGACGCCCGGGATGTTGAGTGAGCCACCGGGGGTCATGGCGCTGGCGAAGGTGGAGGCCGGGTCGGCGTCCGAGGGGGACAGTCCGCCGATGACGGCCTCATAGTCGCCGGTGAACTGCCGGGCGACGACCTGGGCGACGGGCTGGCTCTGGATGGTGACGTCGAAGCCGGCCGCATCGAGCAGTGCCTTGACGGCCACGCCGGACTCCATGTTCTCCGGGCTGTCCGCCACGAGCAGGGTGAGCTCGCCGTTCCAGTCGGGTCGGTCGGCCTTGACCTCGTCGATGAGGGCGGTCGCCTGCTCGACGTCGAACTCGGGGCCCTGCTGCCCGTCGTAGAAGCGCGAGGACTCCGCGATGATGGCGGAGGTGGGCTGGCCGAGACCGCCGGTCAGGCGCTGATCGATGAGCTCCCGGTCGAGTGCCATGGCGAACGCCTGACGGGCCCGCTCGTCGGTGAGGACGCCGTCGTAGCCCGCGTTACCGGCGTTGAGGTTGACGATGGAGCCGGCGCTGGTGATGGTCTCGAAGCCCCGCTCGCCGGCGTCCTGGGCGGCGGTGACGGTCTTGGCGCCACGCAGGAACCCCACCTGGACCTCGCCGGTCTGGAACGCCTCGTAGGTACCCTGCGAGCCGGGGATGCGGATGAACTCCAGGGTGGGGCAGACGGGCCCGCCGTAGTAGTCCGGGTTGGGCTCCAGTACGAGCTCCTGGTCCGGGATGTACTCGGATACCGTGAACGCGCCGGCGCCGATCGGGTTGCGCGACCACTCCTTGGGGCCGGCGGCCTCGTAGGCCTTCTTCGGGATGACCTCCCCCGCCGTCCCTGCAAGCAGGATCGGGAATCCGGCCCACGGCTCGGCCAACGTGAACTCCACGGTCAGCGGGTTCACGACGCGGGTCGACTCGACCTGCTGCGCGTCGGTCATCGCGTTGGAGACGGTCTTCGGGTTCTTGTGCAGGTCGATCGTGAACGCCACGTCCTCGGCGGTGAGCGGATCCCCGTTGGAGAAGGTGACGCCCTCGCGGAGCGTCAGGGTCCACACGGTGTTGTCCTCGGCGGACTCCAGGGACTCGGCCAGCTTGGGCTCGAACTCCGCGGCCTCGGGGTTCCACCGCATGAGACGGTCGTAGACGGCGGCGGACTCGGTGGCCCCGCGGACGCCGAACTGGCCCTGGCCGGGCGCGAAGGACGGGAGCATGGCGTACTCACCCATGGTGATGGTGCCTCCGGCCCGGTCGGCTGTGCAGCGCTCGGATTGGTCCGGCGCGGTGGCGCCGGAGGCCGATGCGGTGGGATCGGCTCCGCCGCCTCCACAGGCGGTGAGGGCGAGGGTGGTCGCGGCGAGGACGGCCAGGGCGCTGGTGGCGCGGGTCATCTTTTCTCCTGGTGGTGAGGGGCGGCGGGCCGATCGGCCCGCCGTGCGTCGGTGTCGTCGGCAGAGAGGTGCCCCGGGCTCTCACCGGTGGGCGGGAGCCCGGGGCACGTCGTGGTGGTGCGGGGGCGGCCCGTCGGGGCCGCGGGCGTTCGAGAGGCGAGCGGAGGAATCACTCCGTGACTGTCACCCCCGTGACGGTCACTCCTTCACGAAGGCCCCGTCGTAGAGGACGGTCGAGGACAGGGTCGGGGTGAGTCCCCCGATGGTGTCGGAGACGGCCACGTACTGCTCGGCGTTGGCCATCACGGTGAACGGCTGCACCTCGTTGAAGACCTCCTGTAGGCGCGTGAGCGCCTCCTTCTGGGCGTCGAGGTCACCGGCGGCCTTGAGGTCGTTGACCGCGGCGGTGAGCTCGGGGTCGTCGATGCCGGTGAGGTTGGTCGCGCCGGTCGGGAGCATGCCGCTGGCGAACGCGGCCGCCGGATCGGCGTCCGAGGTGGCCAGGCCGCCGATCACGATCTCGTAGTCGCCGGTGAACTGACGCGCGGTGACCTGGGAGACCGGGGCGTTGTCGATCCGGACGTCGAACCCGGCCGCGTCCAGCAGGGCCTTGGCCACCACGCCAGCCTCGATGTTCTCGGGACCGTCGGAGATGAGCATCCGCAGGGAACCGTCCCAGTCCGGGCGGTCGGCCTTGAGTTCCGCCACGAGCGCCTTGGCCTTCTCGACGTCGTACGCCGGGCCCTCCTGGCCGTCGAACAGTCGGGAGGATTCGGCGATCAGGGCGGAGGTCGCCTGACCCTCGCCGTCGTACAAGCGCTGGTTCCACAGGTCGCGGTCCATGGCGGCCGCCACGGCCCGGCGGGCGCGGACGTCGGTGAGGATGCCGTCGTAGCCGGCCTTGCCCGAGTTCATGTTGATCACCGAGCCGGAGCTGATGATCTCCTCGAAACCGCGGACGTCGTCGGACGTGGCCATGTTCATGAACTTGGCGCCACGCAGGAAGGCCACCTGGAGCTCCCCGGTCTGGAAGGCGTCGTAGGTGCCCTGGGAACCGGGGATGCGGATGAACTTCAGGGTGGGGCAGACGGGGCCGCCGTAGTAGTCCGGGTTGGGCTCGAGGACCGTCTCCTGGTCGGGGACGTAGTTGGCGACAGTGAACGCGCCGGCGCCGATCGGGTTGCGCGCCCAGTCCCGCGGATCGGCGGCCTCGTAGGCGGCCTTGGGGATGACCTCTCCGACGGTGCCGGCGAGCGTGATGGGGAACCCTGCCCACGGGTCGGCGAGTGTGAACTCGACGGTGAGCGGGTCCACCACGCGGACGTCGGAGATCTGCATGGCCTCGGTCATCGCGACCGACCGGGTGGCGGGGTCCTTGTGCAGGCCGACCGTGAACGCGACGTCGTCCGCGGTGAGGGGGTCGCCGTTGGAGAAGGTGACGCCGTCGCGCAGCGTCATGGTCCAGACGGTGTTGTCGTCGTTGGCCTCGAGGGACTCGGCGAGCTTGGGCTCGAACGCCTCGGCCTCGGGGTTCCACACCATCAGCCGGTCGTAGACGGCGGCCGACTGGGCTCCGCCGCGGACACCGTACTGGCCCTGACCGGGGGCGAAGGACGGGAGCATGGAGAATTCGCCCACGGTGATCGTGCCGCCGGCGAGGTCCTCGGTGCACCGCTCGGACTGGTCGGGGGCCTGACCCTCGGCGCCGCCGGAGGCGGAGGTGGACTCCTCCCCGCCGCCGCACGCGGACAGGGTCAGGGCGGCGGCCGCGAGTACGGCCAGGGCGCTGGTGGTGCGCTTCATCGATTCTCCTGGAGAGGGTGGTGGCACGCGACCTGGTGGCCGGGCGCGATGTCGACCAAGGGAGGACGGTCGGTGGCGCAGATGTCGGTGGCCAGTGGGCACCGGGTTCGGAATCTGCATCCGGACGGGGGGTTCAGGGGCGAGGGCAGCTCGGAGCTGGTCGCGGTGATGGAGTCCTCGCCCAGCGTGTCGGCGAGCGTCCCGCCGAGCGTCGGCGCGGACGAGATGAGCAGCATCGTGTACGGGTGGGCCGGGGCCCGGTACAGCGACTCGGTGTCGGCGACCTCGCACACCGTGCCGAGGTACATCACCGCCACGCGGTCGGCGATGTTGTGCACCACCGACAGGTCGTGGGAGATGAAGACCATCGTCAGGTGGTAGCGCTCCTTCATCTCCTCGAGCAGGTTGAGGATCTGCGCCTGCACGGAGACGTCGAGCGCGGACACGGGCTCGTCGCAGACCAGCACCTCGGGTTCCAGTACGAGGGCGCGGGCCAGGGCGATCCGCTGGCACTGCCCGCCGGAGAACTCGGACGGGCGCCGGCCGCCGGCGTGCTCGGGGTCCAGACCGACCGCCTCGAGGGCGGCGTCCACACGGCGCCGGATCTCCTCGCGACCGCCGTCGACGCCCTGGATCTCCAGCCCCTCGGCCACGATGTCGCGGACCTTGCGGCGCGGGTTGAGCGAGGAGACGGGGTCCTGGAACACCATCTGGATCATCCTGCGGGCGCGGGTCAGGGCCGCCCCGGACAGCGCGCACAGGTCGGTGTCGTCGACCTTGACGCGTCCGGACGAGGGGCGGGGCAGCTGCAGCATGGCCCGCCCGAGGCTGGACTTGCCGCAGCCGGACTCGCCGACCAGGGCCAGTGTGGAGCCCCGGGGGACGGTGAGGGAGACGTCCGAGACGGCGTGGACCGTGCCCTTGCGGGTGTGGTACTCGACGGTCACGCCGTCGACCACGAGTTTGTCGACGGCGTCGGTGTCGGCAGCCCCGGTGTCGACGACGACGAGGTCGGCTTCCGCCGGACGGCCCGCGGTCTCCGACCCGGCCGAACCGGTGAGGTCGTTCGAGGGGACGGTCATGATGCCTCGCTGGGTGTGCTGGCAGTGGCGGGGACGAGCGGGTGGTGGCACGCGGCTCGGTGGACTTCGGTGCTGCGGATACCGGCACCGGGGACGGCGAACCGCGGCATCACGCCCGGCGTGGTCGCCAGGTCCTCGAGCGGCGGGTCCACGGCGAGGCAGTCGTCGGCCACGCGCGGGCAGCGGGGAGCGAACCGGCAGCCCGCGGGCATCTCGCGCAGATTGGGCGGGCGTCCCTCGATCACGGTGAGCAGGGTGTGCGGCGGCAGGTCCGGCCGCGGGATCGAGTCGAGCAGCGCGCCGGTGTACGGGTGCGCGGGCTCGTCGAGCAGGGCCCGCGTGTCGCCCACCTCGAGGAACCGGCCGGCGTACATGACACCGATCCGGTCGGTGTGCTGCGAGACCACCGCGAGGTCGTGGCTGACGAGGATCATCGCCATGTCGGAGTCGGCCTGCAGTCCGTGCAGCAGGTCGAGGATCTCGTGCTGCACCGTCACGTCGAGCGCGGTGGTGGGCTCGTCGGCGATGAGCAACTTGGGGGAGCAGGACAGTGCGATCGCGATGCCGACGCGCTGGCGCATGCCGCCCGAGAGCTGGTGCGGGTACTCGGAGAGTCGGGCACGGGGAGAGGGGATGCGCACCCGCGTCAGCATCTCGACCGCCCGGTCTGTGGCCTCGCGGCGGCTCAGTCCCAGGTGGTGTCGCAGCGGGTCGGTGATCTGACGGCCGATCGTCCGGATCGGGTTGAGCGAGGTCAGCGGGTCCTGGAAGACCATGGCGATCTCGCGTCCCCAGAACTTCTGTGCCTGCCGCTGGGACAGGGACAGCACATCCCGGCCGTCGAAGCGGACCGTCGAGGCCGGGTCGACCCGGGCCGTGGTCGGTGCGATGCCCATGATCGACCGGACGAGCATCGACTTGCCGGAACCCGACTCGCCCACGATCCCGATCGTCTCACCGCGTCGCAGGGAGATGTCGACGCCGTCGACGGGAGTGATGCGACCGTCGGGGGTGTCGATGTGGGTGCGGAGGTCGCGGACCTCGAGCAGCAGGTCAGGGTCCGGTGACCCGTGCGCGCTGGGTGCTGCGGCGGCGATGGCTGCCTCCTGGGTGTGGTGTCTCGGACGGGGGTCTAAGACAACGGCTTAGAACGTGTTGCTGTGACGAGTATCACGGCATAGTGTGTCCACGTCAAGACAATTAAGAAACCGCCTCAGGCGGTGACTCAGACGAAGGGGACTCCCCACGTGCTCAGGTTCATTGGCGAACGCGCTCTGCACGCGGCCGTCGTCGTCATACTCGCCACCATCGGCGCGTTCTTCCTGATGGAGGCCGTTCCCGGGGACTCCGCGGCGTCCGCCGTGGGGCCGGGCGCGACCGCGGAGCAGTACCAGGCGGCCCGGGAGGAGCTGGGTCTCGACGAGCCACTGGCGACCCGATTCGCGGACTGGGCCGGCAGCATGGCGTCCGCGGATCTCGGCAACTCGCTGATCCCTCCCAACCAGCCGGTCACCGAGATGATCGGCAACGCCCTACCGGTCACCCTCCAGCTCGCCTTTCTGTCGATCATCCTGTCGCTGGCGATCGCGGTGCCGGTCGCGGTGTGGTCGGCCTACCGCCGCGGCGGAGTGTTCGACCGGGTCGCCTCGGTCGTCGCGTTCGCGTTCATCTCGGTCCCCAGCTTCGTGGCCGGTCTGCTGTTGATCTACCTGCTGGTGTTCAACCACTCGTTCGCGCAGCAGCTCATCCTCGGCGTCGCCGTCGTGGTCGGGCTCGTGGTGGCTCTGTCGCCGCTCGGCCGACGGGGCGGGCCCGGAGCCCCCGGGGTCATGTGGGGTCGGTCTCTCATCGCCGGTCTCGTGGTGGGCGGGGTGCTCGCGTCGATCGCGCTCCTCCTCCCCGAGTTCCCGCGCCAGGGTTACGTGCCGTTGGCCGAGGGGCTGGGGGAGAACCTGCGCAGCATCGCCCTGCCCGCGCTCACCCTCGCGCTGATGGAGGTGGCGATCTTCACCCGCGTCCTGCGAACCGACATGATCTCGACCCTGCAGCAGGACTTCGTCCTCTCGGCGCGCGCCAAGGGCATGCCCACCGGCCACGTCCTGGTCAGAGAGGCCCTGCGGCCGTCGACGGTCTCGATCATCACCCTCGCCGGCATCAGCCTCGGCCGCCTCATCGGCGGCACGGTGGTCGTCGAGCGACTGTTCAACCTGCCCGGGATGGGCAGCATGATCGTCGATGCCGTCCAGAACGACAACCTTCCCGTGGTGCTCGGCGGCGTGATCGTCATCGCCGTCTTCTACGTCGTGGTCAACATGACCGTGGACGTCACCTACGCACTCATCGACCCGAGGATCCGCCGTGGCTGACATCGACCCGACCCGTTCCACCGCTACCGCTACGCCCACCGACACCGCCACCGACACGGCCACGGCCACGAGCGCCACCGACACGACCACGGGCTCGGCCACGAGCGCCACCGCGACCGGCGCGACCGGCGCGGCCGGCGCGGCCGCCGCGGTGGCGCCCGTTCGTCGGCGGCGCCGCCTGCCGAAGCTCTCCGGGGTCGGCACCCTGTTGGCCCTGGGCTGGACCGTCCTCATCGTCCTCGGAGCGTTGGTCGTCGACTTCCTGCCGCTCGCCGAGGCGCGTGACCCGCAGTTCGCGCTGACCACCCGGTCCCTGCTCCCCGCGGACCTGTTCACGGCGCATCCCCTCGGCACCGATCGTCAGGGCCTCGACGTTCTCGGCGGTCTGCTCTACGGGGCCCGCGTCTCCATCGTCGTGGGCATCGGTGGCGTCGTCATCGGCGCACTCATCGGCGGCGCACTGGGGTTGGTGGCCGGCTACAAGGGCGGCTGGGCAGACCGGATCGTCTCCGTCATCAGCGACGTCCTGCTGGCGTTCCCGTCGCTCATCCTGCTCATCGCGATCGTCACGGTCCTCGAGCCGACCCTGGTCAACGTCACCCTGGCACTGGGGATCATGGTGGTGCCGTCCTATGCGCGGCTCGTCCGCGCCAACGCGATGAGCTTCGCCGGCCGTGAGTTCGTCACCGCCGCCCGCTCGCTCGGTGCCGGCGAGACCCGGATCATGCTTCGCGAGGTCGCGCCGAACATCGTGGCGCCGGTGCTGTCCTACAGCTTCATGCTCGTGGCGGTGCTGATCGTCGCGGAGGCGTCGCTCAGCTACCTGGGACTGAGCATCCCGCGACCCGAACCGACCTGGGGCAACATGATCAGCGCCGGCCAGCCGGACTTCGAGAGGTACCCCGCCCTCGTGGGGATCCCCGCGTTCGTCCTCTTCCTCACCGTGTTGAGTTTCAACCAGCTCGGCGAGGCGGCGGGCCGCAAGTGGAGCCCCGGAGCCGCCAAGATCTGAGTCCCCGCACACGTGGCGGATCAGAAATGGGGCGGGTGCGTGGACAATGGGCGCGTAGCGGAAGGAGCACGATGGACGTGATGAGTGGTGTTCCGGCCGACGGTGCCGTCCCGACGAAGGACGCCAAGACGGCGATGATCGAGATCGCCGAGGAGTTGATCGGCCAACGGGGCCTGGACAGGGTCTCGATGCGCGATGTCGCCACCGCCGCGGGGCAGCGCAACAACTCGGCGGTGCAGTACCACTTCGGCAGCCGCGACGGACTCATCCTGCAGGTGCTGCGCCGTCGGTTGACCGCCCTCGACGCGGTCCGCCAGCAGCGACTCGTGGAGATCGACGAGAAGGGTCTGGGTGCCGATCTCACGTCACTGGTGCGGGTTCTCTTAGAGCCGATCGTCGACCTGCTCCGGGCTCAACCCGAATCCACCTACTACGCGCGGTTCCTGCAGCGGGTCGGACCGGTCATGGCCCCCGGCATCCCGGAGGCGCAGCTGCGCACCGCCACCGACGACGTGGTGGTCCGCCTCATGGACGTGTGCTCCCACCTGCCGCGACGGGTGGCGTTCGAGCGTATAGACCTGGCGACCCAGATGTTCACCGGCGCGCTCGCGGTCTACGAGGATCGCCGGGACGCGCGGAACACCGTGGTCAACAGCGAGTTCGAGAAAGTCGTCGCCCACCTCTACGACATGGTCGAGGCCGCGTTGCGCGCCAGGATCGGATCCCACGAGGCCCCTGCCGGGGCCGGGGGAGACCGCCTCCAGGCCGGGGAGGCGGGAGACCACGTCCAGGCCGGGGAGGCCACCGGCGCGGCGACGGCGCCTGTCACCGGGTCAGACGCGTCCGCGTAGCAGTCTGCGGAAGTACACGACGGGCTGGACGAACCGGTCGAACACGTAGGTCATCCGCCTGGGGGCCGTGAGGTCGATCCCGCGCACCGACGGGGCGGGCCGGCCGTCCCGGTCGTGCTCGTCGAGCACCAGTCGGTTCCTGCTCACGGCCACGGGGATGACGGTGTAGCCGTCGTACTCCGTCAGGGCTCCACCCTCGCGGGCGGCGCGCAGATTGTCCGCCACCACCGCGACCTGGTCGCGCAACGCACCACCGGACGGCCGAGTGCCGACAGTCGCGGCGTCCCCGAGGCCCCACACGGTCTCGAACCGGGCGTGCCGCAGGGTGCGGGGGTCCACGTCGACGAGTGCGGAGGCATCGGATGTCGCCAGCTCCGACTGGGCGACGAACCGGGGGGTGCGGCTGTGCGGGGTGACGTAGGCCAGGTTGACCTGCTCGAGCGTCACCGGGGCCGGGCCGTCCAGCGAAACGGTTCTGGCCCGGTGGTCGACGGCGGCCACCCGCGTGTTCGCGTGGACGGTGATGCCGTAGTCCTCGATGAACGGTTGCAGCCGCGCGTCGATCTCCTCCAGTCCGAGCAGCCCTCCGAACGGGGTCACCAGGTGCACGTCGATCCGGTCGAGGACCTCCTTGCGCCGCCACCGGTCGCACGCCAGGAACATCGCCTTGAGTACCGTCCCGCCACAGGACGCGGGCTCGGGCGGCACCGAGAACACCACGGTCCCCTCGCGCTCGCGGACCAGGGCGGCACACGCGCGGCCGGCGTACTCGGGTACGTGGGCCGACACCGCCCAGCCGTCGACGAAGGCGTCCTGCAGTCCCGGGATATCGTCCCAGTGCGGGGTGAGCCCGGGGCACAGGACGAGGTCGCTGTAACTGACGGACGCGCCGCTCTCGAGTGTGACGGTCCGGGCGTCCGGATCGACGCGGGTCGCCGCGTGCGGTATGAGTTCGACCCCGTCCGGGACGACCGTCGCCAGGGGCCGCTCGTAGCGGGACATGCGGGCCTGCCCCGCCGCGGCGTAGTTGAGCATCGGCCGGTAGCGGTGGATCGGGCTGGGGTCGATGAGCGCGATGCCGCGTACGCCGTCGCGCTGGAGGCGAGCGGCCAGGGAGACCCCGGCGTTGCCCGCCCCGATGATCACGGTGTCGAAGGAGGCAGGCATCGCTCTAGAACACTTCGAACGCGTAGCCCACGAGCCCGACCACCAGAAGGAGGACCACGACGGCGATGACCACGATCCACACGACGGCACCCTTGTTGCCGGGCTGAGGTGTCGGGCTCTGCCGCTGCGTCGGGCTCTGCTTCTCGCTTGCGCTGTCCGACTGCATCGAGGTGGAGTCGGAGTCCGGGGTGATTCCCGCTGGCGCGGAACCGGTGCTGTCCACGTCCGGGCTCTGGGCGGGATCAGGGTCTGACGGTCGGGCGTTGGTCATCTTCGCACCTCTCGATCGACTGGGACCCACACGCTAGAGGCTCGGCGGTCGAGCTTCCACCGGTCGGCCTCCTGCCGGTCGACGGGAAGCATCGATTCGGGGCCTGTGCGTACATACCGGCAGCACACCCTCCGCCGGATGCGCTGTCCCACTGACTTACGCTGCCGAAACGTACGCCTCAGAGGGGGGGGTGCGCTGGGAAAACGGACCAGAGAGGGCGCGTAAGCCGCAGAGCCAGCGCACCCCGGCCCGGTTATGCTGGCGGCCCGCTCGTCCGGCCCCGCTGCCCGCTGCCCGCTGGCGACTGCCGGCTACCCGCTACCCGCGACCCGGGTCCTGGCCGAGCACCACCACGCCCGGCCCCGCGCCCGCGCCGAGCGAGGCGAGGACCTCCGCGACCGACCAGGCGGTGATCGCCGAGGTGCGGCCGCCGGAGTCGGGGTCCACGGAGTTCTCGAACTGCAGCTCGTAGCTCCCCATCGGTGATTCCCACTCCACGACGTGGCGGGTGCGCCGCACCTGGGGATCGGCGACCACGATCACCTCGGTCCGATCCAGCCCCAGCGTGGCCAACGCGAGCGCGACCGACGCGTTGGACGTGAGCGGGAACTCCAGCGCCGCCTTGCGGGCCGAGCCGCGGAACACCTCCCGGCTCTCCGCGAGCTGCTCGTCGACGTTCAGGGCGGCCGGGCTCTTGATGGTGTAGTGCCGCAGGTGGGCGTCGTCGGCGCCCGCGCGTGCCGCAGCGGAGAGGATGTCGAGCCCGCCGATCGCTCCGGCGGGCACCAGCACGCGCCCGGCGCCGGACCCGGGCGCGAGGAGGTCGCGCGGGTCCTCGTGACGGGCGAACACCCCGCAGGAGCACACGACGATGTCCTTTCCGCCGGCCGTCACGCGCGGGATGAACTTCTCGGCAGCCTCGACGCTGCTGGCCTCGACCACGACGTCGGCCGTCTCGATCGCGCTGGTGATCTCCTCGTCCGAGCTACGCGAACGGAGCACATCGCCGAGCAGGGCGCCGGGGACGTCGCCCCGCTCGAGCGCCTCGATGACCGCGGCTCCGATCGCTCCGGCGCCGATCACCGACACCACCCGCGGTCGGCTGGGCGCGGGTCGGTCAGCGGGCCCGGTCGAGGGGTCGCGGGGCAGGCCCGACGCCGGCTCGGAGGAGGGGGAGATCGGAGGGGTCATGATGACGCCACCGTACCCACGTTGAACAGCCACGACCGGCCAGCCGGCCACGTCCTCCATCGGAGCTGGTCCTCGCCACCCCACGCGCTCACTGTTGCGCACATCACACACGGTATGTAATGCTCGTCACAACTTGACGTAGCGTCAAGTTTGTTCGACACACCGTTCACCGACCCCTCCCGGTGGATGCACCTTCGCCAAAGGACACCAGCATGGCTTTCACCCTCCCCGAGTCCCAGATCCCCCTCGACATCGATTTCGACCCCGACCACCTCCGCCAGCGCTTCGAGGCGGACAAGCAGGCCCGACTGCGCAAGGATCAACTGGCTCAGTTCCAGGGCCTCGAGGATGTCCTCGAGGTGGACGACAGTGACCCGTTCTCCGACCCGATCACCCGCGAGCCGGTCACCGAGGAGCTCGACACCCTCGTCCTGGGTGGCGGGTTCGGGGGGCTGACCGCCGGTGCCTACCTCACGCAGAACGGCGTCGAGAACTTCCGGATCGTCGAGTACGGCGGCGACTTCGGCGGCACCTGGTACTGGAACCGCTACCCGGGCGTGCAGTGCGACATCGAATCGCACATCTACATGCCGCTGCTCGAGGAAACCGGGTACATCCCCAGCCAGCGCTACGCCGACGGCTCCGAGATCTTCGAGCACGCCCAGCGCATCGGTCGACACTACGACCTCTACGGCAAGACCTACTTCCAGACCCGCGCCACCCACGCGCAGTGGGACGAGCAGTCCCGGCGCTGGGAGGTCACCACCGACCGCGGCGACCGGTTCCGCACCCGCGTCCTCATGCGCTCCAACGGCGCGCTGACCAAGCCGCAGCTGCCCAAGGTGCCCGGCATCGGCGACTTCGAGGGCACGATCTTCCACACGAGCCGCTGGGACTACGACTACACCGGCGGGTCGGCATCCGGGAACCTCGAGAACCTGCGGGACAAGCGCGTCGCCGTGGTGGGCACCGGCGCCACCGGCGTGCAGGTGGTGCCCTACCTCGGGCAGGACGCCAAGGAGTTGGTGGTGGTGCAGCGCACGCCGAGCGTCGTGCAACCGCGCAACAACCGCAAGACCGACCCGCAGTGGGCCGAGTCGCTCCGGCCCGGTTGGCAGTACGAGCGGCACGACAACTTCAACGGGATCATCTCCGGGCACGAGGTGGACGGGAACCTGGTCGACGACGGCTGGACCCACCTGTTCCCGCAGTTGACCGGCCAGCCCCTGGTCGACAGTCCCGTCGGTGAGCTCCCGGAGGCGGACCAGGCGCTGGTAGCCGAGCTCGCGGACATGAAGCTGCTCATGGGTGCCCACCAGCGGGTCGACTCGATCGTCACGGATCCCGCGACCGCCGACAAGCTCAAGCCGTGGTTCGGGTACATGTGCAAGCGGCCGTGCTTCAACGACGAGTACCTGCAGACCTTCAACCGGCCCAACGTCACCCTGGCCGCGTCGCCGACCGGGATCGACGGGATCACCGCCACGGGAATCGTCGTGGCGGGCACGCACTACGAGGTCGACTGCATCATCTTCGCCACCGGCTTCGAGACCGGGTCCGGCCCGGCCGGCATCTACGGCTACGACGTGATCGGGCGCGGCGGCCACTCGATGCAGGACCACTTCTCCGAGGGCGCCCGGACCTACCACGGGTTCTTCACCCACGGCTTCCCGAACTTCGTCGAGTTGGGGATGTCGCAGACCGCCTACTACGTCAACTTCGTCTACATGCTCGACCGCAAGGCGCGGCACGCCGCGCGACTGGTCAAGCACCTGCTGGACAACGACCTCGGCACCTTCGAGCCCACCGCGGAGGCCGAGGCCGACTGGGTCGCGGAGGTGCGCCGGTCGAACGAGCCGCGTGAGGCCTACTGGGGTGCGTGCACCCCGGGGTATTACAACGGCCAGGGCGAGGTGTCCAAAGCCGTGTTCCGCGACGTGTACAACTCGTCCGAGATCGACTTCTGGAACATGATCGAGGACTGGTGGAACTCGGGCCGCTTCGAGGGCCTGGTGTTCGAGTCGTCCCGCACTTCGGTCCCCGTGGCCTGACCGAGGACCTCTACCGCGTGGCCGCCCTCCGACCCCGGGGTCGGACGGCGGCCACCCGCACCTCGCCGGGCGTCTCCGCCGGATGTCTCTTCCGGATGTCGTCGCCGGCCCGCACGCCTGTCGAGCCGCGCGTCCCACGACCCTAGGATTGGCGACCATGGTTTCCGGCCCGTCACCGACACCGGCCTCCGACGCGATCGACGGCCGTCGCCGGCGTATCCCGAAGGGTGAGGTGCAGCGGCAGGGGATCCTCGACGGCTTCGAGAAGCTGCTCGGCGAGATGCCGGCGCTGGACATCTCGGTCAAGGACATCACCGAGGCCGCCGGGATCAAGCGGCCGAACTTCTACTTCTACTTCGAGTCCAAGGACGACGTTCTGGGTGAGTTGGTCGGCCGGGCGTGGGATGCCTGGGTGCAGACCATCGGGAGCTACCACCGCCGGGCCGGGGAACCGCATTCCGACTACTTCGATAGGTTGTTCGGCCAGTCCTACGCCGCGTGGGTGGAACACGACCAGGTGATGGTGGCGGGTGTCCAGGCGACGGGATACGACGACAAGGTGAGGGCCCGCTGGACCGAACTGGTGACCGGGTTGAATCGTCACCTCTCGGAGCAGATGGGGCGGGACGCGGAGGCCGGTCTGATCTCCCCATTGTCCGATGACCACGGGGCGATCGTGGAGAGGCTGACGGACATGATCGTCATGGCGTTCTACAAGGACCGCTCGCTCAAGCCCGCCGAGGCCGAGTCGGCCCGGATGCTTGCGTCCGTCAAGGCGATCTGGCTCGGGTCGTGGGGAGTGGCGGACGTCCGGTGAGGCTGTTTCCCGGTGCTGCCGACTACTCGGTGCTGCCGACGAGCATGGACGGGGTGACGTCGAGGTTGGCGCCGTCCGCCACCAGGGCCCGGCCCTCCTCGGTGGACATCGCAGCACCCATCGCCTCGGCGTCCGCGAAGTACAGCTGGGCCATGAGGTGGAATTCGGGTGCGGATCCGTCCGGGCCGGGCAGGAAGCGGGTGACCTTGGCATCCTCGAGGCCGGGCACCTTGTGGGCGAGGGGGATGTGCGTCCCGATGTAGTACTCGTCGAACTTCTCGACGTCCTCGGGCGTGGGGTACAGGACGGTGAGGGTGATCAAGGTGGGTCCTTTCGCGGGAGCCCGGCCCGTTGGTGGGCTGCGGGGTGACGTAGCGGTGATGATGCCCCAGGCCACGACGCCGCGGGCCATGTCCGCCAGGTGGGTCTGCACTGATCCGTTGATCCCGCTCAGGGGTGGTCGTAGCGTGCACCCATGAGGGCATACGCGGCGGGACCGCTCGTCGGGCTGGGGCTCGTCTACGGAGCCGGGGTGGGCACCGTCCTCGGGGCCGTGATCGCCGGCGCCCCGAACCTGGCCACCTGGATCGTGATGGGCGCCGGCATCGGTGTGGTCGTGGGGAGCGTCGCCGAACTGTGGCGTGACGTGGCGCGACGAACCTCGCACTGACCGCCGGCCACCAACCACTCACCACCGATTACAGACCACTGCGGTACCGGCCGCGGCCCTATCGTGATGTGATCCGATCCCGAGACCTCCGGAAGGACCGATCTGCCATGACAGCCATCACCACCGTCGACCGCGGCCCCCGCGTCGTCGCCCGCAGCGTCACCGTCAACGCCCCCGCCGAGGAGCTGTTCGCGCTCGTCACAGACCCGCGGAAGCACGGACTCGTCGACGGGTCGGGAACGGTCCGCGACAACATCAAGGGCCCGTCGACCCTGTCCGAGGGCGCCAAGTTCACCACCTCGATGAGCATGTACGGCGTCCCGTACCGCATCACCAGCACGGTCACCGAGTACATCGACAAGCCCGACCAGAAGGTCATCGAGTGGGCGCACCCCGCCGGCCACCGCTGGCGCTGGGAGTTCACCCCGACCGCGGACGGGCGCACCGAGGTCACCGAGAGCTTCGACAACCGGACCTCGAAGATCGGGAAGTTCTTCGAGAAGGTCGGCGTCGCGGACCAGAACGCCGCCGGGATCACCGAGACGCTTTCGCGCCTGGCGGCGAAGTACGAGGCCGCGGGTTAGCCACGCGTCGCCGACCCGTCACGGGCGTGAGCCGTCCGGTAGCGGGCGATGAGGGCCGCGGTGGAGGAATCCAGGTCGACTCCGCTTGGGTCGACTCCGCCTGGGTCGACGCCTCCGGGTTCGTCGTAGGCGAGTGCCGGGTACAGGTCGCGGGCCTGCTTCTTCCCCAGTTCGACCCCCCACTGGTCGAAGGCGTTGATGTTCCAGATGACCCCCTGGACAAAGACCACGTGTTCGTACAGAGCGATGAGTTGTCCGAGCACGCCGGGGGTCAGGGCGGGCGCGAGGATCGTGGTCGAGGGACGGTTTCCGGGCATCACCAGGTGAGGGGTGAGCGTGGCGTCGGTGCCGTCGGCCCGCAGTTCGGCGTCGGTCCGGCCGAACGCGAGCACCCGGGACTGGGCGAACATGTTGCTCACGAGCAGGTCGTGCATGGAGGCGCGGTCGTCGGCCGCCATGATCCCGCCCGCGGGGCGGGCGAGCCCGATGAAGTCGACGGGGACGAGGTGGGTGCCCTGGTGCAGCAATTGGAAGAACGCGTGCTGACCGTTCGTCCCGGGTTCACCCCAGTAGATCTCCCCGGTGGGGTAGCCCACCGGGGAACCGTCGAGGCGGGCCGATTTGCCCAACGATTCCATGGTCAGCTGCTGGAGGTACGCGGGAAAGCGGGCGAGATCGTGTGCGTAGGGGATGACGGCCTTGGTCTGGGCACCCAGGAAGGTCGTGTACCAGACGCCCAGTAGCCCCATGAGCAGTGGCGCGTTGCGATCGTCCGCCGCGGTGGCGAAGTGCTCGTCGATCGTGCTCATGCCCTCCAGGAACTCGGTGAAGACCCCGGGCCCGAGGGTGATCATGCAGCTGAGCCCGATCGCGGACCCCACCGAGAAGCGGCCACCGACCCAGTCCCAGAACCCGAACACCGCCTCCTCGGCGATGCCGAACGCAGCCACCTCGTCGGACGCGGTCGAGACCGCGACGAAGTGCGCGGCGACGGCGTCCTCCGCGCCGAGGCGATCGAGAAACCATCGACGGGCGGCGTGGGCGTTCGCGAGGGTCTCCTGGGTGGTGAACGTCTTGGAGGCGACGATCACCAGGGTGGTCTCGGGGTCGATTTCGGCCAGGGTGGAGTCGAGGTCGCGGGGGTCGACGTTCGACACGTAGTGGGCGGTGATCCCGGCGGTCTGCAGGGGGCGCAGGGCCCGGTCGACCATCGCGGGTCCGAGATCCGATCCGCCGATCCCGATGTTGAGCACGGTGGTGATCCTCTTGCCGGTGTACCCGGTCCATTCCCCGCTCCGGACCCGCTCGGCGAAGGCGGTCATCGTCCGGAGAGTCTCGTGGACGTCGACGATCACGTCGCGACCATCCTGGGTCAGCGTGTCATCGGCGTCTCGTCGGAGAGCCGTGTGGAGGACGGCACGGTCTTCGGGGGTGTTGATGCGGTCGCCGCGGAACATGGCCGCGCGGCGGCCCGGCAGGTCCGCGACGCGCGCGAGGCCGAGGAGCGCGGTGACGACCTCATCGGTGACCAGGTTCTTGGACAGGTCGACGTAGAGATCGCCTGCCGTCACGCCCAGTCGTGTCCCGCGGTCGGGATCACGGTCGAACAACCTGCGCAGGGTGGTCTCGCCCGTCGAGGCCGCCAGCGCCTCGAGCGCTCGCCACTCATCGGTGGTGCTGATGTCCCTGTCGATGCTGTTCACGGGCAGTCCTTCGGTCTGGTGGCGGAGGGGGGCGGAGCTGACGATACCGCGGTGTACACAGTTGACTACAGTTTCCGTACACAAGTGACTACAGTAGCGGTGGCGGGTCGACACTCCGGTCCGTCTGCACCTACGTGGAGGCCTCGATGACGAACTCGAGCACGACGATGATCCCCGCCCGTGCCGCGGCCCGCCTGTCCGGGAAGGTGGCCGTCGTGACCGGCGCCGGACAGGGCGTGGGTCGGGGGATAGCCCTCGCCCTGGCCGAATCCGGGGCCGCGGTGCTGCTGGTGGGCCGGACACTGCGCAAGCTCGAATCGGTGGCCGAGGAGATCCGCGCCACCGGCGGCACGGCGGACTCCCTGGCCGTCGACATCACCGACGACACGGCGGCGGAGTCGATCATCGCGACGGCGGTGTCGTGGCTGGGCTCGGTGGACATCCTGGTCAACAACGCGAACCTCGCCGAACCGATGCCGCTGGACGAGTGCACGGACGCCGCGTTCCGCACGGCATTCGAGGCCGGCCCCCGGGCGTCGCTGAGCCTGATGAAGCTCGCCCGCCCGTACATGGTCGCGCGGGGTGGCGGGGTGGTGATCAATCTCGTCTCCTCGGCCGCGGTGCGGTGGGACGCGGCGGACTACGGCGTCTACGCCGCGGTGAAGGAGGCGATCCGGGCGCTCACCCGGGCGGCCGCCTGCGAATGGGGCGCTGACGGGATCCGCGCACTCAACGTCGCCCCCCACGCGCACAGCCCCGGCCTGGACTGGTGGATGCGCCACAACCC
Organism: Dietzia sp. B32; assembly: GCF_024732245.1. Taxonomy (NCBI): domain Bacteria; kingdom Bacillati; phylum Actinomycetota; class Actinomycetes; order Mycobacteriales; family Dietziaceae; genus Dietzia; species Dietzia sp. B32. The sequence goes on along the minus strand of NZ_CP093845.1, from coordinate 1,265,395 downwards.
GGAGGAGGCAGAACAGTTCATCGCCGGGATACCGGCCGGGAGGGTGGGCGACCCCGTGGCGGACATCGGCCGGCCCGTGGCGTGGCTGTGTTCGTCGGAGGCGTCCTATCTCACCGGCGTGACCGTCCCGCTCGACGGCGGTCAGTCCCGCTGGGGCTGACCACCGCGTCCATCGTTTCCGACAGAAGAGGCCACATCATGCAGTTCTCCGTTCCGGTCGCGTTCAGCCCGATCGATCAACTCCTCGGCCTGGCCCGCGCGGCCGAGGACGCGGGTTTCGCCCGCGTCACGCTCCCCGACTCGCTGTTCCTGCCCCACCGGCAGGACGCCGACTACCCCTACACGCCCGACGGGTCGCGGATGTGGGACGAACACACCCCGTGGGTCGAGCCACTGACCGCGATCGCCGCGATGGGTGTGGTCACCTCGACCCTCAGGTTCTGCCCGCAGGTCCTCAAACTCGGCCCCCGTCAGCCCCTGCTGCTGGCGCGGCAGTTGTCCACGGTCTCGCACCTGACCGGGGGACGCGTCGACCTGGGGGTGGGGATCGGCTGGGATCCCAACGAGTTCGCGTGGTGCGGCGTCCCGTATCCCGGGCGCGGCAAGAGGGTCGACGAGATGCTCGAGATCATCCGGCTGGCCGGTGACGGCGGGTGGTTCGAATACCACGGTGAGCACTTCGACTTCGACCGCCTCACCCTGGACCCGCCGCCCGTGGCCCAGGTGCCGTTCTACGTGGGCGGGCACACCGCCCCGGCCCTCCGCCGAGCCGTCCGCATCGGCCAGGGGTGGACCTCGGCGATGATGGGATTCGACGAGATCGCCGCCACCATCACCCGCCTCGGCGACCTGCTCGAGGCCGACGGCCGCTCCCTCGCCGACCGCGGGGACGGCCGGCCGTTCGAGATTCAGGTGGCCTGCACCGACCGATACGGCAGCCGCGGTTTCGCCCAACTCGAGGAGGCGGGGGTCACCGATGTCATCGTCATCCCGTGGTTGATCGAGGGCCACGGATACGACGCCCCGCTGGACGCCAAGTGCGAGTCGATCGCCCGGTTCGGCGAGAAGTACATCAGCGCATGACCTCGACACACATCAACCACACCGCTACGACCCCAAGGAGCCCCGCATGCCCGAGACCCCGCCTGTGAAGCTCGGTTACAAGGCGTCGGCCGAGCAGTTCGGTCCGCGTGATCTGGTGGAGTTCGCCGTGATGGCGGAGCAGGCGGGGATGGATTCGGCGACGGTGTCGGATCATTTCCAGCCGTGGCGCCACGATGGTGGTCATGCGCCGTTCTCGTTGGCGTGGATGACGGCGGTGGGGGAGCGCACCGAGCGGCTGCAGTTGGGCACCTCGGTGCTCACGCCCACGTTCCGCTACAACCCGGCCGTGCTCGCCCAGGCGTTCGCCACCATGGCGTGCCTCTACCCGGGCCGCGTGTTCCTGGGCGTGGGCACCGGCGAGGCGCTGAACGAGATCGCGACCGGCCACCGGGGCGAGTGGCCGGAGTTCAAGGAGCGGTTCGCGCGCCTGCGCGAGTCGGTTCGTCTCATGCGCGAGTTGTGGACGGGTGAGACGACGAACTTCGAGGGCGACTTCTACTCGACCAAGGATGCCTTCCTCTACGACGTTCCCGAGGGTGGTGTGCCCGTCTATGTCGCCGCGGGCGGTCCGGTGGTGGCCAAGTACGCCGGCCGGGTGGGCGACGGGTTCATCTGCACCTCCGGCAAGGGGATGGAGCTGTACACCGACAAGTTGCTCCCGGCCGTGGAGGAGGGAGCGCAGATCAATGAGCGGGACTCGGCGCAGATCGACCGGATGATCGAGATCAAGATCTCCTACGACCCCGACCCTGAGGCGGCGTTGGAGAACTGCCGGTTCTGGGCGCCGCTGTCCCTGACCCCGGAGCAGAAGCATTCGGTGGATTCGCCGCGGGAGATGGAGCGGCTCGCGGACGAGCTGCCGATCGAGCAGGTCGCCAAGCGGTGGATCGTCGCCTCCGACCCCGACGACGCCGTCGAACAGGTCAAGAAGTACGTCGACGCGGGCCTGAACCACTTGGTCTTTCACGCCCCCGGACACGACCAGAAGCGCTTCCTCGACCTCTTCACATCCGACCTCGAACCGCGACTGCGTCGCCTCGCGTAGGCGCCGCGGGCGGGCAGGTGACCCGCCCGGCCGCCCGCCCCGCGCTCAGGCCCGGGTGAGCAGCAGCGGCGCCGCCGCGACCCGCGACCAGGGCCCGCCCGCGAAAGTCAGGCCGATCAGGCGCCGGTCGTCGAGCGGCCGGAACTCGTCCCGCACCCAACGCCACGGCACCGGGCTCGAGGCGCCGTACGAGCAGACGATCACCTGACCGCCGTCGAGCCACGAGGACTCCAGCGTCACCCGCATCGGCAGGGTCTCCCGTGGCGGGCGGCCCTCGTCGTCGTCGACCAGGTTCATCGCGCCGCCCCCGGGGGCGAAACGCTTGCCCTGCCAGCCCGGCATGCCGCCGAGGGCGATCGCGCGCGGTGCCACCACCCTCAGCGGGGCGGGGCCGACGAAGGTGACGAGGTAGTCGCCCGGGGTGGGCGGGTCGGTCGGCGGCGCGGCCTGCGAGAACAGGGCGCGCAGTCGGCCGAGCGAGGTCGGCAGGGCGGCGGTCACGGGGCTCCGATCGTGGGAGACGTGGGGTTGGGGGACGCGGGGTTAGGGGACGCGGGGTTAGGGGACGCGGGGTTAGGGGATGCGGGGTTAGGGGACGCTGCAGTAGGGGACGCGGTGGCGGTGTCGGCGGTGGGGGAGGCGGCGCGGCGGGCCCGGTGGCGGGCGGCGAACCGCTCGGCCATGGCGGTGATGGTCAGGCTCGGGTTGACGCCGACGTTCGCCGGGATCGACGACCCGTCCACCACGTACAGACCCGGATGTCCGAAGACCTGGTGATCGGTGTCGATCACGCCGTCGGAGGCGTCGGTCCCCATCGCCGCGCCGCCGAGCACGTGGGCGGTGATCGACTTGCCGCCCACGCTCTCGAGCAGCAGGTTGAGGGGCCGGCCGCCCACCGACTCGGCGAACCGCCGCGCGACCTCGTTGGCCTGCGGCAGGTAGCTGGGGGCCGGCTCGCCCTTCCCGGCCCGCGACCGCAGCACCCGCCGCCACGGGGTGATCGGGGAGCGGTCGAACACGAGCCGGATCTCGTTCTCCACGTTCTGCATCACCGTGAACACACTCAGGCGCTCGATGAAGTTGCGCGCGGTCATCAGCCGCACCTGCCGCACAGGGTGGCGCGCGAGCTCGGCCAGGGCCGCGCGCCGGCGTCGGGCGGGGTCGGTGCCGTCGATCAGCGGGCCGAGCTGCAGCCGCATGTGCCAGCCGCCGACGTACCGGTTCTGGGTGACGTGCGTGGCGGCGTCCGGGTAGAACTCGCTCGAGATGGTGGGGCCGGGGGTGAGGTCGGCATCGGGGTCGTCGGCCAGGACCGCGGTGATGGCTTCGGAGTTGGTGCGCACACCCTCGCCGAGCCGGGCCGAGACGCGGGGGAGCAGGCCCAGCTCGCGGGAGCGGAACAGCAATTCGACGGTGCCCAGGACGCCCGCCGCCACCACCACCTCGGCCGCGTGTAGCGTCTCACCGCCCGCGGTGCGGACCTCGAATCCACCGTCGGGGCGTTCGGCGATCGTGTCGACCTTGGTGTCGGGGAGGATCCGGGCGCCGCGGCGCTCGGCCAGCCACAGGTAGTTGAGGTCGAGGGTGTTCTTGCTTCCGTACGGGCAGCCGACCAGGCATGCGCCGCAGAGCCGGCACCCCGTGCGGTCGGGACCCTCGCCCCCGAAGAACGGATCCGGCACGGTCACGCTCTCCTCGCCGGGTGCGCCGAACCAGATCGCCATCGGGGTCGGGCCGTACGTCTCGCCGGCGCCCATCGACCGCGCCGTGGCCTCGAGGTGCTCGTCCATCTCGCCGACGTGGCTGGTGGTCTCGCGCCCGAGCATGCGGGCGGCGGTGCGGTAGTGCCCGGCCAGCTGGGCGCGCCACCCGTCGGCCACCGGGGGCCAGGCCGGGTCGGTGAAGAACTCGTCCTTCGGCTCGAGCAGCACGCCGGCCCACACGATGCTGCCGCCGCCCACGCCCGCGCCGCCGATGATGCCCACGTGCCGCAGGACCCGCTGCCAGAAGAATCCCCTGAGCCCCAGCTCGGGCAGCCACAGATACCTGCGCGGGTCGGTGCGGGCGGCGAGGAGATCGGCGGGGGTATGACGACGACCCTGTTCGAGCACCAGGACCGAACGCCCCTCCTCGGCGAGCCGGAAAGCCGACACCGCGCCACCGAAACCGCTGCCGATCACGATGACATCAGCGGTGTCGGAGGGGCGCTGATCGCGCGGCGGGGCGGGGGTCATGCGCAGATCCTAGGACGGGTGTCCAGGTGCGCGGGGCGGATCGGTTCGGGTCACTAGCAGCCCGATTCTCAGAAAGGGAACGGAAGCGGGAGCAGACGGTTGCCGCTTGTCGCGGGCGGGCACGGGATAGTGGCCCGATTGTCGCAATTCTTGTCCGTTCTAACCGCTCTTATTGCTGAAGATGTACATGCCGCCGATTACCACGACGGTCAGGACTGCAAACCCGATGAGGTAGGGAAGCAGTTGCGACAACAGCCAGAAGAACCCGACGAGGAGGGCCATGCCCATGAGGAAGACGAGAAAGTACATGAAGCGATCCCCTGGCTGAATGATGGCGTGAGTCGGTGACATTGAAAACGTATCCCTTTCTCGTTGCCTAAGTGAAAGAAAGGACTGCAATGCCCACAATATGAAGCGAGGGCTCGACTGAGCCGGGGCCGGTGAGCTGGTGCAATCTCGGGGTAGGCTCGGCTTCGACACGGGGTGCTGCCCGTCCGGGCAGCTGAGATCACACCCGTCGAACCTGAACTGGGTAGTTCCAGCGGAGGAATGTCGTGTGCGTCGCCCCGGGCGGCGTCGCCTGCAAGTCGTGCGGTTGTCGCGCGGCGGGCGGGTACTCATCACCTTCGCCGTGCGGAACCACCGGGAAGCGAGTGGCAGTGAGTACCGGAAAGAACAGCATGCGTATCAGCGAGCAGGTCGTCCTGGTCACCGGCGGAGCCCGCGGACTCGGCGTGGAGATCATCCGCGCCTTCTCCCGCGAGGGCGCCCTCGTCGTCGTCAACTATCGACGCAGCGAGGCCGCCGCCACCGACCTCGTCCGTGAGCTCGGCTCCGGCCGCGCCGTCGCACTACGCGCCGACGTGACCGACGACGACGAGGTGCGCGGCCTCTTCGACGCGGCCCGCGCCCACTTCGGTCGGCCGATCAGCACGGTGGTCAACAACGCGCTGGCCGACTTCGAGTTCAACGGCGATGCCCGGCCGCGTCCGGAGACCCTGACCTGGGAGGACTTCGACTCGCAGTTGCGCGGCGCGGTCAAGGCCACCCTCGCCACCACCCAGGCCGCGCTGCCGGGGATGCGTGAGGCCGGGTTCGGCCGGATCGTCAACATCGGCACCAACCTGTTCCAGCACCCGGTGGTGCCGTACCACGACTACACCGCCGCCAAGGCCGCCGCACTCTCGCTCACCCGGACCCTGGCCACGGATCTGGGGCCGGACGGCATCACGGTCAACATGGTCTCGGGCGGCCTGCTGCGCACCACCGACGCCAGCGCCGCTACACCTGAAGAGGTGTTCGACATCATCGCCTCCGGCACCCCGCTGCGACGGGTGATCACCCCGGCCGAACTCGCCGACGCGGTGTTGTTCTTCGCCTCCCCGTGGGCACGGGCCGTGACCGGACAGAACCTCATCGTGGACGGCGGGCTGGTCAAGGGCTGACCCTTGCCCGGCCCAGCTCGGGTGGTGGAAGCTGGAGGTATGGAACTGCCGTCGGTCACCTCCCCGCGAACCGCCGAGGGGCGGCGGATCGAGGCGGCCGAGGCGGCGGTGTACGAACTCGACCAGCGGCTGGCCGAATGGGATCAGCAGCGGGCGCTCGTCGTCGCCGAGGAACTCGGAAGCGACCCCCACGCCCACGTCCCGGCGACCTGGCCGACGGTCGCGGAGGCGCACGCGGCAGCGGCCGGGCGTCTCGCGTCACCCCTGTCACCCGCTGCGCTCGCTGCGGAGTGCGCGGAGTTGCGCTGGACGGGCGTGGGGAAACTGATCGGGGCCGGGATCTTGGCGGCGGTGCTCCTGTCCGTCCCGCTGACGCTCGTCCTGCGTGCACTGGGCGGGGGGTGATGTCGTGCCGCTCATCCTCGCGTTGCTCCTGCTCACGGTTGTCGCCGGGCTGGCCACCTGGGTTGCGGCGACCGGATGGCTGGTGCAGTCGGGGCTGGCGGATCTGGCCCGCCGCCGACGGCTCAGACTCGGGGCCGACCCGGTGCAGCTCACCGCCGAGCGGGCGGTGGACTCGGCCCGGCGGACCCACCTCCTGGCGCTGGAAGCGCTGACGCAGACCCTCGACCGCTGGTACGAGATCCGGTTCACGCTGGGGATCGGCACCCCGCTGGAGGGCGCGTACCCCGAGATCAGAGACCACCTCGATGCCGATCCGGACTTCGCCGGGTTGCTGGAGCGGGCCAACACCGCCTGCCTGGACAATCGCTCGAACGCGCCGGCCGTCGTCGCGGAACTGCTCGACGAGGCCGCGCGGATGGATTCGATGATGCTCGCCATCCGCGGCCACCTCCACCGGGCGGGGCGGTCGAAATGAGCGACTCCGCCCCGCTCCCCCCACGAGAAGTGGGATGGGCGAGGCGGAGTGACGCTGTCCGCGGGGGCGGGCTCAGGCGATGCCGGTGCCCTCGTCGGCCGCGGGGGAGGTGTTGGTGCCGCCGTCGTTGATCTCGAAGCGTGTCCACTTGCCGTCCATGTCGACCTCCATGGCGTAACCGAGCGCGTCGTCCGGGACCTCGACCGTCTTGAACCAGTCGTAGGCCTTGGTGTCGTCGGCGAACTCCTTCTCGTCGATCACGTTCTGCTCGGGGTCAATCACGCGGTAACGGGGCATGCTTGCTCCTTCGTCTCGAGGGAAGTTGAGTTCTCTTCCGCAGTGTGGGGGATTCGGCACGACCTCGCATCCGGACGGGTGGTCGCGCGGCGGGGCGTACGGTCGATGCAGCCACACGATCCAGGAGGCCCACACGTGAGCACCGACCCCACCGCTTCACCCTCCGAGCAGCCTGACGCTCTCCAGCCCGACGCCGCCCAGCCCGACGCCGCGGTGCTGGTCGACGGCGCCGTGCTGGTCGATCCCACCTCCAAGTACGAGGTGGACATTCCGCTGCAGTCGCAGCCCGTTCCGGGGCTCGCGTCGGAGCTCGACCCGCCCGCGGATCACGGCGAGACGTCGTACGTCGGCCACGGTCGCCTCACGGGTCGGCGGGCGCTCATCACCGGAGGCGACTCGGGGATCGGCCGGGCCGTGGCGATCGCGTATGCCCGCGAGGGCGCGGATGTCGCGATCGGCTACCTGCCGTCCGAACAGTCCGATGCCGACGAGGTCGCGCGACTGGTCCGGGAGGCCGGGCGGACATGCGTGCTGCTCCCCGGCGATGTCGGCGACGAGGAGGTCGCGCGGGGGATCGTCCGCGACGCCGTCGCGGGGCTCGGCGGGATCGACGTGCTGGTGCTCAACGCCGCCCGGCAGACGTACGTGGAGAACCTGGAGGACCTGACCTCCGAGCAGTGGTCCGAGACGATGAACGTCAACATCTCCGCCCCGTTCTGGATGATGCAGGAAGCGCTCGGTCACCTGCAGCCCGGTGCGAGCGTCATCTTCACCTCGTCTGTCCAGGCCTACACCGCGTCGCCGGGCCTCGTGGACTACGCGACCTCTCGCGCTGCGGTCAACACGATGTCCAAGGCGTTGGCGCAGCAGCTCGCGCCCCGGGGGATCCGCGTCAACGCCGTCGCGCCCGGGCCATTCTGGACCGCGTTGCAGGTCACCGGCGGGCAGAAGCCGGAGAAGCTCCCGTACTTCGGGCAGAAGAATCCGCTCGGCAGGCCCGGCCAGCCCGTGGAGATGGCGGGCGCGTACGTGTATCTGGCCTCCGAGGAGTCGTCGTACACGACCGGCAACACGTTGTCGGTGACGGGCGGGGCGCCCACGCCCTGAGCCGACTCGGCGCAGCCGCACGCCGTGCCCAGCTGCGTGCCGGGCCCAGCCGCGCCAGCATCCGCGCGCAGACGGTGCAGCCGCGCACGAGAATTCGTCAGCGGTTGCAGTGGTTGCGCGCGGATGGCGTGAGGTGCGCTGCTGGCCGGTGCGTGAGGTCGGCTGTGGACAGGTCAGAGGAGGTGCGCTCGTCGTAGCCCGCCGAGCAGCAGTCGCTCGAACCGGACGGGCTTGAACAGGTCGTCCCAGATCCACCGGATCACCACGACGCCGAGATCCCTCAGCTGGTCCTCGCGCTGCTTCTCGAGCCACACCACCTCGCTCGGGTCCGCGCTGTTGCCGGCGCGGCCGGAGTACTTGATCCTGCCGTCGAACTCCCCGGCCAGTGCGCCCTCTCCCCAGGAGAAGTCGGTCCGGGCGATAACCTGCCCTTCCTCGGAGAGGTATCGATGTTGCAGTCGAGGCGCCGGAATCGCACGCAGGGATCTCATGACGCAGCGCGAGAGCGATTCACCGGGGCTCTCCGCGAGCGGGTCCGCAAATTCGACAGCCTCTCGGGCGATCGCGACACCGGTGCGGCCGCGGTGGAGTTCGAGCTCGTTCACCAGGGAAGCCCGCGTGACCAACTTCAGGCGCAGCGCATGGTCTGCCGCGCAGACACCCGCATCGAAGCCTGCAGTGCGGGCAAGGTCGATGATCGTCCGATCAACGGTCGTGACGGGGATGCCGTCGACCTCGGTGGCTGACAGGGAACTCCCCGGAGAGGTATGGATCTGGACGTGAGGGGTCCTGCGGCCTCCGGCGGGCCGGCCGACCGTCAGGTGGACGCCCTGGGTCCGGGTTCTGACGAGGGGGAGGCCGTGGAGCTCCGCTGCCGTGTGGTGGCTGATCAGTGCCCCGGCCGGCCCCTCCGCCAGCGCGATCCTGGAGGACCTGACGGCGGAGGCCTTCCGGGACTCACCGGCGACGGGCACATGGAACCACCCGTGCCTGCTCCTGATCAGGCTTCCTGCAGAGACCGCGGCAGTGAGTGCGCGGTGCGACAGTCCCGCCCGGGTCGCCTCTGCCGTGGTGAATGGTTGCCCCGTGACAAACGGGATCGCTGGTGTCATGGCGGCAACGGTGCCAGGGCCCCCTGGTGAATCCGGCCCACAAAGAAGGCCGGTGGCCGGGCCCTGTGGAAAAGCCGGCCCTGTGAAATTCAGGGTCTGGCAGTCCTGGACCAGGTCTCGCCGGACAACCGCGCGCAATCACTGCAGCCGCCCACGATAGTTCGTGAGCGGATGCAGTGATTGCGCGCGGCTGCGGGCGGAGTTGGCGGGACGGCTGCCAGGCACGGATCAGGTGTCGTGGATGATCACGCCTCGCATGATCTTGCCGTCCTGAAGGTCCTGGTAGCCCTCGTTCACCTGGTCGAGTGTGTAGGTCGTGGTGATGAGTTCATCCAGCTTGAGCTTGCCTTCGTCATACAGTCGCAGGAGCTTGACGATGTCGTACTGCGGGTTGGCCGAGCCGAACAGGGTGCCCGTGATGGTCTTTCCGAACAGGGCCATCATCGTGCCGCTGACCTGGACGGTCTTGTCGGTCATGTTGCCCAGGCCGGTTATCACGACCCGGCCGCCCTTGCCGATCACGTCGAAGGCGCTCGAGACGACCTGCTCCTCGACGGTGCCGACCAGGATGAGGGCCTGGTCCGCCATCTGGCCCCAGGTGAGCTTCTCGACCTCGGCGTGGGCCTCGGCGGCGTCGGCGAAGGCGTGGGTGGCGCCGAACTTCAGTGCCTCGTCGCGCTTGAACTGGACGGGGTCCACCACCACGACGTGCCGGGCCCCCGAGTGGACGGCGCCCTGGACGGCGTTGATGCCCAGGCCGCCGATGCCGTAGATCACCACGGTGTCGCCCTGGCGGACGTTGCCGGCGTAGGTCGCGGTGCCCCAGCCCGACGGCACGCCGCAGCCCACCAGCACCGCCTTGTCCAGCGGCAGCCAGTCGTCGACCTTGACTACCGAGTGCTGCGAGATCACCGAGCGCTCGGAGAAGGTGCCGAGCATGCACATGGCGCCGAAGTCCTTGCCGTCCGAGTGGAAGCGGAAGGTGCCGTCGGGCATGTGACCGTCGAGGATCGTCGCGCCCATGTCACACAGACTCTGTCGGCCGGTCGAGCAATAGCGGCAGGTCCCGCAGTTGGGGATGAAGGAGCAGACCACGTGGTCACCCGGCTTGACCTTGGTGACGCCCACGCCCACGGCCTCGATGATGCCGGCTCCCTCGTGCCCGCCGACGATCGGGAAGCGCGGTGGGAGCGAGCCGTCGGACAGGTGTAGGTCGGAGTGGCAGAGGCCCGCGGCCGTGTACTTGATCAGCACCTCGCCGGGGCCGGGATCGTCCAAGTCGAGCTCGATGATCTCGAACGGCTTGTGGAGGTCGAACAGTACTGCTGCTTTGGTCTTCACGGCGGTGTTCCTTTCGGGGAGCGCAGGAGGTGGGACGTGCAGGGTGGGAAGTGCAGGGTGGACAGGTGCAAGGGGGAGGGTTGAGTAGGAGGAGAGGGAGTCGCCGACGTCCCCGGAGCGGTCACGGGGACGCCGGGTCCCGGTTCGCGGAGCCCGATGACTCAGAGCTGGATGTTGACCGACCTGGTCTGGGTGTAGAGGTCGAGCGCACCCTGGCCCAGCTCGCGGCCCCAGCCGGACTGCTTGAACCCGCCGAACGGCATGGCGGTGTCGAAGCCGTTGTACTGGTTGACCCACACCGAGCCGGCGTGAAGTCGACTCGCGACCTTGTGTGCCTTGGAGATGTCCTGGGTCCACACTCCGGCGGCCAGGCCGTACATCGAATCGTTGGCCTGGCGGACCGCGTCGTCGAGGTCGGAGAAGCGCAGGGCCGCCACGACGGGGCCGAAGATCTCCTCGGTGACCACCCGGTGGTCGGGCTCGACGTCCACAAAGACGGTGGGCTGGATGAAGTAGCCGGTGTCGCCGTGGCGCCCACCGCCGGTCAGGGCCCGCCCGCCGTCCTCGATCCCGGCGCGCAGGTAGTAGGAGACCTTGTCGAACTGGTCCTGGTCGACCACCGGGCCGAGCGTGGTGGCGGGGTCGAGGCCGTGACCGATGGTGGCCTGGGCGGCGGCGTCGGCCACGGCCTGGGTGAACTCCTCGTAGATGGAGTCCTCCACGTAGAGTCGGGTGCCGGCGGTGCAGGCCTGGCCGTGGTTGAACATCCAGGCGGCCACGGAACCGGCCACGGCGGCGTCCCAGTCGCAGTCGGCAAAGACGATGTTGGCGCTCTTGCCGCCCAGCTCGAGGGAGACCTTCTTGAGGTTGCCCTTGGCGGCGTCCACGATGAGCTTGCCGACCTCGGTCGACCCGGTGAAGGCGACCTTGTCCACGTGGTGGTGGGCGGAGATGGCGGCGCCGGCGTCGCCGAACCCGGTGATGATGTTGACCACGCCGTCGGGAACGCCGGCCTCGGCCATGATTTCGCCCAGCAGCAGCGCGGTCAGCGGTGTCTGCTCGGCGGGCTTGAGGACGAGGGTGTTGCCGGTGGCCAGGGCGGGTGCGAGCTTCCACGACGCCATGAGGATCGGGAAGTTCCACGGGATGATCTGGCCGCACACACCCACCGGGACGCGCTGGGTGTAGGCGTGGAACTGCTTGTCGCCGGCGAACGGCATGGACACGTTGACGGTGGAGCCCTCGATCTTGGTGCACCAGCCCGCGTAGTAGCGGAACACGTCGGCCGCCCACGCCACGTCGACGGCGGTGGCGATGGCTGCGGACTTGCCGTTGTCGAGTGCCTCGATCTGTCCGAGCATCTCGGCCTTGGCGTCGAGCAGGTCGCCGATCCGCCACAGGATCTGTTCGCGTTGGTTGGGCTTCATGCCGGCCCATTTGCCGTCGTCGAATGCGCGGCGCGCGGCGGCCACCGCCTTGTCGACGTCCGCGGGTCCGCCGTGCGCGACCTGCGCGATCTCGGCGCCGGTGGCGGGATCGAAGGTGCCGAACGTGCGGCCGTCGGCGGCGTCCACCCATTGGCCGTCAATGAACAACTGGTGCGGGCGGGCGAGGAACTCGCGGGCCTCGGCGCTGAGCCGCTCGTCGAATCGGCCGGTGGTGCCGGTGTCGCGGGAGAGTGTGCCGGTCATGATGTCCTCCAGAAATCCGACCGGCTCCGATGTGATGCCGGTCACAACCCATCATGGGGTCGCGGTTGGCACGCCGAGTGTTCAGATTCTGGACAACATGGACAGCGCCGACAACGCCGACAACGCCGACAGCATCGACGACGCCGGGCCGACGTCCGACGCCGGGCCGACGCCCTCCCGCTAGGACAGGCCGAACTCGCGCATCCGGGCGTACAGGGTGGTTCTGCTGATGCCCAGCCGTTTGGCGGCGCGTGACCGGACGCCGTCGCATCCGGCCAGGGCGGCGACGATCGCGTCGTACTCGCCTCTCGCCAGCTCCCCGGCCCGGGGCGGGCGTCCGGTGCGGGCGCGGGCCGGCAGGCAGTCCACGTCGAGCGTCGTCGACCCCGTGTGCCCGGACTCGGAGAGGCATTCGGTCAGGATCGACCGCAGGGAGATCAGACCGTTGGGCAGGTCCAGGGCGCAGACGGCGTCCGTGAAGCGCGCCGTGGGGACCATCGGGGCGAGCCCCTTCCCGGCGGTCAGCTCCTCCACCATCCGGGCGACGATCTCGGCGCTCTCGGCCCCGCGTTCGTGCAGCGGCCGCAAAACGGTCCTCGTCCCGCACGCGTCGAGTGCCTCCGTCACCGCCGCGCGGGGGTCCTCGCGACTGGTGACGACGACGAGGGCTGCCCCCGCCGACCGTAGGCGTGCTGCCAGGCGCCGCAGGTCGGCGTCGTCGAGGAGGTCGATGTCGTCCAGGACCAGCGGTCGGCCCTCATCGCCCTGGTCGCGCAAGGCGGGCACCACGAGACCGATCCACGCGGCGTCGGCGCTGTCGGCTTCTGCGAGCCGGACGTGCAGGGCGCCCGGGCCCGCGATGTCCCGCGCCGTCGACGACCGTCCCGACCCGGAGGGGCCGACCACGGCGTGGGTCGGTCCGGTGACCCCGCCGCAGGAGCCGGGCGCGGAGGCGGCGGGCATCGCCGGCGTCCCCGGGATGGACGCGGCGACGGGGGCGGTGAAGGCCGGTCGGGTGCTGCCCAGGACGGGTACGGCCGGGTGCTGATGGTCCGGGAAGACCAGGTCGAGCAGGTGCCCACGACGGCCGACCCGGCTCGAGAGCACCCCGACCGTACCCACCGACAGCTCGACCGAGTCACCGAGCTCGTGCCGGTCGACCAGGCGCCGGAGCCTGCCGAGGTCGCGGGAGTCCAGCCGTTCCAGGCTCGAGTGCGAGGCCAGCACGACCTCGTCGCCGAACGCACAGGTCGCGGTGTCCGAGGTGCGGGTACGTTCGACGAAACGGTGCCACAGTTCGCGGTCGTCGGCACGGGCGGTGTCGACGTAGCGGGCCTCGATATCCGCGACGATCTTCCGTACGAACGGCGCGAACATGCGGGAGGCGTCGGCACTCATGCCCGTCAGATCCACCGCGCCGACCAGGCGTCGCGTGAGCGGGTCGATGATCGGGTGCCCGTAGCAGACGAAGTCGCGCAGGACCTCGGCGAAGTGTTGCTCGCCGTGGATGAACACCCCGGCGCGGGTCTCGAGGGCCGTGCCGATGCCGTTGTTGCCCACCGCGTCCTCGGTCAGGGTGGCCCCGTCGTCGACGCCTCGCCGCAGCAGCATGCGGGAGATCCGGGCGTTGTCGCGTACCGAGCGGATGACCCGACCCTCGCGGTCGGCGAGCAGGAGCATCGCCCCGGTGTCCTTGAGGACCTCGTCCAGGTCGTCCATCACCGGGCGGGCGGCTTCGGCGAGCCGGTGGGAGCGCGATGCGCGTGGGTCGGGGGCGCCGGGCCGGGCGCTCTTCGGGGTGAGGCCGCACGATGCGGATCGGCGCCAGGACAGATCGATGTGGTCCTCACCGGGGGCAGGGGAGGAGGGGCGGACGGTCTGGGTCACAGGGCGCCTCCGGCCGGTCGATCGGTGTGATCTACACCATACGGACGCCGGGGCGGTCGGGGGTGCGGCGGTGGCCGCGCGGGGCGGGCGTGGCCGGACGGGGGCGCGGCGGTGGCCGGGCGGGGCCGGGATCAGGGGTGCCGGGCCGCGTGCGCCGGGTGGACGAGGTGCGAGGGCAGGCCGGTGGCGAGGGCGGGGCCCGGCCGCGAGGCCAGCCGGGCGGCGACCGCGTCGGCGCACGCGCTGACCGCCCGGGTGGCACGGGCGACGGACCGACCGGTCATTCGCCGTCCCGGGGCGACGGCCACCGAGCCGACCGCGCGGCCGTCCGCACGCAGAACGGGCGCGGCGACCGAGGCCACCGCCAGGTCCTCGGCGGAGTCGAGCTCGGCATTGGTCACGTCGATCTCGGACAGCTCCACGAACAGTTCGGACACGCGGTCCCGGACCAGGGCGCCGATGCCGGACGCCTCGAGCGAATCGGCCATCCGCAGCAGCTCGCGGCGTGCGGGGGTCAGCCGCTCGATCGACCACCCGCGTCGCGCGATCTGCGGCAGGACCGTCTCCAGTCGGTCCCGGGCCGCGGGGGTGAGCCCCGCGGAGTCGGCGAGCCACCGGCGCTGCTCCACCACCGGGAGGCGGGCCGCCAGTTCGCGGGCGAAGGGCGCACGCACCGGGACCACGTGACCGACGGGCATGACCTCCCGGGAGGCGGTTCTCATGCCGGCACCGACCGAGTCCACGACCTCGGCCATTCCGTCGCGGACCTCGAAGACCACGGCGGCGATACCGGTGGCGTCGGCCAGCTGCTCGAGGGGCTCGCGGGCCGCCCGGACGAGATCGACCTCGGCGGCCAGTGCCGCACCCACCTCGCGCAGCCTCGGCCCGGCCCGCCACCCACCGCCGACCTTTTCCGCCCAGGCCTGCGACTCCATCTCGGCCAGCACCGCGTGGAGGGTCGACCGGCTTGCGCCCGTGATCCGGGCGAGTTCGGCCAGGGGTAGGGGAGGGCCGTCGGTCGCGAGGGACTCGATCACCGAGAGCGCCCGACCTGTCGGTTCGTGTCGCATAGTCGACAGGATATGTCGATTAGTCGACAGGCGCACGGTGGTTGTGCTCACCGAGGTGCATATCAGGGCCCCGCGGGCGCACGATGGTCCGGATGCCCGAGGGCAGACAGATCTGTCTGCCATCAGCCGCCCGGTGTTCCGGACGGCCCACGACACTGGAGGTCGCATGACGACGAGGTCGGCGGTGACGCTCTCGCATCTCGACGCGCTCGAGGCGGAGTCCGTTCACATCTTCCGCGAGGTAGCCGCGCAGTTCGAACGCCCGGGGATGCTCTTCTCCGGCGGCAAGGACTCGGTGGTGATGTTCCACCTCGCCCGCAAGGCCTTCTGGCCCGCGCCGATGCCGTTCCCGCTCATGCACGTGGACACGGGTCACAACTTCGACGAGGTCATCGAGTATCGCGACCGGGTCGTGGCCGAGACCGGCGTCCAGCTGCTCGTGTCCCACGTGCAGGACGACATCGACGCCGGCCGCGTGGTCGAGGAGACCGGTGTCGGCACCAGCCGCAACCGTCTCCAGACCGCAGCCCTGCTGAGGGGCATCCAGGAGAACCGCTTCGACGCGGTCTTCGGCGGCGCCCGCCGCGACGAGGAGAAGGCCCGGGCCAAGGAGCGCGTCTTCTCGTTCCGAGACGCGTTCGGCGCCTGGGATCCCCGCGCGCAGCGCCCCGAGCTGTGGAAGCTCTACAACGGCAAGCACCGAAAGGGCGAGCACATCCGCGTGTTCCCGCTGTCCAACTGGACGGAGCTCGACATCTGGCAGTACATCGAGCGCGAGGACATCGACCTCCCGCCGATCTACTACGCCCACGAGCGCGAGGTCATCGAGCGCGACGGCATGCTCCTGGCCAAGACCCGGTTCCTCGAGACCCTCCCGCACGAGGAGGCGCGCACCGAGCTGGTCCGCTTCCGCACGGTCGGAGACGCCACCTGCACCGGCTGCGTCGAGTCCGACGCCACCGACAACGCCGCCGTCGTCGCCGAGGTCGCGGGCACCCGCGTCACCGAGCGCGGCGCCACCCGTGCCGACGACCGGATCTCCGAGGCCGGCATGGAAGACCGCAAGAAGGAGGGCTACTTCTGATGAGCACCCCGACCACCGAGACGCGCCCGGCCGAGACCGGGCACGCCACCACCGGGCACGCCACCGCCGAGCCCGGCCACACCATGTCCGAGCAGGCCCAGCTGCTGCGTATCGCCACCGCCGGCTCCGTCGACGACGGCAAGTCGACCCTCATCGGCCGACTGCTGTTCGACTCCAAGGGCATCTTCGAGGACCAGCTCGCCTCCATCGAGGCCACCTCCGCCAAGCGCGGCGACGAGTACACCGACCTCGCGCTGCTCACCGACGGGCTGCGGTCCGAGCGGGAGCAGGGCATCACGATCGACGTGGCCTACCGCTACTTCTCGACCCCGCGGCGCAAGTTCATCATCGCCGACACCCCGGGCCACGTGCAGTACACGCGCAACATGGTCACCGGCGCCTCCACGGCCGACGTGGCGATCATCCTCGTCGACGCCCGCAAGGGCGTGCTCGAGCAGACCCGCCGGCACGCCTTCCTGTCGGCGCTCCTCGGCATCCCGCGTCTGGTGGTGGCGGTGAACAAGATGGACCTGGTGGACTACGACGAGGCCACCTTCGAGGCCATCCGGACCGAGTTCACCGACTTCGCCGCCAAGCTCGAGGTCCACGACGTCACCTTCGTGCCGTTGTCGGCGCTCAAGGGCGACAATGTCGTCGACCGCTCGGAGGCCATGCCCTGGTACACCGGCCCGGCGCTGCTCGACCACCTCGAGAACGTCCACATCGCCTCGGACCGCAACCTCACCGACGTCCGGTTCCCGGTCCAGTACGTGATCCGCCCCCAGCGCGCCGACGGGTTGGATCACCGCTCGTTCGCGGGCACCGTCGCGGGCGGCATCATCAAGGTCGACGACGACGTGGTGGTCATGCCGTCCGGTCGGCAGTCGACGGTCAAGGCGATCTGGGGCCCGGGCGGGGCGGAGCTGGACGAGGCCGCCGCGCCCGCCGCCGTGACGATCGCGCTGAACGACGAGATCGACATCGTCCGCGGCGAGATGATCGCCCGCCCGGGCAACCGCCCGCACCAGGGCGCCGAGCTCGAGGCGATGATCTGCTGGTTCGACGACGTCTCCACGCTGCAGCAGAACAAGCGCTACGTCATCAAGCACACCACCCGTGACACCAAAGCGATCGTCACCGGGATGGAGTACCGGCTCGACGTCAACACGCTGCACCGCGACCCGGACTCCACCGAGCTCGGGCTCAACGAGATCGGCCGCATCGGCCTGCGCACACAGACCCCGCTGATGTACGACCCGTACCGCCGCAACCGCGACACCGGTGCGTTCATCATGGTCGACGAGATCACCGGGAACACCGTGGGCGCGGGCATGATCATCGGGCCCGCCACCACGGGGTCCAACGTGGTCTGGCACGCCGGGGCCGTCCAGCGCGGGGACCGGGGACAGGGTCGCACGCTGTGGCTCACCGGACTGTCCGGATCGGGCAAGTCCACGATCGCCTCCGAGGTCGAGCGACTGCTCATCGAGTCCGGGCACCCCGCCTACATCCTCGACGGCGACAACCTGCGGCACGGCCTCAACGCCGACCTCGGGTTCTCGGCCTCCGACCGCGCCGAGAACATCCGCCGCACCGCGGAGGTGGCGGCGCTGTTCGCGGACGCCGGCGTCGTCGTCATCTGTTCCCTCATCTCGCCCATGCGCGCCGACCGCGACGCGGCACGTCAGGTCCACGCCAAGGCCGACCTGCCCTTCACCGAAGTCTTCGTGGACACCCCGCTGGCCGAGTGCGAGGCCCGCGACCCGAAGGGCCTGTACGCCAAGGCCCGGGCCGGCGAGATCCCGGAGTTCACCGGGGTGTCCGCGCCGTACGAGCCGCCGCTGACGCCCGACCTGCACGTGCGTCCCGAGGACGGGACGGCCGAAGAGGTCGCGCAGCGGATCCTCAGCTCCATCCTGGGGATCTGAGCCGGTGCCCGAGGCCCTCTGGACCTACGAGTCGCTCGGGCTGCTGGTCGTCAGTGCGGTGATCGGCGTGGTGATCGGTCTGACGGGGATGGGCGGCGGCGCGCTGATGACGCCGGCGCTCATCCTCGTGGGCATCCCGCCGACGGCGGCGGTCGCCAACGACCTCGTGGTCAACGCGGTCAACAAGGTCGTCGGGGCGGGCGTGCACTGGCGGCACGGCAAGCCCAATCTCAAGATCGCGTTCTGGCTGGTCCTGGGGTCGGTGCCGACGGCCTACCTGGGCGCGTGGCTCGTCCACGCGATCGGTGCCGACGATGTGCAGGGCCTGCTCAAGAAGGCCATCGGTGCCACGCTCATCGTGGCCTCGACGGCCTATTTCCTGCGGGCCTTCTTCGAGATGTCCGGGCGCATCCGCACCGGTGACGACCCCGACCCACCCGTCAAGCCGCTCATCACCCTGCTGGTCGGGGTGATCGGTGGCCTGATGGTGGGCATCACCTCGGTGGGCTCTGGCACGGTCATCATGATGTGCATCATGCTGCTGTACCCCACGCTGGCCGCGCTGCGGTTGGTGGGCACCGACCTGGTGCAGGCGGTCCCGCTCGTGATCGCGGCGGCCATCGGCCACGTGATGGTCACCGGGGTCGACTGGGGCCTGCTGGTCCCGCTGCTGATCGGGGGTGCGGTGGGCACGTTCTTTGGTTCGAAGTTCGCCAGCCGCGTCCCCCAGGGGCTGATCCGTCGAGGGATCACGATCGTGCTGGCCGTGACCGCCTCGGCGATGTTGGGTGCGTCCCCGCTCCTCATCGGCGTCATCACGCTGGTGTTGGTCACGGTGGGGCCGCTGGTGTGGAGGATCCTCGTGCGCCGGTTCTCGGTGCACCGGGACGAGCCCGCGGAGCAGGCGGCCGCCCGAGCCTGACGCGGTCCGGTGGCGCGTCGACCCCCCGTGGGGCCACACTCCTGCGGTGGCCAATACCGACCTCATGTACGCGGTCATCGGGGCGGCGTTGCTCGTCGGCTCATTCCTTCCGCGACTGCTCCGCGAGCGGGTCCTGTCCGCGCCGATCGTCGTGGTGGGCGTGGGCATGCTCATCGGCTGGCTCATGCCCAACGAGTCGCAGCTCGTCGACGTCATCGAGCACGCGGAGCTCGCCGAGCGGATGGCGGAGATCACCGTCATCGTCGCGCTCTTCGGCGTCGGCCTGGCGCTCGACCGTCCGCTCACCTTCCGGGGGTGGAGCACCACCTGGCGCCTGCTCGCCATCGGGATGCCGCTGTCGATCGCAGGCGTCGCGGTGCTCGGGTGGTGGGCACTCGGCCTGACCCCGGCGGTCGCGGTCCTGCTCGGGGCCGTACTCGCCCCGACCGACCCGGTGCTGGCCTCCGACGTGCAGGTGGAGGGCCCCGGTCACGGCGAGGGGGAGAAGGTCGACGACGAGCACGACGAGGCGCGCTTCGCCCTCACCTCGGAGGCGGGCCTCAACGACGCGCTGGCGTTCCCGTTCGTCTACCTCGCGATCCTCCTGGCCACCAAGGGGCCGCCCTCGGAGTGGGTCTGGACCTGGCTGGCCTGGGACCTGGCGGGCAAGACGGTCATCGGGGCCGTGGCCGGGTGGGTCATCGGCCGGCTGGTGGGGGCGGCCCTGTACCGGGTCCGCATCGGCGAGCACCGCCTCGTCGGCTATGCCGAACCCGCGGCCGCGGTGGCCACGCTGCTCCTGGCCTACGGTGTCGGCGAACTCGTGGGCGGGTGGGGCTTCCTGGCGGTGTTCTGCGCGGCGCTGGGCGTCCGCGCGGCGGAGCGTCACGACGAGAAGCACGCCCGGGCCCACGAGTTCATCGAGTTCACCGAGCACCTGCTCACGCTTCTGGTCCTGCTGGTGATCGGGGCGTCGTTCATCTCGGACGCGGTCTTCCGGCTGGAGTGGTCGCACGCGGTGGTGGCGGCCGGGGTCCTGTTCGTGATCAGGCCGCTCACCGCCTGGATCGCACTGCTGGGCGATCGCAAACTGCGGCGCCCCGAGCGGCTCTTCGTCGCCGCCTTCGGTGTCCGGGGCGTCGGGTCACTGTTCTATCTCTGCTACGCGATGGGCTACTTCTCCAAGGACGACGGCTGGTCACTCTGGCCCGCGGTGTCGCTGGTGATCGTCGCGTCCATCGCCATCCACGGTGCGACGGCGTCCCCGGCCAGGAGAGCGCTCGAGCGCTACCGTCAGCGTTAGCGGGCCTCCCAGGCGTCGGTGTCGAGGGTCAGTGCGTGGACCTCGCCCGGGAGGTGCCCGGCCGCGAGGTCGGCGATCGTCACGGCGTCCATCACCCGGCGCAGCGCGGCGCGGGAGGCGATCCACACGTGCTGGAGGATCGCGGCGCGCTCGTTGTAGACCACCGATTCGGGGCGGACGTCATAGACGCTGACCAGTGGTCCGTCGACGGCTCGTAGGACGTCGGCGACCGAGATGTCCCCGGCGGCGCGGCCGAGGAACCATCCGCCGGTCTTCCCCCGGCGACTGGCCACGATCCCGGCCCGGCGCAGGTCCGACAGGATCGCCTGGAGGAAGCCGTGCGGGATGTCCTGCCGACGCCCCAACTCCTCGGCGCTGACCGGGTTCTCGCGGGGAGCGGCGTCCGGAACGTCGAGCTGTGCCGTCGCCAGTTCGACGAGTGCGCGCAAGGCGTAGTCGGACTTGGCCGTGACCCTCATGGGAACAGTCTCCCAGAGGGTCCGTCGTGGCGGGCGGGGGAGTGAAGGTCCGAGACTCCCCGGTCGCCCGCCTCGGTCCGGTCAGGCCTGGGCCGGGGCGGATTCGGCGGTCCCCGCACGGGCGGGTCCGGCGGGGTGGGTGCCGGCCTCGTCGTCGTCGCCGGGGGTCCTGCGCTCGGCGAGCACCGCCCAGGTGACCAGGCCGATCCACACGGCGACCAGGGCCAGCAGGATCGGGGTGGTCGCCGACGAGGGCACCTCGGCCCACACCAGCAGGGTGCGGGTGTTGGTGACGACGATCAGGCCGCCGGCCGCCGTGCCGAGCACCCGGGCGGGCAGGTGCTTGACGAGCCACGCCGCGAGCGGGGCCACGAGCACTCCGCCGATGAGGAGCGCCAGCGCGTAGCCCCAGTTGATGCCGGCCGCGCCCAGGCCCACGAGGAAGCCGAGTGACCCGCCGACCGCCACCACGAACTCGGAGGTGTCGATGGAGCCGACGACCTTGCGCGGCTCGACGCGGCCCGAGGACAGCAGGGAGGTGGTGCCGACCGGGCCCCAGCCGCCGCCGCCGAGGGAGTCGAGGGTGCCGCCGACCAGGCCGAGCGGCACGAGGAACCCGGTGCGGACCCGTCCGCGGAACTCGGGGCGCCGCCCGCCCAGGGCGAGGAAGCGGTACAGGACGTACAGGCCCAGGGTGAGCAGGATCGCGCCCACGACGGGCTTGGCCACGTCGGCGGGGAGGCTGGACAGCAGGGTGGCGCCGGCGAAGGCGCCGATCGCGCCGGGCACCGCGAGGATGCGCACGATCCGCCAGTCGACGTTGCCGAGCTTGTGGTGGGAGATGCCGGAGGCGAGGGTGGTGCCGATCTCCGCGAAGTGCACGGATGCCGACGCGGCGGCGGGGGCGATACCGGCCGCGACCAGCAGCGTCGTGGACGTCACGCCGTACGCCATGCCCAGGGAGCCGTCGATGAGTTGGGCGATGGCGCCGACGACGCCGAGCACGATGAGAGTCTTCACGGTCACCTTGTGGGTAGTGAGTTGAGTAAGTAGAGCAATACAGTAGACATAGGATGTGGAGGATGTCTAGACCGTTCTGTCTACTGCCCCACGGCGGCGCGCTGGTCGGCTGTCCAGAACCTCTGCCGGCACTTCGGGGGTGACGCGAGATGCGCACGATGTTTCCACTGTTGCGTAGTAAAAATTTATGACAAGATAGGGGGCCTACGCGTTGGCTCGGGGCCGGCGCTGGGGCTTCAAGGGGAACCATGAGCGAGGTCGGAGAGCGTCCGTGCTACGTCGAGGAGACGGCCGACGGCGCGGTGTGGGGTTGTCATCGCTGCAACGCGCGCAGCGGCGTTCTGCCGTCGCGTGGCGCGGCCCGGGTCGCGGCAGATGCCCATCGCTGCCCGGACGAGCCCGCCCGCGTCGCCCGCCAGTACGGGCATCCCCGGCGCCGGGGCCTGCGCTCCCGCTGGCGGTAGGCCTCTCGCGCCCCCGCGGGCGGTACGCCTCCTAGGCTGGTGGGCATGACCGTCGCCTCGCGTACCCCGGATCAGCAACTCGCCGTCGACCTCGCCACGGAGGCCGGACGCCTGCTGGTGGACCTGCGTTCGTCCGGCCCCACCGGGCGGCAGCTCGGCGACATCGGGGACCGTCGAGCCAACACGCTGCTGCTCGACCGGCTCGCGGCGGCGCGTCCGGGCGACGCGGTCCTGTCGGAGGAGTCGGCCGACGACCTCGCGCGGGTGGACGCCGACCGTGTCTGGATCATCGATCCCGTCGACGGCACCCGTGAGTACGGCCTCGGTGACCGGCCGGACTGGGCCGTCCACGTGGCCCTGTGGGAACGCCACGGGGACCCGGCCCTGTCGCGACTCACCGCCGCAGCGGTCGGGCTACCGGCGCTCGGGGTGGTGTCGGGGGTCGACGACGACGAGGTCTACGCCGCACCCGTGGGCAACGGCGGGGTCGACGGAGGAGGCCTCCTTCCCCCGCGGACGGGCTCCCGGCCGAGGATCGTCCTCTCCGCGTCCCGTCCTCCCCGGTTCGCCGACGCGGTCGCCGAGGCGGTGGGCGGGGATCTGGTGCCGTTGGGGTCAGCCGGGGCCAAGACGGCCGCCGTCGTCCGCGGCGAGGCGGACGCCTACATCCACGCCGGGGGTCAGTACCAGTGGGATTCCGCCGCCCCGGCCGGGGTGGCGCTGGCCCGCGGGTTTGTCGCGGTGCGGGTCGACGGCTCCCCGCTGGAGTACAACGTGGCCGACACCTACCTCCCGGACCTCGTCGTGTGCCGGGCCGACCTCGCGGACGCCATCCTGGGCGCGATCAGGGCAGTCGTCTGACGTCGACGGGGCCGCCGCGGCGTAGCGAGGCCAGCGCGTCCAGCAGGGTCCGCGGGCGCAGGGGCGGGGACGTGCCCGCCCGCCCGGCGGCGATCGCGTCGATCACCTCCCGGAGTGCCTCGTCGGCCGGGACCGTGGGGTGCCAGCCGAGTTCGGCCCGGGCGCGGGTGGTGTGCATGAGCGGGACCCCGAACGCCAGGTCGACCCAGCCGATGCTCAGCGGCTGGAGGTGCAGCAGCCAGCTGACGTGGACCAGTTGCCGCAGGATCCGCAGCGGCAGTTCGACCGGCCGTGCCCCGAGCTCGCGGGCGATCATGTCGCGGGTCACGGGTGGTTCGGCCGCGATGTTGAACGCGCCCTGCGCGCCGGTCGTCGCGGCGGCCGCGAGCGCCGAGGCCATGTCGTCGCCGTGCACCAGGGGCACCGTGAGGCGCCGGTCCACCGGCAGGATCGGCAGCGCCCGGATCAACCGGAGGGGCGCGACGGCGGGGCTGAAGTAGCGCGCCAGGCCCGAGGCCGCCTCGCCGTGCACGATGAACGCGGCCCGCATGCGGGCGATCGTCGGGCTGCCGGGGTGTTCACGCTCGTGCTGGTCCAGCAGGCGTTCGGCGGCCGTCTTGTGGTGGTTGTAGGCGGCCGTGGGCACCCCGCCCAGCTCGGCATCCTCGCTCACGCGACTGCTCACCGACACCCCGGGGCCACCGTCGGACACCGGGGCGTAGGCGCCCACCGAGGACTGGTGCACGAGGTGCGGCACGCCAGCCAGTCGGCACGCGCCGACGACCGCCGCGGTGCCGCCCACGCCCAGTCGCCGGTGGTGGTCCACGTCGCGGGTCGGCTGGAAGCCCCAGGCGAGGTGGATGACCGCGTCGGCTCCCCGGAAGATTCCCACCAGATCCTCGGCGCGGGCGTAGGACAGGTCCACCCGGTGCCACTCGGCACCGTCGTAGGGGGCGGTGGCCGGTGGGATCCGGCGGCACAGTCCCACCACGTCGTGGCCGTCGGCGAGCAGGCGGCGCAGGAGAGGGGTCCCCACGTTCCCGCTGGCGCCGGTGACGACTATCCGCATCCGGCGGGCCGGGACATCGGATTCCGGGTTCTGCGTCATCGCCCCATGGTCGGCGACATGTGCGGCCCGCGCATCCGGTCCGGGGACGCGCGACGGCCCGGCCCCGCGGGATGCGGGTCCGGGCCGTCGCGACTATGAGTGCCGGGTGCCGGGTGCCGGGCGCGGACGCCCACCGGCCGTCGGACTACCGGTCGGTGACCAGCGCGCCGGCGATCGCGGCCATGAACGCGTCCTTGGCCAGGGACATGCCCTCCTGGCTGGGGCGGATGCCGTCGTCCTCGGTCATGGCGGGGTTGCGGAAGTACATGGCCAGCAGGCCCGCGGAGAACACGCCGAGGGCGGCGCCCGCGATCCTGCGGGGCACGACCGGGGTGAGGAGGGCGGCGCCGATGCCGATCTCCGAGTAGGCGACGAACTTGCCGAAGGAATCGGGATCCATCTTGGTCACGGCGGGAACGCCCGTCGCGGCGAAGCCCTGCAGGCCCTGGGCGGCCTCGGTCGGCATGCCTCGCTTGCTCAGGCCCGAGTTGAGGACGAAGGCGCCGGTGACTCCGCGGAGGATGGCGTTGGACAGGCTCACGGTGATTCTCCCTCTGGTTCAACGATGGTCAGGTGACCTTGAGATTGTAGATACGCCACTTTGGTGACGTGACACCAATCAGGGTAACGCACCGGGAGTCGGCGATGATCCCGTGGGGGGAGTCGGCGAGCCGGATGCGGGGGAGGCCCGCTAGTGGAAAGGTCCTGGGCATGAGTACGAGCAGCCGCGACATCACCGATAAACCCGACCCGGACTCTGATCCCGACGCGGGCAAGCCCGAGTCCCCGACCAAGCTCAAGGGCGGCGCCTGGAAGATCGGCCTCAAGCGCGCCGCCGGTGAGTTCTCCAAGGACAACTGCACCGACCTCGCCGCGGCGCTGACGTACTTCGCGGTGCTGTCGCTGTTCCCGGCCCTGCTCGCCGTGGTGTCTCTGCTCGGCGTGTTCGGGCAGGGACAGGCCACGGTCGACGCCGTGATGGGGCTCTTCGAGGGCGCCGCTCCGGAGGAGACGCTCGCGACACTGCGGGGCCCCATCGAGTCCCTCGTCAACACCCCTGCCGCCGGGATCGCACTGATCACCGGTATCGCGGGCGCCCTGTGGACGGCGTCCGGGTACGTGGGAGCGTTCGGGCGGGCCATGAACAACATCTACGAGGTCGAGGAGGGTCGTCCCTTCTGGAAGCTCAAGCCCGCGATGATCCTGCTCACCGCGGTCCTGCTGCTCCTGGTCTGCGTGGCCGGGCTCATGTTGGTGATCAGCGGCCCGATCGCCGAGTGGGTGGGTGATCTCGTCGGACTCGGCGAGACCGCCGTGACCGTGTGGGGCATCGCCAAGTGGCCGGCGCTGATCCTCGTCGTCGTCGTCATCCTGGCGGTCCTCTACGGGTTCTCGCCCAACGTCAAGCAACCCAGGTTCCGGTGGATCTCCGTGGGCGCGATCGTCGCCCTGATCGTGTGGGCGGTCGCCACCGCCGGGTTCGTCTTCTACGTCTCCAACTTCAGCAGCTACAACGCCACGTACGGCTCGCTGGCCGGTGTCATCGTGTTCCTGCTCTGGCTGTGGATCACCAACAACGCCCTGCTGTTCGGTGCGGAGGTGGACGCCGAGATCGAGCGGGCCCGCGAGCTGCAGGCCGGGCTGCCCGCCGAGGAGACCATCCAGCTCCCGCCGCGCGACACCACGGCCAGCGACAAGGCGGCCGAGAAGCACCAGAAGACCATCGACGACGCGGCCGACGTGCGCCGCCAGGCCCAGGTGGAACAGGCCCGCAACCGCGACTGACCGGCGAGGCGGGGACGCCCGCGACCGGCAGGGGCCACAATCAGGGCATGACGATCTCGGGCGGCGCCGGCCGGACGGTGCGCAGACGGCTCCGGACCGCCCGGCTGGTCCTGGCCCGATCGGTGTCGGAGTTCTTCCGGGACCGCGGCCCGGACGTGGCGGGCTCGCTCACCTTCTACGGCGTGCTCTCGTTGTTCCCCGCGATCCTCGGAGTGGTCTCGCTGCTCGGCGTGTTCGGCCAGGGCGAGCGGACGGTGGACGCGGTCATGGACATGCTCTCCGACGTCGCCCCGCCGGCGGTGCTGGACCCGGTCCACGGCCCCATCGAGACGCTCGTGACCACGCCGGCCGCGGGGACGGCGCTCCTGGTCGGTGCGGTCGTCGCACTGGTCACGGCCTCGCGCTACGTCTGGGCGCTCGGACGGGCCATCAACGCGATCTTCGGGGTGGCCGAGGGACGCCCGCTGTGGCGGGTGCTGCCCGTCGGGCTGGTGCTCACCGCGCTGCTCATCGTCCTGGTGGCCGTCGGGGGTCTAGCCCTGGTGTTCACCGGGCCCATCGCGGAGACCATCGGGGGATGGATCGGCCTGGGCGAGACGGCCCTGGCCGTATGGGGCGTCGCCAAGTGGCCAGGCGCGGTGATCTCGGCGATCCTGGCGCTGGCCATCCTCTACCGCTTCTCACCCAACATCGCCGGTCGACGGTTCCACTGGGTCAGTCTCGGCGCGAGCGCCGCGCTGCTCGTGATCGGGGTGGCCACCGCCGGGTTCGGACTGTTCCTCTCCGCCGCCGGCAGCTTCAACCGGACCTACGGCTCGCTCGCCGGGATCATCGTCTTCCTCCTGTGGCTGTGGCTGGTCAACATGGGCGTGCTCTACGGAGCCCGGCTGGACGCGGAGGTGATGCGCCTGCGGCAGCTCCGGGCGGGCATCCCGGCCGAGGAGGCGGTCCGGGTGACGCCGCGCGACACCACGGCCAGTGAGGCGCACGACCGCCGCCGCGCCCGCATGCTGGCCGCGTACCGGGAGTTGCGCCGCGAACCCGCCGGGGGCTACCCCGACCACCCCGACGACGCAACGGTCGACCACTCGGCCGGCGCGCCCGGATCGGAGGCCGGGTTGGTGGCATGGCCGGAGGCGGGGTCGGTGGCCGGGTCGACGCCGGAGGCCGAGGACACCCCGGGCCCCGCGGAAGGGGCGGGGGCGGTCCGTTCGCAGCGGTAGGGTTGTGCCCATGCGCCTCGTCGTCACCGGGGGAGCCGGGTTCATCGGCGCCAACTTCGTCCACACCGTGATCCGCGAGTACCCGGACGCCCACGTCACGGTCCTGGACTCCATGACCTACGCCGCCAACCGTGCGAACCTGGACGGTCTGCCCGCCGGCCGGGTGGAACTGATCGAGGCGGACTGTGCGGACCCGGCGGTCACCGACCGTCTGGTCGCGGCGTTGACAGGGCCGCGGGACGCCGTGGTGCACTTCGCCGCGGAGAGTCACAACGACAACTCGCTGGCCGCGCCCTGGCCCTTCGTGCACTCCAACATCGTCGGTACCTACGCCGTCCTCGAGGCGTGTCGGCGGCACGATGTGCGGCTGCACCACGTGTCGACCGACGAGGTGTACGGGGACCTCCAGCTGGACGATCCGGCCAAGTTCACCCCGGCCACGGCGTACAACCCCTCGAGCCCGTACTCGGCCACCAAAGCCGGCGCGGACATGCTCGTACGCGCCTGGGTCCGCAGCTTCGGGGTGCGCGCCACGATCAGCAACTGCTCGAACAACTACGGACCGTTCCAGCACGTGGAGAAGTTCATCCCGCGGCAGATCACCAACATCCTCGACGGCCGCCGTCCGCGTCTCTACGGCAGCGGGGCCAACGTGCGGGACTGGATCCACGTCGACGACCACAATGCGGCGGTCCTGCGCGTCCTCGCCGCCGGTGAGCCCGGCCGGACCTACCTCATCGGAGCGGACGGCGAGCATTCGAACCTCGAGGTGATGCGCATGATCTGCGAGCTCATGGGAGTGGCCGACGGCAGCGGCGCGAACGGCGGCGAGGCCGGGGGAGACCCCGGGTTCGACCACGTCACCGACCGGCCCGGCCACGACCTGCGCTACGCCATCGACGCCACCGCGACGCGCGAGGAGCTGGACTGGGAGCCGCGACACACCGACCTACGCGAGGGCCTGCGGCAGACGATCGAGTGGTACCGCGACCACCGTGACTGGTGGGAGCCGGTCAAGGAGCGCGTCGAGGCGACGTACGCGCGGACGGAGACGGTGCTGTGAAGGGCATCGTCCTGGCCGGCGGCAGCGGCACCCGGTTGAGCCCGCTCACGTTGGCCACGAGCAAACAGCTGATGGCCGTCTACGACAAGCCGATGATCTACTACCCGCTCTCCACGCTCATGCTGGCGGGGATCCGCGACATCCTCATCATCACCACGCCCGAGGACTCCACCCAGTTCCGCCGCCTGCTGGGCGACGGCAGCCGGTTCGGCATCACCCTCAGCTATATCGAGCAGGCGGCCCCGGAGGGGCTGGCGCAGGCGTTCGTGCTGGGCGCCGACCACATCGGGGACGAGCCGGTGGCCCTGATCCTGGGGGACAACATCTTCTACGGGCCCGGCATGGGCACGCAGCTGCGACGGTTCGCCGATCCCGACGGTGGCGCCGTGTTCGCCTACCGGGTGTCGAACCCGAGTGCATACGGGGTGATCGACTTCGACGCGGACGGGCGGGCGATCAGCCTCGAGGAGAAGCCGGAGGACCCGGCGTCCGACTTCGCCGTCCCCGGGCTCTACTTCTATAGCGCCGACGTGGTGGACGTGGCGCGGGGCCTGGGCAAGTCCGCCCGGGGTGAGTACGAGATCACCGACATCAACCGTCACTACCTGCGCGAGGAGCGTCTGCACGTCGAGGTGCTGCCGCGCGGTACGGCGTGGCTCGACACGGGCACGCACGACTCCCTGCTCGACGCGGGCAACTACGTCCGCACGATCGAGGACCGACAGGGACTGAAGATCGGCTGCCCGGAGGAGGTGGCGTGGCGGATGGGGTATCTCGACGACGACGAGCTCACCGACCGCGCCCGTGCCCTGCAGAAGTCGGGGTACGGCCGGTATCTCCTCGATGTCCTGCGCCGCGAGAAGGGACGCACCCTGTGACCGCCGGCAGGTGGCCGCGGATCCTCGCGACGGGCGGCCGCGGGCAGCTCGGGCACTACCTCGACAAGCAATCGAGGGCTCGGCTCGGTGGCGGCGCGGTCGCGGTGGGACGCGACGAGCTCGACGTCACCGACCCGGCGTCGATCGCCTCCGCCCTGGACCGCCACGAACCGGAGGTCGTGATCAACGCGGCCGCATACACCGACGTCGACGGCGCGGAGGCCGACGAGTCCACCGCCCACGCGGTCAACGCCGACGGGGTGGAGTCGCTGGCCGTGGCGTGCCGCGACCGCGGGATCCGGTTGTTCCACATCAGCACCGACTACGTCTTCTCGGGCGAGGTCCCCGGCGGGGGTGACCCGGCCACCGCTCCGGCTCTCGAGCCGCACGACCCGACCGCGCCGGCGACCGCGTACGGACGCACCAAGCTCGCGGGGGAACGGGCGGCGCTGTCGGTGTACCCCGAGACGACGATCGTGCGCACCGCGTGGGTGTACAGCGGGCCCGAACGCGCGGGGGAGGGGCTGCGCGGGTCCGACTTCGTGGCCACCATGGCCCGACTGGAACGGGAGCGCGAGACGCTCACCGTGGTCGACGATCAGTGGGGTTCGCCCACCTACACGGCGCCGCTGGCCGATCGACTGCTCGGCCTCGTGGCCAGGGATGCCGGGGGCGAGTTCGACGCGAGGGGCCTGACCCTTCACCTGGCAGGGGGAGGCCGCACGACGTGGTTCGACCTCGCCCGGGCGGTGTTCACGTGGTTCGGGGCGGATCCCGAGCGGGTGCGACCCTGCTCCAGCGAGGAGTTCGCGCGCCCCGCCCCGAGGCCGGCCTTCTCCGTGCTCTCCGACGCCTCGTGGCGTGCCGCCGGGCTGGCGCCGATGGACGACTGGAGGCAGGATCTCGTCCGCGCGATCGCCCACGAGGGCTGGATCGCCCAGCGACAGCGGGAGCGGGGCGAGCTCCCGGGTCCCGGGTCGTGAACCGGACCCGCCGCGGAGTGCTCGCGGCCGGGATCGCCGTCGCGGCCACCGCCACCGTCGGTGTGCTCGCGCTCACCGCGTGGGGTGCGTTCCTGTTGCAGCCCCGCGCGGACGACCCCGTGCGCGCCGACGCCGTGGTCATGCTGGCCGGCGCGGACGACGGGCGACACCTGTACGCCCGCGATCTCGTGGAGGCGGGATACGCCGACACCCTGCTGGTAAGCAATCCCGGCGGGAACTCGGAGAAGGTGGCCCGGCGGCTGTGCACCGGTCCGGCCCGCCCGTCCGGCGCCGAGGTGGTGTGCTTCTCACCCGACCCGCGCACCACGTGGGGCGAGGCGCAGTCGGTCGCGGCGATCGCCCGGGCGCGCGGGTGGGAACGGATCCTGGTGGTGACCAACCGGCCCCACACGCTGCGGGCCGGAACGTGGATGCGGGGCGCCACCGGGCTGGACGTGCGGATGACACCCATCGACCGGCTCGACCGCGTGATGCTGCCCGTGCATCTCGTGTGGGAGATCGCAGGATGGATCAAGGGCGGCGTCAACGGTCACTGGTGACCGCCACCGGCCGGGCGCGTCGGGTCCGTATGGCCCGGGTCGGGACGCTCAGGCGGTCCGGGACCGCATCGCCGACGGGGCTGCGATCGGTGCGCGGGTCGTCAGTCTCGGCCGCGCGAGGCCCTCGTGTGCCTTGGTGATCCGCCCGAACACGGCGGTGCGGTCCATCGGACGGTGCGGCAGATCCAGCGCGCGACGCACCTCCGAGGGCACCAGGCTCGCGGCGGCGTCCACGACCGTGGTGCACGACCGGTGGGCGATCACCGAGTTCTCCGTGACCCCGGGGCAGGCGTTGGCGTCCTCGCGAAGCTTGGCCGCGGCGCGGCGACCGGCGACGGTGGCCCGGGCGCGACCGCGGGACCCACGCAACAGTTGCTCGAGCTCGCGGACGGTCGAGGGGAAACTCCGGGCGCCGTGGAGCCGCGCGAGGCCCGACCACTGACACACGTACCGGTCGGAATCGGCGGGGGAGAGCTGCCGCCCCGAGAAGCGCTGGAACGCGGCGAGCAGGGCCCACGCCATCGCGGCCTGCGCCCACTCGATCAGCGCGGGGTCCGAGCCGTAGTAGTAGTCGCCGTGCTCGGTGGTGCCGGAGAAGGAACTGTGGTCACGGCGGGCGTGCTCGATGGTCACCATGGCGTCGTCGACCGTGCCGAACGTCGAGATCTCCACGAGGTCGTGCAGGTAGTCGTCCACCGACCACGGGTGCTCCTCGGCTCCGCACGCGGCCACCACGGCGGAGTAGGAGGGGTCGGCGGTCAGCATGAGAAGGCCGGTGGTGATCCCGATCGGGGTGGACGCGTCACCGTGGACGCGCCAGATCGGATCGTCCTGCCCGAACCAGCGCGGGCCGGGGATGTCGAGGATCGAACACGCCGCCGACTCCGCGCCAGCGCGTGGAACTAGTGGTGACATGCACACACCCCGGGATAGTAGCGCCGCCTGAGGGAGCGGCCGGATGAGACCCGTCAACAACTCTAGCGCCCGGCGACCCGCAGGTGAAGGAATCCCGGAGGGTCCGCTGAGAGAATCCCGAGAGACCCCGTCTCGGCGGGCCCCCAGCCGCACGGCCTCTAGGCTGGGAGGCGCACACCAGACGCCATCCCACCCTCATAAGGAGACGGTCGTGACCGCTACCCCCCTTCCCGCCCCCCGCACCGGCCCTGTCGTCCCCGACCGCTTCGCAGGACGCACCGCGCTCGTCACCGGGGCGAGCCGGGGGATCGGCCTGGGGATCGCGGGACGCCTGCTCGCGGAGGGGGCCTCGGTGGTCATCACCGCCCGGGGACAGGAGGGCCTCGACGAGGCCGTCGCCGAGCTCGGCGCGCCGGACCGGGTGCTCGCCGTGGCCGGCAAGAGCGACGACGAGGACCACCAGCGCGAGGTCATCGCCCGCGCCGAGGAGAAGTTCGGCCCCATCGACCTGCTGGTCAACAACACCGGCATCAACCCCGTCTTCGGCCGCACCGTCGACATCGACCTCGCCGCCGCCCGCAAGATCACCGAGGTCAACGCCCTCGGGACCCTGTCGTGGACGCAGAAGATCTACCACGCCGGGCTGGGGGAGCGCGGCGGCGCCGTGGTGAACATCGCCTCCATCGCCGGCCTGGCCCCCTCGCCGGGGATCGGCTGGTACGGCGCCACCAAGGCGCTGGTCATGCGGCTGACCCAGGAGCTCGCCGTGGAGGTCGGCCCGGCCGTGCGCGTCAACGCCGTCGCCCCGGGCGTGGTCAAGACCAGGTTCGCCGAGGCGCTGTACTCCGGCCGCGAAGAGGCCATGTCGGCGGCGCTGCCGGCCGGGCGACTGGGGGTGCCCGACGACATCGCCGGGCCCGTGGCGTTCCTGCTCTCCGATGACGCGCACTGGATGACCGGGCAGACCCTCGTCGTCGACGGGGGCGCGCACATCGTCGGCGCGGGCCTCCAGGGCTGACGGGGCCCGGGAGCCCACGATGACCTCGATCCAGGAATACTGCGCCTCGACCGGTCGCTCGCTGGACGCGAGCCCGCCCATGGCCGTGGCCGCACAGCCGCTTACCTGGGTGGACAGCCCGCCGTGGCAGCGCATCGAATCGCCCGAGCCGTCCGCGGTGATCTACGTGGACCCGGGCGCACACCGCGACGGGTTCTCGCCCAACGCCGTCGCCACCTGCGCACGCGTCGCCCCGGCGATGGACACCGAGCAGGCGGTCGAGATGATCGTCGCCACGGCCGATGCGCTGGCCGAGTGGACCCTGCTCGAGCAGGTGGCCGGCGAGGGCGACGAGTCCGCCGGCGCCGTCCGCAGCGTCTACCGCTACCTGCGCGGCACCTACACGGCCGAACCGGGGCGGATGGCCACCTCCAGTCTGATCGTGGGATGGAGCGACGACGAGGCCACCTACGTGTTCCAGTTCGTCGTCACCGGGTGGCGCGAGGACGCGTCCGTCCACGACGACGCGATGCGGTGCCTGCTCATCGGCGAGTGGACGGCGGCGCAGATCGTGGAGGCGATGCGCGGCTAGGGTGGTCGGGATCCACGGGTCGGATCGACAGACGACAGGAAGGCGGGACCGACGTGCAGCTGCGCGAGCTCAGCGTGTCGGGGGCGTGGGAGATCACCCCTCGGCAGATCTCCGACGACCGCGGGGTGTTCCACGAGGCGTTCACCGACGAGAACTTCCGCCGTATGACCGGCCACCGCTTCGACCTCGCGCAGGTCAACGTCTCGGTCTCCGGGGAGGGTGTGCTGCGCGGCCTGCACTTCGCGGAGGTCCCGCCCGGTCAGGCCAAGTACGTGTTGTGCCCGTCCGGCACCGTGTTCGACGTGGTGGTGGACATCCGGGTGGGCTCGCCGACGTTCGGCGAGTGGGCCGGGGTCATCCTCGACTCGGTCGAGCAGCGGGCCCTCTACATCCCCGAGGGCGTGGCGCACGGCTTCCTGGCGCTCGAGCCGCAGTCCACGGTGATGTACTTCTGCTCGGAGGGGTGGCGCCCCGGGGCCGAGCACGTCATCGACGCGTTCGACCCCAAGATCGCCATCGACTGGCCGGGGACGGCCCTCGACGGCACCTCGATCGAGCACGTCATGAGCGAGCGCGACCGCGACGCCCCGAGCCTGCTCGACGTCGCCGCCGCGGGGCGGCTGCCACAGTGGGAGGCGTGTGAGGCCCACGTCGAACACTTGAGGGAGGCGACGTCCGCCGTGGACGCCGTGTGGCGCCCGGACGAGAACTGACCTACCCTCACAGGCGTACCCCCTAGGGTATGTAGTCGGATCTGAGGAGATTCTTATGTGTTACCCCGTCACCTGCCCCGTCTGCGGCAAGACCACCTGGGACGGCTGCGGTGAGCACGTCGACCAGGTGAAGGCCACCGTGCCCGCCGAGCAGTGGTGCGACGGCCGGCACGGGACCGCCGCGACCTGACTCCCGGCCGGGCCCCGGTGTCCGGCGCCACCGGAGGGCCCGCCGCGTCCGGAGGGTCCGCCGCGTCCGGTGGGGGCGTCCGGGCCCCGTCCCGGCCCGTCGACCGGGGCCACGGGGTAGAACCAGGGGAGGCGCCAGCCCCTCATCCCCTCCGGAGGTCCCATGAGCACCCCGTTCGTCCTCGTCGAGCGCAGCGGCCCGATCGCGCGCGTCACCCTCGATCGGCCCGAGCGGCGCAACCCGCTCTCCCTGCAGATGATGCGGGAGGCGACGGGGGCGATCCGCGACCTCGGTGACGACCCGGACTGCCGGGTCGTCGTGCTCACCGGCTCGGGACCCGCGCTGTCCGCCGGACACGAGATCAGCGAGATGGTCGACCGCTCGCTCACGCAGGAGCGCGAGGTCTTCACCACCTGCGTCCAGCTCATGGAGACCATCCAGGCGATCAGGCAGCCGGTGATCGCCGAGGTGCAGGGCCACGCGATAGCCGCAGGATGCCAGCTCGTCGCCACCTGCGACCTGGCCGTGGCCGTCGACACCGCACGCTTCGGTACCCCCGGCGTGAAGATCGGCCTGTTCTGCTCCACCCCGATGGTGGCGGTCTCCCGCGCCGTCGGTCGCAAGCGCGCCATGCAGATGCTGTTGACCGGCGAGACCATCGACGCCGCCACCGCCGTGGACTGGGGACTGATCAACGAGGCGGTCCCCGCCGACCGGCTGCGCTCCCGGGCGGACGAACTCGCGGTGCAGATCGCCGACGCCAGCCCATTGACGTTGGAGATCGGCAAGCAGGCCTTCTACCTGCAGATCGACCTGCCCCAGGACGAGGCGTACCGCGAAATGGCCGAGACGATGGCCACCAACGCCGTCACCTGTGACGCCCAGGAGGGCATGACCGCGTTCCTGGAGAAGCGCACCCCGCAGTGGCGCGGGGAGTGACGGGCGGAGGCGGTAGGGGGCCGGGGTCCGAGGTCCGGAGGGAAATGCGCGCCACGACGGCACACTAGGATCGTCGGCATGGCGATCTCGGTGATGACGGTGTGTACCGGCAACATGTGTCGTTCCCCGCTGGCCGAACGTCTGTTGGCCAGGCGCGCGGAGGCGGCGGGACTGGACGTGACGGTCGACTCGGCGGGGACACGGGCGGCCAACGGCGTGGAGATCCACCGGGAGTCCCTGCGGGTACTGCAGGGCTACGGGGGTGACGGGGGCGGGTTCTCCTCACGGCTGCTCACCTCCCGGTTGCTCACCGGACGCGATCTCGTACTCACCGCGACGCGCGCCCACCGCGATGCCGTGCAGGAGCTGGCGCCGCTGTTGTGGAAGAAGACCTACACGATCCTGGAGGCCGCCCGGATCGCCGACTCCGACGACGCCGTCACGCTCGCGGGCCTGTCACGGGCGAGGCTGGACATCGACACCGACGACCCCGCGCTCGACGTGGAGGATCCGATCGGCCGGGAGCCCGAGGTGTTCGACCGTACGGGGGCGCAGATCAGCGACGCCGTGGATTCCATCGTCCGCCTGCTCGCCCGCAGCTGACCGGGCACTCGCGGGGCACGCTGCCGGACAGAGCTCCGCCGCGACCCCTGCGCCCGAGGCGTCAGGGGTCGAGCGGTTTGCGACGATCCAGATCCCGCAGGAAGTCGGGGTCGTCGTCCGGGGCGATCACGCGTGGGGGAGCCGACCGTGAGCCGGGCCCGAAGGCCCGCCACAGCAGGATCGCCACGGTCACCACTCCGATGAGTGCGAACAGCCAGATCACTCGAACCTCCTCTCCACCACGATACGTATCCTGGTGACCATGAGCGAGCGAGACGAGTCAACACACCCTGCGGATGGGGCGGTCAGCCCGACGACCACCCCGGCGGGGGCCTCACCCGGTGCGCGCCTGGCCCGCAACATGGTCGTCTACACCGTCGTCCGCCTCCTGCTGGTGGTGGCGTTGACGCTGGTCATCATCGGGGTCGGCAGTCTCGCGGGAGTGCAGGTACCGGTGCTCGTCGCCGCGATCATCTCCGTCGTGATCGCGCTGCCGCTGTCGATGGTGCTGTTCAGCCGGATGCGGGCGCAGATCAACTCCGACATCGCGGCGGTCGACTCGGGACGCCGCGAGAAGCGAGACGACCTGCGTCGCCGGATGAACGAGGCCTGACCGGAACAGGGCCCGACCGGACAGAGCGCCCGGTCGGCTCGCCGCCGGTCAGTCCTGCGGGCCGCCCGGCCAGAACGACCCGGGCCAGCGGAACGCGGGGAACCCGACGGAGGTCGGCGGCTCGGCGGGCGCCCCGGATCCGAACGAACCCGACGGCTCGGTAGACATCACCGACGTCAGGGGGCCCGGCTGCTGGTCCTGCGGCGCCTCGGTGACCGTGGGCACCGCCGCCTGCTCGGACGAACCGGTCCCCTCGGTCACGGTCTCACCGGGGACGGTGGTGTCCGGCGTGGTCGTACCGGGCGTGGTGGTTCCGGGGACGGAGGTGCCGGGGGCGGTCGGGTCCGTCTCGCCCGGCTCGGTGCCACCGGGGTCGGTGGTCGGCGGCGTCGTGGGCGAGGTCCCGTCGGTCGGGGTCGTGGGGGCGCCGGGCTCGTCCGTGGGGGATTGGCCGGAGTCCGGGTCGCCCGGCTGCCCGGTCGTCTCCCCGTCAGCGAGGAGATCGCGGTCATCCTCGGGCCCGACATCGGTCCGTGGCTGGGCGGGCGTCCACTGCTGAGCGGTGGTGTCGACCGGCGCGGACTCGTAGGACGGCGCGTAGGTGCCCGCCTCCTCGTCGGGGACGTACAACGCCCCGGGAGCCGGCTGGACCCCGATGTAGTACCTGCTCAGGCAGTGATCGGTGACGTTCTGCGAGCCGTCGGTGAAGATGGTCAGGCCCGGGGTGCCGCCGTCGGCCTCAGTGGCGCAGCGTGCGATGAACTTTCCGGGCTGCTCATCACGCTCCGTCGTCTGGGTCGGCGACGCGACCTCCGTGGCGGACGCGGAGCGCGGCGCTTCCGAGAGCACCTGTGGCTCCGGCTGCGCGCATGACGCGGCCACCAGCGCAGTTGCGCCGGCGACGAGGAGCACCCGAATTTGCATAACGATAGTGTCTCAGTTCTGTCAAAGGATGGCTACCGGACTGGCGGAGTGGGTTCTTTCTCACTCTCCGGAGGGATGACGGAGTTGCGGCGATATCACCCGCGACCCCCCGGTCACCCGGTGCCGACACGGGATCTGACCGCCCCGAGGGACGCGACCGCGGCGGCGAGGAGTGCCGCGAGGACACCCCCGACACCCACATTCACCAGATCGCCGACGGGCACGCCGTCGTTACCGAGTTGGGACAGACCACCGACGATCCCGCCTCCCGCAGCCGCCCCGGCTCCGGTCAGTGCGGTGGCGCCGGCGGACCCGAAGGCCGCGCCCAGCGCCACGCCGAGGGCCGCGGCGCAGACCGCGACCAGCAGGGTCTCCAGGACGAGCATCAGCCACACGCCGGTGCGGGTGACCCCCACGCCCCGGAGCAGGGTGATCTCCCGGGTCCGCTCCCGGACCGCCAGGGTGAGCGTGTTGGCGACCCCCACCAGCGCCAGCGCGACCGCCACCGCCAGCAGGAGCGAGCTGGAGGTGAGGATGGTCCGGACGGAGGTGGCGATCTGCTCGCGGGAGGCGAAACTCTCCGTCACGGCGAGGTCGGGGGCCGCGTCCGCCACGGCGGATCGCACCCCCTGGAGGGCCGCCTCGAGCTGCTCGCCCTCCAGGGAGTCGTCCATGCGCAGCCACACCTCGGTGCGGGGCACGAACTCGGTGGGCACCTCGACGCCCTCCGGCCACGGCGACCCGTCGGGCAACTGCGCCACGGGCCAGGCCGGCACGCTCCCGGGCGCGGCCAGGGCCCACTGATCACCGGTCCGGCGCACCACGAGGTCACGACCGTCGTCGTCGGAGAAGAAGGTGAACCGGACCGTGTCCCCGTCGCGGGCGCCGGCGGCCACGGGGGAGGACTCCGGGAGGACGATCTCCCCGGGGCCGGGGAGGATGACGTTGCGGCGCATCACGTCGCCGACCCGCTCCGGTTCGGCGACCCGGAGGACCGTGCGCCTGCCCCGGGGGTCCTCCGCGTACATGTCGGTCACCACCAGGGACTCGCCCACGCCCGGGAGCTCCGCCAGCGTCCCCGGCAGGGCGGCGGGAAGGGTGTCTCCGCCCGGGGCGGAGACGGCGATGTCCAGCGGGACGCGATCGACGAGCCGGGCCTGGATGGCCGGTCCGAGCAGGGCGATGCCGGTCACCATCGTCGCGGTGAGCGTGACGCCCACCAGGACGGCCGCCGAGGTGGCGGCGGTGCGGCGCGGACTGCGGGCGGTGTTCCGTGCGCCGAGCAGGCCCACCGGGCCGAGCAGCAGTCCCACGATGCTGCCGAGCGCCCCGAGCAGGGTCGGTAGGGCCCCCGCGGCCACGGCCAGCACACCCAGGAAGGCGAGGACGCCCCACGCCCCGGCCTCGACGACGTCACGGGCCGCGACCGCCGCCGACATGGAGTGCCAGCCGAACACCGCCGCGGCGGCACCCACCGCGACCATCGGCAGCCGCCGCCACCACGGGTCGGGCCGCACATCGGCCGGGCGCAGCGCCTCCAGTGGGCTACCGGAGGTGGCCCGCCACAGCGGCGGGAGGGCGGTGGCGAGGGTGACGCCGACGCCCACCGCCGCGGCGAGGAGATAGGCGGATCCGGGGACGCTGACCTCCTGCAGGGGGATCGTCACGCCGAGCCTCGGGGCCTCGCGAGCCGCCAGTGACACCGCGAACCGGCCCAGCGCCAGCCCCGCGGCGGTGGCGGACACGCCCACGAACAGGGCCTCGGCCATCCCGGACAGCCGCAACTGCAGGCGCGAGGCGCCCAGGCAGCGCAGCAGCGCCGTCTCCCGAACGCGGGCGGCGAACACCACCGCGAACGTCGTGCCGATCACCAGCGCGGCCACGGCCACGGCGAGAACGGTGAAGGCCAGCAGGGCCCTGGTGTAGACGTCGCGACTGCCGATGAACGATTCCGCGAGCGCGTCCGCCTCGGCCGCGCCGGTGGACACCTCGACGGCGGACGTGCCCGGGATCTGTCCCAGCCGTCGCTCGATCTCCGCCGCCAGTGCCGCGTCGGGAACCGTGCCGTCGCCGGCGACGCGGACGTCCCCGCCGGCTCCGTTCGGCGCCCACTGTTGCACCTGTTCATCGACGGTGTAGAGCGGGAAGGCCGTCTTCATGTCCGGCTGCCCCGACAGGTCGAACAGCCCGACCACCGTGACCGTGGTGGGTTCGCCCACGCCGGTCGGCTGCACCTCGAACGTGGCGCCCACCGGGAGGTCGGCGTCACCGCGCACCGCCACCTCGCCCGGGGCCCCGGGTAGCCGCCCGTCCGCCAACGGCTGCCAGCGCAGCCCGTCGTCGGTGGCGATCGTCGTCGTCGTCGTCACCTGTTGCGCGCGACCCTCGACACGGACCCGCACGTACGTCTGCGCGTCCACGGTCGCGGCACGCACCCCCGGGGTGGCGGCGATGGCCTCCAGGCCGAGCCGCTGGGACTCGGCCGCCTCGTCGCGCGCGGCATCGGTGCCGGCGGAGGTGCGGTCGCCGAGGTTCTGCACGAGCACGGCGGTGCCCGAGTACCGCATGCCGAAGGTCGCGTCGGCGCTGGCGGTCATCGTGCGCAGCACGCCCACCGAGGCCAGGACGAATCCGACCGCCACCGCGATCGCCAGGATGGTGCCCAGGTAGCGGCCGGCATGCGCCCGCAGCTGACCCAGGACGAGGTGCGGGCTCACGTGGTGACCGGTCGACGACCGGTGAGGGAACGCATGGCGGTGTGCACCGACTCGGGCGTGGGGGAGGGGACCTCGTCGGCGATCCGTCCGTCGGCCAGCACGAGCACGGTGTCGGTGTGTGCGGCGGCGTGCGCGTCGTGGGTGACCATGACGACGGTCTGTCCGGCCTCGCGGACGCACGCGCCGAGCAGTGTCAGCACGGCCTCACCGGATTCGGAGTCGAGGTTCCCGGTCGGCTCGTCGGCGAACACGACGTCCGGGCTCGGCAACAGCGCGCGGGCGATCGCCACCCGCTGCTGCTGGCCGCCGGACAACTCGTGGGGCCGCCGCTTGAGCAGGTCGCCGATCCCGAGCTCGCCGACGAGCGAGTCGAGTCGCGACCGGTCCGGGCGGCGGAACGCCATGCGTACGGGGAGCACGATGTTCTCGCGCACCGAGAGCGCCGGCACGAGGTTGAAGGACTGGAAGACGAAGCCCACCCGGGTGCGCCGCAGCCGGGTCCGCCCCGCGTCACCGAGGCGGGTGATCTCGGTCGATCCGATGGAGACCGTGCCGTGGTCGGGGGTGTCCAGGCCGGCCAGGCAGTGCATGAGGGTGGACTTGCCGCTGCCGGACGGACCCATGACGGCAGTCCAGCGCCCCCTGTCGATCGCCACGTCCACGCCGTCCAGTGCGCGCACCCTCACCCGCCCGTGGGAATAGGTCTTGCGCAGGCCGTGGGCCCGGATCGCGATCTCTGGGGGTGGGGTCACGTGGGTCCTTCCGTCGCGGCGTGGCGTCCGGAGGTGAGTGTAGGGACCCCGGTGGTGGAGACCCGGTCGGACACGGCGCCGCACCTGTGGCCCATGTGACTGATGTGACGTATGGTACGTGTGTGACTGGGCCGGACCCGGTCGTGCCCAGCTCCCGGACGACAAGGTGACCTCATGTTCCAGCGACGCTCGCACCGCACCGCCCCCCGCTCCCGTTCGCTCGCCCTCGGCGGCGCCCTGGCCGCGCTCGCCGTGGTCGGCGGTGGCACCGTCGCGGCGGTGGGCGCGCCCGCCGCCGTCGATGCCGACGACATCCAGCTGACCCAGAACGCGACCGGTCAGGCCGATGCGCAGGAGCTCCCGCTCGGTACGGCCGTCAACCTCGACCTCGAGCCCGTCGTGGCCCAGGCCGCCGGTGGCACGATCCCGGCCGGGACGACGGTGCAGGTCACCGGACTGCCGGACGGTCTCACCCAGGACGGGTGGATCATCTCCGGCACGCCCACCCGGGCCGGCGAGTACGAGGTGCTCGTCACCGTTTCCAACTCGGGGGTCTCGCGGTCGGAGAAGGTCGCCATCACCGTCACCGACGGCGCCGGTGGCCCGGGGGAGGGGGCGACGACGAGCCCGTCCACCACCGCCGCGACGCCGTCCGGCCCCACGCTCGCCGCGACCCCCGGCGATCCGACGCTGGCGGGCGACGGTCTCGAGGGTGACGGTCTCGAGGGTGACGGGACCGGCGGAACGGGCACCGACGACGGTGCCGGCGATGACACCGACGGGGCCACCGGGGACGACGACGACGAGGTCGGCACCACCCCGGACCTGTGTGCGGTCCTCGGGGACGGGCAGATGGACGGCGCCTCGCTGGCGCAGCTGCTGCCACTGGTGACGGGCGGGGAGAACGCCGAGTCGTCCGGCCTCGTGATGGTCCTGGTCAACACGGTCGTCAACCTGCTCCCGTCGGTGCTCGGTGAGGGCGGGTCGGTCAAGAGCCTCGGCTCCGTCGGGGAGATCCTGTGCACCCTCTCCCCGTCGCTGCTCGGTGGCCTGGCCGGCGGCGCCGCCACCTCCGGCGCGGAGACCACCACCGGCGGCGCCGCCGTCGGCGGTGCGACCACCGGTGGCCCGGCCACCGGCGCGGCGGCGCTCGAGGGTGGCCCGGCCGCGCTGCTGGGTCTGCTCACCACGGGCGCGGGCAGCCTCGGGCAGTGAGTCCCGCCGCGCCCGCGGCAATGTCTGTCCCGGGCGCGGTTCACCGCGCTAGAGTCCTCCTGTCGACCTGAGGCGGCCCACCGGGGCGCAGTGGCTCGATCACGTCCGTCGTCGTCGAAGAGGGTTCATCACACATGTTCACCCGCAAGGTCGTCACCGCCTCTGCCGCCGCTCTCGCGCTGGTCGCCCTGTCCGTCCCGGTCGTCAACGCGCAGGACGACGGATCCCTCGCCGGTGATGCCGACTCCGGCAGCATCTCGCTCGGAAGTCTGGAGGGCGGCAGCCTCGACGCGGGTAGCCTCGCCGCCGGCTCGGACGGCCCCGCCGAGGGGGAGTCCGACGGTGACGAGGTCGCCGGGTCCGGTTCCCTCGGTGACGGCTCGCTGGGCGACCTCGATTCCGCGAGCGGAGAGGACACCAGCCTCGGCGACCTCGTTCCCTCGACCGACGGGGTCTGCGAGCTGCCCGCCCTGGGCGGTTCGGTCGCGAAGTTCTACCCGCTGTTCGGGATCGACGGCATCCCCACCGGTGTCCTCGATCTGATCACCTCGGCCCTGGACTCCTTCCCCAACCTGCTCGATGTGGTCGCGGGTGAGGGTGGGGGCGCCGCGTTGGTCGGTGAGACCGGCTCGCTCGGCGAGGGGCTGTGCACCCTGGTTCTCGGTGGCGAGATGGTCCCGCCGCCGGTCACCGTCATCGTCGATGGGGACGGCAATCCGGTCACCACGGTCTCCGGAACGCCCACCAGCAGCAGCGCGCCCGTGACCTCGACGGCGACCTCGTCCGGCTCGTCCACGACCTCGGGTGCCGAGACCGGCGACGGGGGCCCGGGTGGCGCCCCGGCCGAGACGGGTTCGGATGCCGCCGATGCCGGCGAGCCCACCCCGGCGACCTCGGTTCCGGTCCCCGCCGCCTGATCTCCTCGCTCCCGCTCGGCTGCGGCCCGGTCCCCACCACGGGGGCCGGGCCGCGGTCGTTCCGGCCCTGCCTCCCCGCCTGTTCCGGCCCGGGTGGGTCGAGGCCGCCTAAAGAGGTATCCATCGGCCGCGATATACCCCTGGGGTGTGTTACCAGTGTGACTCCTGATTCTTGAGTGACATATGTGACAGGAGTAGACAGTTAGTGTGCGTGTGGTTAGAGTGGCTTCCGTAATGGTCTGCGCTCCCGTTCCGCGGAGTGAGCGATCTGAACCCCTCCGGAAGGAACCAGCCGATGCGTGCTCGCCTCGCCCGTCCTCGTCGTATCGTCCGGGGTCGCCTTGCCGCCCCCGTCGCAGCCGCAGCAGCGGTCGCGCTCGTGGGCGGGATGGTCATTGCCGCTCCCGATGCCCCCACCGTCCGTGACGACGTCCAGACCGTGGCGGTCGCCGCACCGTCGTTCAACGCGGGGATGGAGTTCTCCTTCAACGCGGGGGCGCTCGTCCAGGCCTCCCAGTCGGCCGGCTTCGTGATCGAGGACGTCACCGGACTGCCGGAGGGGCTGGAATACGACGGCAACGGCGGCATCTCCGGCACCGTGACCACCCCGGGTGTGTACACGATCCAGGTGACCGGACGCGGCCTCGGCGGGCTCGTCACCGTCCCCGTCACCCTGACGATCAACAACCCCGACGGCTCCGCCCCTGCCGGCGCCTCCGGTGAGGCCACCGCCACAGTCGACGGCAGCCTCGGCGGCCAGGCCCAGGCCGGCGGCGAGATCACCACCGGTTCCGACGGGACGGACGCCATCCTCGGTGCGGTGGCGGGCATCGTCTCCGCTCTCGGCGGCGACGCGGGCTCGGTCACCGAACTCGCGGCCGGCTCCACGGGCCAGGGCGGGGTCACCCCCGAGAACCCGGACGCCCCCGACGCGCCCGCCGGCCCCCTCGGGAGCGCGGCCAACGGTGAGTTCGGCCTCGGCAGCCTGTCGAACGGTGGACCGGAGGGTCCGGACACCGAGACCCCCGGCACGGACGTCCCCACCAACGGTTCGCTCGGCACCCCGGGCTCCACTGCCACCGGCGAGGCGACCGGCGACGCCACCGGCGGACTGGACACCCAGAGCCTGGGGCCGCTGGCCCCGCTCGGATCCCTGATCGACTCGGACGCTGAGACCGGTTCGACCACCGACGGTGACACCGGGACCACGGGCTCCACCCTTCCCGGCTCCACCACGACCGGCGGGACCCAGACCGGCGCCGAGA
Organism: Dietzia sp. B32; assembly: GCF_024732245.1. Lineage (NCBI taxonomy): Bacteria > Bacillati > Actinomycetota > Actinomycetes > Mycobacteriales > Dietziaceae > Dietzia > Dietzia sp. B32. The sequence goes on along the minus strand of NZ_CP093845.1, from coordinate 1,221,169 downwards.
TCGTGACCGGCGCCGACCTCACCGGCGGCGGCGAGATCACCGTCCCGGGTTCGTCGTTCCCCGCGGACACCGGTTCGCTCGGTGCTCTGGCTCCCGGGCTGGCCCTGACCGGCGCCGCCCTGCTCGGCATCGCCGGACTCAGCCTCGTCCTGGGCGGCGGGTCCTCGGTCCCGGGCTCCTCGGCGATCCTCCCGGCCCTGCCCGGCTCGACCACCACGGGCGGGACCACCACCGGCGGGTCCAGCGACACGGGCGGGTCCAGCGACACCGGCAACAGTGGCTCGTCCGGATCGATCGCCCCCACCGTGGCCGCCGGCGCCCCCAGCACGGTCCAGGCCCCGGGCCCGACGGTCGCCAACGGCCGCGGCTGACCACCGAACTCCCGGCGGCCGGGTAGGCCGCCGGTGACCACCTCCACCCCGGATGTCGTCTCACTTGATGAGATGGCTCCGGGGTGTGGTGTATCGGTGGGTTACCGTGGGGCGGTCGCGATCTGGCGACGGCACCCACCGAAAGGCCTCTATGCGTATCTCCCGTCCTGTCATCGCTTCCGCCACCGCACTCGCCGCCATGGCCGCGGTCGGGGTCGCGTCCGGCCAGACGGAGGCGCCCGACCGCACTCCCGTGGTCGTCGAGGCCACCGACGTCACCCCGGCGGCCCTGCCCTCCCTGACGCTGCGCGTCGGTGAGTACATGGAGCGGCGGGTCAGCGACTACGTCACCCCGCCCCCCGGTGCCTCGATCCAGTTCCAGGGTCTGCCGCCCGGGTTGACCTACGATCCGGCCACCACCGCGATCAAGGGCACGCCCACCGTCGCCGGGGTCTACAAGCCCGTCGCGACCGCATTCATCTTCGGGGTGCCGGTGCGCACCGAGTCCACCACGGTCACCGTCACCGGTGGTGGCGGAGGAGGCGGGACTGCTCCGGCACCCGCACCCGCGCCCGGCCCGGCACCTGCTCCGGCGCCGCGACCCGCGCCCGTACCCGCCCCCGTCTCTGCTCCTGCTCCCGGCACGATCAACCTCGCCGACATCGACACCCTGCCGGTGCCGAACGAGGTCAAGGACGCCATTCGTGGTGCCGCCCTGGCCATCAACAACGGCATCCAGTCCGCCTGGAACGCCGTGCCCGAGGGCTCGCTCGGGAAGTAGCCCTACGCGAACGCCGACGGCGGCCGGTCCCCGAGGGGATCGGCCGCCGTCGTCTGCCCCCGGCGGGGTACGCCGTGTCAGAGCGAGGCGATGACGAACCCCACGCTCACCAGCACGCTCCATGCGAGCATCGCCATCCCGGCCATCGTCAGTGCGGGGATGAGTCCGGCACCCGTGGCGCGTGCCCGAACCGGACCGTTGGCCTTCCACGCCACAGGCGAGGCGAGCAGTCCCAGCAGGGCCCAGGGTGTCGCCGGGATCAACGCGAGCGTCGCCACCAGCGGGACCAGCAGTTCCAGGACCGCGTGCAGGCCACGGGTGCGGGAGTCGCCCAGCCGCACGGCCAGCGTGACCTTGCCCGATTCGGTGTCCGAGGGGATGTCCCGCAGGTTGTTGGTGAGGTTCACCGCGCAAGAGAAGCTCCCCACCGCCACGGCCGCGACCACCGCGTACCAGGTCACCGACCCGAGCTGCGTGAACTGGGTGCCGATCACCGCGACCAGGCCGAAGAACACGAACACCGCGACCTCACCGAACCCGCGGTAGCCGTACGGGGTCCTGCCGCCCGTGTAGAACCAGGCGGCGAGGATGCACCCCACGCCCACGAGGATCAGCCACGGAGCGGACGTCGCACTGAGCACCAGCCCGGCGAGCCCGCCCAGCCCGAGGAACCCGAATGCCGCACGCTTGACCGCGGCGGGACGGGCGAGCCCGGAGCCCACCAGTCGCAGCGGGCCCACGCGATCGTCGTCGGTGCCGCGGATGCCGTCGGAGTAGTCGTTGGCGTAGTTGACGCCCACGATGAACGACCACGCCACCGCCAGTGCGAGCAGTGCCTGCCACCACACGAACCCGCCGGCGAGCGCCGCGGCCGCCGAGCCGACGAGCACGGGCGCGAACGCGTTGGGCCAGGTGCGGGGCCGCGCGCCCTCAAGCCAGTGGGAGAGCGTGGCGCCCCCGTGCTCGGTGGTGGCGTCGGCGTCGGTGGCGGGAGTGGCCCCGCGGGAGGTGGTGGGATCGGTCTCGCGGCTCATGCCCTGATTGTCCCACCGACGAACCCCGCCGCGACGCCGCGTCGGTCCACCTTGCCGCCCGGCAGCGTCGGCAATGCGTCCAGCACGGCGACGACCGCCGGCGCCGAGTGCGCCCCGAGCGACGCGACCACGTGTGCGCGCAGGTCGTCCGGCGACGCGGGGGAGCGGAGCGTGACCGCCGCGACCGGCCTGGTCCCGAGCCGGTCGTCCGGGATCCCGACGACGACGACGTCGACCACCGCCGGATGCCCGCGGAGGGCGTCCTCCACGGTCTGCGGGAGGAGCGTCAACCCACCCACACTCAACGCCTCGTCGAGCCTTCCCAGGATCCGGAGCCTGCCATCGTGGCCGACCCGGCCCGCATCATCGGTGCGGAACCATCCCGGCCGGGCGAACGCGGGGTGATCAGGCGCGTTCCTGTACCCCGACGCGAGCTGCGGGCCGGCCAGCCAGACGCGGCCCTCGTCGTCGTCGACCTCCACCGTGACCCCGGGGAGCGGTTCGCCGTCGTACACACATCCACCCGCGGTCTCGCTCATGCCGTAGGTCCGGACCACCCGGATCCCGGCGTCGGTGGCGCGGGCGAGCAGCTCCGGCGCGGCCGCGGCCCCGCCGAGCAGGACCGCGTCGAGCTCGGCCAGCGCGGCGATCGCCTCGGGCGGGCCGCCGTCGAGGACCTTGGCCAGCTGGCCCGGGACGAGCGAGGTGTAGGCGCGTGGGCTGTCGCCCCCGGCCCCGCCCCCGGCCACGGACCCGGCGCCGCCCCAGGCACCGGCGCCGCCCCCGGCCGTGGTGCCTGCCCGGCACGCGGCCACCGCGTCGGGAAGGGACGCGGGGTCGAACCCGCGGGTCACGTCCATCACGACCGGCTCGTGCCCGGCGCGCAGTGATCGCAGGATCACCTGCAGCCCGGCGATGTGGTGGGCGGGCAGGGCGAGCAGCCACCGGCCTGGCCCGCCGAGCACGGTGTCGGTCGACTCGGCGGAGGCGGCGAGCGCGGCGGCGGAGAGCATCGCGCCCTTGGGGGTGCCCGTCGACCCCGAGGTGCTCACCACCAGGGCGGTAAGGTCGTCGATCGGGTCGCCGGGGCGTTGGCTGTCGACGAGGATCCGGGTGCGCGCGGGGTCGTCGGCCGGCACCGGCAGCAGCGCCGGCCCGCGGTCGGCGAGCATCTGCTCCAGCGCGGGGAACACCTCGGCGACCTCGGGGCCGCCGGGGACGGGCAGGGTGCACAGTTCGCGATTCACGGCCACGGCCGGTGAGCCCCCGGCCGTCAGTAGTAGTACGGGTAGTCGTCCCAGTTGGGCTCGCGCTTCTCGAGGAACGCGTCCCGGCCCTCCACCGCCTCGTCGGTCATGTACGCCAGACGGGTGGCCTCGCCGGCGAACACCTGCTGGCCCATGAGCCCGTCGTCGGTGAGGTTGAACGCGAACTTCAGCATCCGCTGCGCCGTGGGCGACTTGCCGTTGATCTGCCGCGCCCACTCGATCGCGGTGTTCTCCAGCTCGGCGTGGTCCACGACCCGGTTGACCGCGCCCATCTGGAACATCTCCTCGGCGGTGTAGGCCTGGCCCAGGAAGAAGATCTCGCGCGCGAACTTCTGGCCCACCTGCTTGGCCAGGTAGGCACTGCCGTAGCCGGCGTCGAACGAGCCCACATCCGCGTCGGTCTGCTTGAACCGGGCGTGCTCGCGGGAGGCCAGGGTCAGGTCGCTCACCACGTGCAACGAGTGCCCGCCGCCGGCCGCCCACCCGTTGACCAGGCAGATGACGACCTTCGGCATGGTGCGGATGAGCCGCTGCACCTCGAGGATGTGCAGCCGCCCGCCCTCGGCCTTCACGCGCGCCTCGTCGACCTTGTCGGCCGTGGCGCCGGCGACGTCCGAATCGTGCTCGGTCGAGTACTGGTAGCCGGACCGGCCCCGGATCCGCTGGTCGCCGCCCGAGCAGAACGCCCACCCGCCATCGCGCGAGCTGGGCCCGTTGCCGGTGAACAGGATGGTGCCGACGTCGGGGGAGCGGCGCGCATGGTCGAAGACCCGGTACAGCTCGTCCACCGTGTGCGGGCGGAAGGCGTTGCGAACGTCGGGCCGGTCGAACGCGATCCGCACTATCCCGTTGACCCGGCCCTCGCCCACGTGGCGGTGGTAGGTCAGGTCGGTCAGGTCCTCCCCGTTCCGGAAGCCCTCGACCTCCCGCCACTGCGACGGATCGAAGGGGTTGGCGGCCTGGTCCTGCGGTGCGCTGCTCTCGGTCATGGGTTCGACGTTAGCGTGGAGCCATGACATCCGTACCGGGCCCCGAGTCGATCGACGATCTGCTCGCCCGTGTGCGCGTGGTGGCCCTGCCGATGCGGGTGCGGTTCCGCGGCATCACCGAGCGGGAGGTGGCGCTGATCGAGGGCCCGGCGGGGTGGGGCGAGTTCGGCCCCTTCGCGGAGTACGACGATCCCGAGGCCGCCCACTGGCTCGCCTCCGCGCTGGAGATGGCGTGGCAGGGACCGCCGCCGGCGCTGCGCTCCCGGGTCCCGGTCAACGCCACGGTCCCGGCGGTCGCTGCCGGCGAGGTCGCGGGCGTCCTCGACCGGTTCCCGGGCTGCACGACGGTCAAGGTCAAGGTGGCCGAGAAAGGGCAGCAGCTCGTCGACGACGTCGCCCGCGTCGCCGCCGTCCTGCAGGCCCGCCCGGGCGCGCGCGTGCGGGTGGACGCCAACGGGGCGTGGTCGGTCGCCGAGGCGGCCCACGCGATCCGGGTGCTGGACCAGGCGGTGCGTGCGGACGACGTCGCGCGGGCCCCGGGCAGCGGTCCGGTGTCGCTGGACGGGCCGGGCCTGGAGTACGCCGAACAGCCCTGCGCGACGGTGGAGGAACTGGTCGAGCTGCGGGCCCGGTTGGCGGCCGACGGAGTGCACGTGGACGTGGCCGCCGACGAGTCGATCCGCCGCGCCGACGACCCGCTGCGCGTCGTCCGGGCGGGTGGTGCCGACAGGGCGGTGGTCAAGGTCGCGCCGCTCGGGGGGCCGCGCCGCCTGCTCTCCGTCGCCGCCGAGCTCGGGGTGCCGGTGACGGTCTCCAGTGCGCTCGACTCGGCGGTGGGGGTCGCCGCGGGGGTCGCCGCGGCTGCCGCGATGCCCGGTGGTGCCGGGCGTGGCCGTCCCGGATCCGACGACGACGACGAGATCCCCGCCGCCGGACTGGGCACCGGCGGGTTCTTCGTCGAGGACGTCGTCGAACCGGGCACGTTCTCCCTGGAGGACGGCTGCCTCCCGGTCCGCCCGGTGGCGCCGGACCTGGCGCGACTGGAGGGCCTGCGTGTGAGCGGCGAGGTCCGCGACTGGTGGCTGGACCGGATCCGCCGCTGCCACGAGCTCCTCTGAGTCGCCCGGCCCGGCCCTGCCCCGGCCCGCCCCGGCCCTGCCCCGGCACTGCCGGCCCGCCCGGCCATCGCCCTGCCCCGGCACTGCCGGCCCGCCCGGCCATCGCCCCGTGCACCCGCGCGCAATCACTGCAGCCGCTCACGAAACACCGTGAGCGGGTGCCGGAGTTGCGCGCGGCTGCGTCGGGGCGCTCGAGGACGGCGGCGGTGAGCCGGGCGGCGGCGGGCTGGGCGCGCCTACTTCCTCGGCCGCGGCAGTTCTCGCGTGCGCGGGGCGTACCCCCACTGGTGGCGGCCCAACCGTGAGGGCGGCAGCAGTGATCCGAAGTCGGGCAGGCCGTCGTCGGCGAGCATCTCGTCATCGATGGTCACGCTCACCACCCGCCCGAGCAGCATCGCACTGGTGCCCAGGTCGATCACGTCGTGGCGTACGCACTCGAACGCGATCGGCGCCTCGGCCACCCGTGGCGGTGCGACGACGTCCGACGGATCCGCCGTCAGACCCTGCATCTCGAACTCGTCGACCTCCGGACCGACGGGCGCCGAGGTCGCGTTCATGACCTCCATCAGCGACTCGGTGCCGATGTTCACCACGAACTCGCCGGTGTCCACGACGTTGCGGTAGGTGTCCTTGTGGCCGATCGAGGTCACGGACAGGATCGCCGGGTCGGCGCAGGCGACGGTGAAGAAGGAGTACGGGGCGAGGTTGGGCACCCCGTCGGCGGAGATCGTCGACACCCACGCGATCGGGCGCGGGGTGATCGACGCGGTGAGCAGGGCGTACATGCCCTTGGCGGGGGGATCATCCGGGGTGTGAACGATGCGCATCCGCCCATTGTGCCGCCGGATGCCCTGCCGCTTCGGCCATAGCGCGGTGGGGCATGTCAACGCTGCTCTAGCGTGGGGACGAATCGGTGGTCTCGAGGGCGAAGTGGCGGGCGAGCGAGAGGAGCCGTGGCGATGGCGGCGAACGACGGGGTCCGGATCCCCCTGCGCGACCAGCTGTGGCTGCTCATGGACCGCCCGGACAACCTCATGTACATCAACTGCCTGGTGTGGTTCGCCGAGATCCCCGACTGGGACGAGGTCGCCCGGGCCATCCAGACGAGGATGGTCGACGCCTATCCGGTGTTCCACCGCATCCCCGTCCGCAGAGGCCGTCGCTGGTACTGGGTGGACGACCCCGACTACGACATCGCCAACCACCTCGTGCACAGCCGCCTGCCAGAACCGGGCGGTCGCGCCGAGGCCGAGGCGTACGTCGCCGAACAGATGGCGGTGCAGCTGCCGAAGGGCCAGCCGATGTGGCGCGCCGAGTTCATCGAGGGCTATTTCGGGCACGAGGCGACGCAGGCGGGCGCGCTGATCCTGTTCCGCGTCCAGCACGGCGTGGTCGACGGGATCCGGCTCACGCAACTCGTGCTGGGCCTGTGCGACCACGAGGACGACTCGCCGTTGCCCAGCGTGGGCCGGGATCTCGCGCCCTCCGGCGGCGGCATCCTCGGGGCGGTCACCGGCGCCGGCGCCGGGCTGGCCAAGGACTCGTGGGGAATCGCGCGGGGGCTGACCGGCGCCACCGTCCGGTTCCCGGTGACCCTGGCCCGCCTGGCGCGGGACGTCGCGGCCCCCGGCCGGTCGCTGACGCGGGTCCCGACCCGCTTGGTGGAGTCGTTGACGGACAACATCAGCGCCGAGAACCGGACCGCGAACACCTACCGGGGCGTTTTCCGGTTGCTGTTCGAGCCGCGATCGGCCGACCTGTCGTGGAGCGGCAAGTCGCACGCGGAGAAGAAGGTCTCCTGGATCTCGGGGCTGGACCTGGCGGCGGTCAAGCGGGTGGCGAAGGTGCACGACACGACCGTCACGACCGTGATGCTGGCCGCCGTGTCCAAGGCGCTCACGCAGTACCTCGACACCCAGGGCGACCGGCGGGTCTCCGATATCAACCTCATGGTGCCGATGGCGGTCTCCCCGGTCGGCGACGAGCTGCCCGACGAGCTGGGCAATCACATCACTCTCATCCTCATGCGGCTGCCGCTGTGGATCGACGACACCGACGAGCTGCTCGAGGCGATCACCACGTCGATGACCCGGGTGCGCTATTCGCTCGAGCCGCACGTCAACTTCGCCACGATGCTCACCGTGGCCGTCACGCCCGGCCCGGTGGCGCACGCCGTGATCGACCTGTTCGCCAACAAGACCGTCGGCCAGCTGACCTCGGTGCCCGGGCCCGTCTCCGCGGTCACCCTCGCCGGTACGCCGGTGGCGGGGATGCTCGGCTGGGTGCCGATGAGCGGCGACCAGGCGCTCGGGATCTGCATCTTCAGCTACAACGGAAAGGTCTCCGTGGGCATCGCCACCGACGCCGAACTCATTCCCGAACCGGGGGCGGTGGCGGGGATGATCGAGGGCCAGTTCACGTCGTTCGACGGCTGGTACGACGAGGACTGAGCCCGACGCCGGGATCAACCCCCGCCGGTCACCACTGCGGCGCCGGCACCTCCGGGTGCGCGGCGAACCAGGCCCCGATGTAGGACATGTCGATGCTCTGGTCCTCGGCGATCAACTCGTACATCGTGCGGTTGTCGACCGCCTCGCGCAGGATGTCGGCGTGCCCGGAGTGTCGGGCGATCTCGTTCAGTGCGTGCAGCGCCGCCCAGCGACCGTTGAACGGCGGTAGGCCGGGAGGAAACCACGGCATCTCGGTGGGCACCGGTACCGGCGCGTCCAGGTCGGCGTCGCGCAGGTGCTCGAGCGCGGCGGCGTGCCGTCGGTCGAACTCGGCGAGGATCTCCTCGGCGGTGGCGTCGGGGTCGGCCCGGTTCACGGTCTTGGCCCAGGCGAACTGCTCGGGCAGTGATCGGCCGGTGTCGGGTGCGTCGGGTGCGGCGGCGGCGCGGCCCAGCCAGCCCTCGGCGACCTCGCCGATGTGCAGGATGAGCCACCCCAGCGTCAGCTCGCTGGTGGGCACGGGGCACGTGCGGAGCTGATCGCCGGTGAGGCCGTGGACGATCGACCGGGCGTTGACGAGCGCGGCGTCGATCCATTCGAGCAGGTTCTCTCGCTCGGTGTCGCGGGTGGCGGGGAACAAGGGCATGACGACTCCTCTGGTAACGGGTGCGGGTGTTCGGGGTGCGGGGGTTCGGGTGGGTGTCCGGTGGATGGGCGTTCGCGGCGGGCCGTGGGACGACGGCGGGGCCGTCGTGTCAGCGGGTGTGCGCGTAGAGGTCCCGCAGCAGGCACATCTCGGCCCCGTGGTGGATGACCTCACGGTTGATGTGCAGGACCAGGGCGGCCATGGGGTAGTCGGCCCACGGTCCCTCGGACTCGCCGATGGGTCGGGCGAGCGTCTCGGGGTCCAGCGCCCGCACGCCCTCCATCCAGCCGACGTAGGTGCGCTCGAGTTGGGCGAGTCCGCCCGCGGCGTCCCCGGCGTAGGTGTGGGTCATGTAGTCGTGGGGCGGTCCGCCGAAGTGGGAGTGCCACCGGGCGCCCAGGACCCCGACGACGACGTGGCCGATCCGCCACGCGATGGTCGTGAACGGGGCGGGGACGGGTTCAGGGAACTCGAAGTCGATGGTGAATTCGCCCTCGCCGCCCTGCATGGGCGCGGTGCCGGCCCCGCGGGGGCGGATGTCCCAGGTGCGCTCGTCGGCCGCGGGGGAGAAGTGGTACTCGGCGTCGGTCATCCCCTCCAGGCGCGGCCGCAGGTGGCCGTTCCAGTGGTATTCGAGTTGGTCGACGAGCTGGGCTGTCCAGTCGATGGGGCGGGTCGTGGTGGTCACGGTGTTCTCCTGACGGTGGTGGTGTCCGCACAGCGTCTCAGCCCAACCGGACAGGATCGGTCCGCTGAGGGTGGAACACTGCTGTCATGAACGACGACAGGATGCCGACCACCCAGCGTGTGCTGGCCCTTCTCGACCTCCTGCAACGGCGATCGGTGTGGACGGGCGACGAGTTGGCGGCCGAGCTGGGCGTGACCACCCGGTCGATCCGCCGCGACGTCGACCGGCTGCGTGACCTGGGGTATCCGGTGGAGTCCGAGCGCGGCGCGGGTGGTGGGTACCGGCTGGGGTCGGGCCGGCGGTTGCCGCCGCTGTTGCTCGACGACCGCGAGGCCGTGGCCGTGGCGATCGCCCTGCGGCTGGCCGCGGGCGGCGCCGTGGCGGGCGTCGGGGAGCACGCGCTGCGCGCCCTGACCAAGCTGGACCAGGTCATGCCCGGACGGCTGCGCGAGCGGGTCGCCGACGTCACCGAGTCGATGGTCGCGGTCCCCGGCTCGGACACCCCGGTCGAGCCGGAGATGCTCATCGACCTGGGACATGCGGTCCGGGGCACCGAGCAGGTGCGGTTGGCGTACCGGGATCGGGCGGGCCGGGACACCGAGCGTCGGGTGGAGCCGTACCGGATCGTCGTCCTGGGCCGGCGCTGGTACCTGCTGTCCTACGACCTCGACCGCGCGGACTGGCGCACCTTCCGCCTCGACCGCATCCGGGCCGTGCACCGCAGCCGGTGGCGCTTCACGCCCCGCCCGGACGTGCCCGATCCGGCCGCGCACGTCCAGTACGCCGTGACCGCGGCGCCGTACCAACACCTGGCCCGGGTGCTGGTGTTCGCGCCCGCGGACGCGGTGGTCGAGCAGTTCCCGCCCACCTACGGCACGGTCACCGAGCTCCGCCCCTCCGACCACCCCGACGGTCCGGCCTGCCGGCTGGAGACCGGGGGCGCGGATCTCGAGGTGCTGGCCTGGTACCTCGGTCGGTTGCCGGGCCCGTTCACCGTGGAGTCGCCGGACGGGCTGCGGGAGCGGCTGGCGGAGCTGGCCGAGCGGCTCACGCTCGCGGCCGGATCGCCGCCCCACCCCGACTAGGCTGGGGGCGATGAACCCCACCGTGAGCAACCCGAGTACCGCGCAGGCCCGTGTCCTGGTCGACGAGTTGATCCGCCACGGGATCACCGACGCGGTCCTTTGCCCGGGTTCGCGCAGCGCCCCGTTGGCCCTGGCCCTGGCCGCCGCCGAACGGTCCGGCCGACTCGCCCTGCACGTGCGGATCGACGAACGCGCTGCCGGGTTCACGGCGCTGGGGCTCGCGCTGGGGTCGAAGCGGCCGGTCCCCGTCGTCGTCACCTCCGGCACGGCGGTGGCCAACCTGCACCCGGCGATGGTGGAGGCCGCGCATTCGGGAGTGCCGCTCCTCGCGCTCACGGCCAACCGGCCGCCCGAGCTCCGCGGGACCGGCGCCAACCAGACCATCGACCAGGTGGGGCTGTTCGGCCCGCACGCGCGGGCGGTCGTCGAACTCGGCGCGGCGGGGGACCCGGAAGCGGAGCACCGGCACTGGCGGTCGGCGATCGGCCGGGCGATCCTCACCGCCACCGCGCACGCCGACCCGGGTCCGGTGCAGGTCGACATCGCGTTCCGCGAGCCGCTCGTGCCGGGCGAGGGCGACGAGGACTTCGCCCTCGGGTCAGACGCAGCGGGGAACGACGACGACGACGAGGTCGGCGGCAGCTCGGGGGCCGGTCGTCTGCCGGCGGGGCGTGCGGACGGTCGCCCGTGGGTGCAGCGGGCGGGAGCGGGGGTCGACTCCGCGCCCGCCGAGTCGGCCGTGGCGGTGGATCTCACGCGGCCCACGTTGGTCATCTCGGGGGTCGGGGCGGCCCCGGTCTCGGGTCTGGTGACGGTGCCGACGGTGGCCGAACCCGGGGCGCCCGTCCCGCTGCACCCCGTGCACCCGCTGGCGATCCCGGCGCTGCGGCCCCAGCAGGTGGTGGTCACCGGTCGGCCGACGCTCCACCGTGCCGTCACCCGGCTGCTGGCGGACCCGGACGTCGACCTCGTGATCCTCGACGCCGGCCCGCGCTCGCCCAACCCCACCGGGAGCGCCGCCGAGCTCGCCGATTCCGTCCTCACCGGGTGGGGCGTGGACCAGGGGTGGACCGAGACCACCGCCCGCGCCGACGCCCGCGCCCGCGCCGCCGTGGACCGGCTACTGGACCGGCACCTCGAGTCCGGCGCGCCGACGGGTCTGCACGTGGCGCGCGCCGTGGCCCGCGGGGTCCGGGCCGGGGACAACCTCGTGGTGGGCGCCTCCAACGCCGTGCGGGACCTGTCGTTCGTGGGTCCGCTCGACCCGGATGTGGCGATGTACGCCAACCGCGGGGCGTCGGGGATCGACGGAACGGTCTCCACCGCGATCGGGGTCGCGCTCTCCGCCCCGGGGCGGACCGTCGCGTTGGTCGGCGACCTCACCTTCCTGCACGACGTGTCCGGGCTGCTGCTCGGGCCGCGGGAACGTCACCCCGACGATCTGACGATCGTGGTGGCCGACGACGACGGCGGCGGCATCTTCTCCCTGCTCGAGCAGGGGGACCCGCGCCTGGCCGCCGACTTCGAGCGCGTCTTCGGCACCCCGCACGGCACCGATCTGGGAGCCCTGTGCGCGGGTTTCGGGGTGCCCTTCACCGACACCGACCCCGCCGGTCTCGAGGCCCTGCTCGCGCAGCCGGCGTTCCCGCACGGGCACCGGGACATCGTCCCCGAGGGGCTGCGGGTGGTGCGGGTCGCGACAGACAGGCAGGGTCTGCGCGACCTCCACGCGGCCCTGCGCGCGGAAGCCGTGGCGGACGGGTGACCGCCGCGGCCACGGTCACGGCACGCCAGATCCGTCGCGCCCGCCGCATCCGGTGGGGCGTACGGGTGGTGGCCGTGACCGCAGGAGTGTTCTCGCTGCTCACGGCGGTGCTCATCGTGCTGGCGTGCTTCGTCGACGACCAGCGGATCGACGGGGACATGGGCAGCGCCACCGCGACCGTCACCGAGGTCACGGACCGGCGGGCCGCCGTGGAGTTCGACGCCGGCGGCGGCCGGACCGTCCGCCCGGTGACGGGCGTGTTCTACCCGACCGGGCTCGTCGAAGGGCAGCGGGTGCAGGTCGAGTTCCGCCGCGCCAACCCGGACCTCGTGCGGGTCTCCGGCCGCAGCTGGACCGTCGCGGTGGTGCCCGCCCTGTCCGTGCCCGCGGTGGTCATCCCGCTGGCGGCACTCGCCTATGCCGCCGCGTCGCCGAGGGTTCACCCGGCGGCACCACGAATTCGACGCCTCGTCTCCCGCTGAACACCGGCCCGTGGCCCGGCCCGGCGACAGTGGGGTCGTGCGCGTAGCCATCGTCACCGAATCGTTCCTGCCGAACGTCAACGGCGTCACCAACTCCGTCCTGCGCGTGCTGGAGTACGCGCGGCGGCACGGTCACGACTGCCTGGTGGTGGCCCCGTCCGGGCAGGTCGGCCTCTGGCAGGGCGCCGCCGACGCCGTCCGGACGCACCCGCTGGTCAGCGCGGTCGCCCCGCTGTTCGGCGGCCCGGACGCGGAGGGGCCCGGCCCGGATCACCACCTGGGCTATCCCGTCCACCGGGTCACCGCGGTGAAGGTTCCGGTGGTGTCGTCGCTGCCGGTCGGCGCACCCAGCCCGAGCGTGTTCGGCGCCCTGCGCGACTTCGACCCCGACGTGGTGCACCTCGCGTCCCCGTTCGTGCTCGGCGCCGCCGGTGCCGTCGCGGCCCGCGCCCTGGGCGTGCCCTCGGTGGCCGTCTACCAGACCGATGTCGCCGGGTTCGCCGACGCCTACGGGGTCGGCGTCGTCGCCGACGCGGCCTGGGCCTGGACCCGGGCCATCCACGCGACCTGCGACCGCACCCTCGCCCCGTCGACCGCGGCGATGGAGGATCTCGCGGCCCACGGCATCCCGCGCCTGTACCGGTGGGGTCGGGGCGTCGACACCGAGCGCTTCTCGCCGTCCCGGCGCAGTGCGGCCCTGCACGCGCTGTGGTCCCCGCAGGGGCGGCCCGTCGTGGGGTTCGTCGGCAGGCTCGCCCCGGAGAAGCACGTCGAGCGCCTTCGGTCACTGGCCGACCGGTCGGGCCCGGGGGGAGACCTCCACCTCGTCGTCGTCGGCGACGGCCCCGATCGCCCCGCACTCCGAGCCGCCATGCCGCACGCGATCTTCACCGGCGAGCTCCACGGCGACCAGCTGGGGCAGGCCTACGCCACGATGGACGTGTTCTGCCACCCCGGGGAGTTCGAGACGTTCTGCCAGTCCATCCAGGAGGCGCAGGCGTCCGGCGTGCCCGTCGTCGGCCCCGACCAGGGCGGGCCCCGCGACCTCGTGCAGGCCGGGGTCAACGGCGTCCTGCTCGATCCGCGCCGGTACGCCGACGAGGTGTCGCACGCCGTGGACGCGGTGCTCGCCGACCACGAGCGACTGGCCGCCGGGGCCCGCGCCACCGTTCTCGGTCGCACCTGGGACGCGATCTGCGCCCAGCTCTTCGACCACTACGCGGCCGCGGGCGCCCGGTCCGATTCGGGCAGGGTCGGCGTGGGCGCGCGAGGTGTGGTCGGAAGCCGAACCCCACGTGTGGTGGCCTGATCGGCCGCGTCCACCCGGGGCGGGTAGCGTCGACGGCGTGTCCCGCGCCAATCTCGACAAGCAGCCCCGCGACGTCGCGTCGATGTTCGACGGTGTCGCCAAGCGCTACGACCTGACCAACACCATCCTCTCCGGGGGGATGGATCACGTGTGGCGGCGGCGGGCCCGCTCGCTGCTCGCGCCGCGGCCCGGGGAGCGGATCCTCGACCTGGCCGCCGGCACCGCGGTGTCGACCGTCGAGCTCGCCAAGTCCGGCGCGTGGTGCGTGGCCGCGGACTTCTCGCTGGGGATGCTGCGGGCGGGCTCCGGCCGGGACGTGCCCAAGGTCGCGGGCGACGCCATGAGGCTGCCGTTCGCCGACGACTCCTTCGACGCCGCCACCATCAGCTTCGGGCTGCGCAACGTCCAGGACACCGCCGCCGGTCTGCGCGAGATGGCGCGGGTGGTCAGGCCGGGCGGGCGCCTGGCCGTGGTGGAGTTCTCCACGCCCGTGTTCCCGCCCTTCCGCGCGCTGTACATGAACTACCTCATGCGGGCGCTGCCCAAGATCGCCACCAGCGTGTCCTCCAACCCGGACGCGTACGTCTACCTGGCCGAGTCCATCCGCGATTGGCCGGACCAGCAGGCCCTGCTCGAGATCATCGAGGCCAGCGGCTGGGAGCGCTGCAGCGTCACCAACCTCACCGGAGGGATCGCGGCCATCCACCTGGCGCGCCGCCCCGCCTGACCCCGGCCCCGCCTGACCCCGGCGCGGGCACAGCGAACGCGGCGCCACCCCGGGCGCGCTGAGTCGACCTCCCGGGGTGCGCGCCGTCTTTGTACGCTTTCCGGCCGCTTGCGCTGCCGCTCTGGTCCATTCCCGACGCGTAACCCGGGCGGGGCGGAGGCCCGGGGGCGGCTCAGTCCGCGAAGAGGGGCCGGCGGTCCAACCTGCGGGAGATCGACCCCGCCGCCCGCCAGCCGCGGGCCACCACATCGCGGTCCGAATCGGCGACCGTGTTGGACATGCACCGCACCGCCGCGGTCATCAGCGCCTGCGAACGCATCCCGATCGGTCCCGCCAGCGGCAGGAACTGCGGGAACGTCAGTAGTCGCGCGGCGTCGCGGGCGATCGCGAACGACTCGCCGTACGTCTCCCGCAGGATCTGCGGCCACGCTGTCGTCAGGTCGCCGCGGCCCGTCACGACGAGCTCCGCCAGTAGGCGGCCGCCCTCCAGCGCATAGTCGATCCCTTCGCCGTTGAGCGGGTTCACGCACGCCGCGGCGTCACCGACCGCGGCCCAGTTGGGACCGGCCACCGTCGAGACCGCCCCGCCCATCGGCAACAACGCGGACGTCACCGCCCGCGGCTCGTTCTCCAGGGCCCAGTCCTCGCGGACGCTACGGGCGTAGTGCTGCAGGAGCTCCTTGACGGCGACGTTCGCCGGCCGCGCCGAGGTCGCCAGCGCACCCACCCCGAGGTTGACCTCGCCGTCGCCGAGCGGGAACACCCAGCCGTAGCCCGGCTGGATGGCGCCCGCCTCGTCGCGCAGCTCGAGATCGGAGCCGATCCACGGGTGATCGTGTCGCCCGGACCGGACATAGGATCGCGCCGCCACGGCGTACACCGTGTCGCGATGCCAGGTCCGACCGAGCAGCCGACCCACCGGCGACCGCACGCCATCGGCCACCACGAGGGTTCGGCACTCCACGCGACCGCCCTCGGTCCGGACGGCGGTCACCTCGCCGTCGTCGCCCCTCTCCACGTCGGTCACGCGCACGCCGTCATGGACGACGGCGCCCGCCGCCACGGCCGCCTGCCGGAGCCGGTCGTCGAACACCGTCCGCCGCACCGCCGACCCCGTACCGCCGTGCTCACCGGCCGGCCACGGCACCCGGCGGGAGTGGCCGAAGCCCCGCAGTTCGAGACCGCGGATGGTGATGCGGTCCCGCGCCCACCCGCCGAGCCCCAGCCGGTCGACCTCCAGCATCGCCCGCGGCGTGAGCCCGTCGCCGCAGGTCTTGTCGCGCGGGAACCGCGCCGCGTCCAGCACCGTGACCTCGCGTCCGGCACGCGCCAACCACGTGGCGGTCGCCGAACCGGCCGGGCCGCAGCCCACCACCAGGACGTCCGTCGACGCGGGAAGACCCATACCTGACTCCATGCGCTCCATGGTGGCAGGTCGGCGGGGGCGGCGGTCGCCGGGACCTCGGGCGGGGTGGGGTGCCGCAGCCCGCGACCCGGGACCGTAGTCTGTCGGCAGGGGCGGTCGACGCCGCCCCGGACCTGGCGACGAGGACGAGTGGGGATGTCGAGCGATTCAGTGACCGGCACCGCGGAGACGGCGACCGACCACACGGTGGCGGGCGTGGACGTCGGCGACGCCGACCTCGCAGCCGAGTTGCGTGCGCGGCTCGACGAGGTCGAGACGCTGCTCGTCGACCGGCTCCAGACCGGCGAGGACTTCCTCTCCGAGGTCGCCCTGCACCTGGTGACCGCCGGAGGCAAACGATTCCGGCCCGTCGTCACGCTGCTGTCCGGCGCACTGGGCCCCGCACCCGACCGCGAGCGGCTCGTCAAGGCCGCCGTGGTGTGCGAGATGATCCACCTGGCCACGCTGTACCACGACGACGTCATGGACGAGGCCTCCATGCGCCGTGGTGTCGAGTCGGCGAACAGTCGATGGGACAACTCCACCGCGATCCTCGCCGGCGACTTCCTCTTCGCCCATTCCTCGATGCTGCTGGCCGACCTCGGGCCCGAGGCCGTGCAGCTCATCGCCCAGACGTTCGCCGAGCTCGTGACCGGGCAGATGCGCGAAACCGTCGGCCCGGGCGTCGGAGGTCGGGACGAGGGCGCCGCTGAGCACTACCTGCGGGTGATCTGGGAGAAGACCGGTTCGCTCATCGCCGCCGCCGCCCAGTTCGGCGGCAGGTACTCGGGAGCGACCGGCGAGCAGATCGAGCACCTGCGCCGTCTCGGCGACGCGGTGGGGATCGCCTTCCAGATCGCCGACGACATCATCGACATCGCCTCCCCGTCCGCCGAGTCGGGCAAGACCCCCGGCACGGACCTGCGCGAGGGCGTGCACACCCTGCCGATGATCTACGCGATGGAGAACGGCTCCGCGGACAGCGCCCGACTGCGCGAGCTGCTCTCCGAGCCCCTGACCGATGACGCCGAGGTGGCGGAGGCGCTCGACCTTCTGCGCGCATCGGACGGCATGCGGCGTGCCCGGGCCACCCTGGAGAAGTACGTCGACGACGCCATGACCGAACTCGACGCCCTGCCCGCCGGTCCCGCGAACGAGGCGCTTCGCCGGCTCGTGCGTTTCACCGTCGACCGCGTCGGCTGACCTCCGCCGTCTGCCGGGCCCGGGGGAGTGCCGGTCAGCGACGCGGATACAGCGCGACCTGGGCCGCCTTGACCACCAGGATCACGGGACAGCCCGGAGCGAGCGCGAGTTCGGCGGCCGAGCGGCTGGTGATCTCGGCGTCGACCCGCTGACCGTCCCGGAGCTCGGCCGTCACCCGCGTCAACGCCCCGGCGGGGGCGAGGGAGACCACCCGCGCGGGCCAGGCGTTCCGCGGGCTCGATGCAGGCGCGTGCGCGGACGGCGGGGTCGGTGTCGTGGGGACCGGAGCCGGCGGAGAGTCGACGGCGCGTGCGGGATCGACGTGGACGGCCACCGCCCGCGGATCGACGGTCGCCACCGCCCGCGCTCCCGACCGCCATCCCGCCACCGCGTCCGCGCGGACCCCCGAGACGAGGTCGCCACCGGGGGTGAGGAGCTCGTCGTCGTCGGCGACTCCTTCCACCAGTGAGACCCCGGCCAGGCGCGCGGCGAAATCGGACGCGGGGCGCGCCAGGACCTCCTCGACCGTGCCGGACTGGGTGACGCGGCCGGAGGCGACGACGACGACATCGTCGGCCAGCGACCACAGGTCCAGCGGATCATGGGTCACCAGGACCACGGCCCGTCCGGTGAGCCGATCAGCGAGGAGACGCCGGATCGCGGGCGCGACCTCCACGTCGAGGGCGGCCAGGGGCTCATCGAGCAGGACGAGCTCCGGATCCACGGCGAGCGCCCGGGCGAGGGCGACGCGCTGCGCCTGCCCGCCGGACAGCTCGTGGGGCCTGCGGTCGGCGTGGTCGGCGCAGCCCACGGCCTCGAGCTCGGTGCGGGCGCGGTCGAGTGCGGCCCGCCTGCGGATGCCACGGGCGCGCGGGCCGTACGCGACGTTGTCCAGGGCGGACAGGTGGGGCAGCAGCCCGGGCCGCTGCTCGAGCGACACCACGCGGCGGCGGTGGGCGGGCAGATGGGTGCGGGGCGAGCCCACGACGCGGCCGCCGATCCGGACCTTGCCCGAATCCGGTCGCAGGTGCCCGGCGAGCAGGGCCAGGGCCGTGGACTTGCCCGCGCCGTTGGGGCCGACGAGCGCGACTCGGCGGCCCGCGGGGACGGTGAGGTCCAGGTCGACGTCGCGGTCGCCGACCCGGCAGTGGAGCTCGGCGGCGGGGTGCTCAGCCACGGCCCGTCACCGCCCGGCGGGCGACGAGGGCGGAGACCGTCATGAGCACGGCCGCGACCGCGATGAGCACGACGGCCAGGGCGAGGGCGGTCTCGGTGTCGGCCTCGCGGCCGAGGTAGATCTCCAGCGGGAGGGTGCGGGTGGTGCCCTGCAGGGAACCGGCAAAGGTGAGGGTGGCTCCGAACTCTCCCAGGGCGCGGGCGAACGACATCGTCGCGCCGGCGACGAGGGCCGGCAGGACGAGCGGCAGCGTCACGGTCGTCAGGACCCGGGTCGGCGAGGCGCCCAGTGAGGCGGCGGTCCGCTCGAGGCCCGGGTCCACCGAGCGCAGCGCGCCCTCGAGCGCCACCACGAGGAAGGGCATCGCCACGAACGTCTGCGCGATCACCACGGCCGCGGTGGTGAACCCGATCTCGATCCCCAGCACCGACAGATGGCGGCCCACGACTCCGGTGCGCCCGAGCGTGATGAGCAGGGCCAGGCCGGCCACGACCGGGGGCAGGACCATCGGCAGCGCCGTGATCGTGCGCGCCAGCGCCGCCAGGGGCCCGCGGCTGCGGGACAGCAGCACCGCCAGCGGGGCCCCGAGCAGGATGCACAGCACGGTGGAGACCGCGCACGTGCGCAGGCTCAGCCACACCGCGTCCCGGGCGGCCTCGGAGGCGAGGAGCTCGGGGACCCGCGCCCACGGGACGCGCACCGCCAGGCCCGCGAGGGGCACGGCCGCCAGGAGGACGGCGAGCATGGCGGCGACGAGCAGCCAGCGGGGCAGCGGCGGGCGGGTCACGGCGGACCGAAGCCGTGTTCGGCGAGGACCGCACGCCCCTCGGGGCCGGTGACGGCGTCGACGAAGCGGCGGGCCAGGGCGGGGTCCGTGGCCCGGTCGAGGACCGCCAGCGGGTAGACGTTGGGCGCCGCGTCGGCGCCGGCGATCGGGACCTGCTCGACACGGTCGGCGACGGCGCGGGCGTCGGTGACGTAGACGATCCCCGCGTCGGCCTCACCGGAGGTGACCTTCCCGCGCACGTTGGTGACCGTGGACTCCTCGCTCACCGGGGCCAGCCGGATCCCGGCGGCGTCGGCCAGCGTGCGTGCAGCGGCACCACACGGCACGACGGACGCGCACACCACGAGTCGTGCACCGTCCAACGAGTCGTCGAGCCCGGTGACCCCAGCGGGATTGCCGGGCGGGGTGATGAGCGTGAGCACGTTGGTGGCCAGCCTCGCCGGCTCACCGGCGACCAGCCCCTCGGCGACGGCGCGGTCCATCGTCCGGGTGTCGGCGGAGGCGAACACGTCCGCCGGGGCGCCACCGGACAGCTGGTCCACCAGGCCGGAGGAGCCGTCGAAACCCAGCCGGATCGTCACGCCGGGGTGAGCCGCCTCGAAGTCGTCGGCGATCTCGGTGAAGGCTTCGCTGAGCGACGCGGCGGCGACGACGGTCAGCTGCTGCGCGCCCTCGTCGTCGTCGCCCCCGCGCGCGCACCCCGCGAGCGCGCACAGTCCCACGGCGGTGACCAGCGCGGCGGCGCGGCGCGGACCTCGACCGGGCACCGTCCGCGCGACTAGCGGTAGTTGGTGAACTGCAGCGCGACCTCGAAGTCGGCGCCCTTGAGCAACGAGATGCACTCCTGCAGATCGTCGCGCTTCTTGGAGGACACGCGGATCTCCTCGCCCTGGATCTGCGCCTTCACGCCCTTGGGGCCCTCGTCGCGCAGCAGCTTGGTGATCTTCTTGGCGTTCTCCTTGTCGATGCCCTGCTTGAGCGACCCGACCAGGCGGAAGGACTTGCCCGACGGCATCGGCTCGCCCACCTCGAGCGCCTTCATGCTCAGGCCCCGGCGCACCAGCTTCTCCACGAAGACGTCCTTGGCGGCCAGCACGCGGTCCTCGGAGTTGGCGACGATCTCCACCGCGTCCTCGCCCTTCCACTCGATGCTCGCGTCGGTCCCGCGGAAGTCGTAGCGGGTGCCCAGCTCCTTGGCGGCCTGGTTCAGGGCGTTGTCCACCTCCTGGCGGTCGAACTCCGAGACGATGTCGAACGAGGACTCCGAGGCCATGGACGCTCTCCTGTCGTTGGGGATGTTCCGGCCAGGCTACCCGCCCGGCGCCGGACCGGAGGCCGCCACCGGCCGCGCCGGAGGCCGCCAGCGGCCGGGTGGGGGGCGCCGCCGCACCACCCCTGAACACCCCGATTTGGCACCAGGGGTCACAGCCGTTGTATCGTGTCGTAGCGCCCTTGAGGTGCACGCCAGATTGCCCGAGCGGCCAAAGGGAGCGGATTGTAAATCCGTCGGCTTAGCCTACGTTGGTTCGAATCCATCATCTGGCACGCGGGACCCCTGCCACAAGCGGGGGTCTTCGTGCATTTCGGGCCTCTCGGCGCGGGGATCCGTGACAACGTGAACACGCGCGGACGCCAGCGTCACGACCACACGACCTGTCACGGGCGCATCTCGTCGACGAGAATCGAGGTGAGACGTATCCACGACGGCCCCGGCTCCGAACAACACGACATGACACTCCTTTCGATGACCGCCGCACATCGGATGACCTCCCACGATCTGCCGGCGGGACTGGGTTCGGCGGTGGACGAGTGGGTCTATGACCTGGGGCGGACCACCCGTGCTGGCAAGGGGATGCGCTCGGCGCTCTTCGACGCCGTCTACTCCTCGGCCGGAGGGCGCGACGAGGCCGTGCGGGTGGCCACCGGGCAGGCGCTGGAGTTGCTGCACGAGGCGTTCCTCGTGCACGACGACCTGGCGGACGGGGACGACCAGCGCCGCGGCCAGCCCAACCTGCAGGGGCGGACCACCGCGCGGGCCGTCGAGTCCGGCCTCGGCACCGAGACCGCGCGTCACGTCGGACAGGTCGGCGGGCTGCTCGGCGGCGACCTGCTGCTCGTGGCCGCGATGGCCGGGTTCGCCCGACTGCCCGTCCCCGCGCCGGTCCTGCATCGTGTGCTCGACGAGGTGCAGAGCGCGGTCGTGGCCTCGATCGCCGGGGAGTACGCCGACGTCCACGGCGCCGTCGAGCGCGAGCTCGCCGACCGTGAGCGGGCGTTGGCGATCGGCGCGGCCAAGACCGCCGCCTACTCCGTGTGTCTGCCCCTGGTCCTGGGCGCGGTGCTCGCCGGCGCGTCCGACGAGGTCATCGACCCCCTGCACGAGGTGGGCCGCCACCTGGGGACCGCGTACCAGGTGATCGACGACGTGCTGGGCGTGTTCGGCGACCCGGCCGAGACGGGCAAGTCCAACGAGGGCGACCTGATCCGCCGCGCGCCGACCGTCCTGCTGGCCTTCGCCGCGACCACCGAGGTCTGGCCGGAGATCGACGCCGCGCTCGGCCGGCCCGCCCCCGACCCCGACACCGCACGCGAGCTGCTGCGCGGGTGCGGCGCCCGCGAGCACGCGGTGGGCATCGCCGAGGACCTCATCACCGCCGCCCGCGCCGCGCTGGACTCCCCGGCCGTGCCCCATGACGTCCGGGCCGCCCTCGCCCCCCACCTGGCCACCGCCCTGGAGAGGACCCGATGACCCAGCAGAGCCCCCACGCGGAGTTCACCGACGCCGCCCGCCGGTGCAGCGAGGTGATCCTGCGTCGGTACTCCACGTCGTTCGCACTGGCCTGCCGACTGCTCGCGCCCGCCACCCGCCCGCACGTCGCCGCGATCTACGCGTGGGCGCGGGTCGGGGACGAGGTCGTCGACGGGGCGATGGACGACCCGGTCGCCGCGCGCGAGCTCATCGCGGAGGCCCGCCGCCGGACGCACCGCGCGATCGAGCGTGGCCTGGACCCCGATCCGGTGACGCACGCCTTCGCCGACACCGCGCGGCGCTTCGGGATCGACGCGCGCCTGGTGGATCCGTTCTACGACTCGATGGAGGCCGACATCGACGTCACCGAGCACACCGAGGAATCCCTGCGCCGGTACATCCACGGGTCGGCGGAGGTCATCGGGGAGATGTGTCTGCGGACGTTCGCCGGTGGGGGACTGGGCGACGACGACGAGATGGCCGCCGGAGCGCGCGCACTCGGTGCGGCGTTCCAGAAGGTGAACTTCCTCCGGGACATCCGGGAAGACTTCACGGACCTCGGTCGCAACTACCTGCCGGGCCGTGACCCGCGGGCACTGACGGAGGAGGACGTGAGCGAGTTGGCCGACGACGTGGACGCGGACCTGCGCATCGCACGGGCGGCGATACACCGGATCCCGGGCCGTGACCGGCTGGCGGTGGCCGCCGCCCACGACCTGTTCGCCGAACTCAACGACCGCCTGCGGGCGGCCGGGGCGTCCGGGGTGAGCGCGGGCCGGGTGCGGGTGCCGGATCCGGTCAAGCTCGTGGTGATCGGCCGCGCCGCGGCCGGTCGTGGTCGGGCGGTGGCCCGATGAGCCGCCGGCAGGCCCCGGACGGGCCGGTCGTGGTGGTGGGCGGCGGTATCGCCGGCCTGGCAACCGCCGCGCTGCTGGCCCACGAGGGCCGCGATGTCACCCTGGTCGAGGCCACCGACTCGGTCGGCGGGCGCGCCGGGAGCTGGTCGTCCGGCGGATTCCGCTTCGACACCGGGCCGTCCTGGTACCTCATGCCGGAGGTGTTCGACCACTTCTTCCGCCTCTGTGGCACCTCCGCCGACGAGCAGCTGGACCTGGTGCGCCTGGACCCCGGGTACCGCGTGTACTTCGAGAACCGGCCCGAGTCGCTCGACGTCCGCTCGGACCGCGCCGCCTCGACCGCGCTGTTCGAGTCGCTCGAGCCGGGCGCCGGCCGCGTTCTCGGCACCTACCTCGACTCGGCGCAGACCACCTACGACCTCGCGCTCAAGCGGTTCCTCTACACCAACTTCACCTCGTACCCGGCCCTGGTGCGTCCCGATGTGCTGGCCCGCGCCGGGTCGCTGGTCGCGCGCCTCGTCCAGCCGCTGCACTCGTTCGTGGCCCGTCGGTTCAGCGACCGCCGCATCCAGCAGATCCTCGGCTACCCCGCGGTGTTCCTGGGGTCCTCGCCGTACCTGGCGCCGTCGATCTACCACCTCATGAGCCACCTCGACCTCACCGACGGTGTCCTTTACCCGCGTGGAGGGTTCACCGAGGTGATCGCCGCGGTCCGCCGGGTCGCCGAGCAGCAGGGGGTGGCCATCCACACGGGCACCGAGGCGATCGAACTGGTCACCACATCCGAGGGCGCCCGCGGTCGCGGGTCCCGCCGCTCGGGGGCCCGGGTGAGGGGCGTCCGGGTGCGCGACCGGGCAGGGGAGGAGCGGACGCTTCCGGCCGACCTCGTCGTCGGGGCCGCGGACCTCCACCACCTCGAGACCCGGTGGCTGCCCGACCACCTCCGCACGTACCCACAGTCCTACTGGGATTCGAAGACCCCCGGGCCCGGCGCGCTGCTCATGCTGCTCGGTGTGCGCGGTGAGCTGCCGCAACTGGCCCATCACACGCTGCTGTTCACCGACCGGTGGGAGGAGGGGTTCGACGCCATTTTCGGCGAGAAGCCCCACATCCCCGACCCGGCGTCGCTCTACGTGTGCCGCCCCAGCGCCACCGACACCGACCCGGACGCGGGCATCGCCCCGGAGGGGCACGAGAACCTCTTCGTCCTGGTCCCCATCCCCGCCGACCCCTCCCTCGGTCACGGCGGCGTGGACGGCGCGGGGGACGCGGCGATCGAGGCGGCCGCCGACCAGGCCATCGCCCAGATCGCCGACTGGACCGGCATCGACGACCTGGCCGAGCGGATCGTCGTGCGCCGCACCATCGCGCCCGCCGACCTCGAGGACGACCTCGGCGCGTGGCGCGGCACCGCCCTCGGTCCCGCGCACACGCTGGCGCAGAGCGCGTTCTTCCGCACCCGCAACGTCAGCAAGCACGTCGACGGGCTGTACTACGCCGGCGCCTCGACCATCCCCGGGATCGGGCTGCCGATGTGCCTCATCAGCGCCGAGTTGATCCTCAAGCACGTGCGCGGGGACACGAGCACCGCGCCCGTGGCCGAGCCCGGCGGGGGCACGGTGTTCGATCGGGGCTCGGTGTTCGACCGGTGATCGGACTGGCCTACCTGGCGGTCCAGGTCATCTCGTTCGCCGGCATCCTCGTCATCGACCACCGGTGGAAGCTCGCGGCGTTCCGCGCGCCGGCCGCGACCGCCCTCACCGTGACCGCGGCGGTGGCCCTGCTGCTCACCTGGGATGTGCT
The DNA here is from genome assembly GCF_024732245.1 of Dietzia sp. B32. Lineage (NCBI taxonomy): Bacteria > Bacillati > Actinomycetota > Actinomycetes > Mycobacteriales > Dietziaceae > Dietzia > Dietzia sp. B32. The sequence continues at coordinate 1,196,475 of NZ_CP093845.1, read as the reverse complement.
CGGGGTGCGCAGCGGGGTGTTCTTCCGCGGGCAGACCGACTTCATGACCGGCCTCCTGGTCGCGCCGGAGATCCCGCTCGAGGAGGTCGTCTTCCTCGCGTTCCTGTCGCACCTCGCACTGGTGTGTGCGACGGGCGTGGTCACGGCCGTCGAGCACGTCTCGGCGCGGCGGGGCGCGCGGTCCGGCGGCGCACAGAACGACGGGGCGGGGGCGCGCTCGTGAGCATCTACTCGACCATCAACTTCACGATGGCCATCCCCGTGGTGGCCGCCGCGCTCATCGCGCTGTGGCGCCTGCGGGGGCCCGAGCGTCGACGCTGGCTGACCGGGGTCGGCGGCTCGCTCGTGGTGCTGCTCGTCCTCACGGCGATCTTCGACAACATCATGATCTCCGCCGGGCTCGTGGCCTACGACGACGCGCTGACCAGCGGCATCCGCCTGGGCGTGGCCCCCATCGAGGACTTCGCCTACGCCGTGGCCGTGGCCGTGTTCATGCCCTCGGTCTGGTTCGTGCTCACCGCCCGGCCGCGGGCCGGTGCCGTGGCGGGCAGCCCGACGGTGTCGGGCCGCGGGGACGCGGCGCTGGCGGGCACCCCGGAGCCGGGGGAGGACGACGACGACAAGGTCCGCACCCCCGAGCGGCCGGCGACACCGGGTCTGCTCACCACCCTCTTCTGGTCGTCCCGCCCGGTCTCGTGGGTGAACACCGCCGCCCCGTTCGCGCTGGCGTACTTCCTGGCCACGGGCGGCTTCGACCTGCTGGGCGTGATCGGCACGATCTTCTTCCTGGTGCCGTACAACCTCGCGATGTACGGCATCAACGACGTCTTCGACTACGAGTCGGACCTGCGCAACCCCCGCAAGGGCGGCGTGGAGGGCTCGGTGCTGGAACGATCGCGGCACACGGCGACGCTCGTGGCCTCGGCCGTGACGACCGTGCCGTTCCTGGTCTACCTCGTGGTGGTCGGGACGCTCGAGTCGTCGCTGTGGCTGGCGGCGAGCGCGTTCGCGGTGATCGCCTACAGCGCCAAGGGTCTGCGGTTCAAGGAGATCCCGTTCCTGGACTCGGTGACCTCGGCGTTCCACTTCGTCTCCCCGGCGATCGTCGGCTGGACCATCGCCGGCGCGGACCTCGGGGGCGGGGTGTGGGCGTGCCTGATCGCGTTCATGCTCTGGGGCGCGGCGTCCCAGGCGTTCGGCGCCGTGCAGGACGTGCGCTTCGACCGCGAAGCCGGCCTGAAATCGGTCGCCACCGTCCTCGGCGCACGGGCAGCCGTGTGGTTCGCGCTGGCCTGCTACGCCGCCGCGGTACTGGTGCTGCTGATCGCCGCGCCGTGGCCCGCGTCGGGGGCGGCGTTCGCCATCCTGCCGTACCTCGCCACCGTGGCCGCCTACACGCGGGTCACCGACACCACCGCCGAGGCGACCAACGAGGGCTGGAAGCGCTTCCTGGTGCTCAACATGCTGGCCGGGTTCTGCGTCACCCAGCTCATCCTCTGGTCGGTGCTCGTCTGGGCGTGAGCCCGCGCCGTCTCACCGGCTGGTGCGGCCGACCGGGCCCGCGCCGTCCCACCCGTCTACGCGCCGCCCCGCCGCCGGGCGCCAGTGGCCGGGCCCGGGTCAGCGTCGGACGCGCTCTATCCAGCGCTGCGACGGCGGGCTCGTGCGCCAGTTGCGGAAGATCGTCCGGAACGCCCGCGAGAAGCGCCGCCGCATGGCCGCGGGGTCGTCGAAGGGCCGGGCGGAGATCCCCACGGTCAGCGAGCGGTCGACCAGCAGGCGATCGTCGGCCCCGAACTGGAACGACAGGTCGATGTCGTCGTGCAGTTCCGGGTCGGTTCGGTTGACCCCGTCGCGGACCTGCTCCCACGCCTCGCGACGCATCGCCAGGTTCGAACCGAACAGGACCGGGTGTGCCATCGCGGCGCCGACGGAGACGAAGAACGCGTCCATGTACAGCAGCGTCGCGGCGCGGGCCCGCCACCCCGTCAACCCGATGAACTCGCCCGGGCCGGAGAGGGCGGCGAGCTCGGCGTCGGCGACGAACGCGGCCTCGATCCGGGAGACCCACTCCGGGCCGGGCCGGGAGTCGGCGTCCAGTCGGGCAATGATGTCGCCCGTCGCGGAGTCGTAACCGGTCGCGGCCGCCGCGGGGATGCCACGGACCGGTTCTGCGACCACCCGGGCGGCCACCCGGGGGTCCGCGCCGAGTGCGACGGCCACGCTGTCGTCCGTGCACCCGTTGTCCACCACCACGACCTCGTCGGGCAGGCGCGTCTGAGTGGCGAGCGCGGCCAGGCATCCCTCGAGTTCGCGGGCGTCGTCGAGGACGGGGATCACCACGGAGATGCGCATCCGGCCATCCTGCCAGTGGGCCCGGCGGATCCGCGTCCTACCGGGCGATTTGTGCCGCGTTCGGCGGTGTGTGTAATCTGCTAAAGGCTTACGCGCCAAGCGGTTGGGAGACCAACAGCGAAGCGCGGCCCGCCCCCTTAGCTCAGTCGGCAGAGCGTTTCCATGGTAAGGAAAAGGTCGTCGGTTCGATTCCGACAGGGGGCTCGCACTGTGCGGGGCGGCTCGATCGCCCGACTGGCAGGGCATGCCGGTGTAGCTCAGCTGGTTAGAGCGCACGACTCATAATCGTGAGGTCGGGGGATCGAGTCCCCCCACCGGTACTCTCAACACGAAGGCCGCCCGCTCGCCGCGGGCGGCCTTCGTCGTACGCCTCACCTCTCTCGGACCCGGGCTCGAGCCCGCCCGGTGGTCACACGCTGCCGGATCAGACCCTGACCGTCGCCTGATCCCCGGCTCCGAGGTCGAGACTCTTTTCCCGTCGCGGCGCCTCCGCCCCGCCCTGTGCGAGGGTGGGTCGCAGGAGCAGCATGGCGATCGCGATGACCGCGAGGACGGACACCTCGTGGACCAGCATGCCGACCGACATGGTCACCCCACCCAGGAACAGTCCCGCCAGCAGGGCGGCAACGGTCACCAGGGCGATCGCGATGTTGACCCGCATGGTCCGGACGGTCCGCTTGGCCAGGCCCAGCGCATACGGCAGGCGGGGGAGCCGATCGGCCATCAGCGCGATGTCGGCGGTCTCGATCGCGGCGGGGGATCCGGCGGCCCCCATCGCCACCCCGATGTCGGCCAGTGCCAGTGCCGGGGTGTCGTTGACCCCGTCGCCGACCATGGCCACGGTATGACCGCGGGATTGCAGCTCCCTCACGATCTCGACCTTGTCCTCCGGCATCAGCTCGGCGCGGATCTCGTCGACCCCGAGCTCGGTGCCGACGTTGCGGGCCACCCGCTCGGCATCCCCGGTCGCCATGACCACCCGGATCCCGGCGTCATGCAGGGCACGGATCGCGGCCGGGGCGTCGTCCCGGATGGTGTCGGCCACCGCGACGATGCCGATCGCCCGGCCATCGACCCCGACGAACATCGCGGTCCTGCCCTGCTCGTTGAGCTCGAGGATCCGTGCGTTGTCAGGCCGGTGGTCGAGGAGATCCGCGGAGCCCACCGCGACCACTCGGCCATCCACCTCGGCGCGGATGCCCTTGCCGGCGACGGGCTCGGCCGCCTCGACCAGGTCGATCTCCAGTCCGGCCTCCCGGGCACCCGAGATGATCGCCTCGGCGAGCGGGTGCTCGGACGCGGTCTCGGCGCGGGCGGCCAGCAGGAGGACCTGCTCACGCGAGTAGTCGTCGTCGAGTATGTCGACGTCGGTCAGCACCGGTCGGCCGTTGGTGAGGGTGCCGGTCTTGTCGACGACGACCGCGTCGACCCTCGCCGAACTCTCGAGGTATTCGCCGCCCTTGATGAGGACGCCGTCCCTGGCGGAGCGGCCGATGCCGGCCACGATCGAGACGGGGATCGAGATCACCAGGGCGCCGGGGCAGCCGATCACCAGCAGGGTCAGCGCCAATTCGAGGTTGTCCATGGTGGCGACCAGTGACCAGGGCAGCAGGCCTACGATCAGCGCCGCGAGCATCACCGCGGGGGTGTACCAGCGGGAGAATTTCTCCATGAAGGTCTGGGTGCGGGCCTTGTCGTCCTGGGCGTCCTCGACGCGGTGGACGATCCGGGCCAGGGTGGTGTCCGCCCCGATGCCGATGGCCTCGACCCGCAGGACTCCCGAGCGCAGCCAGGTTCCGGCGAAGACCTCGGAGCCCTCGGACTTCTCCGCCGGGACGGACTCGCCGGTGATGGTGGCCTCGTCCACGCCGCCGTTGCCGGAGATGACGCGGCCGTCGACGGGGATCTGCTCGCCGTTGCGCACCACCACGATGTCGCCGGGTTCGAGTTCCCACACCTCGACGACCTCCGGCTCGCCGTCACGCAGGACGGTGGCGGTCTCGGGTGCCGAATCGACGAGGTCGGACAGGGCCCGCCGGGTGCGGTTGAGGGTCGCCCGCTCCAGCGCCTTGCCGAGGGCGAACAGGAAGGTGACCGCGGCCGACTCCCAGTAGTTGTCGATGAACATCGCGCCGACGGCCGCGACCACGACGAGCAGGTCGATCGACACCATCCGGACGCGCAGTGCCTGGACCGCCGAGACGGCGATCCGGTAGCCGGCCACGACGGCGGCGGCGATCATCAGCCCGTCCGCGACCGTCTCGGCCGAGGTCAGCCGCCCGACCAGCCACGACGCGATGATGAGCAGACCGGAGGCAGCGACCACGCCCCAGGTTCTCCATGACTTCAACATTGCCTGTTCTCCTCGTCTGACGTGCGGTCGGTGCGGTCGCGTCAGAACGCCGACGGCTTGACCGCGTAGCCGACCTCGGCGACCGCTGCGACGAGGTCACGTACCGAGACCTTCGCGGGGTCGTAGTCGACCAGAACCCGTCCGGAGGCGAACTTGACCTCAGCGGACTCGACACCGTCCAGATCGTTCAACTTGTTCTCGATCTTCGCGATGCACGACGGGCACGAGAATTCGTCCGAACGCAGGACGATGCTCTTGACCTGTTCGCGGACACTCATGGTGATCCCTCTCCTTCGAGTCTGTGGTTCTTGCACGTTCCCTACGTGCACCACTTACGTTAGGAGGAGCGGAAGCGGACTTCCTTGACCCCGGTCAATCAACGAAGAACTCGAGGTGAGCGGCTATTTTCCGTCGATCACCCGATCGAGTGCGGCGTGGTCGAGGATCGACACCCATTCGCGGCCGGAGTCGATGACGCCCGCTTTCTTGAGGCGGGCCATCACGCGGGAGGCGGACTCGACCGTCGTGCCGGCGAGTCCCGCGATGTCGTCGCGTCGCAGTCGGACCTGGAGCAGGCTCGCACCGTCCCGTTGTCTACTGCCGAGTTTGTCGTCGAGGTACCGCAGCACCGAACCAACCCGCTGCTCCACCGAGCGGGTGGCGTGCCCGATCTCCCGCTCACGCGCCTGCTCGAGGCGCTCCTGCTGCTGCTGCAGCACCGCGAGCGCGAAGCGGGGGTGGTTCCCGACGACCTCCGCCAGGGCCTCGGCGGGGAGGAACAACGCACAGGTGGTCTCCATCGCCCAGGCCGAATCGATCGCGGTGCCGGTCTCGGAGCGCAGCGGGCCCACGGGATCTCCCGGGGCGGCGATGTCGACCGTGATCTCGTGTCCCTCGACAGTGTCACGGGTGACCCGCACGCGGCCCGAAACCACCAGGTAGGAGCCGTGCAGCTCATCCCCGGCGAGCATCAGCGGATCGCCCTCCGCCCAGGACCAGGCGGACAGGTGTCTGTTCAGGTCACGGTGTTCGGCCGGGGTCAGCTCGCCGGTCAGCGGTGACTCGGCCAGGACCCGCAGCCGGGTCTCGTCCGAGCAGGAATGGGGATGGGCGCAGTTGCGCCGGACGGGGTTGCGGGTCATGACCGGGACTCTTCTCGTGGCGGTCGGTTCAGTCCGGCGAGTGGAGCCGGGAGGAGACGACGCGGAAATCTCCGGCCCGAGCGAGGGCGCGGTCGATGATCGCCGGGTCGGGGCGGACCGTGTCCGGGTGTTTGACGTGCAGCTGCGCGTGTTCGGCTCCGGTGAGCTCGAAGGTCGCCTGGCCCAGTCCGTGCTCGGCGAAGATGTCGTAGAGCGCCTGCAGCGCCTTCTTGACGTCTCTGTCGGTCCGGACCCCGCTGACCTCGAAGCGGCACGACACGATCTCGGGCACGTCAGATCCTTCCGTTGAACGCCTGCAGCGCGGAATCCTCGCGGGTCCCGCCACGGCCGTCACCGTACTCGGCGTAGTCAGCTATCCACCGGATCGAGCGCACCCACTTGACGTGCTTGTACCCGTGGTTGGACTCCACCCGCAGGCGTGCCGGGGCGCCGAGGTGGGTCTCGACGGGGTTCCCGTTGCGCTCATAGGCCAGGATCGTGTCGTCCTCGTAGACCGTTTCGAGGTCCAGGACCGCGTAGAACGGCTCCCGCGGCCGGTTGTCGTACATCTTCTGGGCCAATCCGTAGGAGTCGATCAGCACGTAGTTCGCACCTTCGGGCCTGGGGCCGAGCAGGTCGCGCAGCCGCACTCCGGTCCACCGGGACGTGGCGGACCAGCCCTGCATGCAGGTGTGCACGGCCACGTAGGAGGTGCGCGGAAGCTCCGCGAGATCGTCGAGGGTAAGGGTCTTCGCCGTGCCCGAGAGGTCGTCGCCGATGGTCACGGTGTAACCCGACCAGTCGTCATCCCGGGCCGCCGCCACCCACTCCGGCGACTCGTCCTCGGTGGGCGGCAGGCCGTTGGTCCAGTGGAACTCGGAGATGTCGTCGTCGGTGTAGGTGTTCTGCCGCCCCATCCGCGGTCGCATCCGGTTGAGGAAGAGGCGGCGGCCGATCTCGGACACCCCGGCGGTGAACCGCTGCGCCCGGGCGCGGTCGGCCAGCGACCAGTAACTCAGGGCGATCCAGAACAGGACCACGGCCACGACGGTGGCGATCGTGATGGTGAAGGCCTGGGCGGATCGTGCCGTGTCGGTGGTGCCGAACACCATGTGCACCACGTTGTGCTCGGCGTGCACCAGGAACACCAGCCCGACATGCATGACGATGAACGCCGAGATGAGCACCATGAGGATGAAGTGCAGCGACCGGGCACCCTGGTGGCCACCCCAGAGCTTGACGTACCAGGGGAACCGCGACCGCACCGCCGGCGCCATCGCCACGCCGGTGAGGATGAGCAGCGGAGCGAGGACGAAGATGACGGCGGTGTAGGCCAGCATCTGTGCGGCGTCATACGGGTCGAAGTGTTCGATCGCCGGAGCCCGGAACCCGAGGTACATCCGGATCGACTCCCACGCCTCGCCGAACACGCTCCACGAGGTGGGGATGATGCGGCGCCACAGTCCGGTCGCGAACAGCAGCACCACGTACACCAGGCCGTTGAGCACCCACAGCATCACCGAGATCCCGTGCCAGTGCCGGCCCAGCCCGATGTTCTCCCGACCCGGCAGGCCGATCATCGGCGACAGGGATTTCTCGTCCATCAGGGACGTGTAGACGCCCTCCTCCCGTGGCAGTTTCCGGCGGGTGAAGCGCAACCACTCGGTCCCGGGCTTGCAGTCGTTGCGCCACCACAACCGCGGCATCGAGGAAAGGATCTCCCAGCCAGAGCGGAGCAACATGCCGATCAGGATGAAGTTGATCAGGTGGGAGGCACGTAGCCACAACGGGAAATCAGGGTTGATCACGTCAGTTCAGACTCCGAATGTCGAGCGGGGATACATGGCCTCCACGTCGGTGACCACATTGACCAGGTACGGCACGCCGCTGGCGAAAGCCCGGTCCAGCGCCGGGCCGATCTGCGCGGGGTCGGTGACCATCTCGCCCGCGCCGCCGAGGGCCTTGACCACCTCGTCGTAGCGGGTCCGCGGCGCGAGGTCGGCGATCACGTCGTAGCCGTAGAGCATCTGCATGGGCCCCTTCTCCAGGCCCCACGCCCCGTTGTTGCCCATCACCATCACCACGGGCAGCTTGTGCCGCACGAGGGTGTCCACGTCGATGAGGGAGAACCCCGCGGCGCCGTCGCCCAGCAGCAGCACCACCTGGCTGGACGGCCGGGCGATGCGGGCCGCGATCGCCGCGCCCAGCCCCGCACCCAGGCACCCGAAAGGGCCCGGGTCCAGCCAGTTGCCCGGCCGGGCGGGTTCGATGAACTTGCCGGCGTAGGACACGAAGTCGCCGCCGTCGCCGATCACCACGGCGTCCTGGGCCAGCCGTGGAAGGAGCTCGCCGTAGATCCGGGCGGGATGGACGGGGTCGGCCGAGGCTCCGAGGAGCTGCAGGTCGGCGGCATGGGTGGCGTCGGCCTTCTCCCGCAGCGTGGCCGCCCAGGTCGACCAGTCCGGGCGGGCCGCCCCCGACCGGCGCTGCACGGCCTCGACCACCGCGTCCAGCACGAGCCCGAGGTCGCCCGCGGTGGCCACGGCCGGGGAGGCGTGGTGGCCCAGTTGACCGGGGGAGTCCGCGATGTGCGCCACGGTCGCCGGGGTCGCGCCCTCCTTGCCGCCGAATACCCCGTAGCCGAGCCGGAAGTCCAGGGGCGTACCCACCACGACCACCACGTCCGCCGCGCCGAACGCCATCCCGCGCGCCTTGGCCACCAGCAGCCGGTGCCCCGCGGGGACGATCCCGCGGCCCATGCCGTTGGGGATGACGGGCAGGCCCAGCGACTCGACGCACCGCAGCGCCGCGTCCTCGCCCCGGCCGGCCCACACGTCGGAGCCCAGCACCAGGACGGGCCGCTCGGCGCCGACCAGCAGGTCGGCGATCCGGTCGACGGCGTCGGTGTCGGGGGAGCGGTCCGGCGCGGCGGCGGGGGAGCCGTCGTCGGCGAGACCGGGGCCCGGGCGGACCGAGGAGCACCGGTCGAAGAAGTGGTCCATGTGCACGTCGAGGAACGCTGGCCCGCGGTGCGCGGTGCGGGCGGCGGTGAACGCGCGGTGGGTGGCGGCGGCGATGTCGGAGGTGTCCCGGGCGGTCTCGGCGGACACGGTCACCGGCCGTACCACCGGGACGTGGTCGAACTCCTGCAGGCTGCCGGTGCCCCAGCGGCCGGCCGGTGCGCGTCCGCCGAGCACCACCATCGGCGCGCCCGAGAACGACGCCTGCGCCAGCGCGGACACGCCGTTGGTCACGCCCGGGCCGGCGGTGAGGACGGCCAGGCCGGGGGAGCGGGTGAGCTTGCCGGTGGCCTCGGCGGCGAACGCGGCCGTCTGCTCGTGCCGCACGTCCAGCAGTGCGACGCCGTGGTCCTCCTTCTCCGCGGCGTCGTACATGGGGAACACGTGCGCCCCGGAGAGCGTGAACATCGTCCGCACCCCGTGCGCGGCGGCGACGGCCGTGGCGTGCGAGCCGCCGTGCCCCTCCACCGGTGTGGGGGCGTCTCCGCCGGGTCCGCCCGGCGACCGCCCAGCCTTCTCCTGCCCGGCCTGCGGGGCCGGCTCGTCGTGGCTCACATCGCACTCCCTGCTCGACTGCCCCCACCGTAGGAGGCGGGGACGACTCGTATCAGCGGTTCGGCGGACTCGCCCTCGGGTAGCGTCGGCGCCTGTGAGCACAGACAACGCTGATGACCTCGTCGTCGTCGGGGATCCGGTCACGGTCACCGACGCGGTGGTGACGCGCTTCGCCGGGGCGGTGGGCGCGCCGACCGACCAGGTCCCCGTCACCCTCGCGGCCGCCCTGACCGCGCCGGTCCAACGCGCGGTGATGGAGCACCCCGCCCTGCGCATCGACCTCGCGCGCACCCTGCACACCGCGCAGTCCAGCGAGCACCACCGACCGATCCGCGTCGGCGACGTCCTCACCGCCACCGCCACGGTCACCGGGGTGCGATCGGCGCGCGGCGGGCGGATGATCGGGTTCGACACGGTGCTGCGCGACGCCGACGGCGAGCCGGTCCAGACCCTGACCAGTGCGCTGCTCACCGCGGAGGTGGAGGAATGACCGGCCGGGACGAGGACGGGCAGGGCAAGGACGGGCAGGACACGACGACGACGACGAGGACCGCGGCCACCGGGGACGTCCTGCCGTCGCGGACCCTGCCGATCTCGCGGGACGACCTGCGTCGCTACGCCGAGGCGTCGGGGGACCACAACCCCATCCACCTGGACGACGACGCGGCGCGGGCACTCGGCCTGCCCGGGGTGGTGGCGCACGGGATGCTCACCTCCGCCCTGGCGATCGGGGTCGTGGCCGAGTGGGCCGGGGGAGCCGACCGCGTGGTGGCGACCTCGTTCCGGTTCGCCGGGCCCGTGGTCGTCCCCGCCGACGAACCCGCCCGGCTCGAGGTGGCGGGGTCGGTGAGGAAGGTGGCCGAGGACGGATCGACCGCGGACGTCGCGCTCGCCGTGACCTGTGGCGGGTCGAAGGTGTTCGGCAAGGCGATCGTCACGGTCTCCCTCGCCGGGTGACGACGCACGATTTCGGGCCACCGGCAACGCTGTCGTATACTGGGACGCCCGACCGAACGCGGTCGCGGACCGCGCTGCCCCGGGCAGTCGCCGACACTGTAGAGTCGAGGCGTTCGTGCGGCCCGCAGGCGCGGGAGGGCACGGGTGGCCGGGTGACCGGCCGAAGGGGCGTAGCTCAATTGGCAGAGCAGCGGTCTCCAAAACCGCAGGTTGCAGGTTCAAGTCCTGTCGCCCCTGCACTTACCGCAAGCCAGACGACCCGGAGGTAGCCGCGTGAGCCAGGATCGCGACGACGACGTCGACATCAGCGGCGTCCGCGATTCCGACGCCGCCGCTGCCGTCCCCACCGGTAAGGCCGGCCGCGGCGACACCGCCGTGGCGGGCCGGGTCCGCACGGACGCGGACAAGCCGGAGGACACGCGGACTGACCGCGCGAATCCGTTCCAGTACATCAAGCAGGTCGTGGACGAGCTCCGTAAGGTCATCTGGCCGACGCGGAACCAGATGGTCACCTACACCATCGTGGTGTTCCTGTTCCTCATCTTCATGACCGCGCTGGTCTCGGGCGTCGACTTCGGCGCGGGCAAGCTCGTCGAGCTCGTCTTCGACCGCTAGAGACCTGCCGCTGGGGTCCGGGGCGAGATCCGGACCGCCGAAACCCGAGAGGACCGCATTTCCGTGAGCGACATCGATCAGAGCCCCGAGGCCGAGGGCGCCGAGCAGGCCGCGACCGAGGCGGACGCGGCGCTCGGTGACACGGCTGCGGATCCCGCCGACACAGCTGACACCGACGCTGTTGGCGTCGACACCGACGCCGACGCTGCTGGCGCCGACACCGACGCCGTTGACGCGGACGCCGTCGAGACGGCGCTCGACGAGGACGTCGAGGGTGAGACCGTCCCCGAGGGCGACGAGACCGCTCCGGAGGACGAGCTCGCCGAGTCGGCGCTCGAGGCCACCGATGAGTCCGCCGAGGCCCCGGCCGAGGAGGCCGCGCCCGCGATCGACCCGATCATCGCGTTCAAGCGTCAGCTGCGCAAGCTCCCCGGCGACTGGTTCGTCATCCACTCCTACGCCGGGTACGAGAACAAGGTGAAGGCCAACCTCGAGACCCGCGCCGTGACGCTGGGCGCCGAGGACAAGATCTTCCAGGTCGAGGTCCCCGTCGAGGAGTTCACCGAGGTCAAGAACGGCCAGAAGAAGGTTGCCAACCGGAAGGTCCTGCCCGGCTACGTGCTGGTGCGGATGGAGCTCGACGACGAGTCGTGGGGCGTCGTGCGCAACACCCCTGGCGTCACCGGGTTCGTCAGCGCGACCGGCGGCGCCTCCGGCAGCCCGACGCCGCTCTCACTGAGCGACGTGGCCAAGTTCCTGGCCCCCAAGCCCGAGAAGAAGTCCGTCGCCGCGGGCACCGCCGACGATCAGGGCTTCGCCCCGCAGAACGTCGAGGTGGAGTTCGCGGTCGGCGAGTCGGTCACCGTCATGGACGGCCCGTTCGCGACCCTGCCCGCCTCGATCTCCGAGGTGGATCCCGCCGCGCAGAAGCTCAAGGTCCTGGTGTCGATCTTCGGCCGCGAGACCCCGGTGGAGCTCGGCTTCACGCAGGTCGAGAAGATCGACTGACCCGCAGCACTCACACGCCCGACCCGTCCCGCGCCCGGCGTGGGGCGGGTCGGGCGTCTGTGTGCACGGTCCGCGGAGGCGATTAGGGTTCCGACCCGCCGCGCGCGTAGACTCTCCAAGGTTGCGCCTGTGTTCCCGCATGCCCTCCGGGGTCGAGTGGGGGACGGGGCGCACACGACAGTCGGCCGCCCGCGTGTACAGCGCGGAGCCGAGATCCAGTCGAAGAATCAGGAAGACGATGCCTCCGAAGAAGAAGAAGGTCTCAGGGCTCATCAAGCTCCAGATCCAGGCCGGCGCAGCCAACCCGGCCCCGCCGGTCGGTCCGGCTCTGGGTGCCCATGGTGTCAACATCATGGAGTTCTGCAAGGCCTACAACGCCGCCACCGAGAACCAGCGCGGAAACGTCGTGCCGGTCGAGATCACGGTCTACGAGGACCGGTCGTTCGACTTCAAGCTGAAGACGCCGCCGGCCGCCAAGCTCCTGCTCAAGGCCGCCGGCCTGCAGAAGGGCTCCGGCACCCCGCACTCCGCCAAGGTCGGCAAGGTCTCCATGGACCAGGTCCGCGAGATCGCGCAGACCAAGTTGGAGGACCTCAACGCCAACGACGTCGACCAGGCCGCGAAGATCATCGCCGGCACCGCCCGTTCCATGGGCATCACGGTCGAGGCCTGACCTCCGCCACCCCAAGTAACTGTGGGAGGGCAGCTCAGGCCCGCACCACACCCGACCGCCGCGTGTTCGACGCGGCAGGAATGGAACTGACATGAGCAAGAACAGCAAGGCCTTCAAGGCCGCAGCTGAGAAGGTCGACCGCACCAAGCTGTACTCGCCTCTGGACGCCCTGGCCCTGGCCAAGGAGACCGGCTCGACGAAGATGGACTCCACCGTCGAGGTCGCCATGCGACTTGGCGTCGACTCCCGCAAGGCGGACCAGATGGTCCGTGGCACCGTGAACCTTCCGCACGGTACCGGTAAGACCGCCCGCGTCATCGTCTTCGCCGCGGGCGAGAAGGCCACCGAGGCCGAGGCCGCCGGCGCCGACGCCGTGGGCTCCGAGGAGCTCATCGAGCGTATCCAGGGCGGTTGGCTCGACTTCGACGCCGCGATCGCGACCCCGGACCAGATGGCCAAGGTCGGCCGTGTGGCCCGTGTGCTCGGCCCGCGTGGTCTCATGCCCAACCCCAAGACGGGCACCGTCACGATGGACGTCACCAAGGCCGTGGGCGACATCAAGGGCGGCAAGATCACCTTCCGCACCGACAAGGCCAACAACCTGCACTTCATCGTGGGCAAGGCGTCGTTCTCGACCGAGCAGCTCACGGAGAACTACCAGGCCGCGATCGACGAGATCATGCGACTCAAGCCGTCCTCCTCCAAGGGCCGCTACCTGCAGAAGATCACCATCTCCACCACGACCGGCCCCGGCATCCCGGTCGACTCCTCGGCGATCTCCAAGCTCCTCGAGGCAGGCGCCGACTCCGCTGCGAGCTGACCAGCTCGCCTGAGAGACGCCACCAGTACGGCGGAAGGCCCCGCGACCGGTTGCCCGGACGCGGGGCCTTCCCGCATTTCCCGGCCCGCTCCGCCCCGTCTCCCTTCCCCTCCCTTCCCCTCCCTTCCCCGCAGCCGCGCGCCTCAGAGTCATCCGGACGGTACATGTCGCGGCAGAATGACTCTGGAGTGCGCGGCTGCGGAGGGTGGCGGTGCGAGGCAGGGGAGTCAGCGTAAGCCCGCGCGATCGAGACCGTCGCGGAGAATCCGGCGCAACCTCGCCGGCGAGCGCAGGTCAGCCCAGACCCAGCGCACCACCACGATCCCCAGCGCGCGGATCGAATCCTCCCGCCGCTTCTCGCGCCACGCCACCAGCCCGGGGTCCTCGCCCTCCATTCCCTGGCCGGTGTACTTGGAGCGACCGTCGAATTCCCCGACCAGTCGCCCGTCCCAGTCGAAGTCGGTCCTGGCGATGAAGCCTCCCTGCGGGTCACGGAACTCGTGTTGCAGTCGGGGCCTCGGTACCTCCGCCCACCGCGACATCAGGCATCTCGAGAGAGATTCGCCCGGGCTCTCGCTCAACCCGTCCGCGAAGTCGGCGACTGCGCGTGCGGTCCCGACCCCGGTCCGGCCACGGTGCCGCTCGACCTCGTCGGCGAAATCGCGCGGCGTCATGAGTCCGGTCCGCAGGGCGGCGTCCGCGGCGCACACTCCCGGAACGAACCCGCAGGTCCTCGACAGGTCCGCGACAGTCCGCGGAACCGTGGTGGCTCGCAGCCCCTCGACGTCGACGGCAGTCGGAGGGGCCGGAGAGGTGTGGTGCAACAGTCCCCGAGCGGTGCGCCCGCCATTCGGCCTCGACCCGGTGAGATGGATGGTGGGGGATTCGGCGGTCCCGACCAGCGGGAGCCCATGCAGCAGGGCCGCCGACGTGTGACTGGCGACGGTGTCCTCGGCAGCGTCCGCGAGTGCCACCGAGATGCTCCGCCGGATCGCGACGGCCCGGGACTCCTCGGCTGCCGGTGTCCGGCAGTACCAGCCATGTCTGAGCTTGATCAGGTATCCGGCCTCGACTCCCTTCGCGAGAAGTCTGGACGAGTGCCCGAGACGCAGGGCCTCGGAGGAGGGGAAGGGTTCACCTACGGCGAACGGAAGAGTGTTCATGGCACCGACGATGCCGCGCCGGTTCCGGACCCACGTCTCGGAGCAGGCCTCGGACAGGCGGGTCTGTGGAGGCGGACAGGGCTGTGGAAAGCCGGGGACGGCGGCCGCGGCCCCGGCTTCTCCACAGCCGCGCGCCCGGGCATCAGCCTGCTGGGATATATGCCGTCCGGCTGATTCTGGAGCGCGCGGCTGCGAGGGGTTGGCGGCTGCGAGGGTCGGCGAGTGCGCGGCTGCGAGGGGTGGCGGCTGCGGGGCCGGCGACCGTGCGACTGGACCGCGCCTGCCACGATCGCCCGCGCGGCGCGTCCGGTCGGCGCAGACTGTGTCTTGGGTCACCACCTCGTCAGTACCCTGGGGTATGGTTCGGCCACGCACACAGGGGGAGGGCGGCGATGGTGAGTCGGGTGACGACCGCGGTCCGGTCCGTCGGCGACTTCTACGCCCTGTCCATCGACGCCCTTGCGGGGCTGGTCACCGGCCCGTGGCGGTGGCGGGAGTTCGTGGACCAGTACTGGGTCATCGCCCGCGTCTCGCTGGTTCCCACCGTGCTCATGGCGCTGCCGTTCACCGTGCTGGTGGTGTTCACCCTCAACTCGCTGCTCGGTGAGATCGGCGCCAGCGACATGGCCGGCGCCGGGGCGGGCCTGGGTGCCGTCACCCAGATCGGCCCCCTCGTCACCGTGCTCGTGGTCGCGGGTACGGGAGCGACCGCGGTGGCCGCCGACCTGGGCTCGCGCACGATCCGCGACGAGATCGCCGCCCTCGAGGTGCTCGGCCTGGACCCGGCCACCCACCTGGTCCTGCCGCGGGCGTTGGCCTCGGCCCTCGTGGCGGCCACCCTCAACGCTGCCGTCTGTGCGATCGGACTGGCCGGCGGGTTCGTGTTCTCCGTATACCTCAATCACGTCGACCCCGGGGCGTTCGCGGCCGGGATCACGTTGCTCGTCGGCCCGGCCGAACTCATCCTGTCCGAGGTCAAGGCCGCGCTGTTCGGGCTCATCGCCGGTCTCGTCGCCTGCTACCGCGGGTTGGCCGTCACCGGCGGTCCGAAGAGCGTCGGCGACGCGGTCAACGAGACGGTCGTGTTCTCCTTCGTCGCCCTGTTCCTGGCCAACCTCGTCCTCACGGCGATCGGCATCCAGGTGGGCGGCCGATGACCGCCGGCGGCACGGGCGAGCCTCGCGTGACGCCGCACCGCGCCGGGGGCGGGCGCGGCCCGCTCGAGCGCGTCGACGAGCTCGGCGACGCCCTGCTCTTCGTCGCCCGCGCCCTGCGCGCCGCCCTCTCCGCACCGGTGCGCCAGGGTCGCGAGACTCTGCGGGTGACGTCGGAGGTCGGCCTGGGCACGGGCGTGTTGGCGATGTTCGGCGGCAGCCTGGCGATCCTCGGGTTCATCACCCTGTTCGCCGGCGCCACGGTGGCGGTCCAGGGCTACAACTCGCTCGGCGACATCGGGGTGGAGGCCCTCACCGGCTTCCTCGCCGCGTACGTCAACATCCGGGTGGTCGCCCCGGTCACAGCCGGGGTCGGGCTGGCCGCGACCATCGGCGCCGGCACCACGGCGCAGCTGGGCGCGATGCGCATCAGCGAGGAGATCGACGCCCTCGAGGTGATGGCGGTCGACCCGGTCCGCTACCTCGTGGGCACCCGCATCGTGGCCGGTCTGCTCACGGTGATCCCGCTGTACTCGCTCTCGGTCCTCGCGTCGTTCCTGGCCAGCCGGGTGGCGACCGTGGCGGTGCTGGGCCAGTCACCGGGCGTCTACGACCACTACTTCCAGACCTTCCTCAACCCGGTGGACGTGGTGTGGTCGTTCGCGCAGGCGATCGCCATGGCCCTGACGGTGATGGTCATCCACACCTACTACGGCTTCACGGCCACCGGCGGTCCCTCGGGGGTGGGCGTGGCCACCGGCCGGGCGGTCCGCATGTCCCTGACCGCGGTCGTGTTGGTGACCCTGCTCATCTCGCTCGCCCTGTACGGCGACGCGCCCACCGTGAGGCTGGCGGGCTGACGTGGGTGCCCGTGCGACAGGTCGGCTGACCGTGCTGGCGGCACTCGTTCTGGTGATGGCGGTCCTCGGCGTCGTCGCCGTGTCCTTCCGGGGTGGGTGGGCGCGCACCATGGACCTCACCCTCCACGCCGACCGGTCGGGGCTGGTGCTGGAGCCGGGCGCGATGGTCATGCGGCACGGGGTCCGGATCGGGACGGTGGCGTCGGTGCACCCCGACGGCGACGGCGCGCGCATCGAGCTCGAACTCGACCGCGAGTACTCGTCGGCGCTGCCCGCCGACACGACGGCGGACATCACCTCCAGCACCCTGTTCGGCGGCAAGCGGGTGGTGCTCTCGGATGACGACGACGAGGTCCGCGCCGCCACCGCCGTGCTGGCCCCGGGTGACGCGCTCCGGGCGGAGTCGGTGACCACCGAGACCCAGACGGTGTTCCAGTCGCTGACGGAGGTCATGGTGGCCGTGCAGCCGGAGAAGGCGGCCGCGGTCACGGGTGCACTCGCGCAGGGGGTGCGGGGGCGGGGCGAGGAGATCGGGCAGGCGACCGTGGCGCTGTCGGAGTTCACGGGGGCACTCACCCCGGAGCTGGGCTCGCTGCAGCGTGACCTGCGGGCGGGGGCCGCGGCGGCGGACGGGCTCGCGGCGGCCGCCCCGGAGCTGGTCTCCGCGCTGGGCGGCCTGCGGGTGCCGGCGCGGACCCTCACCGACCAGGCGGACACGCTCGACGTGCTGCTGCCGGCGATCGCCGGCGTCGCCATCGAGGGCAACGCCCTCCTTGAGCCCCATGTGCAGGAGATCGCCGACGCGGTCGGCTACCTGCGGCCCACCGCCGAACTGCTGGAGTACTACGCGCCGGCCATCCCGTGCTTCTTCCGGGGCGCGGACCGGGCACGGCAGCTGGCGGAGCCGGCGTCGGGGGCCAACGGGTACTCGATGGTGCTCAACTCGACCCTGCTGCTGGGCGTCGACCCGTACCGCTATCCGGACGACCTGCCCGTGGTGCGCGCCGGCGGGGGTCCACGGTGCGGGGAGCTGCCCGTGCGCACGCCCGAGGACGGCAACGCGGACTATCTCGTGGCCGACGTCGGGATGAACCCCTTCGAACGCGGCAACACCTCGCCCGAACTCGATGCGGCCCCGCTGTGGGTGCTGCTCACGGAGGGGATGGGATGAGCCGGGAACAGGCCGGGTCGGGGACGCACCGGGCACCGCGGCCCCACCGCCGGCGCACCGGATCGACGATCCCGGCCGCGATCTACACCCTGGTCATGCTGCTCGTCCTGGCCGGGCTGTGGGTGGTGTTCGCGCAGGTGCGGTTCGGGGAGTCGGCGTCGTACGCCGCCGAGTTCTCCGATGTCTCCGGCCTCGAGCGAGGCGAGACGGTCCGCGTGCACGGCGTGGAGGTGGGCCGTGTGGACTCGGTGGAGTTTACCACGCCGGAGACCGCGCCCGGGGCCGGGGCGGGCGCGGAGACGACCGCGGGTGCACCCCTGGTCACCGTGCGGTTCAGCCTGCACGACGACTACCGGCCCCGCGTCACGACCGGGGCCACGGTGCGGTACCTCAACCTGGTCGGTGACCGCTATCTCGAGCTGACCGACGGCACGGACCCGCCTGATGCGACCGCCGGCTCGGACGGCGCGCCCGTCCATGCTTCGACGCTCCCCGAGGGCGCCACCATCGGGCTCGACCGCACCACCCCGGCGCTGGACCTCGACGCGCTGGTGGGCAGCTTCCAGCCGCTGTTCCGGGTGCTCGAACCCGGCCAGGTCAACCGGCTCAGCGGCGAGCTGATCGCCGTCCTGCAGGGGCAGCAGGACGACGTCGGCGCCATCGTGCGCGCGATCGGCGAGGTCACCGGCCACCTGGCCGACCGCGACCGGGTCATCGGTTCGGTCATCACCCACCTGGGACAGGTGCTCGACACCCTCGAGCGGCAGCAGCCGGCGATGGAGCAGTCCCTGGTCCACGCGAGGGAACTGACCTCCGCGCTCGCCGCGGACTCGGACACGGTCGCCTCCGCCACCCGGAACCTCGACGACACCGCCGCCGATTTGTCCGTGCTCGCCGAGGGCATCCGGCCGCCGCTGCGGGCGGACATGGACGGCGTCGATGCGGTGGCCCGTCAGGTGGACTCGCGGCGCGACACCCTCACCCAGTTGCTCACCGAGCTGCCGGAGACCTACCGGTCGTTGACCCGGCTCGGCGCGTACGGCGGGTTCTTCAACTACTACCTGTGCGGGTTGCAGATCCGCGTCTCGGATCTGCGGGGTGGGTCCACCACCAGCCCGCTGTTCACCCAGCACGGCGGGCGGTGCGCGCCGGCATGAGGATCCACAGACGAGTGCGCGACGGAAACCCCCTCCTCGTGGGCCTGATCGGCTCGGTGCTCATCGCCGTGGTGGTGCTCGCCGCACTCACTCTGCGGGCGCTGCCCGGCGTCGACCGGACTGTGGGGTACACGGCACGGTTCGTCGACACCGGCGGCCTCGGGGTGGGCGACCCGGTGCGGATCGCCGGTAAGGACGCCGGGCGGGTCACGGGGATCGCGATCGACGGTGACGCGGTGCGCATCGACTTCACGGTGGACCGCGGGCTCGGCCTCGGTTCGGACACCCGCGCGGAGATCGCCACCGCCACGGCGCTCGGCGCCCGGGAGCTGCGCGTCCTGCCGGCGGGCCCCGGCGTGCTGGACGCCGGCGCGGTGCTCGACCTGGACCGCACCACCGCGCCGTACAACCTCGCCGAGACCCTCGGCCGGCTCGGACGGACCGGTGAGGAGATCCACATGGAGCAGCTCGCGCTCGCCCTGGACACAGTCACCGACAGCCTCGACCGCGCGCCCGAGCACGTCGACGCCGCGATCGACGGGGTCGGCCGGTTGTCCACCTCGATCGCGGAGCGCGACGCCGCCCTGCGCGAGTTGTTCGCGGACGCCGAGACCCTCTCCGGGCTGCTCGCCCGGCGTGGCGGGGAGATCGACACGTTGCTGCGCGACGCCCGCGTGCTGTTGGCCGCGCTGCGCGAGGAGCAGGACTCGCTGGAGACCCTGGCCGGCGACCTGCGGGCGTTCACCGTCCAGATCCGGGGGCTGATCAGCGACCACGATCGCACCCTCGCCCCGACCCTCGAGCGGGTCACGGGCCTGCAGGAGCTGGTCCTCGAGCACCGGGACGGGCTCGCGGAGGCGATCCGGCGGCTCGGTCCGTACGCCACCGAGCTGGGCGAGGCCGTGGCCTCCGGGCCGTTCTTCAACTCCTACATCCAGAACCTGCTCCCGGTCGAGGTCATCGAGCCGGCCCTCAACGACGCCCTCACCCGCGCGGGCATCGGCGCCCCGCCCGTCCCGGCCGGGGGACCGCGGTGATCCGCCGCGTCGTCCCGACCGTCGCCCCGTGGGTGGCGGGACTGCTCGTGCTGCTGCTCGCCGCGGGCCTGGTGGACCTGCGGGTGCCGTGGCGCCCGCAGGAGACCTACACCGCCGAGTTCGTCTCGGCGCGCGGTCTCTACGTCGGCGACGACGTCCGGGTGATGGGAGTGCCCGTCGGACGGGTGACGGCCATCGAACCGCGTGGCGACCGCGTGGTGGTGGACTTCCTCGTCAGCCGCGATCAGCCCCTGCCCGCCGGGGTGGACGCGGTCGTCATGGCCCCCACCCTCGTTGCGGCCCGGTTCCTCCAGCTCAGCCCGCCCTACACCGGCGGGCCGGTCACCGAGACAGGGTCCACCATCGGGCTCGAGCACACCGCCGTGCCCGTGGAGTGGAACGAGCTCATCACTCAGTTGCACCGTCTGTCCGGGACGCTCGGTCCGGGCCCGGGGGACGAGACGGGCCCGGCCGGTCGTGCGGTGGCCGCCGCGGACGAGGTGCTCGACGACCGCGGCGACGACGTCCGCGACACGGTCCGCCAACTCAGGTCGGCGCTGCAGACCGTCTCCGACGGCCGCGACGACCTCTTCGCCACCGTCCGCAACCTCGAGGCCTTCACCGCCGCGATGGAGGACTCCGGCGAGCAGATCACCACCTTCAACGAGGTGATGGCGGCCGTGACCGTCTCGGTGGGCCGCGGTCGCGGTGAGATCGGCCCGGCGCTCACCGAGCTCGACCTCGCTGTCGACGAGGTCCGCGACTTCGTGCGCGACAACCGGCAGGTGGGCGCCCGGACCGCCCGCACGACCACCGACCTGTTGCGGGTCCTCGCGGAGCAGCGCGACGACATCGCCCAGATCCTGCACGTGGCCCCCACGGCGCTGTCGAACCTGCAGGGGATCTACCAGCCGTCGCAGAACGCGGTGATCTCGTCTCTCGCGCTCACCAACTTCGCGAACCCGATGCAGTTCATCTGCTCCGCCCTCGCCGCCGCGGAGGAGACCGACGTGCACACCGCGTCCGAGGAGTGCGTGCGTCTGCTCGGCCCCACGCTCACCGCGTTGGCGGTGGACTACCCGCCGGTGGCGATCAACCCCAGTCGCGGTGTCGGCGCGCTGCCGCACCAGCTCGACTACACCCATGACCACCTGCGGCCCGCGCCCGCGGCCCCGGTCGGTCCCGCCGGCGTGACGGACCTGCTCACCGAGGGCGTCTGGTGACCGGGCGGCGCGCCGTGACCGTGGCGCTTGTGGTGGTGTCGACGACGACGATGAGCGGCTGCGACTGGACGGGGCTCAACAGTCTCCCGCTGCCCGGGACGGCCGGTGGCGGACCGGACGCCTATTCGGTGACGGTGCAGCTCGCCGACGTGACCACGCTGGATCGCAACGCCCGCGTCCGGGTCGGCGACGTGACGGTGGGCCGCATCGCCGACATCGAACTGGGCCCGGGCTTCGCAGAGGTGACGGTCGATCTCGACGGGGAGGTCAGCCTGCCACGCAACGCCACGGCCAGGGTGGGGCAGTCCAGTCTCCTCGGCGCGTCCCACCTCGAGCTGTCGGCGCCAACGGGCGAACCCGCCGAGGGCACGCTCCGCGACGGCGACCTCGTCCCCCTGGAACGCAGCGGCGGGTATCCCACCACCGAGCAGACGCTGGCCACGCTCGCGGCGGCGCTGGGCGGCAGTGGCCTGGCCCAGGCGGCGGAGGTCTTCGGCGAACTGGACGTCGCGATGACCGGCCGCACCGACGAGGTCCGGGCAGTGGTGGGCCGCGTCAGCGAGCTGCTCACCGGGCTGGAGGCGCAGAAGGAGGACATCGTGGCGGCGTTGGAGTCGACGGAGCGGCTCTCGGCCGAGCTCGCGGTCCGCAGTGAGGAGGTGGAGGGCGGGGTCGCCGATCTCGGGCCCGCCCTCGAGGTACTCGCCCAGCGTCGGCAGCGGCTCGTCGAGGCCACCCGCGCGGTGGACACGGTCACCGCGACCGCGGGCCGTGTCGTCGAGGCCTCCGGCGGTGACCTCCGCGCCGGTCTGGAGTCCCTCGACCCCGTCCTGCAGGGTCTGGCGGACTCCGGCGACTCGCTCACCGAGTCGCTGCGCTACCTGGCGACCTTCCCGTTCCCGCTGGACACCTACCGCAACGCGGTCCGCGGCGACTACGCCAACGGCACGGTCATCCTCGACCTGAGGCTGCCGATCCTGGACAACGCGCTGCTCATCGGCACACCGTTCGAGGGATCGCTAGCCTCGCTCGACACCATCCTGGGCGTCCCCGCCCCGCCCGTGGAGCCGGCCCGCGACGGGCTGGGAGACATGCTCGCGCCACCGCCACCGCCACCGCCACCGCCACCGCGGCCGGCGGCATCCCCTACCGAGCCCGGGCCCGTCCCCTCGACCGGGGCCGGCCGATGAGGCGCGACTGGCGGGGGATGAGCGCCGTCGACCGCGCGGTGGTGCTCAAGCTCGCGGCGTTCGTGCTCATCGGAACCGTGGCGTTCGTGCTGGTCGTGTTCTCCTTCTCGCGCATCCCGCAGCATCTCGGCTGGGGCCGCATGGAGGTGACGCTGGAGATGCGCGACGCGTCGGGCTTGTACCCGCGGGCCAACGTCCTCTACCGCGGCGTCGAGGTGGGGCGG
The DNA here is from genome assembly GCF_024732245.1 of Dietzia sp. B32. Classification (NCBI taxonomy): domain Bacteria; kingdom Bacillati; phylum Actinomycetota; class Actinomycetes; order Mycobacteriales; family Dietziaceae; genus Dietzia; species Dietzia sp. B32. Next base: position 1,173,798 of record NZ_CP093845.1, on the reverse strand, counting down.
GTGCGTGACCTGGAGATGACCCCGGGGGGTGCCCGGGCCGTCCTGCTCCTGGAGAACGACGCGCAGATCCCCGCCGATGCGACGGCCCACGTCGGCGCGATGTCGGCGGTGGGGGAGCTCATCGTCGACCTTGTCCCCGAGACGACCGGCGGCCCCCACCTCGCCGACGGTGACGTGATCAGCGCCGACCGGGTCCGTCCACCGGTGTCGGTGGCGGAGACCGTGGACCTTCTCGAGGCCACCCTGGACTCGGTCGGCCCGGAGCGGCTGACCTCGCTCGTCGACGAGGCCTCGCGCGGCGTCGGCGGCGCGGGCCACGAGCTGTCCTCGTCCGTCGACGCGCTCACCCTCCTGGCCGAGGGCGCCGGGCGCGACCGCGAGCAGTGGGCGGCCCTGCTCCGGCAGTCGGCACCGCTACTCGAGGCGCAGGCCGCCTCGTCGCCGGACGTGCTCCGGTGGGCGGCGGCGGTGGACGACGTGGCCGCGGACGTGGCCGCCGCGGACCCGGCGCTGCGCGGGGTGATCGCCGGTGCGCCGGCCGCGGCGGGCGAGACGATCAGGGCCTTCCAGGAACTGTCGCCGACGTGGCCGCTGCTGCTGTCCAACCTGGTGACCGTCGAGCAGGTGGCGGCCGTGTACACGCCGTCGATCGAGCAGATCCTCGTGCTGTTCCCGGCCATCATGGACTCCACCCAGTCGGCCGCGCTGCCCAACTCCGGCGACGCGATGCCCGCCCAGAACACCTTCTTCATCAACAGCTACAACGACCCGCCACCGTGCACCACGGGCTTCCTGCCGGCCGACCAGCGGCGCTCGCCCACCGAGCTCGACGTACCCGAGACGCCCCGCGATCTGTACTGCAAGGTGCCGGAGGACTCGCCCGTCGCGGTGCGCGGCGCCCGGAACATGCCGTGTATGGAGTACCCCGGGGTCCGTGCCGCCACGGTCACGCTGTGCCGGGAGAAGGCCGGGGCCGCCGGGGTCTCTGTGGTCGCCACACCGCGCTCGTACGACCGGAGCACGGGCGTGTATCCCACCGCCGGCGCGGGGGTCTCGGCGTTCGACCGTCCGGCCGGCCCGGTGGACGTCGGCGATCTGCTGTCCCCGCCCCGGTGAGCCCACCCCGATGCCCCCGCCCGGTTGCGCAAGCCCCGGGTGCGCAAGCCCCGGATGCTCCCGCCGCGGGGGAGCTCGCCGGCGGCGCGGTCAGCGCGGTGTGAACCCCGAGACCAGCCACCGGTCCCCGTCCCGGACCAACCCCACCTCGACCACGGTCTGGAGTACATGTGGGATGCCGTCGGCGCCGACCGTGTGGCGGTCCAGATAGACGACGACGAAGGCCTCGTCGTCGTCCAGCCCCGCGAGAGCCGAGCCCGCCGAACGGGCCGAGGAGGCCACCTGGCCGGCGGTACTGCGCGGCACGGTGACCTGCCGGCTCTGCTCGCGGAAACGGTCGAGGAACGGCGGCGCGAGGAGTTGCTCCGCGGCAGCGAGGTCCCCGGCCACGGTCTCGGGCCGGTAGTCCAGTACCGCCAGCGAGGCGGCCTCCGCCGCGGCCACCGCACCGGCGGCCAGACGCTGCCGTTCCTCAGCCCGTCTGTCGAGCACGGTCATGCCGACCGCGGCGGCGGCCAGCACCACCAGCAGCACGACCAGGACGGTCCTGACCCGCGGGCCGATTCCCACCGCGCCGCCACCCGTCATGCCGCGACCCGCCGGGCCGGGCCCCCGGCCGCACGCGGATACGGGAGGATGACCCCATGACCACGCACCCGACGAGTTCTGTCGCTGTCCGCGACGTCGCCCTGCGCGACGGGCTCCAGCTCACCGACGGCAGGCTGTCCACCACCTCCAAGGTCGAGCTCGTGCGGACACTGCTCGGGCTCGGGGTCCCGGAGCTCGAGGTGGGGTCCATGGCCCGGCCCGACCTCGTCCCGGCACTGGCGGACACCCTCGACGTCGTCGGCGCCCTCGACGAGTCCGAACGGGCCCGCTGCTGGGTGTGGGTCGCGACCCCGGGCCACGTCCGCCGGGCCGCGGACGCCGGGGTCCGCCGTTTCCAGTACTGCCTGTCGGTGACCGACGAGCACAACACGGCCAACATCGGCCGCGACACCGCCACCAGCATGGACGCGCTTCCGGACGCCGTCGAGGCCGCCGCGGCGGTGGGCGGCACGGTCCAGCTCTGCCTGGCGACCACGTTCACCTGCCCGATCACCGGGCCGGTCGATCCGGCGCGCGTCCTCGAGCTGGTCGCCGACCCGCGCGGTGAGGGCACCGTCGACGTGGTGCTGGCAGACACCCTCGGCCAGGCGCACCCGCGGCAGGTGGGCGACCTCGTCGCCGCCGCGGTCGAGCCGGCCGGTGAGCGCCGGATCGTCTTCCACGGCCATGACACCTGGGGGATGGGCGTGGCCAACACCCTCGCCGCCGTGGGCGCCGGAGCGCGCATGGTGGACGCGGCGCTCGGCGGGCTCGGGGGCTGCCCGTTCGCCCCCGGCGCGTCCGGGAACACGGCCACCGAGGACGTCCTGTTCGCGCTGCGGCCCGACTGGCTCGACCCCGGCCGGTTCCACGAGCTGGTCGCGGCATCCGATCGCATGCTCGCCGAACTCGGGGAGGACTCGCGGTCGCGGGCCTCCGCCGGCGCGCACGGCAACGGACGCGAGTTCGACTGGACCCTGCCCCGGGGCTGACCCCGCGCTCACAGCGCCACCTCGGTCGAGGCCACGACGGCGCGACCGTCCTCGATCACGGCCTCGATCCGCCAGCGCCACAGCCGCCCACCGGGCCCTTCACCGGCGCCATCGACGTCGTCGGCACCGGCATCGCCACGCGCCTCGGATCCCGCTTGCGCGGCCTCGGTTCGCGTGTTGCTCACCTCGGACCGGACCGCCACCAGCAGGCGAGCCCGTGCGGGGTCGTCCCCGCTGTCGAAGAGCCCACCGTCGAGGATGCCGCGGACGGCCACGTCCTGCTCGACCCCGGAAGCGACCACCCGCGCGCTGGAGCGCACCTCGTCGTCGTCGACCAGGCGGAGTACCTCCGCACGCCGCCCGGTCACCTCGTCCCGGAACCGACCGGTACTCAGGGCGGTGAGTCGGTCCAGGGAGGCCTCGGCATCGTCGGTGGACAGTGACGACAGCAGGACGGCGACCTCGGTGGCGACGGCGGTCAGGCGCTCGCGGTCGGCGTCGGCGGCGCGGCGCGCCCACACCGACGACGCCGGCACGGCCACGGGGATCGCGGCGGCGAGAGTCAGGGCCACCAACAGCACGGTCGTCAGCGCCGGACGCCTCCCGGCCGCTCCGCGCGGGGGGTCAGATGACACCGCGGGCGGTCAGGTCGGACAGGCGATCGGCGTCGATGCCGAGCAGGTCGCGGTAGACGGCCGCGTTGTCGAAGCCGGGCTCCGGCGTCCCACCGCGCCGGACAGACCCCGGGGTGTCGCCGAGGACGGGCACCACGCCCGGACCGAGCACGGTGTCGTCCACGCCCGGCACGGTGTGGGGGACGATCATGTCGCGGGCGAGGAACTGCTCGTCGCGCACCACGTCCGCGACGGTGTTGACCGGGCCCACCACCACGCCGGCGGCCTCGAGGGTCTCGCGGATCTGCTCGGCGGTCCGCTCGGCGGACCAGTCGGCGATGATCGCGTCGATCTCGTCCTGGTGCACTCCGCGGGCGGAGTGATCGACGAAGCGGGCGTCCTCCGCCAGTTCAGGGCGGCCCATCGCGGTGCAGAGGCGGCGGAACACGGTGTCCTGGTTGGCGGCGATGATCACCCACAGCCCGTCGGCCGCGCGGTACAGGTTGGACGGCGCGATCCCCTCCAGTCGGGTGCCGGACGGGCCGCGCACGACCCCGGCGGCGTCGTAGTCGGGGATCACCGACTCCTGGACCGCCAGGCAGGACTCGGTCAGTGCGACGTCCACCACCTGGCCGCGGCCGGTGGTGGTGCGGGCCAGTAACGCGGCGAGGATCCCCTGGACGGCGAACATCCCGCCGAGGGTGTCCCCGATCGACAGGGCCATGCGCGGTGGCGGCATGTCGGGAAAGCCGTTGAGGTGCCGCAGGCCGGACACGCCCTCGGCGACGGAGGCGTACCCGGCGCGGGTGGCCTGGGGACCGGTCTGGCCGTAGCCCGACACCCGACCGATCACCAGGCCCGGGTTGATCTCGTGGAGCCGGTCCGGGCCGAGCCCCCACTTCTCCAGGGTGCCGGGTCGGAAATTCTCCACCACGACGTCCGCGCGGGCGACCAGGTCGAGGAAGAGCGCCGCGCCGTCGTCCGAGCGCAGGTCCAGGGTGACCGACTCCTTGTTGCGGGCGTGGACGGTCCAGAAGTGACGGCGACCGTCACGCTCGCCCTGACCCCATGTACGCAGGGGGTCCGGGCGCCCGGGATCCTCGATCTTGATCACCCGGGCGCCCATGTCGCCGAGGAGGCGGCCGGCGAAGGGGCCCGCGATGAGGGTGCCGAGTTCCAGTACGAGCATCCCGGCCAACGGGCCCGTCCGCGCCTGCTCTGCGCCCTGTTCGCCCACATCCTCTGTCACGTCCGGTGCCTCCTCGTCCCGCGGGTCGGTGTTCTCAGAACCCTAGGTGCACGGTCTTCTCCTCGGTGAAGGCCTCCAGGCCGCTCACCCCGAGCTCGCGACCGATGCCGCTGGCCTCGCGGCCGCCCCAGGGCAGTGAGGGATCCGGGACGCCCCAGCCGTTGACCCAGACCGTACCCACCCGCAGCTGCGGGATCACCGAGTGCACGGTGGACAGGTCGCGCGAGAAGATGAACGCGTTGAGCCCGTAGGGGGTGTCGCCTGCGATCCGCACGGCCTCGTCGGTGTCGGAGAACGTGATGACCGTGGCCACGGGGCCGAAGATCTCCTCGCGCGCGATCGTCAGCGAGTTGTCGCCGCGGAACACGGTCGGCTCGATGAAGTAGCCGCGGTCGCCGACCCGGCCGCCACCCGTGACGAGGTCCGCCCCCTCCGCCCTGCCCTTGTCGATGTAGCCCATGATCCGGTCGAACTGGCGCTGGTTGACGATCGTGCCCTGGGTGCTCGCGGGGTCGAACGGGTCGCCCACCACCGAGGACCGCGCGAACTCCGCCAGTCCCTCGACCACCCGGTCGGCGATCGACTCGTGCACCACCACGCGGGTGCCGGCCGCGCAGACCTGGCCCTGATGGTAGAAGTTGCCCATCGCGATCCACGGCATCGCCGAGTCCAGGTCGGCGTCGCCGAAGATCAGCTGCGGAGCCTTGCCGCCGAGTTCGAGGGTGACCTTGCGGAACTTGTCCCCGGCCAGCGACTGGATCTGCCGACCCACGCGGGGGCTGCCGGTGAAGGTGATCTTGTCCACCCCCGGATGCGCGGCGAGAGCGGCGCCGGCGGTCTCCCCGGTGCCGGTGACCACGTTGACCACCCCGTCCGGTACTCCCGCCTCGGCGAGCAGGTCGGCCAGACGCAGCGGGGCCAGTGAGGCGTCCTCGGCGGGCTTGAGCACCACCGAGCACCCGGCCGCGAGGGCCGGGGCGACCTTCCACGAGGCGACCACGGTGGGGTTGTTCCACGGGGTGATCGCGCCCACCACTCCGAGGGGTTGACGGAGGGTGAACCCGAACCGGCGCTGGTCGCCGACGTTCGGCAGCTGCACGCTCTGACCGTAGATCTTGTCGGCGGATCCGGCGTAGTGGCGGAACACCGCGGCGGCGGCGGGGATGTCCCCGCCCACGGTGTGCAGGTACAGCTTGCCCATCTCGGTGGTCTCGAGCGTGGACAACTCGCCGGCGTGCTGCTCGATGAGGTCGGCCGCGCGCATGAGGACCCGGCCGCGCTCGGCGCCCGGCATCCGGGACCACACGCCCGACTCGAACGATTCGCGGGCGGCGGCGACGGCCCGGTCCACATCCTCGGCGGTGCCGGCCGCGAGTTCGGTGATCCGCTCCTCGGTGGCCGGGTTGAGTGCATCCAGGGTGCCCCCGTCGGCGGGGGCGACGGCCCGGCCGCCGATGCGCAGCCCGGTGTCCGGCAGGGTCAGAGGTGCGATTTCGGGGAACGTCGCGGTCATGGCTCTACTCCTATGGAGGGTGGTGGTGGCACGAGGTGGTGGTGGGCGGGGTGGTGGTGGACGGGGCGGGTCGGGGTGGTGACGACTCCGATGACGACGACGAGGTCGGGGTCGTCAGCGGCGGAAGCGGCGCTCGATCCCGGTCCACGACGAGTCGTAGTCGGGTTGACGGTGGTCGGCGTCGAGGGCGGAGTCGGTCACCGCCAGGGCCAATCCGGTCTCGAACATGAAGGGCAGGGACCCGGTGAGCTTCTGCGGCGCGAGATCCACCGCGCTGGCCAGGTCGAAGGTCTCGCGGTCGGCGCCGTGCGCGGACCACTGGTTGTGCAGGGAGGCACCGCCGGGGACGAATCCCTCGGCCTTGGAGTCGTGGGAGCCGCGGACCAGGCCCATGAACTCGGACATCTGGTTGCGGTGGAAGTGCGGCGGTCGGTAGGTCTCCTCGGCCACGACCCAGCGGTCTCCGAACACCGCGAAGTCGACATTGGCCTGGCCCTCGAACGGTCCCGGTGAGGTCAGGACCGTGAAGACGGACGGGTCGGGGTGATCCCACAGCGCGGTGTTGAGCGGGCAGAAGTCGTCGAGGTCGAACACGTACGCGGCGTGGTTGCCGTGCCAGGCCACCACGTCGAGCGGGGAGTGGTCGAGTTCGGTCGACCACCAGCGGCCCCCGAACCGCTGCCACAGTTCGACCGGCTCGTCACGGTCCTCGTACCAGGCCACGGGGTAGCGGAAGTGGCGGGCGTCGGCGAGGCCGTTGGCGCCGATCGGGCCGAGCTCGGGCAGGGTGAGGGTTGCGCCGTAGTTCTCCAGGACGTATCCGGCCGAGTACCCGCCGAGCAGGTCCACCCGGAACCGGACGCCCCGGCACACCACGGCGAACTCGCCGGGGGAGACGGCCAGGCGGCCGAACTCGGTGAGCATCAGGATCGGTCCCTGCTGCGGCACGATGAGCAGCTCGCCGTCCGCGTCGACCAGGTAGCGGTCGGTCATGGACGCGGTCGCCGTGTACCAGTGGATTCCCACTCCGGTGCGCTGGGAGACGTCACCGCAGGTGGCGAAGGTCCGCACGCCGTCGAGGAAGTCGATCCCCGGTGCGGGTGCCGGGGGCGGGTTCCAGCGCAGTCGATTGGGGGAGGCGATGCCCGCCGCCGACGGAGCGGTCTGCCAACCCTGGCTCTCGGGGCGTCGACGGAAGGCGCTGTGCGCGACCGACGGACGGATGCGGTAGCTCCAGGTCCGGCGGGTGACCGCCCGCGGTTCGGTGAACGCGCTGCCGGAGTGCTGCTCCGCGTAGAGGCCGAGGGGGGCGCGCTGCGGGGAGTTCTGACGCCTCGGCAGGGCCCCCGGTTCGGCTTCGGTCTGGTGGTGGTCGGCGAAACCGTGGAGATAGTCGAGCCGCGGGACACCCCGGTCCGGGGTGCCGTCCCCGCTCACGACAGCGCCACCATCTCGTGGAGGGTCTGCCCGCTGTGCGTCTCCTGTCGCCCGTCGATGGTCAGCGTGAGGTCGAAATCGGAGCGGAACCTGAAGTACCCCGGGTGCCCGACGAGCTTCTTGACCAGCTTGTTCAGCGGCGGGCGGCCCACCACCGGGACGTCGGAGAGCAGATCGTGGGCGTGAACGATCTCGCGCACGGTGAGGGTGAGGTCGATCTTCCCCGGGACCCGGAGCCTGAGGAATGACGGGTACGACCGGTCGGCGACGGGGTTGGACACCATCGGCCCCTCGGTGATCTCCACCTCGCCCTCGGACAGCACCACCTCGCGCCCCCGGGCCACCATGATCGGCTGGGACCAGTGCGCCCCGTAGCGCCCGGTGGTCTGCACCATGGCGTAGACCAGCGAGATCTCGTCGGTGTACAGGCGACCCCAGTACCACTTGGCGATGATGCGTTTCATGTCGCCGACGCCCCAGTTGTGGTCGTGGTAGCCACGACCGCTCACCTGGTCGGTGCGGCCGTCGACGGTGACGGTGCCCTCCACCCGGGCCCGGGGCGCGCCCACACACCACGCGAAGTACTCCCGGTCCGTGTAGCTGGTGCGGCCGCGACCGGGCATCCACGCCGGGACCTCGGCGTGGAAGGTCAGGTCCACGCCGATGCCGTCCTGCTCGGCCCTGACCCGGTAGACGGGCAGGCCGTCCACCTCGTCGACGAGGACGGCGCTGTGGTGGGCGATTGTCACGTCGACCTTCTCGGTCGAGACGCCGAGCTCGGCGTCGGTGTGGTGACGGTTGGACTCCCTGCGCTGCCCGTCAGGGGTGTAGAGGTGGATCTCCACGCCGGGCCGGCGCCGCACGAGCTCGCGACTCTGCAGCATGACCACCACGATCCGGCCGTCGTCGAGGTGGGCGTCGAAATACCAGTGCTCGAACGACTGCTTGTCGGAGTCGAGGTGGGCGGCGTTGTCGGCGGGGGCGACGTCGGTGAGGTGGCCGTCGCGGCGGCCGGGGCCGTTCCAGGCCTCGACGATGTTCAGGGACGGACCTTGCAGGAGGGGCATGGGGAACTCTCTCGATCGGGTAGGCAGCGGGAAGGGGCGGTGACAGGGGTACGGGCGGTGCGCGGTCCGGGCATCAGCGGCGCAGGGCACCGGAGGCGTCGAAGGCGGCCTCGCGGCCGGCCATCTGGGCGCGGTACCAGTTCTCGCGGTGCCAGCACATGACGCGCTCGTGCACCCGGCCGATCGGAGGCACCCGGCGGGCGACCTCGACGGCCGTGACGAGTGGGAAACGGACCACCGGGATGAGCGCCCACGGCAGCGCGGCGGGCATCCGGTACCTCCGGCGCGTGCCCGGGGCCATGTACATCGCCGAGTAGACCGAGTTGATCCGGAAGTTGTAGTGCTCCCGGAGGCGTTGCAGGCCGGTGTGGCCCTCGCGGGGTGCGAACGCCTGTGGGTAGGACTCGATGAGCTCGCGGCCGTGCTGTCCCGAGTCGTGCGAGCGGGAGAGCATCGCCATGAGCAGCATGCGGATGCTGTCGGCGATGGTCTCCGGGTACCACCGCATGCGCACCCCGAGCAGATGGCCCATGTACTTCTGGAAGTGGATCAGGGCCCGGATCTCGCGCAGGGTGGTCTGGTACCCGAGCGCCCAGAGTCCGAACCCGGGCGTGACGGAGCCGGCGATGAGGGTGAGAACCATGTACGACTGGCTGATCGGCAGCCCCCACTTCCCGATGTCCCACTCCCCGTGGGAGGCGACCCGGGAGCGGACCGAGACGTGCATGACGCGGACCTTCATCGCCGTGGCCCGCCCCTGCGAACCGGGCCGGAGCAGTGCTCCCGGTTCGGATACGTCGATCCAGAACCGGCAGGTCTCGAGGAATCGCCGGAGGGCGTTGTCCCCGGCGTAGCCGCCCGCCAGCGACAGGGGCGTGGCCACCGCGGACTCGGTGTAGATCTCCAGGGTCTCGGCACCGGCGAAGCTGAACAGCATGGTCCCCCAGCGCCGCCAGATCCTGGCACCCTCCTCGATGAGGTCCGGATCAACCCAGTCCGGGACCGTCTCGAACTCCGCGAACAATTCGCGCATCGAGTCCGGCGCGCCCTCGACCGAGTCGATGCCGTCGGCGAGGGCCCTGTCCAGCATCCGCCGCGTCTCCCCGGGACCCGTCTCGCCGTGGTACACCTCGTCGACAAACCGCTCGGCGACGGGATCCCCCGAGAACAGGTCCGCGCACACGGCGGCGGCCTGCTCGTCGGTGGGCAGGAGGTCGAACCCGGTCACCTTGAGCACGGCCGAGCGCAGACGCCTGAAGGCGGGATTCTCCCGGCCCTCCCAGTAGGCGAACCGGGTGGGGCAGCGGACCCCCTCGGGGACGGCCGGTCGGTCGGGGTGGATGCCGACCTCGTCACCCATCTCGATGGTCACGGAGTCCCGGTCGGTGCGGGTCATGACAGTCCCTCCTCGTCCTGTGCGGTGTGTGGTGCGGGTGAGCCGCTGAGCCGGGTGTCCATCCATGTGAGGAGCCCGGAGATGACGCTGTCGAGGCCCTCGGGCTGGTCGACCAGGTAGTGGTTGAGGTGGCGCATCTCCACCAGTTCGACCCTCGGGTCCGCCGAGCAGGCCGCCATGAGCCGGGACTCCTCGGCGAACGCGGCCTGGTCCCCGAGCAGGCTCATCACGAGGGTCGGGTCGGTGATGCGGGTCAGGTCGGTGAGCGCGTCGGCGGCGGTGTGCTCCGGGCTCCAGGTGCTCAGCCAGCTGCGGGCGGTGACGAAGCGGGCGAGCCCTCCGGCCGCGGTGTTGGCCGCCGCCGGGTCGCCGTACATCGAGCCCGCCTCGCGATCACTGGGGTCCAGGGTCAGGTCGAGGAAGCGTGGATCGGCGGTGGTCCGGTGGACCACGAACCCGCGGTCGGACCCGCCCTCCTTCTCGAGGCGCTCGAGGGCCTCGAGGGCCCGCCTGTCGATCCGACGCATCCGCTCCGACTGTGCGGCCCGGTAGCGCTCCACCCACTCCGGGTCGAAGGGTGCGCTGCGCCCCGCGGCGAACAGATCCAGTTCCGGGTCCACCGACCAGGGGTCGTCCTCGTCGGTGACCGACGGGTCGATCCAGTGCCGCAGGACCCGCGCCCGACCGGGGTGCGCCCCCACGAGCATCACGGCGTCGGCCGCCTCGACTCCCCGGGCGCGCGACTGATGGAACGTCGCCAGCGAGCCGCCGCCGGAGAACCCGAGCAGGACCACCCTCTCGAAGCCCAGCTCCTCACGCATCCACCGGATACCGGTGCCGAGATCCGCCGCGGCCCGCTCCATGAGCAGCGCCGGCTCGTTGTTGGCGTACCGGGTGTTGAGGCCCATGGCCGGCTGATCCGCACGGGCGAGGGCGGCGAGGAGGAAATGACTGAGGAAGTTCGACGCCGGGTGGCACATGATGACCCCGCGGCGACGCGAGGACCCCGGCAGCTCCACGAGATTGGCGTGGAGAGTCGGATAATGACGCGACAGCCCCGAGTGCATCTCGATCCGGCCGTCGTCGGCCGGCTGGTACGGGATCCTCTGGAAGTGGTCGACGGGTGTGGTCCCGGCCGGCGGGTCCTGGGTGTGCATCGTCTCGGGGGGCATCAGGTCACCGTCCTGTAGCGGAGCATCATGTCGTGGTCCTCGTGGTCGAGGATGTGGCAGTGCCACACGTATCCCTGCAGCGTGTCCGGGCGGTGGTGGGCTGCCGGGGGAGCGACGGACCCGATGTAGTCGCCTCCGAGCCGGTCGATCCGTGGTCCCGCTCCGGGTGCGTGGGCGGTGCCGTGCCCACCGGCCTCGTGCCCGGCGGTGCCGTGTCCGCCGCCGGCGTGTCCACCGATCGACACCGCTGCGGAGAAGGTCGCGTCGGGGTCGAACCCGAGTTCATCGGCGGTCGGGAAGTGGACGAGGACCCTGGTCACGGAGTTGGGATCGGCGATGACCGTGTCCTTCATCCCCGTCTCCCACGGTTCGGGCGCACGGACGGGTCCCACCACGTAGGGGTCGGGGTCCGGGGTCCACTTGATGCCCGTGGGAGGCTGCGGCTGTCTCAGGCACATCGCGATGGTGTCGATCGCCTGCCTGGACAGCACCCGGAAGTGCACCAGGTGGATGTGGATCGGATGCGGGTCCGGGGTGGCGTTGACGATGTTCCACATCTCCACCGAACCCTGGCGCGGCAACTCGATCTGCTCGCTGGACCACCGCAGGTTGTTCAGGCTCATCATCGACGGGGGGATCCGGATATCGCCGGGCTGGCTCAGTGAGACGTTGCGCACCGCCGGTGCCCGGGTGATCGGCGCGAGCGCGGGCGGCTGGCCGGGGCCACCGCGCAGGGTCGTCGGGACCGGGCCCGTGTGGCCCCTGGCGTTCGTGGCCCGGAATCGCATGAGGCTCCCGAGCTTCACCGCTCCGATCTGGGCGGCCTGGGGCGCCGCCTCCTCCGAATTGAGCAACTCGACGGTCTCGCCGGGTGCCAGTGTCGAGAAGTCGACGAGCACATCCGCGCGCTCGCCCGGCCCCAGCCGGAAGTGGTCCACCCTGGCGGGCGCGGGCAGTAGGCCGCCCTCCATCCCGATCACCCACATGGCCAGCGGCCGGGACAGGTGCAGCATCCAGTTGCTGAACGAGGCGGCGTTGACCATGCGCAGCCGGTAGAGCCCGCGGGCGACCTCGGCGTCGGGCCAGATCACGCCGTTGACCAGCCCGACATCACCGACCGCCCCGCCCTCCCAGAGGCCCGCCGGGACGATCGGGGTGGAACGCATGGACGCCGCGCCGTCGGGGCGGACGATCTTCTCCTGCAAGACCAGTGGGATCTCGAACTCGCCGGCGGGCAGCCCCAGCGGGTTGTCCGGACGGCCGGTGTCGAACCGGTCGCGGAGCAGGTAACCGCCGGCGAGGCCGCCGTAGACGTTGAGCCGGGTGATGGCCATGGCGTGGTCGTGGTACCAGAGTCCGGCCGCCTCCTGCCGGTTGTCGAAACGGTGCACGTGGCCCTGTCCGGGAAGGGACATCTGTTCCGGATGGCCGTCGCTGGCGGGTTCGGTGACCCCGCCGTGCAGATGCAGCGATGTGGGAACCCGCGTCCGCACCGACTCCGACAACCCGTGCAGGCTCGTGTCGATGTCGGCGGCGTGGGGGTGGGCCGAGATCTCGTTGCGGTAGGTCAGCGTCGTCCGCACCCCGGCGCGGGCTTCGATCAGAGGACCCAGGTAGCCGGCCGCGCCGTAGCCCAGGGTCAGCGTCGCCGGGAGGTCCCGGTGGAAGCGATGTCTACCCGTCCGAGCGGTCAGGCCCAGGTTCTCACCGCGTAGGACCTCCGGGCGGGGGAGATCGTCCACGTAGGGCTCGAGGTCGGGGGAGTGGAACAGGAGCGGGCTCGGCCCGACCGACCCCGGGCCGATCTGCGCGCGCGTGGCGGACGCGCCGACCAGACCCATGCCCGCCACCCCGGCCGCGGTGCCGAGAACCCTCCGCCGCGTCACCACCGGGCCGCGAGTACCGACACCGAACCCCACCATCTGACCTCCCGTTGCTATGACGCGAGTCACAGTACCCTACGGTATGGTCTGGAAGTGGGGTTCACCGAGTGAGCGGGGGAGAAGGGGCTCGAGGGGAGATGCGCTGGCGCAGGAGGATGGAAGTCCTAGGCGTGACATTGCTCCTCGCGGTGTCGTCGCCGACGACGGCGAACGCGGCTCCGACGGAGCGGGAGGCGTGCACGGGCCCCGAGGTGCTGCTGGTCCACGACCTGACGGGAACACCACGGGACTGGGATCTGCTCGTCGCCGACCTGCGGTCAGCCGGGTGGTGCCCCGTCGCCGTCGACTGGGGACGTCCTCGCCCGGGTGACGTCCCGCTCCCCGTCGGTGGACTGACCGGCGTGGACGCCGCGGCCGCGGAGCTCGCCCGCAGCCGGGGTTGGACCTCCGCAACGCCGGTGTCCGAGCCCGTGGCGGTGGTGGCCAAGGGGGTGGGTGGACTCGTGGTGCAGCGTGCCGTCCAGCTCGTGGGTCCGACAATCCCGCCGATCAGTGCGCTGGTCACGCTGGGGCCGGTCTGGAACGGTACGAACGTGCTCGGGATCGCCGACGTCGAGGATCTCAGCCGCGCCGCGGGGGTCTTCGAGCCGATCCTCGCGTGGGAGCGAACCTGGATGGACCCGATCTGCGAGGGCTGCCGGGAGGCGGTGCGCGGATCGGATCTCCTCGCCCGGCTGCACTCCGACGGTCTGCGTACGCCCGGGGTGGCCTACACCGACATCGTCTCGCCGGTCGACCTGCTGGTCCACCCGCCGCTGGAGCAGTCCCCGCCGGGGACGGTGGTGCGGGTCGCGGGACCGTTCGCCCGAGGTCTCCCGGTGTGGCACGGCGAACTCGGGAGAGACCCGGACTCCCGTGCTCAGGTCGTGGAGGCGCTCGGGCCGACGTAGGGTGACGACGATGATGACACGACACGGTGGGGCGGGCCGATGACCCAGGGGTCGACGTGGTCCGCCCGGCCGAGCGGTCCCCGGACGGGGCGTCTCTCGGCGGAGGACTGGGCCCGCGCCGGGCTGGACCTGCTCATGACCGAGGGCAGGTCCGCGGTCAAGATCAGCCGGCTGTGCGCGGACTTCGGCGTCACGAAGGGCAGCTTCTACTGGCACTTCGCCGACTTCGACGCCCTCATGGCCGCCGTCGCCAGACTGTATTTCTCGCAGGAGATGGACGCCGCCCGTGGACTGGTCTCGATGGAGGCGATGCCGCCCGACAAGCGGCTGGAGACCATGAGCGCGATGCTGGTGGAATCCCGGGCCTGGGAGGGGGAGGCCGCGATCCGGGAGTGGGCCAGGGCGGACGAGACGGTCGCCGAGGCGGTGGCGGAGCTGGACCAGCGCATCCTGCGGGTGGTCCACGACGCGTTCGTGGAACTCGGGTTCTCCGAACGGGGAGCTCGTATCCGCGCCGGGGTGCTGGTGTACGCCGGCATCGGGTTCGTCTACGGGCGATCAGCCCTGCCCGTGCCCACCGTGGAGGAGATCCACGACGTCCTGGCTCTACTGCTGCGCGGCGAGGCCTGAACCGGTCGGGCCGGGTGGCGCGGGTCAGACGGCGACCCGGACCGTCAGCCCCCTCCGCTTGATCCGGGCGGAGAAATCGGTCACGGAGCCGCAGTCCTCGCCGTCGATCTGGAAGGAGGCCGGCTTCTCCATGATCCGCGCGGTGACCCCCACCCCCTGGCGGAAATCCAGGGGTCGGGTCCGATGCTCTTCCCTCTCGCTCTCCGGGGTGGGACTCCTCCGCAGGATCGGCTTGAGGCGATGCTGGAACGTGTGATGGGCCAGGACCGCACCCGCCTGCGCCCACCCGAGAGGGCCCTTGGCGCGCAGCGCGAGAACGTCCAGGAGACCGTCGTCGATGACGGCGTCGGGCAGCAACACCATCCCCGCCTGCAACATTCCGCAGTTGGCCACCAGGAGGGTGCGCGCACGGGTCTGGATCGGCGACCCGTCGTCGAGGGCGTACTCGACCCTGATGCGGTGACCGCGCAACAGCGTGTTGGCGAACGCGCCGACGTAGGCGAGCCAGCCCACCCGCGCCTTCAGCCTGTCGTCCGTGCCCGCGATCATGTCGGCGTCCATGCCCGCTCCGAGCATCACGAGGAACACGTCGTCCCGGGACGCGCCGTCCCCGTCGGTGTAGCGGACCTCGCCGATGTCTATGGCCCGGCTCCGGCCACCCATGGCGATACGCAGCGCACGATCGATGTCGTCCAGGGGGATGTCGAGGTTGCGGGCCAGCAGGTTGCCGGTGCCGAGTGGGACCACGCCCATCGGGACAGCGGTGCCGAGCAGTCCCTGGGCCACCGAGCGCACGGTGCCGTCGCCACCGCACGCGATCACCAGTCCGACACCGTCCGCGGCGGCCTGCGCAGCCTGGCCCGTGCCAGGGTCCTCCTCGGTGGTCTCGTAGAAGACGGGGTCCGTCCATCCGTGCCTGGACGCCCGCTCCTCCGCGCGGCGGCGTACCTCGTCGACCCCGACCTTGGTGGGGTTGTAGATGACGGCGAGGCGAGACGGGGTTGGGGACACCGCACCAATGTGTCAGAAAGCCGAGCGTGCCGCCATTCACCGCCCCCGGGCCGATTTGGCGTGTGCCGTCCGCCGGCTATATCCTTGGGGCCGAAGTTTGAACGTCCGAGGGTCCTGCCCTCGGATACCTGATCAAGTTTCACCGAAGACCGCAGGTCGCTGCTCCCGCCGGGGGTGGTCGAAGGGTCCGGGAGCGCCCGGACGGCCCGCGCAGGAGAACACCGGTCAGCGTCGGATGTGCAGTGGATCCCCAGGATCCGTGCCAGCTCCTCCACGCCCCGTGCCGCCTGCGCACGGGGCGTTCGTGTTTTCTCGGGCGAGATGATGCAGAAAGGAGGCGAAACATGGCAAAGCCCGCAAAGGTCCAGGCCGTCGAGGAGATCAAGCAGCACTTCCAGAACTCCACGACCGCCGTGGTCACCGAGTACCGCGGACTCTCCGTTCCGCAGGTCACCGAGCTGCGCAAGACGCTGGGTGACGCGGCCACGTACACCGTGGCCAAGAACACCCTGGTCAAGCGTGCGGCTGAGGAAGCCGGAGTCGAGGGTCTCGACGACCTCCTGTCCGGCCCCACCGCCATCGCGTTCGTCACCGGTGAGGTCGTGGACGCCGCCAAGGCGCTCAAGAACTTCGCCAAGGACAACAAGGCGCTCGTCATCAAGGGCGGTGTCATGGACGGCGCCCCGCTGTCCGCCACCGAACTCGACAAGATCGCCGAGCTCGAATCCCGCGAGGTCCTGCTCGCGAAGATGGCCGGTGCCCTCAAGGGCAACCAGGCCAAGGCCGCCGGCCTGTTCAACGCGCCCGCTTCGCAGCTGGCACGTCTGTTCGCGGCGCTCCAGGACAAGAAGAACTGACACACCCCACATGCTTCCGGGCCGTCTGACGGCACCGGGACCAACAGAAAGGACGCCACCATGGCGAAGCTCAGCAACGACGAGCTGCTCGAGGCCTTCAAGGAGATGACTCTTCTCGAGCTCTCCGAGTTCGTGAAGCTGTTCGAGGACACCTTCGAGGTCACCGCGGCCGCTCCGGTCGCCGTCGCCGCTGCCGGTGCCCCGGCTGCCGGTGGCGAGGCCGCCGCCGAGCAGGACGAGTTCGACGTCGTCCTCGAGTCGGCCGGCGACAAGAAGATCGGCGTGATCAAGGTCGTGCGCGAGCTCGTGTCGGGCCTGGGCCTCAAGGAGGCCAAGGACCTCGTCGAGTCCGCCCCCAAGGCGATCATCGAGAAGGTCGACAAGGAGGCCGCCGAGGCCGCCAAGACCAAGCTCGAGGAGGCTGGCGCGAAGGTCACCCTCAAGTGATCTGACGCACCACCGCTTCACCAGGGGCGGCCCGGCGACATCGCCGGGCCGCCCCTGCGGCATTTCCCGCAGATCTCCCGGCCCGCCCGCCTGCTGACGTCGATAACGGAACACTTTTCCACGGCATGTAACAAAGCACACCGCCGGAGCGGTAGTTTACAGTGACCGTGGCCACAGATCAGGGGCTGCAGTGAGGAGTGGTTGACGTGGGTGTCGAGGTTTCCGTAGAGGGTCTGACCAAGTCCTTCGGTTCGCAGAAGATCTGGGAGGACGTCACGTTCACCCTTCCCGAGGGTGAGGTCAGTGCCCTGCTCGGTCCGTCGGGTACCGGTAAGTCGGTATTCCTCAAGTCGCTCATCGGCCTCCTGCGCCCCGAGCGCGGCAAGATCATCATCGACGGCACGGACATCCTCCAGTGCACCGCCAAGGAGCTCTACGAGATCCGCAAGCTGTTCGGGGTCCTGTTCCAGGACGGCGCGTTGTTCGGGTCCATGGACCTCTACGACAACGTCGCGTTCCCGCTGCGGGAGCACACCCGCAAGTCCGAGTCCGAGATCCGCGACATCGTCATGGAGAAGCTCGAGTTGACCGGTCTGACCGGCGCAGAGGGCAAGCTGCCGGGCGAGATCTCGGGCGGTATGCGCAAGCGCGCCGGTCTCGCCCGGGCGCTCGTGCTGGACCCGGAGATCATCCTCGTCGACGAGCCCGACTCCGGCCTGGACCCCGTGCGCACGACCTACCTCGCGCAGCTGCTGATCGACATCAACGCGCAGATCGACGCGACGATCCTCATCGTGACGCACAACATCAACCTCGCCCGTACCGTCCCCGACAACCTGGGCATGCTCTACCGCAAGAACCTCGTCATGTTCGGTCCCCGAGAGGTCCTGCTCACGAGCGAGGAGCCGTCCGTGCGCCAGTTCCTCCGCGGGTCCAAGCTCGGCCCCATCGGCATGTCCGAGGAGAAGGACGACGCGCAGATGCGCGAGGAGCAGGCGCAGGCCGACGCGGGACACAACGACGGCTCCCCGGGCGAGGACGAGGTCACGGGTGTGCCGCCACAGATGCAGCCCACCCCGGGCGGACCCGAACGCAAGGGGGAGATCCGGCGAGAGAAGCGCGTCGCCGAGATGCTGGACACCCTGCCCTCCGAGGCCCAGGAGGCCATTCGGGCCGAGTGGGCAGCGCGCGGGCACGGCAACGGTAAGGTCCCGGCTGCGGCGTCGTCAGGGGCGTCCGCTCCCGCCGCCGAAGCCGCCACCCCGTCGCAGTCCACCGAGCCCGCCGCCGTCGCGGCTCCGGGGGCAGGGGTCGACGACCACTACGGTTCTGCGGCGAACTGAGGCGGCGACGAGTCCGGGGGAGACAGATGGCGGAGGGTGCGACTCAGCAGCCCAGGCGAACATCCGGAGTGGCACCGGCGGACGTCGGCAACGGCGTCCAGCAGGCCGTCGGCGAAGCCGGCAAGGTGTTCCGTCTGTTCATCGAGGTGTTGCGGGGCATATTCAGGCGACCGTTCCAGTTCCGCGAGTTCATAGGCCAGTCATGGTTCATCGCGTCGGTGACGATCCTGCCGTCGGCGCTGGTGGCGATCCCCTTTGGCGCGGTCGTCGCGATGCAGACGGGCTCGCTGGTGCAGCAGCTCGGGGCGGAGGCCTACACCGGCGCGACCGGCGTCCTCGCCGTCGTCCAGCAGGGCGCGCCGCTCGTGACCTCCCTGCTCATCGCCGGGGCCGCCGGGTCCGCGGTGGCGGCCGATCTCGGCGCCCGCACCATCCGCGAGGAGCTCGACGCCATGCGGGTGCTGGGAATCGACCCGGTCCAGCGCCTCGTGGTACCCCGCGTGCTGGGCATGATGCTCATCGCGGTCCTGCTCAACGGTCTGGTGTCGATCGTCGGCATCGCCGGGGGCTACGTGTTCAACATCCTCCTGCAGGGTGGCACCCCGGGCGCCTACCTCATGTCCTTCGGGGCGCTCGCCCAGCTGCCGGACTTCATCATGTCCTCGATCAAGGCCCTCGTATTCGGCCTCATCGCCGGAGTCGTGTCCTCGTACTGCGGCATGAACCCCAAGGGCGGTCCCAAGGGAGTCGGCGATGCCGTCAACCTGGGCGTCGTCCTCACATTCCTCCTGCTGTTCTTCGCCAATCTCATCCTCACGGCGATGTATCTGCAGATCGTCCCGCCGAAGGGGTCGTAGATGGCGATCCATACCGACGTCGGACCCACGCGGGCCCGGCTGAGGGCGATGGTCCGTGGCCCCATCGCCTCGTTCGATTCACTCGGCGACCAGCTCGCCTTCCACCTCCGGGCCATCCGGTGGATCCCACAGACCGTAGTTCACTACCGCAAGGAGGTCCTGCGGCTCATCGCCGAGGTGACCTTCGGGGTGGGCGTGCTCGCCGTCCTCGGCGGCACGATCGGCGTCATCGTCATGATGAGCGGGTTCACCGGCGTCGTCGTCGGATTACAGGGGTACGCGGCGCTGGATCAGATCGGTAGCTCGGTCCTGACCGGGTTCCTGTCGGCGTACGTCAACACCCGCGAGGTCGCGCCCCTCGTGGCGTCGCTCGCGTTGTCCGCCACCGTCGGGTGTGGCTTCACCGCCCAGCTCGGCGCGATGCGGATCTCAGAGGAGATCGACGCCCTCGAGGTGATGGCGATCCCGAGCGTGCCCTACCTGGTCACCACTCGCATCATCGCCGGTTTCGTCGCGGTCATCCCGCTCTACGTGGTGGGTCTGCTCTCGTCGTACCTCGCCACCCGAGGTGTGAACACGATGATCCAGGGCCAGTCCACCGGCTCGTTCGACCACTACTTCCATCTGTTCCTGCCGCCGGAAGACGTCATCTATTCGTTCGTCAAGGTCATCATCTTCGCGTTCGTGCTGGTGATGATCCACTGCTACTACGGATTCACCGCCACCGGAGGGCCTGCCGGCGTCGGCGTCGCGGTCGGCCGGGCGGTGCGGACGACCATCGTCGTCGTCGCCATCCTCAACTTCTTCGTCGGCCTCGCCCTCTGGGGCACGACCACGACTGTGCGGGTGGCCGGATGAACGAGTTGTCCCCGTTTAAGACGCGACTCCTGGCCGCGTTGTTCATCGTCATCGTCGTGGCGTTCGTCGGTACCACCATCGCGATCTACAACCGCGCGTTCACTTCCTCCGACAGCGTCGCCATGATCACCGACGACATGGCCTACTCGCTGCCCGTCGACGCCGACGTCAAGGCTCGCGGCGTTCTCGTCGGACGGGTCGCCGGCCTCGAGCCCGACGGTGAACGGGTGCGCGTGAACCTGGAGTTCGATCCCGACCTCATCGACCAGTTGCCGGCCAACGTCAGTGGCCGGTTGCTGCCCAAGACACTGTTCGGCGAGCGGTACGTGGACCTCGGATTCCCCGACCAGCCCGCAGGCACCCTCGAGGCAGGCAGCACGATCGAACAGGACACCCGCGGTAACGCCACCGAACTCGGCCGCGTCCTGGACGGTCTGCTCCCCGTGCTCGAAGCCGTCCCGCCGCAGAAGCTGGCCGGGACCCTCGGGGCCCTCAACCAGGCGTTGGCGGGTCGCGGAGACGAGATCGGGGCGAGCCTGGTGGAGATCGGTCAGGTCTTCGAGGGCATCACCGAGGAGATGCCGGCCCTGGAGTCCGGTCTCGCCGACCTCGCGACCTTCTCCCAGACCTACTCCGAGGCACTCCCGGATCTCATCAACGCCCTCGACGCGCTGCGCACCACCGGCGACACGGTGGTGCAGCGACGCCCCGACATCGCGGACGGACTGGAGCGCATCACCCGGTCGGCGGAGACCCTCACCGGTTTCCTCTCGGACAACCGATCCGATCTCATCGCCCTGGCCGCGGACTCGCGGACCTCCCTGGAGTACCTGGCGGAGTATTCCCCGGCCCTGCCCTGCACGGTCGAGAACTTCATGCTCGCGCTGGACCGCTCCGACGCGATCCTCGGTGTGGGGGATCCGCACCCGGGCATCCGGGTGACGATCGAGGTGGTCAACCCGAAGGGCCGGTACGTGCCGAACCAGGATGAGCCCCGCTTCTTCGACACCCGCGGACCGCGCTGCTACGAGCCGGCCCAGGAGCCGGCCATCTTCCCCATGGCCCCGGGCGGGGCGATCGCGGACGGGTCGTTCCAACCGCCGACGCGCAACCCGGGCCCGCAGTTCATCCCCACCCTGCCCAACCCCCTCGACCTGGACGGCCCGGTGCCGTCCCTACGGACCCGCGGATCGGTTCCCGCCGCGCCGGGCCGCGCCGTTCCGGAGCAGCCGAACCTCCCGTTCCCGTCCACCGTGACGGCCGGGCAGGACCGCGACGTCATGGCCATGGCCTACGCGGGATCGCCGGTCGAGACGGACACCGTCCGCACGGTGTACGGCGTCGCCACCTCACGTGACGCCGCCGAGATCCCGGGCTGGATCGGCGCGATCGGCGCCCCGGCGCTGCGCGGGACGGAGGTGGCCTTCCGATGACCACCAAACTCAAGGCGCTCTTCCGAGGTGGGCTGCTGTCCTCGTTCATCAAGCTCGTCGTCTTCATCGTGGTGACCGGCCTGCTGAGCATGATCCTCGCCACCACGATCCGCGGCGGCACCCGCGAGGACGGCGTCGAGTACTCGGCCGTCTTCTCGGACGCCACCATGGTCGAGAAGGGCGACGACGTACGCATCGCCGGCGTGGTGGTGGGGCACGTGACCGACTTCGAGGTCCACGACCGGGACAAGGCCAAGGTGTACTTCACGATGTCCGGCGACCGGACGCTGCCCGCCAACGTCCACCTGTCCCTCCGGTTCCGCAACATGATCGGCCAGCGGTACATGAACATCTCGAGAGAGCCGGGCCCGGTCCAGCCGGCCCTGCCCGAGGGCACCACCATCCCGATCGAGAAGACGTCCCCCGCGGTCGATCTCACGGCACTGTTCAACGGGTTCCGACCGTTGTTCACGACCCTGCAGCCCGAGGACGTCAACGCGCTCGCGGACTCCCTCGTGCGGGTCCTGCAGGGCGAGGGCGGCACCGTGACCAGCCTGGTGCAGCAGACGGGGCAGCTCACCAACCACCTGGCCGATCGCGACCGGGTGATCGGCGAGGTGATCGACAACCTCACCCGGGTCCTGGAGACGATCAACGAGAGGGACGTGCAGTTCCAGCAGCTCGTCGTGACCACCCGGCAGCTCGTCGAGGGGCTGGCCGGCGAACGGGACGCGATCGGGAGTTCGCTCGACTCGATGGCGGACCTGACGTCCTCGGCGGAGAACGTCGTCACCGCGACGCGCCCGGCGGTCACCGAGTCCCTCGACCACCTCAAGCTCGTCACCGACAACCTCGCCGACAACGAGGACAAGCTCAGCCAGGTCCTGGAGAACATGCCGCGCAAGACCGACAACCTCATCCGGATGGGGTCGTTCGGATCCTGGTTCCAGTTCTATCTCTGCGGCCTCGACGTCGTCCACGGACCGGGCAACGGAGTGCCCAATCTCCTCCCGTCCGGAGGGCCGACCGTCAACCACACCGTGTACACCAACGTCGCACCGCGGTGCCATGAAGGGGGCATCCCGTGAGCAAGCGCAGGCCGGGCGAGCCCCGGTTCGGAAACGCCACGATCGGCGCGATCGGGGTGGTCGTGATCCTCGTGCTCACCCTCGGGTCGTTCCAGCTGGACTCGCTGCCCGTGGTGGGTGCGGGCCCCAAGTACGAGGCGTACTTCTCCGAGGCCGCGGGCCTCGCCGACGGCAACGAGGTACGTGTCGCCGGAGTGAAGGTGGGCGTCGTGACCGGCGTGGAGCTCGAGGGCGACAAGGTGCTCGTGGGCTTCCGCGCGAAGGACGCGTGGCTCGGGGACGACACGCGGGCGAGCATCCAGGTCAAGACGGTGCTGGGGCAGAAGTACCTCGCGCTGAGCCCGGCCGGGACGGGGGAGTTGGACCGTTCCGAGCCGATTCCGCTCGAGCGCACCGTGGCCCCGTACGACGTGGTGACCGCGTTCTCCTCCGCTGCTGAGACCCTCGACGCGATCGACGACGCCAAACTGGCCGAGAGCCTGGACACCCTCACCGACGCCATGCAGGCCTCACCCGAGGAGTTCCGCAGCGCAGTGGACGGGGTGTCCCGACTCTCCCAGACCATCTCCAGCCGGGACGAGGAGCTACGCCAGCTCCTCGAGGCCACCCGGACCAGCTCGGCGATCCTCGCGGAGCGCAACGACGACTTCCGGCGACTCATCATCGGAACCGGTCAGCTGCTCGGTGAACTCAACCAGCGGTCCGAGACTCTCAAACTGGTCCTGGCCTCGACGCGCGGACTGTCCGGCGAACTGCGGCGGTTCGTGGGGGAGAACGAGGCGAAGTTCGGCCCGACCCTGGACAGCCTCGACTCCGCCCTCGAGATCCTCACCGATCACGAGGAGGACCTGAAGAAGTCCATCCACAACCTGGCACCCTTCTACCGGCTGTACGCCAACTTGCTGGGCACCGGACGGTGGTTCGACTCCGTGGTCACCAACCTCATCCCGCCGGGCGTGCCGGAACCGCCCTTCTACCCGGGTGCCCGCACGCCGGCTCGACAGAGTGGGATCAAATGATGCACAAGAAGCTGCCGTACTGGCTGGTCGCGCTGCTCCTCGTCGTCGTCGTCGCGATCGTGGCCGTCACCTACCTCGCCGTCACCCGGCTGGGACGGACCACCATCACCGCCACCTTCCCGAGCGCGGTGGGCATCTCCAAGGGGACCGACGTACGGATCCTCGGCGTGACCGTGGGCTCGGTGGACGAGGTGACGCCGATGGGTGACACGGTGGAGGTCACACTCCACGTCTCCCGCGGGGTCGAGGTCCCCGTCGACGCGAAGGCCGTCCAGGTGACCCCCTCGGTCATCCCGGATCGCAACATCCAGCTGGTGCCCGCGTACTCCGGTGGACCCACGATGGAATCCGGAGCGCACATCCCGCTCGAACGCACCGCCACGCCCGTCGAGGTCGACAAGCTCTACGCGTCGATCAAGGACCTCACCGAGGCCCTCGGCCCGGACGGCGCCAACCGGGACGGTGCACTCGACCGGTTCGTGGCCGCGTCGGCCGACACCCTCGCGGACAACGGGGCCGCGCTCGGACGCTCGATCGACGAGCTGTCCGGCGCCGCCACCACGCTCGCGGACTCGAGCCAGGACATCAGCGAGACCGTGGTCAACCTGCAGTCCTTCGTCACTATGCTCGCGCAGAACGACGCCCAGGTACGCCAGTTCAACTCCCAGATGGCGACGTTCAACCAGACCGTCGCCGGGCAACGCGAAGACCTGCAGGGAGCGCTCGGCGAGTTGAGCTACGCGCTGGCCGACGTCGCGCGACTGGTACGGGACAACCAGGACGTCATCCGCAGCAACGCCGACCGCCTGGTCACCATCAGCCAGATCACGGCCGACCAACGCGACGACCTGGAGGAGATCCTCAAGGTGGCGCCGTTGGCGTTGTCCAACCTCATCAGCGCGTACGACGCGGAGTCGGGGACCCTGTCGATGCGGCCGAACATCCCGGAGAAGCAGAACCCGGCCGGAATCCTCTGTCAGATCATGAAGCTCGGTCGCCTCAACCCGGGCAGCGAGCTCTTCCAGGAGCTCGACAACCTGCGGCGCGCCGACATCCAGGCGTGCGAGGCGCTGGCCCCGCAGCGGAACCAGGAGCTGAGGGACGCCAACCCGGACCTGCCCCTGGGCATCCTGGCGGGCGAGATGAAGCAGTCCATCCCGGTGCCCGGCACCGTCGAGGGCAACCGCGGGTGGCCCATGACGCCCGCGTCCGAAGGGGGACGGGGATGATCCGCCACATCACCACGGCAGGACGCGCGGGCCGTGCGCTGGGTTCGGCCGCCCTCGTCGCGGCACTGGCCGCCGGGTGTTCCATGAACCTGGAGGACTACACCCTGCCGGGCGGCGCAGAAGTGGGGGACGACCCCATGGAGGTGTCCATCCGGTTCGACGACGTGCTCGACCTGGTGCTGCAGTCGACCGTCAAGGTCAACGGCCTCGACGCCGGGCGCGTCACCGGGATCTCGCTCGCCGAGGACGGGTGGACCGCCCAGGTGGACATCGTCCTGCGCGATGATCTCGACCTCCCGGCGAACGCCGAGGCCTCGATCCAGCAGACCAACCTGCTCGGCGAGAAGTTCGTCCAGCTCACCCCGCCGGAGGACGAGCCGGCCACCGGGCAGCTGTCGGACGGCGACGTGATCGCCACCTCCAACTCCCGCACCGCGACTGATATCGAACAGGTCCTCGGGGCCCTTTCGCTCCTGCTCAACGGAGGCGGGGTCGACCAGCTGCAGCCGATCGTGTCCGAGCTACGCAAGGTCACGGACGGCCGGGAGGAGGGGCTCACCGAGACCCTGCGGTCCGCGGACGAGCTCATCTCCGGGCTCAACCGACAGCGAGACAGCATCACCGCCGCGCTCGACGGGGTGAACCTCATGACGACGCGGGCCAACGACCAGCGTCAGCAGATCCAGGCCGCACTCGACGAGCTCCCGGCCGGCGTGGCCGTCCTCGAGGAGCAGCGGCCCCAGCTGGTGGAGATGCTGCGCCGGATCGACGCGTTGGGTGAGGTGGGATCGGACATCCTGCTGACCAGCCGAGAGGACCTCATCGCCGACCTGCGCGCACTGCGGCCGGTGCTCCAGTACCTCGGAGAGTCGACGCCCGATCTCATCGAGCTCACCGGCTTCGTCCCCACCTTCCCGTTCCCCGACTCGTCGATCCGGTCGACCATCGGTGGCTCGGCCAACGTGTTCCTCTCGGTTGACGCGACCATCTCCGAGACGCTCCGCAACCTCGGGGCGAACCAGGGTGATCCGGTGCCGCTGCGGCCGATCACCACCCGCGGGCCGTACAACGTCGACCCCGGGAACCCGTGGGAGGGTGGCAACGGCCCTGACCGGAGAACCACCATCGTCCTGCCACTGCTACCGATCCCACCGATCATGGACCGGGCCGTGGAGCCCAGGCCCGCGCCGGGTACCTCGGAGTTCTCCGACAAGTACCTGCCCGAACCAGGGGAGCCCGGATACCGATGAGCAAGACACTGAGAGCCCAGCTCATCGCGTTCTGCGTGATCGCGGCGGTCGGCGTGGCCTACGTCGGCGCCAACTACGTGCGCCTGCCGTCGTTGTTCGGCATCGGGCAGTACAAGGTCTATCTGGACCTGCCCGACACCGGCGGTGTGTTCACCAACGCGGCGGTCAACTATCGCGGCACACCCGTCGGACGAGTGGGGGAGTTGACGCTCACCGACGACGGCGTGCGGGTCGAGCTGGACCTGGACTCCAGCACCCCCGACATCCCGGCGGACACGGTGGCCGTGGTCGCCAACCGCTCGGCGATCGGTGAGCAGTACGTCGACCTGCGTCCCAACAGCTACTCCGAGCCGCACCTGAAAGACGGGGACGTGGTCTCGGCCGGCCGTGAGGCCCTCCCGGTACGGGTGGAGGACCTGCTGGCCTCCGTCGACGAGCTGTCGCGCTCGGTGCCGTTGGACGACCTCGAGGTGATGGTCGACGAACTCGGCAAGGCGGTCGAGGGCCGCGGCCCACAACTCCAGCGCCTGTCGGATTCGCTGATCCGCCTCTCCGACGAGGGCATCCGCACGATGCCGCAGCTCCAGGCACTGATCCGCGACGGGGCGACCGTGCTCGACACCCAGGCCGACCAGTCGGGGGAGATCATCAGCTTCTCCCGGGACCTCCGGACCGTGACGGAGGCGCTGCGCGATTCCGACTCGGATCTCGAACGACTCATCACCACCGCGCCGGAGTTCGCAGACGAGACCCGCTACCTCGTGGAGAACTCGGGCGAGCCGCTCACCCGCGCGGTGGGCAACCTGTCCACCACCATGAAGACGGTCGACCCGCTCGCCCCGTCGTTCGTGGTGTTGCTGCAGCTGCTGCCGGCCCTGTCCGCCGGTGGCCTGTCCGTGGCGCCGGGAGACGGCACGATCCACTTCGGGCTGGTCCTGGAGATGGACAACCCGACCACGTGTACCCAGGGTTACGAGGGCACCTACGAGATCATCGAGCAGATGAAGGCGCAGGACCCGTCCTTCGACCCGCAGGAGCAGAACTTCCCGCCGAACTACGACGCGCGGTGCACGGTGCCGTTCGGCAGCCCCACGGCCGTCCGCGGCGCCGACCGGGTCGAGTACGCACACCCCGACGTCCCGCAGCCGTGGGACACCAAGCCCAAGATCGACCCGGACAGGCTCAACCTGTCCGTGGCCGCCGAGCAGCTCGCCGTCCTCCAGGGGTTGATCCCGCGGTGACGACGGCACCGGGCGATGACCCGGCCCGCGGGGGTTCCGGTACCGTCGCCGCCATGAGTTCTCAGGAGACGAACGGGGGAGTCGACGCCGGGCGCGCGGCCCGCACCGGGGTGAGGGTCCCGCGGTGGCTGGCGGTCGTGGCCGTCGTGATCCTCGTCGCCGGCCTGGCGACGCTGGGGGTGTTCGGGGCGAAGTACCTCCAGGCGCGGTCGGCACAGGAGGTGGCGCAGGAGCGGGAGGCCGTCGCGGACGTCGCCTCCCAGGTCATCATCAACGCGTTCAGCTTCGACCACCGCAGCGTGGACGACTCCCTGGGCCAGCTGGCCGCGGCGTCGACGGGCGACTTCCTCGCCGAGCAGGAACAGTGGGCCGAGGACGTGCGCACGCGGGTGACCGAGCAGAAGGCGGTCACCACGGCGACGGTGTCCCACGCCGCGGTGGAGATGCTGGACCGGGACGCCGGGGACGCGGCGGTCCTCGTCGTGTTCACCGCGCACTCCGAGCGCGAGGGCCAGGAGGACATCACCGGTCGGCAGGCCATGCGCGTCGACCTCACCCGTGTGGACGGGCAGTGGAAGGCCGACGCGGTCAACCAGGTGGGAGTGACGGTCCCGGTCGGGCAGTCCAGCCGGTCGGTGCAGGAACTCCGGATGCCCGAGGCAGGGGACGCGCAGGACGAGACGGCCGAGGCCGAGGAGGCGGAGACATCGACGCCGACGCCGGCGCCGACCACCTCCGCCGGGCGATGAGGAAGAGCGGGAGCAACTGATGCCACCCATCAAGAGGACCCAGAAACCTGTCCCCGCGCCCGCCAGGCGACGCCTGGCCGGCCACGGCGGACCCACCCGTGTGGACTCCACGTCCCGGGTGGGCCGGGATCGTGACGACGACGAGGTGCGCGATCACGGAGACGACGACCGATCGGGGGCAGGTGCCGCTCGTCGTCGTCCCACGGCGCGGACGCTGACCATCACCGCTCTCTCGGTCGGCCTCGTCGCCGGGGCCGCGGGGGCGTTCCTCGCGACCGAGCCGGGCATCTCGGTCGAGAACCGGGCGTTCGTCGACCAGCAGGCCACCGACGAGGTCCTCACCGCCGCCACGACCAACGTCCAGAGGCTCGTCGCGATCGACCACGAGACGCTGGACCAGTACCACGACTCCCTCGGTGAGTTCCTCACCCCGCCGCTCGTCGAGGAGCTCGACCAGAACTGGCCCGCGCTGCGCGACAGTTACGAGCAGACCGCCACGACGGTCGACGCGCAGGTGCGCGAGGCCGGCCTGTCCTACCTGGAGGACGACAAGGCCGAGGTCCTCCTGGTCCAGGACGTGTCGATGACCCGGGACGGCGCGGCCGCGGGGAGCACCAGCGGCACGTACCTGGTCGGCCTGGACAAGGTCGATGGCGTGTGGAAACTGTCGCGGATCCCGGATCTGCCCTCCTGACGGGGACCGCGGGGAGGCCGATCCGGCAACGGACCGGGTCGGATCCTTGACGAACGCGCTTTCACCCGTCACCCTTTAGGTGCATCGGACGAGACCCGCTCAAGTGAGGGCGTCACGGTCCGGGTGCGACGTCCCGACCGGGGGCCGATGAGGCGAGAGCCACGAGGGCAACCAGCGCAGAGACGGACGCCGCGCCACGCACGCGACCAGCCTCCGGGGTCTTCTCCGTTG
Organism: Dietzia sp. B32; assembly: GCF_024732245.1. NCBI lineage: Bacteria > Bacillati > Actinomycetota > Actinomycetes > Mycobacteriales > Dietziaceae > Dietzia > Dietzia sp. B32. The sequence goes on along the minus strand of NZ_CP093845.1, from coordinate 1,144,884 downwards.
AAGGCTGGACTTTGTCGCCGCCTTCCGATAGATTAGGTCGTTGCGCTGGCTGCTATTTGCCCTCCCGTCCGTCCGTGACGGCTCTATCCCGGTTTCACCGGGTGTTCTCCGAGCCCTCGGTATCGCGGCGGATCCGGGCGGATACCCGTCGGCGGACCGCTCGCAGATACATCTGTGGTCACCGCCCGTGGTGATCACGTGAGGTGCTGGAAGGACCCATCTTGGCAGTCTCCCGCCAGACCACGTCAGTCTCCACCGTTCCCGGTGCGCCGAGGAGAGTTTCGTTCGCGAAGCTCACCGAGCCGTTGCCGGTGCCGGGGCTGCTCGACCTCCAGACGGAGTCGTTCGAGTGGTTCATCGGGTCGGAGGAGTGGCAAGAGAGGGCCGCCTCGCGCGGTACCACGAACCTCGAGGGAGGCCTCGAGTCGATCCTCAGGGAGATCTCCCCGATCGAGGACTTCTCCGGTTCCATGTCGCTCTCGTTCTCGGAGCCGTACTTCGAAGAGGTCAAGGCGTCCCTCGAGGACTGCCGCGAAAAGGACCGCACCTACGAGGCGCCCCTGTTCGTCACCGCCGAGTTCGAGAACACCGAGACCGGCGAGATCAAGTCCCAGACCGTCTTCATGGGCGATTTCCCCATGATGACCGACAAGGGCACGTTCATCATCAACGGCACCGAGCGGGTCGTCGTCTCGCAGCTCGTCCGGTCCCCGGGCGTGTACTTCGATCGCAACCGCGACAAGTCCACGGAGAAGGACGTCCACTCCGTCAAGGTCATCCCGTCGCGTGGCGCGTGGCTCGAGTTCGACGTGGACAAGCGCGACACCGTCGGTGTCCGCATCGATCGCAAGCGTCGCCAGTCGGTCACCGTCCTGCTCAAGGCGCTCGGGTGGACCACCACGGAGATCAAGGAGCGCTACGGCTTCTCCGAGATCATGATGTCCACGCTCGAGAAGGACACGGTCGAGGACACCGACCAGGCCCTGCTGGAGATCTATCGCAAGCTGCGCCCGGGCGAGCCGCCGACCCGCGAGTCCGCGGAGGCGCTCCTGGAGAACCTGTTCTTCAAGGAGAAGCGCTACGACCTGGCCCGAGTCGGCCGCTACAAGGTCAACCGCAAGCTCGGTCTGCCGGACCCCGAGGGTGACGCCACCACCACGCTCACCCGCGAGGACATCGCCGCCACCATCGAGTACCTCGTGCGTCTCCACGCGGGCGAGAACTCGATGCAGGTCAGCGGTGGCCGCGAGGTGCCGGTCGACGTCGACGACATCGACCACTTCGGCAATCGTCGTCTGCGTACCGTCGGCGAGCTCATCCAGAACCAGGTCCGCGTCGGCCTGTCCCGCATGGAGCGCGTCGTCCGCGAGCGCATGACCACGCAGGACTCCGAGGCGATCACCCCGCAGTCGCTCATCAACATCCGGCCCATCACCGCGGCGCTGAAGGAGTTCTTCGGAACCTCCCAGATGTCGCAGTTCATGGACCAGAACAACCCGCTGTCGGGTCTGACCCACAAGCGGCGCCTGTCCGCGCTGGGCCCCGGTGGCCTCTCGCGTGAGCGCGCCGGCCTCGAGGTCCGCGACGTGCACGCCTCGCACTACGGCCGCATGTGCCCGATCGAGACCCCCGAGGGTCCGAACATCGGTCTGATCGGTTCGCTGTCGGTGTACGCGCGGGTCAACCCGTTCGGCTTCATCGAGACCCCGTACCGCCGCGTCGTCGACGGTGTCGTCACCGATCAGGTGGACTACCTGACGGCCGACGAGGAGGACCGCTACGTCGTGGCGCAGGCCAACTCGGAGATCGACGCCGAGTACCGCTTCGTCGAGGACCGCATCCTCGTGCGCAAGAAGCACGGTGACGTGGAGATGGTCGAGCCGGGCGACGTCGACTACATGGACGTCTCGCCGCGCCAGATGGTCTCCGTGGCCACCGCGATGATTCCGTTCCTCGAGCACGACGACGCCAACCGTGCCCTCATGGGTGCGAACATGCAGCGGCAGTCCGTCCCGCTCGTGCGCTCCGAGGCGCCGCTCGTCGGCACCGGCATGGAGCTGCGCGCGGCCGTGGACGCCGGCGACGTGGTCGTCAACACCACCGCGGGCATGGTGGAGGAGGTCTCGGCCGACTTCATCACCGTGATGGACGACGACGGCGGGCGTCAGACCTACCGCCTGTCGAAGTTCGCCCGTTCGAACCAGGGCACCTGCTCCAACCAGAAGCCGATCGTCGACGAGGGTGACCGCGTCGAGGCCGGCCAGGTGCTGGCCGACGGCCCCTGCACCGAGAACGGCGAGATGGCGCTGGGCAAGAACCTGCTCGTCGCGATCATGCCGTGGGAGGGCCACAACTACGAGGACGCGATCATCCTCTCGCAGCGCCTGGTGGAGGAGGACGTGCTCACGTCCATCCACATCGAGGAGCACGAGATCGACGCCCGCGACACGAAGCTGGGCGCCGAGGAGATCACCCGGGACATCCCCAACGTCTCCGACGAGGTCCTGGCGGATCTCGACGACCGCGGCATCGTGCGCATCGGCGCCGAGGTCCGTGACGGCGACGTGCTCGTCGGCAAGGTCACGCCCAAGGGCGAGACCGAGCTGACCCCGGAGGAGCGCCTGCTGCGCGCCATCTTCGGTGAGAAGGCGCGCGAGGTGCGCGACACCTCGCTCAAGGTGCCCCACGGTGAGTCCGGCAAGGTCATCGGCGTCCGCGTCTTCTCGCGGGACGACGACGACGATCTGCCCCCCGGCGTCAACGAGCTGGTGCGCGTGTACGTGGCGCAGAAGCGCAAGATCCAGGACGGCGACAAGCTCGCCGGCCGACACGGCAACAAGGGCGTCATCGGCAAGATCCTCCCCGCCGAGGACATGCCGTTCATGCCCGACGGCACGCCGGTGGACATCATCCTCAACACGCACGGTGTCCCGCGTCGTATGAACATCGGCCAGATCATGGAGACCCACCTCGGCTGGCTGGCCAAGGCCGGCTGGGAGGTTCCCCGTGAGGCGGACGGCTCCCTGCCCGAGTGGGCGGCCAAGCTGCCGGAGGAGATCCACAGCGTCGAGGCCGGCACCAACACGGCCACGCCCGTCTTCGACGGCGCGGCGGACACGGAGATCACCGGCCTGCTCGACTGCACCCTGCCGAACCGTGACGGTGAGCGCATGGTCAAGGGCGACGGCAAGGCGACCCTGTTCGACGGTCGTTCCGGCGAGCCATTCCCGTACCCGGTGTCCGTGGGCTACATGTACATCCTCAAGCTGCACCACCTCGTGGATGACAAGATCCACGCGCGCTCGACCGGTCCGTACTCGATGATCACCCAGCAGCCGCTCGGCGGTAAGGCCCAGTTCGGTGGCCAGCGTTTCGGTGAGATGGAGTGCTGGGCGATGCAGGCCTACGGCGCGGCGTACACGCTGCAGGAGCTGCTCACCATCAAGTCCGACGACGTCGTGGGTCGCGTGAAGGTCTACGAGGCGATCGTCAAGGGCGAGAACATCCCGGAGCCGGGTATCCCGGAGTCCTTCAAGGTGCTTCTCAAGGAGCTGCAGTCGCTGTGCCTCAACGTGGAGGTGCTCTCCAGCGACGGCCAGGCCGTCTCCCTGGGTGAGGGCGACGACGACGATCTCGACCGCACCGCCGCGAACCTGGGGATCAACCTCTCGCGCGACGAGTCCTCGGCGGCCGACGAGCTGGCGCAATAAGTAGGCGGGCGGGCGGCAGCTCCTGTCGCCCGCCCCGCACCCGAAGAATTCAGTTCCACCACGGCGGGCCCCGGCCCCACCCCGCGAGAGCCCGCCATCATCCCACCCGGGAAAGGACGCCTACGTGCAGGACGTCAACTACTTCGACGAGCTGGTCATCAGCCTCGCGACGGCCGAGGACATCCGTAACTGGTCCTACGGCGAGGTCAAGAAGCCGGAGACCATCAACTACCGCACCCTCAAGCCGGAGAAGGAGGGCCTGTTCTGCGAGAAGATCTTCGGCCCCACCCGGGACTGGGAGTGCTACTGCGGCAAGTACAAGCGCGTGCGCTTCAAGGGGATCATCTGTGAGCGCTGCGGCGTCGAGGTGACCCGCGCCAAGGTGCGCCGCGAGCGGATGGGCCACATCGAGCTGGCCGCGCCCGTGACCCACATCTGGTACTTCAAGGGCGTCCCGTCACGCCTGGGCTACCTGCTGGACCTGGCGCCCAAGGATCTCGACAAGATCATCTACTTCGCCGCCTACGTCATCACCGGTGTCGACACCGAGCTGCGTCACAACGAGCTCAGCACCCTCGAGGCCCAGGTCCTCGAGGAGCGCAAGATCATCGAGGACGAGCGCGACTCCGACATCGAGGCCCGGGCGAAGAAGCTCGAGGCCGATCTCGCCGAGCTCGAGGCCGAGGGCGCCAAGGCCGACCAGCGCCGCAAGGTCAAGGACGGCGGCGAGAAGGAGATGAAGAAGATCCGCGAGTCGGCCCAGCGCGAGCTGGACCGCCTCGACGAGATCTGGACCACCTTCACCAAGCTCGACGTCAACCAGATCATCGTCGACGAGGGCATCTACCGTGAGCTCGAGGACCGCTTCGGCGAGTACTTCGAGGGCGGCATGGGTGCCGAGGCGATCCAGTCGCTGCTGCTGAACTTCGACCTCGCCGCAGAGGCCGAGTCGCTGCGCGAGATCATCCGCAACGGCAAGGGCCAGAAGAAGATCCGCGCCCTCAAGCGCCTCAAGGTCGTCTCCGCGTTCCTGCAGTCGGGCAACCACCCGGCCGCGATGGTGCTCGGGGCGGTCCCGGTGATCCCGCCGGAGCTGCGTCCGATGGTCCAGCTCGACGGTGGCCGGTTCGCCACCTCGGACCTCAACGACCTCTACCGTCGTGTGATCAACCGCAACAACCGTCTCAAGCGACTGATGGACCTCGGCGCCCCCGAGATCATCGTCAACAACGAGAAGCGGATGCTGCAGGAGTCCGTCGACGCACTGTTCGACAACGGTCGTCGAGGCCGGCCCGTCACGGGCCCGGGCAACCGCCCGCTCAAGTCGCTGTCGGACCTCCTCAAGGGCAAGCAGGGCCGGTTCCGCCAGAACCTGCTCGGCAAGCGTGTCGACTACTCCGGCCGTTCGGTCATCGTGGTCGGTCCGCAGCTGCAGCTGCACCAGTGTGGTCTCCCCAAGCTGATGGCGCTCGAGCTGTTCAAGCCGTTCGTCATGAAGCGTCTGGTCGACCTCAACCACGCGCAGAACATCAAGTCCGCCAAGCGCATGGTCGAGCGTCAGCGCGACCAGGTGTGGGACGTGCTCGAAGAGGTCATCGCCGAGCACCCGGTGATGCTCAACCGTGCACCGACCCTGCACCGCCTCGGCATCCAGGCGTTCGAGCCGCAGCTCGTCGAGGGTAAGGCCATCCAGCTGCACCCGCTCGTGTGTGAGGCCTTCAACGCCGACTTCGACGGTGACCAGATGGCCGTGCACCTCCCGCTGTCCGCGGAGGCGCAGGCCGAGGCGCGCATCCTCATGCTCGCCTCGAACAACATCCTGTCGCCGGCCTCGGGTCGCCCGCTCGCCATGCCCCGTCTGGACATGGTGACCGGCCTGTACTACCTGACCCGTCTGGACGAGGGCGCCACCGGTTCGTACACGCCGGCGGAGAAGGACACGCCGGCCACCGGCGTGTACTCGACCGCGTCGGAGGCCATCATGGCCGTCGACCTGGGTGTGCTGGACATCCACGCCCCGATCCAGGTGCGGTTGTCCCATCAGCGCCCCAGCGCCGAGATCGAGGCGGAGCAGTTCCCGGAGGGCTGGACCCCCGGCCAGGAGTGGATCGCCGAGACCACCCTCGGGCGTGTGCTGTTCAACGAGCTGCTCCCGGCGGACTACCCGTTCGTCAACGAGCAGATGCCCAAGAAGCGTCAGGCCGTCATCATCAACGACCTGGCCGAGCGCTACCCGATGATCGTCGTGGCGCAGACGGTGGACAAGCTCAAGGACACGGGCTTCTACTGGGCCACCCGCTCGGGTGTCACCATCGCCATGTCCGACGTGTTGGTCCCGCCGGCGAAGAAGGAGATCCTCGCCTCGTACGACGCCAAGGCCGCGCGCCTGGAGTCGCAGTTCGACCTGGGCAAGATCACCGACGAGGAGCGCAAGTCGGACCTGGTCAAGCTGTGGCAGGAGGCCACCGACGAGATCGGTCAGGCCATGGAGGCCAACTACCCGGACTCCAACCCGATCCCGACCATCGTTAAGTCGGGCGCGGCGGGCAACATGACCCAGATCCGCTCGCTGGCGGGCATGAAGGGTCTGGTGACGCGTCCGAACGGCGAGTTCATCCCGCAGCCCATCAAGTCCTCGTTCCGCGAGGGCCTGACGGTGCTCGAGTACTTCATGAACACGCACGGTGCGCGTAAGGGTCTGGCCGACACCGCCCTGCGTACGGCCGACTCCGGCTACCTGACGCGACGTCTGGTCGACGTCTCGCAGGACGTCATCGTCCGCGAGACCGACTGTGGCACCTCGAAGGGCGTGGAGACGACCATCGCCCGTCCGGTCATGGACGCCCACGGCAAGTCGACGGGTGTCCTCGAGCGCGACGAGCACGTCGAGACCTCGACGTTCGCCCGGACCCTCGCGGAGGACGCGGTCGACTCCGACGGCAACGTCGTCGTCGCCGCCGGCACCGACCTCGGTGACCCGAACATCGAGGCGCTCATCAACGCCGGCGTGGAGAAGGTCAAGGTCCGCTCGGTCCTGACCTGCACCACCGGCACGGGTGTCTGCGCGACCTGCTACGGCCGCTCGATGGCCACCGGCCTGCTGGTGGACATCGGCGAGGCCGTCGGCATCGTCGCCGCCCAGTCGATCGGTGAGCCGGGTACCCAGCTCACGATGCGTACGTTCCACCAGGGTGGCGTCGGTGACGACATCACCGGTGGTCTGCCGCGTGTCCAGGAGCTGTTCGAGGCCCGCGTGCCCAAGGGCAAGGCGCCGATCGCCGAGGAGGCGGGCCGCATCCGCCTCGAGGAGGAGGAGCGGTTCTACACCATCACGATCGTGCCCGACAACGGCGCGGACGAGATCGTGTACGAGAAGCTGTCCAAGCGTCAGGGCCTGGCCCACGTCACGCTGGAGGACGGTTCGTCCCGCCCGATCGCGGACGGCGACCACCTCGAGCGCGGGCAGGCACTCCTCGAGGGCCCGGCCGATCCGCACGAGGTCCTGGCCATCCTCGGCCCCAACGGTGTGCAGAAGTTCCTCGTCGACGAGGTGCAGAAGGTCTACCGTGCGCAGGGCGTGTCGATCCACGACAAGCACCTCGAGGTCATCGTCCGCCAGATGATGCGCCGTGTCGCGATCAACGACTCGAACAGCACCGAGTTCCTGCCCGGTGCACTCGTCGAGCGTGCCGAGCTCACTGCGGAGAACCGTCGCGTCCTCACCGAGGGCGGTTCGCCGGCCTCGGCGCGCCCGGTCCTCATGGGCATCACCAAGGCCTCGCTGGCCACGGACTCGTGGCTCTCGGCGGCCTCCTTCCAGGAGACCACCCGCGTGCTCACCGACGCCGCCATCAACAAGCGGTCGGACAAGCTCGTGGGCCTCAAGGAGAACGTCATCATCGGTAAGCTCATCCCGGCGGGTACCGGTATCAACCGCTACCGCAACTCGACGGTCGAGCCCACCGAGGAGGCCCGCGCCGCCGCCTACTCCATCCCGGATTACGGCGACGGCTTCTACGGCCCCGAGGACGGCTTCGGTGACGCCACCGGCGCCTCGGTCCGCCTGGACGACCTGGGCTACTGACAGGCCCGCGTGACCGTCTGACGGCCGCGCGTCATCACCACCACCGGACCCCCGAGCGCCCCGGAGCGCCGGGGGTCCGTTGCGTTCATCCGGCCGTGTGCGGGACCGGGGCGAACGTGTTCTAGACTTTCCCGATGTGCCCGTCGCGGCCAGCGACTCCCGCCGGCGGCGGGCCGACGACCATGAAGGAGGCGATCGACCGTGCGGATCGCGCTGCTCTCGTACCGGAGCAAGCCACACGGCGGAGGCCAGGGCGTCTACGTCCGTCACCTCAGCCGTGAGTTGGCGGCACTCGGACACACGGTCGAGGTGTTCTCCGGTCAGCCCTACCCGGAACTCGACCCGGGCCCCACCCTGACCGAGGTCCCGAGCCTGGACCTGTACAACGACGCCGATCCGTTCCGCACCCCGCACCCGCGGGAGATCCGGGACCTCATCGACGTGCTCGAGGTGGTCACCATGTGGAGCGCCGGGTTCCCGGAGCCGCGGACGTTCAGTATGCGGGCCGCCCGCACGCTGCGTGAGCGGCTGGGGGACTTCGACGTGGTGCACGACAACCAGTGCCTGGGCTCCGGCCTGCTGGATCTGGAGAAGGCGGGCTTCCCGGTCGTGGCCACCGTGCACCACCCCATCACGCGGGACCGCGCACTGGCCATGAAAGAGGCCCCGCTGCGCAAGAAGATCACCACGTGGCGCTGGTTCGGTTTCCTGGGCATGCAGATGCGGGTCTCTCGCAAGCTGCAGGAGATCATCACGGTCTCCAGCAACTCCGCCGAGGACATCGCCTCCGACTTCGGTGTGGATCCGGACCGGATCGTCACCATCCCGCTGGGCGTGGACACCGACCGCTTCCATCACCGCCGCGTGCGCGAGCCCGGCCGTCTGGTGTGCGTTGCCAGCGCCGACCAGCCGCTCAAGGGCGTGCCGATCCTGCTACGCGCGCTGGCCAAGGTCCGCGAGGAGCACCCCGGCGTGCGCCTGACGCTGGTGTCGAAGCTCAAGCGCAAGGGTGAGGCGGAGCGACTGCTCGAGAAACTGCGCCTGCGGGACGCGGTGGACCTGGTGTCGGGGGTCGACGACGACGAGCTCGCCGATCTCGTCGGGTCGGCCGAGATCGCGGTCGTGCCGAGTATGTACGAGGGGTTCTCCCTGCCGGCGGTGGAGGCCATGTCCAGTGGGTGCGCACTCGTCGCGACCCGGGCCGGCGCCCTTCCCGAGGTCGTCGGGACCGACGACTCGGCGGCCCGCCTGGTCGAGCCGGGCGACGTCGACGCACTCGCCCGCGAGATCAGTGCGCTGCTGTCCGACCCCGGCGAGCGCGCCCGGCTCTCCGAGGGTGGCCGCGCCCGGGTCATGGAGCGCTACAGCTGGGCCGCGGTGGCCCGCCGGACCGTCGAGGTCTACGACGCCGCGATCGCCAGGGTCCGGGGCGAGGAGCTGCCGGACCTGACAGCCGGTCCGGTCCTCGGACCGGACCAGACAGAGATCGACGAGCACGTCACCGACGACGTGCCCGAGGTGCTCCCGGAGTCCGGCGAGTACACCATCCGTGAGCAGGAGGACGCCGCATGCTGACCGCTGATTTCGACCGTCTGGGGGTCACCCCCGGCATGCGAGCCATCGACGTGGGCGCCGGCCTCGGCCGCCACACCTTCGAGCTCTACCGGCGGGGCGCGAACGTCACCGCGTTCGATCAGAACGCCGATGAGATGCAGCAGGTCTCCGACATGCTCGCGGCCATGGAGGCCGAGGGCGAGGGGCTGCCCACCTCGAAGGGTGAGGCCGTCACCGGCGACGCGCTCGACATGCCGTACGAGGACGCCACCTTCGACCTGGTGCTCATCTCCGAGGTCCTCGAGCACGTGCCGGAGGACACCAAGGCCATCGCCGAGCTGGTACGGATCCTCAAGCCGGGCGGGGTCGCCGCGGTGACCGTGCCGCGCGAGTGGCCGGAGAAGCTGTGCTGGAAGCTGTCCGACGCCTACCACTCCAACCCGGGCGGGCACTGCCGGATCTACACCGCCGAGGAGCTGGGCTTCAAGCTCCGCGCCGCCGGTCTGGAGGTCACCGGCACCGGGTTCGCCCACGCGCTGCACGCCCCGTACTGGTGGCTCAAGTGCGCGGTGGGTACGGAGAACGACGACCACCCGCTGCCCAAGGCGTACCACAAGCTGCTCGTGTGGGACCTCATGAAGGGTCCCTGGATCACCCGCACCGCCGAGAAGGTCCTCAACCCGGTGATGGGCAAGTCCATCGTGTTCTACCTGCGCAAGCCCGTGGAGGCCTGATCGTCCGTGCAGACGTCCAACAACGGAGTCACCAGCCAGCGTCCGGTCCCGGCCGTCCCGGGGGTCCTCGACGCCGACGCGGTCCGCGCGACCGGCGAGTGGATCGCCTCGGTGCAGAAGCCCAACGGTGAGATCCCGTGGTTCACCGGCGGTCACACCGACCCGTGGGATCACGTGGAGTCCGCGATGGGACTGTCCGTCGCCGGGCAGTGGGAGGCCGCCGAGCGGGCGTACGGGTTCCTCCGGGACACCCAGCGGGGCGACGGGTCCTGGCCGATGAAGTGGCAGGACGGACACGTCGCCGATGGCGACGTCGACTCCAACTTCTGTGCGTACGTCGCGGTGGGCGTGTGGCACCACCATCTGGTGAGCGCCAGGCCCGGATTCCTCGAGTCGATGTGGCCGACGGTGCGCCGGGCGCTCGACCTGGTACTGACGTTCCAGGGTCCCCAGGGGCAGATGTGGTGGGGCGCCGGGCCGGAGGGGTTCTGCGACGAGGCGCTCGTCACCGGCTCGTCCAGCATCCACCACGCGCTGCGCTGCGGCGTCGCGATAGCCGAGGAGCTCGGCGGGAGCGCCCCGGACTGGGACGCGGCCGCCGACAGGTTGGGCCACGCACTGCGCGCCCACCCTGAGCTCTTCACGCCCAAGGACGAGTTCTCGATGGACTGGTACTACCCGGTCCTGGCCGGCGTGATGGTCGGGGAGCAGGCCCAGGCGCGCCTGGACTCCCGGTGGGACGACTTCGTGGTGGACGGCCTCGGCATCCGCTGTGTCGACCACCGACCGTGGGTCACCGGGGCCGAGACGTGTGAGCTGGTGCTCGCACTCGAGGCGGCCGGGCGGCACGAGCAGGCGCTACAGCAGTTCACCAACATGCAGCATCTCCGCGACTCGGACGGTTCCTATTGGACCGGGCTCGTCTTTGCCGACGGCAAGCGGTGGCCGGTCGAGCTGAGCACGTGGACCGCGGCGGTCATGTTGTTGGCCGCGGATGCGCTCTCCCGCACGACGCCGGGCAACGAGATCTTCCGCTACGTGTCGGACCACACCATGCAGAGGCTACGGTCGCAGCCGGGGGATCCGGCCGACTGCGTGGCGGGCGAGGTCTGCCCACCCGCCGCCGTCGTGCGCTAGTCTGTGGCGACACCGCCGCTGGACACCTGTCTGGTCAGATGTTCGGCGGTGGGTGGAGCCGGCGCACGAGGGAGCACGCATGGAATTCGGACTGACCCTGTTCACCAGTGACCGGGGCATTCGGCCCACCACGGCCGCCGTGGCGGCCGAGCGGGCAGGGTTCTCGGCGTTCTACGTGCCCGAGCACACCCACATCCCGGTGCGTCGCGATGCCGCGCACCCGGGTACCGGCGGCGCGGAACTCCCCGACGAGCGGTACTGCCGCACCCTGGATCCGTGGGTCGCACTGGGCGCCGCCGCTGCGGTGACGTCGACCATCCGGCTCGGGACAGCCGTCTCCATCCCGGTGGAGAGCGACCCCATCACGCTGGCCAAGACCATCGCCTCCGTCGATCACCTCTCCGACGGGCGCACCGTGCTCGGGGTGGGGTACGGGTGGAACCTCGACGAGATGGTCGACCACAACGTGCCGCCGAAGCGTCGTCGCACCATGCTGCGCGAGTACCTCGAGGCGATGCGCGAGCTCTGGACCCACGACGAGGCCGAGTACCACGGCGAGTTCGTGGACTTCGGGCCCAGCTGGGCCTGGCCCAAGACCGCCCGGACGCCGGGCCCGCTCACCTTGGTGGGAGCCGCGGGCAACGAGAAGAACTTCAAGTGGATATGCCGCAGTGCCGACGGCTGGATGACCACCCCGATCTCGCAGGACATCACCGGCAGCGTACGGATGCTGCGCGAGCTGTGGGCCGAGGCCGGCCGGGAGGGCGAACCCTACATCGTCGTCCTCGACGGGAAGCCGGACCCCGAGAAGATCGAGACCTACCGCGAGCTCGGTGTCCACGAGCTCGTCTACGGCACTCCCGACCGGGCCGAGGACGAGGTCCTGGCCTACATCGACCGCCTCGCCGGCAAACTCGGACTCGACGCCCTGGTCTGAGGCGGCCCGGGCTCCCGGGAGCGCCCCACCGGGGCCCCGCGCGCCGGTACCGTCGGGGTATGGACACCAGCGCTCCCGCCGCCCCCGTCGTCGTCATCACCGGAGCCGGAGGCGGCCTCGGGGCAGCCACCACCGCGCTCTACGCCTCCCGGGGTTGGCACGTCGTGGCCGTCGACCTCCGGGCGCCGTCCGGCGGGGACCGCATCACGCCCGTCGCCGCCGACGTCACCGACACCGCCTCGCTCACCGCGCTGGCCGACAGGGTCCGCGCCGAGCACGGCCGTCTCGACGTGGTCGTCACCTTCGCGGGCGTCCTGGGGATCGGACCGCTGGCCGAGACCGACCCGGACCGGGTCCAGCAGGTCCTGGACGTCAACGTCATGGGCACCGTGCGCACCGTCCACGCCCTGTGGGACCTGCTCCGCGAGACCCGGGGGAGGGTGGTGCTCATCAGCTCCGAGACCGGCCCCCAGCACGGCATGCCGATGAACGGCGCCTACGCCATGAGCAAGCACGCGGTCGAGGCCTACGGTGACGCCCTGCGGCGCGAGCTGATGTTCCTCGGTCTGGACGTGGTGCTCGTCCAACCGGGGCCGTTCCGCACCGGGATGACCGCCTCGATCCGGCGGCGCTTCCAGGAATCCACCGCCCCCGGTTCGCCCTTCGCCGCGATGGCCGCGGTGATGGGGGAGATGGCCGCCGGTGAGGACGACAAGGCCACCGACCCGTCCGTGCTCGCCGAGGCCGTGTGGACCGCCGGCACCACCGCGCGTCCCCGCCGCCGCTACGCCGTGCGATGGGACCTCGGCCGACGTCTCCTGGACCACCTGCCGGTGGCGGTGGTGGACAAGGCGCTAGTCCTGGCGCTGGGCGGGAAGATCAACGCCAAGAAACTGGAGCTGCGCCGCGAGGCCGTCGACGCGAGGGCCGAGATGAGCGAGGTCATCGAATGAGCAATCTCGACCCCGACCCGCCCGAGATCGAGTGCGAGGCCGGCGGTGCGCCGGGCGGGCCCAGTTCGGAGGAGGCACAGCCCGGCGGGGCCGCCGTGGAGATCATCACCTCCCGCGAGGTGCCCCTCGGCGGGCCCCGGGCGATGACCGTCCGCCGGACCCTGCCCCAGCGCCAGCGCTCGCTCATCGGCGCCTTCTGCTTTCTCGACCACTACGGGCCCGACGACGTCTCGGCCACGGGCGGTATGGACGTGCCCTCGCACCCCCACACGGGCCTGCAGACCGTGAGCTGGCTGTTCGAGGGCAATGTGACCCACCACGACTCCGGAGACAACCACGCGGTGGTGCGGCCGGGGGAGGTCAACCTCATGACCTCGGGTGCGGGCATCTGCCACACCGAGGTGTCGACCCAGGACACCACCGTGCTCCACGGCGTGCAGCTGTGGACCGTCCTGCCCGAGGCTCACCGCGACAGCAGCGGGCGGAGGTTCGATCACCACGTACCCGACCCCGTCCGCGTCGACGGCGGATCGGCACGCGTCTTCCTGGGCTCGCTGCTGGGCTCGTCGTCGTCGGTCCCCACCTACACCCCACTCGTCGCAGCGGAACTCCGCCTGGACCCCGGTGCCGAGATACGCCTGGACGTGGACCCGGGATTCGAGCACGGGCTGCTCGTCGACGCCGGCGACCTCACGCTCGAGGGCGTCGCCGTCGAGGTGTCGTACCTCGCCTACACCGGCGTCGGCGAGTCCACGCTGACCATCCGCAACACCGGCACCACAGCCGGGCGGGCGATCCTCATCGGCGGCACCCCGTTCGAGGAGGACATCATCATGTGGTGGAACTTCATCGGCCGGACCCACGACGAGATCGCCGGCTACCGCGAGCAGTGGGAGGCCGGTGCGGAGCGCTTCGGGCGCGTGGACGGGTACATCGGCCACGACCCCCGGGGACTGACCCGGTTGCCCGCGCCCACGCTGCCCACCACCACCCTCAAGCCGCGGGTCAACCCGGACCCGCGCGCGCAGTCGACCCCGATGTGAGAGGACCGTTGGAGATGACCGAGTACACCGACAAGACCGGCGCCGCCGTGACCGTGGAGCGCTCCGACCGGACCGACGCGTTCGAGATCCGGGACGCCTCCGGTGTGACCGCCGGCCACGCCGACTTCCGCGACATCGCCGGCGAGCGCATCTTCCACCACACCGTGGTCGACGGGGAGTTCGGCGGCCGGGGCATCGGCACCGCGCTCGTGCGCGGCGCGGTGGAGGCCACCCGGGACGAGGGCGTGACGATCGTGCCCGTGTGCTCGATGGTGGAGGGATTCCTCGCCAAGAACGCCGACGAGTTCGCGGGTGCGTACCGCGCGGCCACCGACGAGGACCGCGCCCGGGTCGGCGAGGAGGACGGCTGACATGGCGGTCCCGCAGCTGGACCGGACCCCGCGGGAGGTCTACAAGCGGCTCGTACGCACCGCCGTCGCGTCCCGGGAGGCCTCCGGGGAGGCCGGGCTCGAGGAGTCGCTGCTCGAACTGGTGAACGTCCGGGTCTCGCAGATCAACGGCTGCGCGGCCTGCCTGGCGACCCACGTGCCGGCCGCCCGCAAGGCGGGGGTGTCGCGGGAGCGGCTCGACCTCCTCTCGGCGTGGCGAGAGCTCGACGACTTCGGTGAGCCGGAGCGGGCGGCGCTCCGCCTGGCCGAGGCACTCACGCGACTGGACGACTCCGATGAGCGGATGGCCGCCCTCGCCGCCGCGGCGGAGCACTTCTCCGACGAGCAACTCGCGGCACTGGAGTGGACGATCGTGCTGATCAACGCGTTCAACAGGGTGTCGGTCGCGAGCCACCACCAGCCGACGATCGACGACTGACCGACGCCCGCGTCGTCAGCGGGTGGCGACCGGCACCCTCGACGGCCGGTCGGAGCGGCCGTGCTCACCCCGCCGGGCCCGGCCGCCCAGAGCCGAGGAGCAGCCAGACGCCCGCGGTCAGCAGGCGGATGATGCCCGAGGGCCAGGGCCAGGGCCAGGGTCAGCACTGCACGCACGGTGGCCGCTGTTGGCCGGAAGCGGAAGTCGCACCGCAGGGCTACGGTGGGCGGTGTGAGCGATAAGCCGGACGTGAAGACCCTCGGCGAGCTGCGCGCCGCCGGGTACACCAGCCGCACCCTCCGGGAGGAGCTGCGCGAGAACCTGCTCGCGGCTCTTGCCGCCGGGCGGGATCCGTGGCCCGGCATGCACGGCTTCGACACGACCGTGATCCCCCAGGTCGAGCGGGCGATCATCGCCGGGCACGACATCGTCCTGCTCGGCGAGCGCGGGCAGGGCAAGACCCGCCTGCTGCGAACGCTGGTCGGGTTGCTCGACGAGTGGTCACCCGTCGTCGCCGGGTCCGAACTGGGGGAGGACCCACTCGCACCGATCACCGGGCCCACCCGTGAGCGGATCGCCGCCGAGGGGGACGCGCTACCCGTCGAATGGAGACACCGCGACGAGCGCTACGTGGAGAAGCTGTCCACCCCGGACACCTCCGTGGCGGACATGATCGGCGACGTCGACCCCATGCGGGTCGCAGAGGGGCGCCGGCTGGGCGACCCGGAGACCATCCACTACGGGCTGGTCCCACGCGCGAACCGCGGGATCGTGGCCCTCAACGAGCTGCCCGACCTGGCCGAGCGGATCCAGGTGGCACTGCTCAACGTGATGGAGGAGCGGGACGTCCAGATCCGCGGATACGTCCTGCGCCTGCCACTGGACGTGCTGGTGGTGGCCTCGGCCAACCCCGAGGACTACACGAATCGCGGCCGGATCATCACCCCGCTCAAGGACCGGTTCGGCGCCGAGATCCGCACCCACTACCCGCTCGACCTGGCCGACGAGATCGACGTCGTGCGGCAGGAGGCCGAGCTCACCGCCGAGGTGCCGGACCCGCTGATGGAGCTGCTCGCCCGGTTCACGCGCGAGCTGCGCACCTCCGACTCGATCAACCAGGCCTCCGGCGTCTCCGCCCGCTTCGCCATCGCCGGCGCGGAGACCGTCGCCGCAGCGGCCCGGCGCCGGGCGGCCGTGCGGGGCGCGGACGACCCCGGCGAGGCCGTGGCGCGGCTCGTCGACGTGGACGCCGCCGTGGAGGTCCTGCGAGGGAAGATCGAGTTCGAACCCGGCGAGGAGGGGCGCGAGACCGAGATCCTGCGGTATCTGCTGCGCATCGCCACGGTGGACGTGGTCCGCGGGTTGTTCCGGGGGATCGACATGGCCCCGCTCGTCGAGGCGTTCGACGGGTCGGTGACCCTGACGACCGGCGCGAGCGTGACCGCCGCCGAGTTCCTCGCCGCCCTGCCCGAGCTGTCCGTGCCGGGGCTCTATGACGAGATCGCCTCGCGGGTGGGGGCGAGCAACGTCGGCCAGCGGGCCGGCGGTATCGAACTCGCGCTGGAGGGTCTCTACCTCTCGCGGCGCCTGTCCAAGGAGACCGGGGACGGCGCCGCCGTCTACGGCTGACGATCGCCCGGTGGCCGTGGGCCGCCGGAACAGGAGGTGCGCGATGTCGCGACCGGAACCCCGCGCCCGCTACGGGCGCTACGTCGGCGGGCCGGACCCGCTCGCGCCCCCACTCGACCTTTCCGAGGCGCTCGACGCGGTATCCGAGGGAGTCATGGCCGGGTACTCCCCGGAGCAGTCCATGCGGGAGTTCCTCCGCAGCGGCGGCCGCGACCAGACGGGCCTCGACGAGTTAGCCGGTCGGGTCCAGCGTCGTCGCCGAGAACTGCTCCAGCGGAATCGCCTGGGCGGCACCCTCGACCAGATCTCCCAGCTGCTCGACGAGGCACTGCTCGCCGAGCGCGGGCAACTCGCACGCGACACCGCGATGGACCCGATGGACCGCACCCTGCGGGAGATGACCATCGAGAGCCTGCCCGACTCGCCCGCCGCCGCGGTGGGGGAGCTCAAGGACTACGACTGGGCCTCCTCCGACGCACGCGAGGCCTACCGCAGGATCCAGGACCTCATGGGTGCCGAGGTGCTCGACGCCCGCTTCGCCGGAATGAAGCAGGCACTGGAGAACGCGACCGACGCCGACTGCGCCGCGGTCTCGGAGATGCTGTCGGACCTCACCGATCTACTCGACAAGCACTCGCGCGGGCAGGACACCCCCGAGGACTTCCGTGAATTCATGGACAAGCACTCCGACGCATTCCCGGAGCAGCCGGAGAACGTCGAGGAGCTGATCGACACCCTCGCCAGGAGGGCGGCGGCCGCCCAGCGGATGATGCGCTCGATGACCCCGGAGCAACGGGAAGAGCTCATGGCACTGTCGCAACAGGCGTTCGGGTCGCCCGAACTGATGGAGCAGCTCGGCCGGCTCGACGGGCTGTTGCAGTCCCTGCGTCCGGGCGAGGACTGGGACGGCTCCGAGGACTTCGAGGGGTCCGAGGGGCTGGGGATGTCCGAGGGGACCTCGGCGATGGCCGAACTCGGGGACCTGGACCGGCTCGCCGAGCAGCTGTCACGGAGTGACCGGTCCCCGTTGTCCGAACTCGACCTGGAGGCCGTGGCCCGCCATCTCGGGCGCGAGGCGGCGGTGTCCGTGCAGACCCTCGCGCGGCTCGAGCAGCAGATGCGCGAGTCCGGCTACCTGAGCCGTCGGCCGGACGGGGACCTCAGACTCTCCCCGTCCGCGTTGCGCAAGCTCGGCAGGTCCCTGCTCCGCGACGCCGCGCAGCGGCTGTCCGGACGGACCGGGGCGCGCGAGACCCGGCTGTCGGGGGCCGCGGGGGAGCAGACGGGATCGAGCCGCGAATGGGAGTTCGGCGACGTGGAGTCGTGGGACGTGCCCAGGACGGTGGGCAACGCGATCTCCCGCATCGCCGCCGAGGGAGGTGACCCGGGGACGGGGATCCGGCTCCTGCCGGAGGACATCGAGGTCCGCGAGACCGAGGCCCGCACCCAGGCCGCCGTGGCGTTGCTCGTGGACACGTCGTTCTCCATGGCCATGGAGGGGCGCTGGGTGCCGATGAAGCGGACGGCCCTGGCGCTACACCACCTGGTGAGCACCCGCTTTCGGCAGGACCGGCTGCAGCTCATCTCGTTCGGCCGCTTCGCCCAGACCCGGACCGTCGAGGACCTGCTCGCCCTGGACGCGCAGTACGAGGCAGGGACGAATCTGCACCACGCGCTGCTCCTGGCGGGGCGGTACTTCCGGGAGCACCCGACGATGCAGCCCGTGCTGCTCATCGTCACCGACGGCGAACCCACCGCCCACCTGCTCAGCGGCGGTGATCCGTGGTTCGCCTATCCGCCGGACCCGGACACCATCCGCACCACGGTGGACGAGCTGGACCGGGTTGCGCGCTTCGGGGCCCAGACCACGTTCTTCCGCCTGGGCGACGACCCGGGGTTGTCCCGGTTCCTCGATGCCCTCGCCCGGCGGGTCGACGGCACGGTGGTCGCGCCGGACGTCGACGACCTCGGGGCGGCCGTGGTGGGCCGGTTCCTGCACTCGCGGCGCGGCCGGCCCTCGCCAGGGGACGCCTGGAACGCCGGCGGCCGCTGGGCCGTGTGAGCCCGCCTGTGGACCCGGCCCAGCCGCCCCGCCCATCCGTCACCCGGCCTGTACACCCCGCCCGGCCCTTCCTCCGCCCGGACCACCCGCAGACAACGAGATCCGCTACTCTCCCGCCGGATCCGCTACCCGTATCGGGGTAGCGGATCCGGCTTCGGAGTAGCGGATCTGACGAGGGCTCGGCGAGGGCTCGGCGAGGGCGCGGCGAGGGCGCTCGGTCAGGGCATCGGCGCGCCGACCTCGCCGGAGTCGCGGCGCAGCACGCGCAGCGAATCCACGGCGCGGACCTCGGTGAACTGGCCCGACTCCAGGGCGCGGCAGTAGATCTCGTACGGGGGACGGCCACCGTCCTCCGGGTTCGGGAACACGTCGTGGATGAGCAGCGCACCGCCGATCTGCACCCAGGGGGCCCAGCCCTCGTAGTCGGCCTGCGCCGCCTCGGAGGAGTGGCCACCGTCGATGAACACGAACGACGCGGGCTTGCCCCAGACGCGCGCCACCTGGGTGGACGTGCCCACCGCGGCGGTCACCACGTCGTCCAGCCGGGCGTCCCACATGGTGTGCCGGAACGCACCGAGCGTCTCGAGGCGGCCGGTGTGCGGGTCCACCAGGGTGGTGTCGTGGTACTCCCAGCCGGGCTGGTGCTCCTCGGAGCCCCGGTGGTGGTCGACGGTGACGATGCTGCCACCGGTCACGCGGGCGGCGGCGCCGAGGAACACGGTGGAGCGGCCACAGTAGGTGCCGATCTCCACACCCACGCCGTCACCGAGGAACTCACAGGCGATCTCGTACAGGGTGGTGCCCTCCTCCAGCGGCATGAAGCCGGGGGCGGCGAGCGCTACGGCGAGCAGCGCGGGTTCGATCTCGGGTGCGGTCATGGAAGTCAACCTATCGCCCGACCCTCAGCCCTCGGCGCGGCGGGCGGCTTTGCGGGCGCGCGCCACGTGCGGACCCACCACGTTTCCGAGCTTCGTCCCGTTGGGCCAGCCGGCGTAGTAGCAGAGGAAGAGCACGATCTCCTCCAACTCCTCCGGCGTCAGCTCGTCGTTTCCGAGCGCCGCGCCCACCTGGATGTCCGCGATATCGGTGTTGCCCTGGGCGGTCAACGCCCCCAGGAGGAGCAGTCGGCGATCGCGGTGGCTCAGGCCCGGGCGGGACCAGATCCTGCCGAACAGGTGATCAGCCGTCTCGGCGAAGTAGTCACCCGGCCCGTCGGACATCTCGAAGCCGTACACCTCCGTCATCATGGCCAATCCGTGCTCGCGCTCCGGGCTCATCCCGGTGTCCGCGGTGTCGCTCATCGGTCCTCCTCGTCGTCGTCGTGGTCTCGTCCGTTCCCCGCGGCACCGTCTGACGCGACGACGGCCGCGCGGCGGGCGAGCTCGCCCGGACCCACACCGAACCCGGTGCCCAGGTCGCGCAGTGCGATCGACCCCAGGGGCAGGTCGACGCCCAGCCGATCGGCCAGGCCCAGGGCCAGGGAGAGGTCTTTTTCTCCCAGGCCACGGACGTGGGTGAACACGCCGTGCCAGAAATCGTCGGCCGCGATCGGCGCGGTGGTGTCGCGCAGCATCACGGCCCCGGCGCCGCCGGTGATGGCGTCGGTGTGGCGGACCACCCGTCCCAGCTTGGTGATGTCTATGCCCGCGGCCTCGGCCAGCCTGGAGGCCTCCGCGGTCGCGGTGAAGGAGATGAAGTGCAGGAGGTTGCGGGCCAGCTTCATCCGCGTGCCCGCGCCCACCTCTCCGGCGTGGACGGGCATGCCCGCCCACAGCGCGAACACCGGCTTGCACGCCTCGTAGACCTCGCGCGGCGCGCCGACCATCACCGCGAGCTGACCGGATTCCGCACCCTGCGCTCCGCCGGACACCGGCGCGTCCACCAGGTGGACGCCGGCGGTCGCACACACCTCGGCCAGCTCTACGGCCGTCGAGTCGGCGATGGTGGAGTGGACCGCGATCACGGTCCCCGGTGCGGCGGTGCGCAGGATCCCCTCGGGGCCGTCGACGACGTCACGCACCTGGGCGTCGTCGAGCACCGTCACGGACACCAGCCGCGCCGTGCGGGCCACCTCGGCGCCGGTCGCGGCTGCGGAGGCCCCCTCTGCGACGAACGGCTCGATCGCCTCGGGGCGCACGTCGCACACCACGAGCCCGCCCGGCCAGGTCAGTAGCCGCTTCGCGATGGGTGCGCCCATGTTGCCCAGCCCGATGAACCCGACCGGGGCGGGGGAGTCCCCGGGCGTGCCGGGGCCGATGCGCGCGGCGACCGTGTCCTGGTGTCCGCTCACGACCTGATGACCTGTCCGCCGTCGACGTTGAAGATCTGTCCGGTGATCCAGGACGCCTCGTCCGACAGCAGGAACAGCAGCATCCCGACCAGGTCCTCCGGCTGGCCCATGCGCTTGATGGGCAGCTTGTCGACCATCTCCTTGACGATCGACTGCGGGGTCGACGAGCGGTTGGCCTCGGTGTCGATCGGCCCGGGAGCGATGGCGTTGATCCGGATGTTCGATCCGCCCAGCTCGGTGGCGAGCTGCTGGGTGAGGCCGTTGACGCCGACCTTGGCCAGGCCGTAGAAGCCCGAGTACAGCCACGCGGCGGTGGAGGACTGGTTGACGATCGCGCCACCGCCGGCGGCGGCCATCTTCTCCCAGCAGGCGCGGACCATGAGCAGCTGACCGTTCAGGTTCACCGACATGAACTTCTCGTAGTAGTCCCACGGCACGGTGATGAGGAAGTCGAGCTTCATGCCGCCGAAGATCGCGGCGTTGTTGACCAGGATGTCCAGCCGGCCGAACTTCTCGACCGCGGCCTCGGCGCAGGCGTTCGCCGACTCCGGGTCGGAGACGTCCGTGTGCTGGAAGACCGCCTGGCCGCCCGCGGCGACGATGTCCGCGGCGACGCGCTCCCCGTTCTCGGTCGACACGTCGGCGACCACCACGTTCGCGCCCTCGGCGGCCAGCGCCTTGGCGTACTCCTCGCCGATGCCGCCGGCGGCTCCGGTCACGATGGCGGTCTTACCGTCGAAACGTCCCATGTCGTGTGTCTCTTCCTGTCGGTGGGGTCGTGCTGGTGGGTGGTGCGGGCCGGGGTGCCCGGGTGCCGGGGTGCCCGGGCTGTCCGAGCTGTCCGGGCTGTCCGGGGACTCAGGCCGGGGTGGCGACGGACTTGATCTCGAGGTACTCCTCGAACCCCTCGCGACCCATCTCGCGGCCGATGCCGGACTGCTTGTAACCGCCGAACGGCACGTCGGCCCCGTACCACTGGCCGCCGTTGACGCCGAGGGTGCCGGTGCGGATGCCTGCGACGACCTTCTCGATCCGCTCGGGGTCGGTGCCCCACACCGCGCCGGACAACCCGTAGGGGGAGTCATTGGCGATACGGATGGCGTCGGCGTCGCCGTCGTGCGGAATCACCACGAGAACGGGGCCGAAGATCTCCTCCTGTGCCACGCGTGCCGAGTTGTCCAGGCCGGAGATGAGGGTCGGCTCCACCCAGAACCCGCGCTCCATGCCCTCACCGGTGGGGCGACCGCCGCCGATCTCGATGGTCCCGCCCTCCTGGCGCGCCAGGGCGATGTAGCCCTCGATGCGCTCGCGCTGGACGGCGGAGATCACCGGGCCGCAGAACGCGCCGGGATCGTTGGGGTCCTTCGGGGCGAATGCCGCCATGGCGCCCTTGGCCGCCTCGACGGCCTCGTCGTACCTCTCCCGGGGCACGACGAGGCGCGTGGTCAGCGCGCAGCCCTGGCCGGCGTGCGTGCAGGCGTTGAGGGCCGTCATGAAGCAGGCGGATCCGAGGTCGGCGTCGTCGAGGACCACCGCCGCGGACTTGCCGCCGAGCTCGAGGAAGACCTTCTTCAGCGTCTCGGCGGCGGCGGCCATGATCTTCTTGCCGGTCGCGGTGGATCCGGTGAAGGAGACCAGATCGACGCGCGGGTCCGTGGTCAACTGCTCGCCGAGACCGTGATCGGACGACGACACCACGTTGAGCACGCCGGCGGGGATGTCCGTCTCCTCGGCGGCGATCCGGGCCACGGCCGCGGCGATGAGCGGAGTGTCGGGGGCGGGCTTGAGCACCACCGTGCAGCCGGCGGCCAGCGCGGGGCCGATCTTGGCGAAGTTGATCTGGTTGGGGAAGTTCCACGGGGTGATGGCGCCGACCACGCCGACCGCCTCGCGCCGGGTCGAGCGGTTGGAGCGCACGCCCATGATCTCGGATTCGCCGAGCTCGGTGACCCACTGGTAGGAGTCCACCAGGTCGGCGAGCCAGCCCAGGTCCGCCACGGGTCCCTCCAGCTGGGGCCCGGTCGTGAACATGTGGGGTGCACCGACCTCGGCGATGGTCAGCGCGCGCAACTCCTCGATGTGGCCCTGCAGTGCGTCGCGCAGCTGGCGCAGGCACCGCGCGCGGAACGCGTGGTCGGTGGACCAGTCGGTCGTGTCGAACGCGGCGCGCGCGGCGGCGATGGCCGCGTCCATGTCCTCGTGCCCGGCGTCGGCGGCGCGGCCGATGATCTCCTCCGTGGCGGGGTTGAGGACGTCGAACGAGGCGCCTCCGGTCGCGGGTCGCAGCTCACCGCCGATCAGCAGGGGGGCGGTGTCGGTGATGCTCGTCGTCACGTGGAGCCTT
This sequence comes from Dietzia sp. B32, assembly GCF_024732245.1. Taxonomy (NCBI): domain Bacteria; kingdom Bacillati; phylum Actinomycetota; class Actinomycetes; order Mycobacteriales; family Dietziaceae; genus Dietzia; species Dietzia sp. B32. Next base: position 1,121,579 of record NZ_CP093845.1, on the reverse strand, counting down.
CCGTCGCAGTGGGGCGGTACGTCTGGGGTGGACAGCTGTCTAGACGATAGTCCGGACGGTGGTGTACTGTCCAGACACATGTCCAGTGATCTTCGGTTCGAATCGACGCGGCGCAGGCTCAACGGCCAGCAGGCCGAGACCGTCGACCGCCTGACCAGCGCGGCGGTCGAGGTGCTGCGGGAGAAGGGGCCCGGGGGCCTGGCCGTCCGGGCCGTGGCCGCCAGGGCGGGCGTGGCGCCGGCGACGGCCTACACCTACTTCTCCTCGAAGGGGCACCTCATCGCCGAGGTGTTCTGGCGTCGACTGGACGACCACGTGACCCGGGAGGCCGACGGCGGCTCCACGGCGGACCGGGTGGTGGCGGTGCTGCGCGACGTCGCGCTCCTGCTCGCCGACGAGCCCGAACTGTCGTCCGCGGTCACCGCGGCCCTGTTGGGCGACGACCCCGAGGTCTCCCATCTGCGGGTCCGGATCGGCGCCGACATCCGCCGTCGCCTGGTGGCGGCGCTGGGGGAGGAGAACGACGACGAGGTCGTCAGTGCGCTGGAGATGGTCTACGCCGGCGCCCTCGTCCGGGCGGGGATGGGCTACGGCTCCTACTCCGACATGGCAGACGCGATCGAATCCGCAGCACGACTGATCCTGAGGTGACACCCGAGATGACCACCGCGACACCCGCTCCGCTCGTGTTCAGCCCGTACGACTACGCGGTGCACGAGGACCCGTATCCGTTCTACGCACGTCTGCGCGCGGAGGCGCCCGTCTATCACAACCCGGAACTGGACTTCTGGGCACTGAGCAGGCACGCCGACGTGCGTGAGGCGTTCCGCGCCCCGGACGTCTTCTCCAACGCGATGGGGGTCTCGCTGGACCCGGCCGCGTACGGGCCGCACGCCTACAAGACGATGTCGTTCCTCGCGATGGACGATCCCCGGCACGCCCGCCTGCGCAAACTGGTGAGCAAGGGGTTCACGTCCAGGCGGGTGGACGCACTGTCCGAGGGGATCTCGAAGATCTCGCGGCAGTACTGGGACGAGTGCCTGGCGCGGTCCCGCGACGGTGAGACCTTCGACTTCGTCGACGACTACGCCGGCAAGCTGCCCATGGACGTCATCTCCGACCTGATGGGCGTGCCCGAGGTGGACCGGGCGGAACTGCGCCGCCTGGCCGACCTCGTCATGCACCGCGAGGAGGGCGTGCAGGACGTACCCCAGGACTCCATGGTGGCGGCCCTCGACCTCATCACCTACTACCAGGGGATGGTCGCCGACCGGCGCCGGGGAAGGACCGACGACCTCACCTCCGCGCTGCTCGACGCCGAGATCGACGGGGAGAAGCTGGACGACGACGAGATCCTGTCGTTCCTGTTCCTCATGGTGGTCGCGGGCAATGAGACCACCACCAAGCTGCTGGCCAACGTGCTGTTCTGGGGCCACGAGCATCCCGGGCAGTCACGCTCCGTCCTCGACGATCCGGCCCTGGCGCCGGCATGGGTGGAGGAGACGCTGCGTTTCGACACCTCCAGCCAGATGGTCCTGCGCACCACCACGGAGGCGGCCACGGTGCGGGGCGTCACGATCCCCGCCGACCAGAAGGTCCTGTTGCTCATCGGGTCCGCGAACCGCGACGAGGAGGTCTTCGACAACGGGGACACGTTCGACCTCGCGCGCGACACGACGGCCAGCCTCAGCTTCGGCCAGGGACCCCACTTCTGCCTCGGCGCGCACCTCGCCCGGCTCGAGGGCCGCATCGCACTGGACATGATCGCCCGCACGATCACCGGGTACGAGTTGCTCCCCGGGGCCGAGCGCGTCCACTCCTCCAATGTCCGCGGGTTCGCCCACCTGCCCATGCGGGTCGAGGTGGCGGGTCGATGAGCCTGCGTTTCCCCACCCATCCGGACGCCTGCGGGCGCCCCGCCCTGGTCACCGGCGCCTCGTCCGGCATCGGCCGCGCGACCGCCGAGGCCCTCGCCGCCCTCGGGCACCCCGTCGTCGTGGGCGCGCGCCGCGCCGATCGGCTCGATGACCTCGTCACGGCCATCCGCGAGGCAGGGGGAGAGGCCACGGCCCGTCCCGTCGACGTCACGGACGCCGACTCGGTCGCCGGTTTCGTCGCCGCGGCCGCGGACGCCTACGGTCCTCCCGAGGTGCTGGTCTCCAGTGCGGGGAGCCTGAAGATGGCACGGGTGTGGGAGATGGACCCGGCCGACTTCGCCGCCCAGCTCGACATCCATCTGCTCTCCGTCCACCGCCTGCTCCACGCGGTGCTGCCCGGCATGATCGACCGCCGCCGCGGGGACGTGGTGGTCATCGGCTCCGACGTCGCCTACACGGCCCGCCCCCGCTCCGGCGCGTACGTCGCGGCCAAAGCCGGCCTCGAGACCATGACCAAGCAGGCCCGTAGGGAGCTCGAGGGCACCGGTGTGCGGCTCGGCGTGGTCCGACCGGGACCCGTGATGACCGAGATGGGCACGGACTTCGACCAGGACACCGCCGAGGCCGTCATCAACGAATGGGTCCGGCACGGATTCGGCCGTCATCCCCGGATGTGCAAACCCGCCGACCTCGCGCGCGGGGTCACCGCCATGGTGTCCATGCCCCGCGGCGCCCAGATCACCGAGCTGGAGATCCAGCCGGAGGCCCCCATCGAGGAGGATTACTCGTGACCAGCATCGACAGTTCCACCGACGAGCCCATCGACTTCTCGACCCTCGAGGAGCCGCAGCGGGTGTCCGGCGGTGAAGGCGAACTCGGCCACATGGACGAGCTGCGCACCGACCCGATCAGTCTGTTCTGGCGGGTCCGGGAGGAGTGCGGCGACCTGGGTGTGTTCCGGATCGCCGACCGCGACATCTGCCTGGCCTCCGGCGCCGCGGCGAACGAGGCCTTCTTCCGGGCGCCCGACGAGGCGCTGGACCAGGCGGCCGCCTACCCGTTCATGACCCCCGTGTTCGGCGAGGGCGTCGTCTTCGACGCCAGCCCCGAGCGCCGCTCGGAGATGCTGCACAACACGGCCCTGCGCGGGGACCACATGCGTCAGCACGCCGTCACCATCCCCCACGAGGTCCAGCGCATGGTCGCGGAATGGGGCGACGAGGGCGAGATCGACCTGCTCGAGTGGTTCTCCGAGCTGACCATCTACACCTCGTCCGCGTGCCTCATCGGCCCCAAGTTCCGCGAGCAGCTCGACTCCCGGTTCGCGCACCTGTACCACGACCTGGAGCAGGGGACCGACCCCCACGCCTACATCGACGCCTACGCCGACATTCCCGCGTTCCGCAAGCGCGACGCGGCGCGCGCCGGGCTGGTCGAGCTCGTCTCGGCGATCATGGACGAGCGCGTCGCCAACCCGCCCGCCGACAAGGAGGACCGGGATCTGCTGGACGTGCTGGTCTCGGTCAAGGATCCCGACGGCACCCACAGGTTCACCCCTGACGAGGTCACCGGGATCTTCATCTCGATGATGTTCGCCGGGCACCACACCACCTCCGGGACGAGCGCGTGGATGCTCATCGAGCTGCTCAAGCACCCCGAGTACCTCGCCCGGGTCGTGGCGGAGCTCGACGAGGTCTACGCGGACGGCGCGGAGTACAGTTTCGGCGCACTCCGGCAGATGCCAAATGTGGAGAACGCCCTCAAGGAGACGCTGCGGCTGCACCCGCCCCTCATCATCCTCATGCGCGTCGCCCAGGAGGACGTGCGGATCGGGGACTACGTCGTCCACGCCGGCCAGACCGTCGCGGCCTCCCCGGCGGTGTCCAACCGGCTACCCGAGGACTTCCCCGACGCGGAATCGTTCGACCCGGACCGCTACGCCGAGCCGCGGCAGGAGGACATCGTCAACCGCTGGACCTGGATCCCCTTCGGCGCCGGCCGTCACCGCTGCGTGGGTGCGGCGTTCGCCCAGCTGCAGATCAAGGCCATCTTCTCGGTCCTGCTGCGGGAGTTCGAATTCGAGCTCGCCCAGCCGGCGGAGAGCTACCACAACGACCACTCCAAGATGGTCGTCCAGCTGGCCCAGCCCTGCACCGTCCGCTACCGCAGGAGGGCGCGCTGATGAGCGGGGGGAAGTCGCTGCGGGTGGAGGTCGACTTCGACCTGTGCCAGGCCCACGCCGAATGTCAGGCCGAGGCACCCGACTGGTTCACGGTGCCCAAGGGGTCCGAGGCCAAGGTGCGGGCCAAGCGGGGCGGGATCCCCGACGATCAACTCGAGGCCGTCAAGGCCGCCGTCAAGTACTGCCCGACGCAGGCGCTGCGACTGGTCGACAACGACAGGGCCCACGAGAACGACAGTGCCCACGAGAACAGTGCCCACACAACAGACTTCCAGGAGTGAGTGACGTGACCCGATACGACCGTGCCGAGATCGCCGAGTTCGTGCAGCGCTGGATCGAGGCCAACGCGGAGTGCGAGCGGAACAAGGACTGGACGCCGCTGGCCGACTTCTACGCCGAGGACGCCACCTACGGGTGGAACTACGGCACCAAAGACGACTTCATGGCGGTCGGCCGGGACCAGATCCGCGACATCGCGCTGGGGCAGGAGATGGCCGGCCTCGACGGCTGGGAGTACCCGTACATCCGGACGATCATCGACCCCGAGACCGGGGACGTGTTGTGCCTGTGGAAGCAGATCGCGCGGGACACCGTCGACCCGAAGACGGGTGCGCCGTACGAGGTGCACGGGCTCGGCGGGTCGTGGTTCCTCTACAACGGCAACCAGCAGTGGGCGTGGCACCGCGACTTCTTCGACTTCGGCAATGTCGTGGACCTGTTCATGCGCATGTACGAGGCCGACGCGCTCACCGATTCCATGAAGAAGCGGTTCGAGGCGGCCGGCGACAAACCGGAGGGCTGGTACCGCATCGAGGACAGCCCGGCTCCGTTGTGGCCCGTCTCTTCCCCGGACGAGGTCTGAGCCCCGTGAGCGCCGCCTCGCCGCGCGATCCCCTCGAAGCCCTCGACCACGCCACCCTGGCGCGGCTCCTTCCCGACCTGCTGCTCATCGGCCAGCTCATCGACCGCGCCGGCATGCCGGCGCTGCTCGGCGAGTTCGGCGTCGACGGCATGCGGGACGTGGCGATAGAGGAGTGGCAGGCCGCCAGTCCGCACTACGCCCGTCGCATGAAAGACGCGTTGTCGATCACCGGGGACGGCGTCGCCGAGATCTTCAAGGGATTCCAGCTGGACGTCGGCGCCCCGCCGGAGTTCATGGACTTCCGGTACTCGGTGGCCGACCACGACAACGGTGAGTTCTGGCTGGATCACTGCGGCGCCCTCATGGATGTGGAGCCGATGGGCGACCGACTGGTTACCACGATGTGCCACGACATCGAGGACCCCACGTTCCCCGCCACCGCCCTCGCCACCAATCCCCACGCGATCGTCGAGCCCATCCACCGCCCTCCGCGTGCCCCGGAGGGCCGTACCCCGCACTGCCACTGGCGGGTGCGGATCGACCCGGAGACGGAGCCGTTCCCGGTGCCCGGACCCGCGCTCGAGTCCGCGTCGAGCCGGATCATCGACTTCCGGTTCGACCCCCCGGCGCCGCGGGACACCGCCGGCGAGGGCGCGCGCGACGACTATGCGGGACCGCTGCTGACGGACCTGGTCTTCTCCGAGTTCACCTCGGCGGCGCTCATCAGGATCATCCGCGAGGTCTATCTGCAGATGCACCTGCTCGCCGTGGGATTCCACCAGTCGGTGCGACGTCGGTCGGATACCGAGACCGCCGACCGGCTCCTGGCCTATCAGGCCACCGGCATCGCCGGGGTCGCGGCGGGACGGATACGCGACGTGCTGGGGGCGACCCCGGACGCCAGTGGGTTGGCCGCCGTTCTCGACCTGCATCCGCTGGCCGGTCCGACCGCCTACACCGGCTACACGTCGGAGGTCTCGGCGGACGGCACCGAGGTGACCGTCCGCTGGGACACCACCGCCGACGGGTTCCACGACGACACCTGGCTACCCCTGCTCGCTCGGGACGGCCTCCGTCCTCTCGCCGCCGCCGCGCAGGCCGTCGACCCGCACTGGACGGTGGAGCGCCTCCCGTCGGACGCCTCGCGCGTGGAAGCGGTCCTCAGGCTGGGGGACGAACCCGCCCGCGAGACCGAGGAGGTCGCCGTCACCCGCATCAGCACTGGCGCCGCGTTCAGCTTCGGGCCCACGCGGACGCCGCTGCCGATCACCCCGGTCTGAGCCCGCCCGCCACCAGCCCGCCTCATGAGCCGCCCACCCCACCTGTAACCCGCCCCCATCAACAGCCCGCCCCGCCTGAGCAGCCCGTCCCGGAGGACCCCGACATGGCACACAACCTGGCAGACCTCTTCGAGCACGCGGTCGACGCGTACGGGAGCGACCGGCTCGCGGTGGTGGAGGGCGAACGCAGGCTCACGTACGCGGAGCTGGAGGCGGAGGCCAACCGCTGGGCCGATGCGCTGGCCTCCCGGGGGGTGGGCCCCGGCGACCACGTGGCGGTCCACCTACGCAACGGGGTGGACTGCATCGCGCTGTTCCTCGGCGTCCTCAAGCTCCGTGCCGTGCCCGTCAGCATCAACTACCGCTACGCGGGAACCGAGCTGGGGTACCTGTACGACTACTCCGACTCCTGCGCCCTGGTCTTCCATCGCGAGTTCACCCCGGCGGTGGCGGGTGCGGTCGGGGACGCGGAGCGGCTGCGTCACCTCATCGTGGTCGAGGACGGGTCCGGGGCGGGGGAGCTGCCGTCCGGCACGCTCGACGCCCGGGAGCTCCTCGCCGCGGCCTCGCCGGACCGGGCGCCGGTGGAACGCAGCGCGGACGACCTCTTCCTCGTCTTCACGGGCGGTACCACCGGCAAGCCGAAGGGCGTGATGTGGCGCCAGGAGGACCTGTGGCGCAGCCTCGGCGGGGGCAGCGACTACTACACCGGGGAGCCGGTACCCGACGAATACCACCAGTCCCGTGCCGGCCTGGGCGGGGACCCCGCGCGCTACCTCGTGCTGCTCCCGCTCATCCACACCTCCGGGCTCATGCCCTCGTTCACCGCGCTGTTCTCCGGGGGCACGTGCCACTACCTGCCGCACTTCCGGGCGGACGACGTGCTGGAGGAGATCGAGAGCGAGAAGATCCAGATCGTCGTCCTCGCCGGCGACGCCATGGTGCGGCCGATGCTGGAACGGATGCGCGGCACCGGTGCCGACACCTCGAGCGTGTTCATGGTCAGCTCCGGCGCGGCCCTGTTCTCGCCGTCGGTCAAGGCCGAACTCTTCGAGCTGCGCCCCGATCTCATGATCATGGACGCGTTCGGATCCTCCGAGAGCGGCTTCGGCGGCCTGGGAGTCGTGACGAAGGCGAACGTCGACGACGGGTCCCTGTTCACCGACCACGGCCCCCGCATCCCCCGGGGCAGCGGCCTGCAACTGGTGGACGACTTCGACGAGCCGCTGCCCGACGACTCCACCGAGATCGGCTGGATCGTCAAGGCCGGCTACCAGCCCAGTGGCTACTACAAGGACGCCGCCAAGTCGGCGGAGACGTTCCGCGAGATCGCAGGGACCCGGCGGGTCTTCACCGGCGACCGCGGCAGGTACGACGGCCCGGACACGATCATCATGCTCGGCCGGGGCAGCCAGGTGATCAACTCCGGTGGCGAGAAGATCTTCGCCGAGGAGGTCGAGTCGGCGCTCAAGGCCGCCGAGGGCGTGCAGGACGCCGTGGCGCTGGGCGTGCCGGACGAGAGGTTCGGCCACCGGGTCGGGGCGGTGCTCCAGTGGGATGACGGCCACACCGGTGACTTCGCGGCCCTGGAGGAGGCGCTGCGCGCGACCCTGGCGGGGTTCAAGATCCCGGTCGCGTTCTGGGTCGTCGACAAGGTGGAGCGGCACCCCAGCAGCAAGACGGACTACGGGTGGGCCAAGCGGGTCCTCGCCGACCGCGGGCCCGACCACGACCGCCGGCAGTGACCGCGCTCCACCTGGCCGGGCGGGCCTACGCCGTCACCGGATCCTCGCGCGGGATCGGGGCCGCGGTGGCCGAGGAACTGGCGGCCCGGGGTGCGGACGTCGTGCTCAACGGCCGGGATCCACGGGCGCTGGCCGAGCAGGTCGACGACCTCGCGGCACGGTCGACCGGCCGGATCCGCGGCGTCGCCGGGTCTGCGCACGAGCCCGCCGTGGCCGAGGAACTTCTCGCCCGGGCGAGGGAGGGGGACTCGGTCGTGGGCGGGCTCATCACGTGCGCCGGGGTGCCCGAACCGGCGGGGTCGTCGATCCTCACGGTGTCCCACGCCGACTTCGCCGACCTCATCGACGCCCACCTGGGCACGGTGTTCGCCCCCTGTCGCGTCTTCGCGCCTCACCTGGTGGAGGCGGGCTCGGGCGCGATCGTCACCACGTCGTCGTTCGCCTGGAAGGGCGACTACGGCGGAACCGGCTACCCGGCCGGGAAGGGCGCCGTGACGTCGCTGACCATGGCGATCGCGGCGGAACTGGCCGAGCACGGGGTCCGGGCGAACGTCGTGTGCCCCGGCGCGCGCACCCGCCTGTCCAGCGGTGAGGCCTACGAGGAGCAGATCCGGGACCTGGGCCGGCGGGGAATGCTCGACGAACTGAGCGTGGCCGGGGCACTGGACCCGGCGGGGCCGGAGTACGTCGCACCCCTCTACACCTATCTCGTCTCCGACCTATCCGCGGGGATCACCGGCGGCGTCTTCGCCGGCTCGGGCGGCTTCATCGGACGATTCCCCACGCCGGAGGCGCAGATCCTGGCGTACCGCGATTTCCACTCGCATCCGCCCTGGACGCCCGAGGAGATCGACGGCCTCCTCCGGAGTTGAGCCGCGTCGGGACCTGCCCCGGGCGGATCCCGCCCGCGGACCGCGCACCGGACGGGGACGACCACCTCGTCGTCGTCGCCCGTCCTCGCACGCCCCGGACGGCGTCCACCGTCAGCGCAGTGCGTCCTCGCGGAACTCACCGGGGAAGTCCACCGACGGGCCGTTGTCGACCTCGCCCCGGCGCAGCTCCACCCGCCTGATCTTGCCGGAGATGGTCTTGGGCAGGTCGGTGAACTGCAGGCGCCGGACCCGCTTGTACCCGGCCAGATGGGTGCGCGAGTACTCGAAGATCTCGCGCGCCGTGTCCTCGGTGGGCTCCCACCCGCCGGCCAGGACGACGAAGGCCTTGGGCACGCTCAGCCGCACCGGGTCGGGGGAGGGGACGACGGCGGCCTCGGCGACGGCCGGGTGCTCGAGCAGCACCGATTCCAGCTCGAACGGCGAGATCCGGTAGTCGGAGGACTTGAACACGTCGTCGGTGCGCCCGACGTAGGTGATGTAGCCCTCCGTGTCCCGGGATCCCACGTCACCGGTGTGGTAGAAGCCGTCCGCGTAGGCGGCGTCGGTGCGCTCGGCATCACCGTGGTAACCGACCATCAGACCCAGCGGGCGGGGATCGAGGCGCAGGCAGATCTCGCCCTCCGCGCCGTCGCCGGCGACCTCCTGGCCGGTGGCCGGGTCGACCAGCACCACGTCGAAGCCGGGGCACGGGCGGCCCATCGAGCCGTCCTTGATGGGCTGGCCCGGGGTGTTGGCGATCTGCACGGTGGTCTCGGTCTGGCCGAACCCGTCGCGGATCGTCACCCCCCACGCGTCCCGGACCCGGCCGATGACCTCGGGGTTGAGCGGCTCGCCGGCGCCCACCGCCAGGCGGGGCGGGACCTGCAGCTGGGTCAGGTCGGCCTGGATGAGCATCCGCCACACGGTCGGGGGGCAGCACAGGCTGGTCACCCCGCAGCGGTCCATCTCGCGCATCATCGCCGTCGCGTCGAACCGCGAATAGTTGTAGATGAACACGCACGACCCGGCGATCCACGGGGTGAAGACGTTGGACCAGGCGTGCTTTGCCCAGCCGGGGGAGGAGACGTTGAGGTGGACGTCGCCGGGCTGCAGGCCGATCCAGTACATGGTCGACAGGTGGCCCGCGGGGTAGGAGGCGTGCGTGTGCTCGACGAGCTTGGGCTTGCTGGTGGTTCCTGAGGTGAAGTACAGCAGCAGTGTGTCGTCGGCGTGGGTGGTGTGGCTGGGCTCGAAGTCGGGCGAGGCGTCCATCGCGGCGGCCAGATCGGTCCAGCCCTCCGGCGCGCCACCCCGCTCGTCCCCGCCGACCGAGATCCGCTGGTAGTCGCCGGAGATGTCGGCGAAGCGCCCGGCCAACTCGGCGCGCGCGATCACGTGTTTGATCCCGCCGCGCGCGATGCGGTCCCGCAGGTCGCCCTCGGCGAGCAGGGTGGTGGCGGGGATGACCACGGCGCCGAGCTTGATCACGGCCAGCATGACGTCCCACAGCTCGACCTGGTTGGCGAGCATGAGCAGGATGCGGTCGCCGGGCCCGACGCCGCTGTCGCGTAGCCAGTTGGCCGTGCGGTCGGACCGGATCCGCATCTCGTCGAACGAGTACTTGGCCTCCGTGGGGGCCCCGCCGCCGTCGTGCTCCTCGACGATCCACAGTGCCGGGTCGTCGTTCCCCTCGGCCTGCACGTCGAACCAGTTCAGCGCCCAGTTCCACTCGTCGAGTTCGGGCCAGGCGAAACCGTCCCGCGCGGCGTCGTAGTCCTGCGCGTGCGCCTGGAGGAAGTCGCGGGCGGCGCGGAACCGGACGGTGGCCTCGGTGGGCAGCGGGGGCATGGATGCTCCTGTCGACGGAACGTGTGAGTGAGTCAGCTCACAGTAGGTCCGCGCCAGGGGGTGGCGGTACACCCGAAAGGGGAGGGTCCGGGGCCGATAGGGCCCCGGCTATGGATTACTAGGAGTTGCAAGTATATGGTGATGGGCATCACGGGACAGGGGTGAGCGGGCGAGAACAGCGCGCCGCCCCACTGAGGAAGGGACGTCCATGTCGGATCTCAGGCAGGTCGAGCACTACATCAACGGTAAGAGGGTCGCCGCGACGAGTGGTCGTACCCAGGAGGTGCTCAACCCGAGCACGGGCAAGGCCCAGGCGGTCGTGCCGCTGGCCACGACGGCCGAGGTCGACGAGGTCATCGCCAAGGCCGCGGCCGCCCAGAAGGCGTGGGCGGCGCAAAACCCGCAGAAGCGTGCCCGCGTGCTCATGCGGTTCGTGGACCTGGTCAACCAGAACATGGACGAGCTGGCCGAGCTGCTCGCGATCGAGCACGGCAAGACCACCCCGGACGCGAAGGGTGACATCCAGCGCGGCCTCGAGGTCGTGGAGTTCGCGATCGGCATCCCGCACCTGCTCAAGGGCGAGTTCACCGAGAACGCGGGCACCGGCGTCGACGTCTACTCCATGCGTCAGCCGCTCGGTGTGGTCGCCGGGATCACCCCCTTCAACTTCCCGGCCATGATTCCGCTGTGGAAGGCCGGCCCGGCCATCGCGTGCGGTAACGCCTTCGTCCTCAAGCCTTCCGAGCGGGACCCCTCCGTGCCGGTGCGCCTGGCCGAGCTGTTCACCGAGGCGGGCCTGCCGGACGGTATCTTCCAGGTCGTGCACGGCGACAAGGAGGCCGTGGACGCGATCCTGAACAACGACACGATCCAGGCCGTCGGCTTCGTCGGGTCCACCCCGATCGCGCAGTACATCTACGAGAACGCCGCCCGCACCGGCAAGCGCGCCCAGTGCTTCGGCGGCGCCAAGAACCACGCGATCATCATGCCGGACGCCGACATGGACCAGGTCGCTGACGCCCTGCTCGGCGCCGGTTTCGGTTCCGCCGGCGAGCGTTGCATGGCCATCTCGGTGGCCGTGCCGGTCGGCGAGGGCACGGCCGAGGCGCTGATCGCCAAGCTGCTGCCCAAGGTCAAGGAGCTCAAGGTCGGCCACAGCCACGACCCGCAGTCCGACTACGGCCCGCTGGTGACCCCCGAGTCCAAGGCCCGGGTGCTCGACTACATCGAGCAGGGCGAGAAGGCCGGCGCGGAGCTCCTCGTCGACGGGCGTGGAGTGGGCGCGTACACGGACAGCTTCAACGGTGAGGACATCTCCGGGGGATACTTCGTCGGCCCCACGCTGATGGACAAGGTCACCCCGGACATGAGCGTCTACACCGACGAGATCTTCGGGCCCGTCCTCGTGGTGGTCCACGCCAAGGACTTCGAGGAGGCCCTGAGCCTGCCCAACGACCACGAGTACGGCAACGGCGTGGCCATCTTCACCCGCGACGGCGACGCCGCCCGCGAGTTCGTCTCCCGCGTCCAGGTCGGCATGGTCGGCGTCAACGTGCCGATCCCGGTCCCGATCGCGTACCACACCTTCGGTGGCTGGAAGAAGTCCGGATTCGGCGACCTCAACCAGCACGGCCCCGAGTCGATCAAGTTCTACTCCAAGGTCAAGACCGTCACGCAGCGCTGGCCGTCGGGCATCAAGGACGGGGCCGACTTCAACATCCCCACGATGGACTGACCGGCTCGCCCCAGGAGAGGAACACCCATGTTCACCCTTGATGACGACGACAAGGTCATCGTCGACGCCGCACGCGACTTCTCGGACAAGCGGATCGGTCCCAAGGCGCAGGAGTGGGACGAGACCCACCACTTCCCCAAGGACGTCCTCCGCGAGGCCGCCGGGATGGGCATGGGCGCGATCTATGTCTCCGAGGAGGTCGGCGGCAGCGGGATGCGTCGACTGGACGGCGTGCGGATCTTCGAGCAGCTCGCGCGCGGGTGCCCGTCGGTGGCGGCGTACCTGTCTATCCACAACATGTGCGTGTGGATGGTCGACGAGTTCGGCACCGACGAGCAGCGCCGGCAGTGGATCCCCCAGCTGGCCTCGCTCGAGAAGTTCGCCAGCTACTGCCTCACCGAGCCGGGCGCCGGGTCGGACGCGGCGGCGCTGCGCACCAAGGCGGTCCGCGACGGTGACCACTACGTGCTCAGCGGCACCAAGCAGTTCATCTCCGGGGGCGGCCAGTCGGACGTCTACCTGGTGATGGCCCGGACCGGGGAGGCCGGCCCCAAGGGCATCTCGGCGTTCCTGGTCCCGGCCGACTCGGACGGGCTGAGCTTCGGCCCCGACGAGCGGAAGATGGGCTGGAACGCCCAGCCGACCGCGCAGGTGATCATGGAGGGCGTCCGGGTCCCGGCCGCCAACCTCATCGGCGGCGCGGACACCGGCGGGGAGGGGCTCGGCTTCACCATCGCGATGCGTGGACTCAACGGCGGGCGCATCAACATCGCCGCCTGCTCGCTGGGTGGGGCCCAGGAGGCGTACTCGCGGGCCGTGGCACACGTGCGGGACCGCGAGGCGTTCGGCGGTGCGCTCATCGACGAGCCGACCATCCGGTTCACCCTCGCCGAGATGGCCACCGAGCTGGAGGCGAGTCGGCTCATGCTGTGGCGCGCCGCCGCGGCGCTGGACGCCAAGGAACCCGACCACGTCGAGCTGTGTGCTATGGCGAAGCTGTTCGTCACCGACCGGTGCTTCGACATCGCCGACCGGTCGCTGCAGTTGTTCGGCGGCTACGGGTATCTATCCGAATACGGAATCGAGAAGATCGTGCGGGATCTGCGGGTGCACCGCATCCTTGAGGGCACGAACGAGATCATGCGCGTCGTCGTCGGCAGGGCCGTCGCCGCGCGCGGACTGGGAGCGTAGGAATGACCAACGAACTGCCGACCGTCGCTTTCCTCGGGCTGGGCAACATGGGCGGTCCCATGGCGGCCAATCTGGTCGGTGCCGGCCACGAGGTCCGCGGTTTCGACCCGGTCCCCGCCGCGCAGGAGGCCGCGCGATCGGCCGGTGTGACCGTCTGCGAGACGCCGGCCGAGGCGGTCCGCGGGGCCGGGGTCGTCATCACGATGCTCCCCAACGGCGCGCTGGTCACCTCCACCTACGAGGACGTCCTGGGGGAGGCGGAGCGGGGAACCCTGTTCATCGACTCGTCCACCATCTCGGTCGACGACGCCCGGGCGGTGCACGCCAAGGCCGTCGAGGCGGGGATGCTCCAGGTGGACGCCCCGGTCTCCGGCGGTGTCAAGGGCGCGACCGCGGGGACGCTGGCGTTCATGGTGGGCGGCGAGGACGAGGCGTTCGCCGCCGCACAGCCGGTGCTCGAGCCCATGGCGGGCAAGGTCATCCACTGCGGCGCGGCGGGGGCCGGTCAGGCCGCCAAGGTCTGCAACAACATGGTGCTGGCCGTGCACCAGATCGCGATCGGCGAGGCGTTCGTGCTCGCCGAGCGGCTGGGGCTCGAGCACCAGGCACTCTACGACGTCGTCACGGGGGCGACCGGCAACAGCTGGGCGCTGCACACCAACTGCCCCGTGCCCGGCCCGGTGCCGACGTCGCCGGCCAACAACGACTTCGCGCCCGGCTTCGCCACGGCCCTGATGAACAAGGACCTGGGACTGGCCCTGGCGGCGTTGGAGAGCACCGGTACGGTCGCGCCGCTCGGTGCGGCGGCCGCGGCCCTGTACGACGAGTTCGCACAGGACAACGGTGGCAAGGACTTCAGTGCCATCATCACCAGCATCCGCGATTCCGCGCGGAGCTGACCGCCTCCACTCTCGGGAGCTGACCATGACCACCCTTCGACCCAGTGATTCGGACGCCGTGCTCGGCGCCCTGCGCCGCGCGCGGCAGGAGTCCGGTCTGCCGATCGTGTTCGCCGGGCAGGCCGACGGCGAGACCGCGAAGCTCACCCGCTTCATCGGGGTTCGCACGAACTCCATGCAGGGTCTGGCCGTTGCCAAGGGCCGGGGGCTCGGGGGGCACGTCATGGCGTCCGGACGACCCGCGACGGTCCGCGACTACGAGGACTGCTCCAGCATCACCCGCGACTACGCCGACGCGGTGGAGCAGGAGGGCCTGCGTGCGATCATCTCGGTGCCGGTGATGGTCTCCGGTGTCGCGCGGACGATTTTGTACGGGTCGGCGCGGGTGGCCACGCAACTCGGCGATCAGGTCGCCAGGACGTTCAACTCGGTCGCCTCCGAGCTGGCCTCGGAGTTTGAGATCAGGGATGAGGTCGACCGCCGGCTGCGGATGGCCGATCTCGCCGCCGCCGAGCACTCGGTCGGCCTGGAGACCACGGACCGCGAACAGCTGCGGATCCTGCACGGCGAGCTGCGTGCGATCGCCGCGGAGCTGGGGGACCCGGCGCTGCGCGACCGGCTCCTGGCGGCCGGGTCCGCCCTCGCGGGCGTAGGACGGACGCCCGATGCCGGGGACATCCCGGTGCCCGCCAGGTCCGTCCTCTCACCGCGCGAGATCGACGTGCTGGCCCAGGTGGCGCTCGGCTGCTCGAACGCGGAGGTGGGGGCGCGGTTGTCGCTGTCCCCGGAGACCATCAAGGCGTACCTGCGCAACATCGGTACGAAGCTCGGCACCCGGTCCCGGATGGAATCCGTGGCACGCGCCCGGCTCCTCGGCGTCCTGCCCTGATTCCCCACGCGGTCCCTCCATCGCACCGGCCGACCCGAGGCCGCCGTCGACGAGAGCGTCCCGCACACCTGCCCCCGGGGGGCAGGTGTGCGGGACGCTCTTCTCGTCGTACCCGAGCAGCGGTCGTCGGGCCCGGACGGGGCTCCCGTGGACGCCCGCCTGTGGCCCGGATCACCCCCCATCCACTTTCGGGTGTACCGGGTGTGGTGCCAGTCACATATCTTTCCCTTAATCGACGTTCACCCGTCGGGGATCACGCACCGCGCCGGGCCCCACCCGGCCCCACAGGACTGGAGCCTGACTTGACTGCCACGAACCTCCCCGCAGGGAATGCGACGCCACCGTCGTCACCCCTGACACCGGAGCCCAAGAAGACCTCGCTCGCGAAGGTGGCGGCGGCCTCCTCGATCGGAACGACGATCGAGTGGTACGACTTCTTCATCTATGGCACCGCCGCCGCGCTCGTGTTCCCCACTCTGTTCTTCCCGGGCCAGGACGCCGCGGCCGCGACGCTCTCGTCCTTCGCGACGTTCGCGGTGGCGTTCTTCGCCCGCCCGGTCGGTGCCGCCCTCTTCGGTCACTTCGGAGACCGCATCGGTCGTAAGCGCACCCTGGTGTGGACGCTGTTCATCATGGGCATCGCCACCGTGTTCATCGGCCTGCTCCCCGGGTACGGCACCGGGGCCTTCGGAATGTTCGAGGGTGGCATCGGCATCTGGGCCCCGACGCTCCTCGTGGTCTGTCGCTTCTTCCAGGGCTTCGCGGTCGGCGGCGAGTGGGCCGGGGCGACCCTGCTCACGGCCGAGTACGCGCCGGAGGGTAAGCGCGGGATGATGGGGATGTGGCCGCAGCTGGGCGTCGCCTTCGCGTTCTTCCTCTCCTCGGGCACGTTCCTCATCTTCTCGCTGGTCGCCGGCGACAGTTCTGACGTCAACAGCCCGTTCATGCAGTACGGCTGGCGTATCCCGTTCCTGCTGTCCGCCGTGCTGGTGCTCATCGGCCTGTGGATCCGAGTCTCCATCGAGGAGACCCCGGTCTTCAAGCAGGACCGGGCCCTGGCCTCCGAGGACGCGGCACCCAAGACCCTGCCGTTCGCTGATGCGCTCCGCTACCAGTGGAAGGAGATCCTCATCGCCGGTGGCGCGCTCACCTCGCTGTTCTCCCTCTTCTACATGGGCACCTCGTTCCTCACGAACTACGCCACCAAGAACCTCGAGCACACCCGCCCGTTCGTCCTGGGTATGGGCATGATCGCCGCCCTGATCTTCGGCGCCGCGATCGCGATCTCGGCCATGTACTCCGACCGGATCGGCCGCAAGAAGGTCATCGGCACCTCGGTGGCGCTGGCCGTGGTCTGGGCGCTGTTCGTGTTCCCGATCCTCGACACCGGGTCGCCGATCGCGTTCGCCATCGTCCTCTTCGTCACGCTCATCATCTTCGGCATCGCCTACGGCCCGGCCGGCGCACTCCTGCCGGAGTTGTTCCAGGCCCGGTACCGCTACACCGGCGCCGGCCTCGGCTACAACCTCGCCGGCATCCTCGGTGGCGCACTGCCGCCACTGGCCGCCGCCGCGATGGTCGCCGCGGGCAACACCCTCGGCGTCGGGATCATGCTCTCGTTGCTGTCCGCCATGTCGATGCTGTGCGTGGTGGCCATGACGGAGTCGAGCAAGAACGTGATGAACGCGGATGCCGAGATGACCGAGGACCGCACCCTCGCCACCGAGGTGCCCTGATCCACACCTGACGGATGCCCCGGCGCTCACGGCCCCGGGACACTCCCTCCCCTGAACAGCCGCGCCCGGCCCCACCCGAGAGGGGGCCGGGCGCGGTGTCGTGTGTGGACCTGCCCGTCGTGTGTGGACCCGCCCTGTAGGGGAGCGGTCAGAAGTCGCCGGCGGACCGGCGCAGGGACGCGATGGCCTCGATGAGCGCCACCTGTTCCTCCTGCTCCATCCCCGGGTCGGCGAACACCCCGGCGTTGAGTGCGGCGGTGGCCTCGGCCACCACGCGCCTGCCGTCGTCGGTGATCTCCACCAGGGTCGTCCGCCCGTCCGTGGGGTGCGGCCGTCGCTCCACCAGCCCGGCGTCGAGAAGACGCTTCATCGCGCTGGTGACGCTGGTGACGTGGACCTGGAGACGCTCGGAGGCCTTGGTGATGGGCAGCGCTCCCGAACGGGAGAAGGCGAGCAGTCGGAGGAGCTCGTAGCGGGGGAACGACAGGTTCCACGGTCGCAGGGTCTCCTCGACCCGGGCCAACAGGATCTGGTGGGCCCGCATCACCGAGGTCACGACCGTCATCCCCTGGGCAGCGTCCGCCCACCCCTCGCGCTCCCAGTTGGCGCGCGCCTGGTCGATGCGGTCGGGGATCGGTGCGGTCCTGGGGGACAAGGGTTCACTCCTGGCGGACGCGGCGGGGTTGAACGGCCGAGTCTATCCGCCCGGACCCCGTCCGACCGGAGACCTGCGGAGATCGGAGCGGCACCGAGTGGGGGTGATCACGTCTTCGTCGAAAATGGAATTTCCGACACCGGCGATAGGCTCCGCGTATGAGCACCTCCGTCCATATGCGGGGCACCGCCTGCGACCCCTCACGCATCCGCCATCCCCATTTCCGGGGACTGGTCACCGACGCAGCCTCCGCGGTGGAGCGGATCGCCGACGGCGACACGGTGGCGATCAGCGGGTTCGCCAGCGCGGGCACCCCGAAAGCGTTCGCCCCTGCGCTCGCGGACCGGATCCGCGCCGTCCGGGCGGCCGGTGGTGACTTCAGTGTCAACCTGCTCACCGGCGCGTCGGTGGCGAACGAGGCCGAGGCGATGCTCGCCGAGGTCGACGGCATCGCGCTGCGGATGCCGTACCAGAGCGAGCCCACCGCCCGCGGCAAGATCAACTCGGGCGAGATGGACTACGTGGACGTCCACCTCTCTCACGTGGCCCAGCAGGTGTGGCAGGGCCATTACGGCGACGTGGACGTCGCGGTGGTGGAGGTCGCGGCCATCACGGAGGACGGCGGACTCGTCCCGGCGATGTCGGTGGGTAACAGCAAGACGTGGCTCGACGTGGCCGACAAGGTGATCCTCGAGGTGAACTCCTGGATCCCGGAGGGCGTCGAGGGCATCCACGACGTCTACTACGGCACGGCGCTCCCGCCGCATCGCAGGCCGATCCTGCTCTCGCGGGCCGACGACCGGATCGGTCAGCCCCTGCTCGAGGTGGACCCGGCCAAGGTCATCGCGGTGGTACCCACCGATCAGCGGGACTCCGCCAGCGCTCTGACCAAGCCGGACGAGGTGAGCAACGCGATCGCGGGCCACGTGCTGGAGTTCTTCCACCACGAGGTCGCGTCCGGTCGGATGCCCGCGGGGAGCCTCCTCCCGTTGCAGGCCGGGATCGGCAATGTGGCCAACGCCGTCCTGGCCGGACTGGCGGCGGGGTCGTTCTCGGACCTGAGCTGCTACTCCGAGGTCATCCAGGACTCGATGCTCCAGCTCATCCGGGAGGGCACGGTCGCCCACGCCTCGGCCACCGCGCTGGCGTTGTCCGCGGACGGACTGACGGAACTGGTGGACAACTTCGACCTCTACCGCGACCACATCACGTTGCGCCCGCAGGAGATCAGCAACCACCCGGAGATCGTCCGGCGGCTGGGGATCGTCGGCATGAACGGCATGCTCGAGGCGGACGTCTACGGCAACGTCAACTCCACCCACGTGGGCGGGACCCGCATCATGAACGGCATCGGCGGGTCCGGTGACTTCACGCGTAACGGATACGTGTCGATGTTCCTCAGCCCGTCAACGGCCAAGGACGGGGCGGTCTCGGCGATCGTGCCGATGGTCCCGCACGTCGACCACACCGAGCACGACGTCCAGGTGATCGTCACCGAGCACGGCCTCGCCGACCTGCGCGCATTGAGCCCACGCAAGAGGTCGCGTCTCATCGTGGACCGGTGCGCGGACCCCGTCTTCCGACCACTTCTGCACGACTACCTCGATCGGGCCGAGGCCCGTCCGGGTGCCGGCAACACGCCGCATATCCTCGAGGACGCCTTCTCGTTCCACACGCGCCTCGCTGCCACGGGGAGCATGCTGGGGTAGGCGTCCGCCCCAGATCGACTAGGAGTCCGAGGATCGATGACGAGCACCCAGAGCCCCCTGCGCATAGGTAACGTCTCGGCGTCGCGGGCAGACCGTGCCACGGCGACGGCCGAGTTCCTCGCGGCCGCGGCGCTGGACGTGCTCGCGCTCGACATGCTCTCCGACGAGGCGATGCTCGATCTGGCCGAGCAGCGGTCCGCGGGCGGACCGGGTTACGAACGGGCGGCGCTGGTCCAGATCGGCGAGTGTCTCGGGCAGCTCGGCGCCGGGGGCGTGCGGATCGTCACCAACGCGGGCGCACTGGACCCCGAGGGCCTCGCCGCCGAATTGCGCTCCGTCGCCCGGGACGCGGGTCTGGACCTGGCAGTGGCCTGCGTCGATGCCGGTGACGTGACGGACCGGACGACCGAACTCGGTCTCGGTGGGGCCGATGTCGCGACGGTGCGTCACGGGGCGTTCGGCATCTCCCGGGCGTTGGCGGCCGGCGCCGTCGTCGTCGTCACCGGGCGCGTCAGTCGCGAGGCCCTCGTCGCCGGCGCCGCGGCGGCCCACCACGGCTGGACGCCGTCCGCCCTGGACTCCCTCGCCGGATCGGTCGCGGTGGGGCACGTGCTCTCCGGGGGCCCCGGCGCGACGGGGGTCGTCGACTCCACGACCGATGTCACCCGCACCACCGATCCGGTCACCGGGGGTTACCCCATCGCGGAGATCGCCGACGACGGGTGCGCGGTCGTCACGCGCCATCCCTCGGCCTTCGGGTCGGTCACCGTCGGGACCGTCACCGATCAGCTCCTCGACGGCGTCGCCGGGGCGCGGTACGCGGCGCCCGACGTGGTGCTGCGGCTCGACTCCCTCAGGCTTGCGCAGGAGGGCACCGACCGGGTCCGGATCAGCGGTGCCCGTGGTGAACCGGCCCCGCCGGTCGTCGCGGTGGTCGCCATGACCCGGGGTTCCGGGGACGACCGGCGCCCCGCGCGGGTGGCGCGCCCGCTGGCACAGGGGGAGTCGGGGCACTCCGTCGTCATGCCCGACGGCACGCGCGTCGTGGTCCCGGTCCCCCCGGAGACCGCGCCCATCGGCCCGGGGGAGTTGCCGACCCCGTGGACGCCGGGCACCGTCCCGGGCGGGGAACCCGTCACGGCGGTCCTGGGTTCGGTGGCGAGCGTGCGGCGTGGGGTGGTCGGCCGCGGGGTCAACATCGCGGTGTGGACGTGGGACGACTCGGCGTTCGCCTGGCTGGCCGCCGAACTCACCGACGAGCGGTTCCGGGAGCTCATCCCGGGACTGGAGGGCATGGACACCCGGCGTTACCTCCTACCCAACCTCCGGGCGGTCAACCTCGTCGCCCGTCCGCCGCGGGGCGAGGTCCTGCGGCCCGGGCTCGGCGCGGACCTCGCCGCGGTCCGCCTGGAGATCCCCGGAGAGCTGCTCGAGGTGGGCCCCTGACCCGGGGTCGGCCCCGGACCGGGGCGATCAGGGGCCGACCCGGTCCTGTCAGCGCGCGGTGCGCAGTTCCACCTTCCGGATCTTTCCGGTCGCCGTGCGGGGGATGGAGTCGACCAGGACGATGTCGCGGGGCCGGTGTGAGGAGGAGAGTCGCTCGGCGCCGAACTCCATCACCGAGGTCTTGAGGTCGTCCTCGGCCGGGGCGCCCTCGGCGGGCACCACCACGGCGATCACGAGCTCGCCCCACTTCGGGTCCGGGCGGCCGACGCAGGCGACCTCCGCGACGTGCGGGTGGTCCATGAGGACCCGCTCCACGTGCAGCGAGGAGACGTTCTCGCCGCCGGACTTGACGATGTCCTTGACGCGGTCGGCGAACCACACGACCCCCTCGTCGTCGATCCGGCCCAGGTCGCCCGAGTGCAGGCGACCGCCCACGAACGCCTCGGCGTTGGCCTGCGGGTTGTTCCAGTAGCCCTCCATGACGGTGGGGCCGCGGTAGACGATCTCCCCGTCCTCGCCGGTGGGCATGAGCTCGGCGCCGCCGGGTTCGCTGATCCGGTTCTCCGCGATCGGGGTGGGGTACCCCCAGGAGTCGGACTTGTCGGGGTTGAGTTCGGGCCACTGCATGACGGTGGCCGGGGTGCACTCACTCATCCCCGAGGCCAGGACCATCTTCGCGTCGGGGAGCGCAGCCTCCAGGCGCGTGCGCATGTCCGCGGACATGGGGGCCATGGCGTAGAGGAGGAACTGGATCGAGGAGAGATCGAGGCCGCGGTCCGTGCCGTCGGCCAGCGCCTCCAGCATGAGGGGAAGGCCCACCAGGTGGGTGGCGCGGACCCGGGCCACGGTCTCGGCGTACCCGGTCGGGTCGAACCCCGGCAGCAGGTGGACCGTCGCCCCCATGGTGACGGCGGACAGCAGGACCCCGTTGAGGCCGGCGGTGTGGAAGAGGGGGAGCGGGCACACGGTCACGGAGGCCTCGGCGCCCCAGTTCAGACCGAAGATGGCCCCGTTGCCGAGCGCGGCCATGGTCACGGCGAGGTGCGAGGTGAGGACGCCCTTCGGGCGGGAGGTCGTCCCGGAGGAGTAGAGGCACTGCACGACCTGGCGGTCGCCGATCACCGTGTCGGGGTTGGTGTCGTCGTCGGACAGCAGGTCGTCCCACCCGATCAGGGCGGGACCGTCGGCGGGCGCCTCCAGGCCGGCCGGGACGCCTCCGACGACGACGACGGTGCGGATCGCGGGAATGGCGGCGACCGCTCCCATCACCAGTTCCGCGAGTGAGCCGTGGACGACGAGGATGCGGGTCCCGGAGTCGGTCAGGGCATGCGCGATGTTGTCCAGCCCGGACAGGAGGTTGATGGGCAGAGAGACCATACCCGCCTTGGCCGTCCCGAAGTAGGTGGCCACGAACTCCCGGCAGTTCGTCGACAGGATCGCGACCGGCTCCTCCGCCTCGATCCCGTGCGCGACCAGCCCGTGGGCGAACCGGTTGGAGATCGCCTCGAGCTCGAGATACGTCCACGATCCCGCGTCGTCCGTGAGGGCGGTGCGGTCCGCGAAGGTGGCCGCCGCGCGGGTGGGGAGGTCACCCACCGAGCAGCGGCGGGCCAGGGCGTGGTCGAGGGGGTCGATCCCGGTGAGATCTAGGCGCACGGTGTCTCCGTAAGGGGGTCGGGGCGTCCCGCATCGGGAGTGACGGGGATCACGGTTCCCAGACTCCCAAAGCCTGCGGACAAAAGCAAGCAAGCGCGCTTGCTTTATTTAGGTGGAGGTGGGATCGTTCTCGCCATGACCAACCCCCAGCCCTCCGAGACGGAGGATCCGCACGCGGCCCTCGCCGCACTCAACGCCCGCGTGGACGAGCTCGTCGAGACCGCCGGGGCCGATCGCTGGAACACCGACACCCCGGCCGAGGGCTGGGACGTCGCCATGCAGATCGCGCACCTGGCCTGGACCGACGAGGTCTCCGTCACCGCCATCCGCGACGCGGACGCCTTCCAGACCGTCGTCGACAAGGCCATGGCCGACCCCACGGGTTTCGTCGACGTCGGCGCGGCCGAGATCGCCGCCACCGGTCGGGACGAGGTCCTCGCACGGTGGCGCCTGGCCCGGGGTGAACTCGCGGACGCCCTCAAGGCCGCGGACCCGGGGGAGAAGATCCCCTGGTTCGGTCCGCCCATGCGGTCCAAGTCCATGACCACCGCCCGGATCATGGAGACCTGGGCGCACGGCGTGGACGTCGCCGACGCGCTCGGCGTGTCCGTCGACACCGACCCCGCCTTCGTCGGCGCCCTCCCGCACGTCGCCCGCCTGGGCTTCAAGACCCGTGCCTTCGCCTACATGATGAACGGACTCGAGGCTCCCGGCTCCGAAGTCCACGTCGCCCTCGAGCTGGCTGACGGCAGCGCCCTCGAGTTCGGCCCCGCCGACGCCGACCAGCGCGTCACGGGTCCGATCCTCGACTTCTGCCTGCTGGTCACCCAGCGCGTGCACCTCGACGACACCGCGCTCGAGGCGGTCGGCGACGACGCGCTGGGGTGGCTGCGCATCGCCCAGGCCTTCGCCGGACTCCCCGGCGGCGGCCGTGAGAAGGGAGCACGAGCATGACCTCCTCCACCTCCACGCCGACCGTCCCTGCGCTCCGCGTCGGCAACATGTCCGGTTTCTACGGCGACCGCATCTCCGCGATGCGCGAGATGCTCGAGGGCGGCGAACTCGACGTCCTCACCGGCGACTACCTCGCCGAGCTGACCATGCTCATCCTCGGCCGCGACCGGATGAAGAGCGCCGAGCTCGGTTACGCCAAGACCTTCCTCCGCCAGCTCGAGGACTGCCTCGCGCTGGCCCTGGAGAAGAAGGTCAAGATCGTCGCCAACGCGGGCGGCGTCAACCCGGCCGCGCTGGCGGACGCCATCCGCGAGCTCGCGGCCCGGCAGGGGCTGCCTGCGAAGGTCGCCCACGTCGAGGGCGACGACCTCATCGGCCGGATCGGCGAGCTCGACGTCCCCGCCGACGCCGGGTTCCCGGTCACGGCCAACGCCTACCTGGGTGCCTTCGGCATCGCACGCTGCCTCGACGCGGGGGCCGACGTCGTGGTCACCGGCCGGGTCACCGACGCCTCGGTGATCGTCGGGCCGGCCATCAGCCACTTCGGCTGGGGCCGCGACGATCTCGACGCGCTGGCCGGCGCCACCGCGGCGGGGCACGTCATCGAGTGCGGCACGCAGGCCACCGGCGGAAACTACTCCTTCTTCAACCGAGGCGAGATCGCCGATCCGGTGAAGCCCGGTTTCCCGATCGCCGAGATCGCGGCCGACGGCACCTCCGTCATCACCAAGCACGCGGGGACCGGGGGAGCCGTCACCGTCGGCACCGTGACCTCGCAGCTGCTGTACGAGGTGACCGGTGCGCGCTACGGCGGCCCCGACGTCGTCACCCGCCTCGACACCGCCGTCGTGGAGCAGGAGGGGCCCGACCGCGTCCGGATCTCCGGCGTCGTGGGCGAGCCGGCCCCGCTCACCACAAAGGTGTCTGTCACCTGCCTCGGTGGTTTCCGCAACGAGATCACGTTCCTGCTCACGGGACTGGACATCGAGGACAAGGCCGCTCTGGTCGAGCGTCAGTTCCGGGCCGGGCTCGAGCGCGAGCCGGCGCAGATGGACTTCCGTCTCCAGCGCACCGACCACCCCGACGCCGACACCCAGGCCGCCGCGACCGCGATGATGACCATCGTCGCCTGGGACCCGGACAAGGACGTGGTGGGCCGCGCGTTCTCGGACGCCGCTGTCGCCATGACCCTCTCCAGCTACCCGGGCGCCACCCCGAGCGCCCCTCCCGGACGCGGGGGACCGTACGGCGTGTACATCCCCGCCTACCTCGACCAGACCGCGGTGCCGCACGTCGCCGTCCTGCCCGACGGGACCCGGGTCGACATCGATCCCCCCGCCGTGATGGAGCAGATGGGTGACGGGCACGCCTCCGACGGACTGGACGCCGAGGGTAACCCGCTCACCGCGGCCGGCTCCGCGACGGGCCCGTCCACCCGACGCCCGCTGGGTGACGTCCTCGGGGCCCGCTCCGGTGACAAGGGCGGCACCGCGAACATCGGGCTGTGGGCCGGCGACGCCGAGGCCTACGCCTGGATGCGGGACACCCTCACCGTCGACGAGGTGCGCCGCCTGCTGCCCGAGGCCGCCGACCTGCCGATCGAGCGCTACGAGCTGCCCAAGCTCGGCGCCGTCAACTTCGTCATCGACGGACTGCTCGGCAAGGGCGTGGCCCACGGCTACCGCTGGGACCCGCAGGCCAAGGGCTTGGCGGAGTGGCTCCGTTCCCGCGTCGTCGACGTCCCCGACCACATCAACGCCCCCGTGACCGCCGCACCGGCCCACGCGAAGGAGAACGAGTGACCGTCCCACCGCACGTACCCGGTGACCCCTGGTACTCAGAAGAGCGTCTCGCCCTGCGCGAGACCACGACCCGCTTCGCCGAGCGGCAGATCCTGCCCCACCTCGACGAGTGGGAGGCCGCGGGTGCCATCCCGCGCGAGCTGCACCGCAAGGCCGGCGAGCTGGGCCTGCTGGGCGTCCCGTTCCCCGAGGAGGTCGGTGGCGGTGGCGGTGACGCGATCGATTCGCTCGTGGTGTGCGAGGCGCTGCACGAGGCCGGCGTCTCCGGCGGCGTGTTCGCGTCGCTGTTCACCTGTGGCATCGCGACCCCCCACCTGGCCCAGTCCGGCACCCCGGAGCAGATCGAGCGCTGGGTCAAGCCCACCCTCGCCGGTGAGATGATCGGCTCCCTGGCCATCACCGAGCCCGGTGGCGGGTCGGACGTCGGTCACCTCACCACCACGGCCCGCCGGGACGGCGACCACTACGTCGTCAACGGGGCCAAGACCTACATCACCTCCGCCACGCGAGCCGACTTCGTCGTGACCGCCGTCCGCACCGGGGGCGAGGAGCTCAAGGGCGCCGCGGGCGTGAGTCTGCTGGTCATCCCCACCGACACCCCGGGATTCCACATCTCGGCGCCGCTCGACAAGCTCGGCTGGCGCGCCTCGGACACCGCCGAGCTGACGTTCACCGACTGCCGGGTGCCGGTGGAGAACCTGGTCGGCAACGAGAACGACGGGTTCGCCCAGATCGCCATCGGCTTCGTCGGCGAGCGCGCGGCCCTGGCCTGCCAGGGGTACTCGCACGCCCAGCGCTGCCTGGACCTCACGCTGGACTGGGTCCGCGAGCGGGAGACCTTCGGGCGCCCCCTGCTGTCCCGGCAGGCCGTGCAGAACACGGTCACCGAGATGGCCCGTCGCATCGACCTCGCCCGCACCTACACCCACCACTGCGTGAACCTGGCGGTGTCGGGACACGACGCGATCGCCGAGGTCTGCTTCGCCAAGAACACCGCCGTCGAGTGCGCCGAATGGGTCGCCAACCAGGCGGTGCAGCTCTTCGGAGGGCTCGGCTTCATGTCCGAGTCCGAGGTCAGCCGCCAGTACCGCGATGTCCGACTCCTGGGCATCGGTGGCGGCACGACCGAAATCCTGACCACCCTCGCCGGACGACGTTTGGGGTACACGGCATGACAATCCTCCGTTCCACACTGGACACCACGAGCGCCGAGTTCGACGCCGCGAAGCAGGCCATGGAGGGCAAGCTCGACCAGCTCGCCGCGGACCTCGAGCCGGCGCTGGCCGGCGGCGGCGAGCGCAAGGTCGCCCGCCACCGCGAGCGCGGCAAGTTCACGGCCCGCGAGCGGATCGACATGATCCTCGACCGGGAGTCCCCGTTCCTCGAACTGTGCGCGCTCGCCGCGTGGGGCTCCGACTTCCAGACCGGCGCCTCCGTGGTCGCCGGGATCGGCGTCGTCGAGGGTGTCGAGTGCCTGCTCATCGCCAACGACCCGACGGTCAAGGGCGGCACCTCTAACCCGTGGACGCTGCGCAAGATCCTCCGCCTCAACGACGTGGCGATGAAGAACCGGCTCCCGGTCATCAGCCTCGTCGAGTCCGGCGGCGCAGACCTGCCCACCCAGAAGGAGGTGTTCGTCCCCGGCGGCGCCCTCTTCCGCGACCTGACCCGCCTGTCCAAGGCCGGCATCCCCACCATCGCCGTGGTCTACGGCAACTCCACCGCCGGCGGCGCGTACGTGCCCGGTATGAGCGACCACGTCGTCATGATCGAGGAGCGCTCCAAGGTCTTCCTCGCCGGTCCGCCGCTGGTGAAGGCCGCCACCGGTGAGATCGCCGACGAGGAGACCCTCGGTGGAGCCGACATGCACGCCCGTGTCTCCGGCCTGGCCGACCACCTCGCCGTCGACGAGGCCGACGCCGCCCGCATGACCCGCGGGATCGTCCGCCGTCTCAACTGGACCAAGGCCGGGCGCGTCCCGCGCGCCGAGGTCGCCCCGCCGCTGTACGGCACCGACGAGCTGCTCGGGATCGTCCCCGAGGACCTCAAGATCCCGTTCGACCCGCGCGAGATCATCGCCCGCATCGTCGACGGCAGCGACTTCGACGAGTTCAAGCCGCTGTACGGCGCGAGCCTCGTCACCGGCTGGGCGGAGATCCACGGGTACCCGGTGGGCATCATCGCCAACGCCCGCGGCGTGCTGTTCAGCGAGGAGGCCCAGAAGGCCACCCAGTTCATCGAGCTGGCCAACCGCTACGACACACCGTTGCTGTTCATGCACAACACCACCGGTTACATGGTGGGCTCCGAGTACGAGCGTGGCGGCATCATCAAGCACGGCGCGATGATGATCAACGCGGTCTCCAACTCCGAGGTCCCGCACCTGTCGCTCATCACCGCCGCCTCCTACGGCGCCGGCCACTACGGCATGTGCGGCCGCGCGTTCGATCCGCGGTTCCTCTACACCTGGCCCAGTGCCAAGTCCGCCGTCATGGGCGGGCAGCAGCTCGCCGACGTGGTCACCTCCGTCGCCGCCGCGGCCTCCGCCGCCCGTGGTCAGGAGATGGACCAGGAGACCATCGACGGCCTGAAGACCGCGATCGCCGACCAGATCGAGAAGGAGTCGTTGCCCGCCTTCCTGTCGGGGATGCTCTACGACGACGGCGTCATCGACCCCCGCGACACCCGGACGGTGCTGGGCCTCAGCCTGTCCGCGATCCACTCCGGAGAAGTCGCCGGAACCGACCGCTTCGGCGTCTTCCGGATGTGAGGAACGAAACCATGAAGAATTCATCAACCCCGTCTCCAATCACTTCAGTCCTGGTGGCCAACCGCGGCGAGATCGCCCGACGCGTCCACCACACCGCCCGCGCACTCGGCATGACCACGGTCGCCGTGTTCTCGGACGCCGATGCCGAGGCACCCCACACCCGCGAGGCCGACGCGGCCGTCCGCCTCCCCGGCAACACCCCGGCCGAGACCTACCTACGTGGTGACCTGGTCATCGCCGCGGCCACGGCGGCCGGCGCCGACGCGATCCACCCCGGTTACGGGTTCCTGTCCGAGAACGCCGGGTTCGCCCGCGACGTGATCGACGCGGGCCTGACCTGGGTCGGCCCGCCGGTCGCCGCCATCGAGGCCATGGGCTCCAAGATCGAGGCCAAGAAGATGATGGGCGAGGCCGGCGTGCCGATGCTCACCGACCTCGAGCCCGCCGACGTCACCGAGGACATGCTCCCGGTGCTGGTCAAGGCGTCCGCCGGCGGCGGCGGTCGCGGCATGCGGATCGTCCGCACCCTCGACTCGCTGCACGACGAGATCGCGAACGCTCAGCGCGAGGCCAAGTCCGCCTTCGGCGACGACGCCGTGTTCTGCGAGCGCTTCCTCGAGCGGGGTCGCCACATCGAGGTCCAGATCATGGCCGACTCCCACGGCACCGTCTGGGCTGTGGGGGAGCGCGAGTGCTCCATCCAGCGCCGCCACCAGAAGGTCATCGAGGAGGCACCCAGCCCCCTCGTCGAGCGGACCCCGGGGATGCGCGAGGCGCTCTACAAGGCGGCCCGAGACGCCGCGTCCGCGATCGGGTACACCGGCGCCGGCACGGTCGAGTTCCTGGCCACCGACGACGGCGAGTTCTTCTTCCTCGAGATGAACACCCGCCTCCAGGTGGAGCACCCGGTCACCGAGGCCACCACCGGCCTCGACCTGGTCGCCCTGCAGCTCGACGTGGCCGCCGGACTTCCCCTGCCGTCCGCCGAACCGCCGGCCGCCCACGGCTGGTCGCTGGAGGCCCGCCTCTACGCCGAGGACCCGGCCAACGACTACACCCCGGGGTCGGGCACACTCTGGGCGCTCGACGTCCCCGGGGTCTCCTCGACCTTCGAGGGACCCCACCGCCCGGGCATCCGGTTGGACAGCGGAGTCGAACCGGGTCCCGACGGTGCGCTCATCGGCGTGCACTACGACCCGATGCTCGCCAAGGTCATCTCCTACGGCCGAACCCGCGCGGAGGCGTGCGCCTCCCTCGCCGGTGCCCTGGCCCGGGCGCGGGTCCACGGACTGACCACCAACCGGGCCCAGCTCGTCCGCGTGCTGCGGCACCCGGAGTTCATCGCCGGGAACCTGTCCACCGCGTTCCTCGACGACCACGGTGCCGAGTCTCTCGCCGCGCCGCTCGCGGACGACGAGACCGTGCAGATCTCGGCGCTGGCCGCGGCAGTGGTCTCCGGCACCGCCGACCACCTCGCCGGACCGGTGGCACTGGCCCAGGCCGGGTTCCGCAACGTCGGACGCACCCTGCAGAAGCGGACGTTCCGTCACGGGGAGGACGAGCTCGAGGTGGCCTACATCCGCGAGCGCTCCGGTGCCCGCCCCGACGGCGACCTGGCCGACGTCGTCACCGTCGAGGAGGTGGCCCCCGACTCCGCCGTCTTCGAGGTCAGGGGAGTGCGCCGCGTCTTCACCGTGGCCCGCTACGAGACCCCGGGCGCGGACACCGTCGTCGAGGTCGACTCGCCGCTCGGCCCCGTCTCGCTCATCGAGCCGCCGCGCTACACCGACCCCGCCGCCGAGGTCGCCGCGGGATCGCTGCTCGCGCCCATGCCGGGTGCGGTCATCCGCGTCGCGGTCTCCGTCGGTGACACCGTCACCGCCGGACAGCCGCTGCTGTGGATGGAGGCCATGAAGATGGAACACACCATCTCGGCCGCCGTCGACGGCATCGTCACCGAGCTCCCCGTGGAGGTCGGCACACAGGTCGAGTCGGGGACGATCCTCGCCGTCGTCTCCGATTCCGACACCGACACCGACAGCACCGACACCACCAGCGTCCAGGAGTGACCACGATGACCGACATCTCACAGATCCCCAACCCCGTCATCGACACGGAGGAGCAGACGCAGCTCCGCCAGGTGGCCTTCGAGCTGGGCTCGCGCTACGGCATCGAGTACATGCGGGAGAAGTCCGACGCCGGGGAGACCACCGACGAGCTGTGGACCGAGGCCGGCAAGCTCGGCCTGCTCGGCGTGAACCTGCCCGAGGAGTACGGCGGCGGTGGAGCCGGGATGACCGAGCTCGCCATCGTGGAGGAGGAGCTCTCCGCCGCGGGCGCCGGACTGCTCATGATGGTCGTCTCGCCGGCCATCAACGGCACCATCATCTCGCGCTTCGGCACCGAGGAGCAGAAGAAGCGGTGGCTGCCGGGCATCGCCTCCGGTGAGACCATCACCTCCTTCGCGATCACCGAGCCCGACGCTGGATCCAACTCGCACGCCATCACCACCACGGCCCGCCGGGACGGCTCCGACTTCCTGCTCAGTGGGCAGAAGACGTACATCTCCGGTGTCGACCAGGCCGACGCGATCCTCGTCGTCGCCCGCCTCGAGGGAGCCACCAGCGGCAAGCTCCAGCCGGCACTGTTCATGGTGCCGACCGATGCCCCGGGACTGGAGAAGACCCACATCCCCACCGAGGTGCGGACCCCCGAGCGGCAGTTCCAGCTGTACTTCGACGACGTCCGGCTCCCCTCCGAGGCGCTCATCGGCGACGGTGACACGGCGCTGCTCATGCTCTTCGCCGGCCTCAACCCGGAGCGCATCATGGCCTCGGGCATGGCCGTGGGCACCGCCCGCTTCGCCATGGACCGGGCCACCAAGTACGCCAACGAGCGCACCGTGTGGAAGACCCCCATCGGCGCGCACCAGGGCGTGTCGCACCCGCTGGCGCAGTGCAAGATCGAACTCGAGCTGGCGCGCCTGATGATGCGCAAGGCCGCGGCCCTGGTGGACGCCGGCCGAGACGACCTCGCCGGCGAGGCCGCCAACATGGCGAAGTACGCCTCCGGTGAGGTCTCGGCCCGCACCGTGGACCAGGCTATCCAGACCCTCGGTGGCAACGGGCTGTCGGTCGAGTACGGACTGGCCGGCATGCTCGCCGCGTCGCGTCTGCCCCGCATCGCCCCGGTCAGCCGGGAGATGATCCTCAACTACGTGGCCCAGCACTCGCTCGGGCTGCCGAAGAGCTACTGAGGTGGCTGACGTGACCGACCAGACCCTGGTGCACTACGAGGTCCGCGGAGGTGCCGCGCGCCTCACCCTGGACTCGCAGCACAACCGCAACGCCATCTCGACCGCCCTGGTCGAGCAGCTCCACCGGGCCCTCGACCGGGCCGCCGGGGACGACGCCGCCCGCGTCGTCGTCCTCGGACACGCCGGGGGCACGTTCTGTGCCGGGGCCGACCTGTCCGAGGCGAGCGCCGGCTCCGCCAGTCCCGAGGAGCAGGCCGCCGAGCGCACCCGCATCTTCCTGGGACTGCTCCGCGCCATCATCGCGCACCCCAAGCCGGTGATCGCGGCCGTCGACGGCCACGTGCGCGCGGGTGGGATGGGGCTGGTCTCGGCGTGCGACTTCGCGATCGCCGGACCGGCATCGTCCTTCGCGCTGACCGAGGTCCGCCTCGGTCTCGCGGCGGCGATGATCTCGGTTCCGCTGGCGGCACGGGTGAACGCTCGGGACCTCGCCCGGGCTCTGCTGACGGGGGAGAAGTTCGACTCCACGCACGCGCAGCGGATCGGACTGCTCTCCGAGGCGGTCGACGACGTCGAGGCCGCCGTCGACGAGCTGGTCGCCGCGTTCCGCCCCTGCTCACCGCAGGGACTCAGGGAGAACAAGGCGCTGCTGGCAGGGCCGTTGTTGTCCGAGTTGGACGACCGCGGGGAGGACCTGGCGGGCGTCACCGCCCGACTGTTCACCACCCCCGAGGTCGCCGAGGGGATGACCGCGTTCCTGGAACGCAGACAGCCCTCCTGGGCGACCGTCCCGGAGTAGCGTGTGATGTGGCACTGGTCACGTGACCAGTGCCACATCACCCCTTTCGCACGAGGAGTACACGCATGCGCACCAAGGCCGCCATCATCAGGGAGCCCAAGCAGGACGGCTGGGAGGTCGTCGAGGTCGATCTGGGCGATCCCCGGGTCGGTGAGGTCCAGGTCAAGCTGGCCGCGTCCGGCCTCTGCCACTCGGACGAGCACCTGCTCACGGGCGACCTGCAGTTCGAGACCTACCCCATCATCGGCGGGCACGAGGGTGCCGGCGTCGTCACCAAGGTCGGCGAGGGCGTCACCGGGATCGAGGAGGGTGACCACGTCGTCCTGGCCTTCATCCCCGCCTGCGGTACCTGCCCGCCCTGCGCGGAAGGGCTCCAGAACCTGTGTGACAACGGCGCCGGCCTGCTCACCGGCCGGGCGATCAGCGACGACACCTACCGTGTCCACACCGCGGAGGGGGAGCCGGTCGCCTCGATGTGCGTCCTCGGGACGTTCTCGCCGTACGTGACCGTCCACCAGTCCTCGGTCGTCAAGATCGAGAAGGACATCCCGCTCGACAAGGCCGCACTGCTGGGCTGTGGCGTCGCCACGGGCTGGGGATCGGCCACCGAGATCGGTGGGGCCAAGGAGGGCGACATCGTCGTCGTCGTGGGCGTCGGCGGCATCGGAATCAACTCGGTCCAGGGTGCGGCAGCCGCGGGGGCGCGGGCGATCGTCGCCGTCGACCCCGTCGAGTTCAAGCGCGAGAAGGCCATGGAGTTCGGGGCGACCCACACGTGTAGCTCCATGGACGAGGCGATGGCACTGGTCGGCGAGATCAGCTGGGGACGGATGGCCGATCTGGTCATCCTCACCATGGGCACCGTCAACGGCAACGACCTTCTTCCCGGCCTCACCCTGACCGGCAAGGGCCGACGCTGCGTGGTCGTGGGCCTCGGCGACATGATGGCCGTCGACGCCCAGATCTCGATCCTCGACCTGGCGATGCAGCAGAAGACCCTCCAGGGGGCCATCTTCGGAGGCACCGGCCCGCGCAAGCAGATCCCGCACCTGCTGCACCAGTACCGCGCCGGGAACCTCAAGCTCGACGAGCTCGTCACCAAGACGTACCGCCTGGAGGAGATCAACCAGGGGTACCAGGACATGCGCGACGGCAACAACATCCGCGGAGTGATCATCTACGACGAGCAGGACTGGTAACAGGAGGACACATGACGGCATCCGAGCAGCGCGCCCCCAAGCAGGACAGAAGCCGTATCACACGGGAACGCCTGCTCGGTGCCTCGATCGACCTCCTCGCCACGCAGGGCTGGGCGGCGACCACCGTGGGTGCGGTGGCCGCCGCCGCCGGCGTCTCGCGGGGCGCCGCCCAACACCACTTCCCGACGCGCGAGGACCTCATCACCGCCGCGCTGGGGCACATGATCGAGCAGCGACTCGAGGACGTCCGCAGCGTCGGCCTCGATCTGCCGGACCCCGGGCCCGAGCGGACGGTCGCCGTGGTCCGGCTCATCGTCGAGCACTACACGTCGGATCTGTTCAAGGCCGCGCTCCACGTCTGGACCGCCGCGGCCTCCGACCCTGCGCTCCGTGACCGCGTGCTCCCGCTGGAGACCCACATGTCCCGGGAGGTCCTCGTTATCGCGGCCGCCGCGCTCGGGCGCGACCCCCGTGACATGCCGGTCCGTCGTGCCCTCCAGACCACTCTGGACCTCGCCCGGGGTCTGGGGCTCGCGGACGTGTTGTCCGACGACTCCGCACGGCGCGACAAGATCGTGAGATTCTGGGCCCACACGCTCGATTCGGTCCTCGATGGGCCCGTCGAGACGTCCGCGGAAAACTCCGCGAACGGTCCATTTTGACCGCTGCAACCCTCGGCGGTTAGGCTTGACCATCGTGCTCGCAGTATGCGAGCTGGAGGATCGTGCCCGGTAGGCCAGCGAGAGCGGCTGATGTGGTCGGCTGTGCGCGGCGACAGGCGCGCGAGAGTCCGGATACGAGCAACGTCCCAGTGACCGGTGGTCGCCCCCAGTGGAGGCCGCCAGCTAGAGAAAGTCGGTTCATGCCAACCATCAACCAGCTGGTCCGCAAGGGCCGCCAGGACAAGAAGTCGGCGACGTCGACGGCTGCCCTCAAGGGCTCGCCGCAGCGTCGCGGGGTGTGCACCCGCGTGTACACCACGACCCCCAAGAAGCCGAACTCCGCACTCCGTAAGGTCGCCCGTGTGCGCCTGACCACGGGTATCGAGGTCTCGGCCTACATCCCCGGCGAGGGTCACAACCTCCAGGAGCACTCCATGGTGCTCGTGCGTGGCGGTCGTGTGAAGGACCTCCCGGGTGTGCGGTACAAGATCATCCGCGGCTCGCTCGACACCCAGGGTGTGAAGGACCGCAAGCAGGCCCGCTCCCGCTACGGCGCCAAGAAGGAGAAGTAATGCCTCGTAAGGGTCCCGCCCCGAAGCGCCAGCTGATCAACGATCCGGTCTACGGGTCGCCGCTGGTCACCCAGCTCGTGAACAAGATCCTCCTCGACGGCAAGAAGACGACCGCCGAGCGCATCGTCTACTCGGCGCTGGAGATCTGCCGCGAGAAGACCGGTACCGATCCGGTCATCACCCTCAAGAAGGCACTTGACAACGTCAAGCCGGCCCTCGAGGTCCGCTCCCGTCGTGTCGGCGGCGCCACCTACCAGGTGCCCGTCGAGGTCCGCCCCGGTCGTTCGACGACCCTGGCGATGCGCTGGCTGGTGACGTTCTCCCGGCAGCGTCGTGAGAACACGATGGTCGAGCGTCTGGCCAACGAGATCCTGGACGCCTCCAACGGTCTGGGTGCCGCGGTCAAGCGCCGCGAGGACACCCACAAGATGGCCGAGGCGAACCGGGCGTTCGCGCACTACCGCTGGTGACGCGTCGGGACCCGGGCCGGGGCGTGGGTATCCGCGTCCCCCCGGCCAGGGTCCCGAGGTCACCCACCGGGTGGCATCATTGAACAAGGCTGTTACCGCTCGCTCCGCGCGCAGGTACCGGCAGCATTACCGACCCGGTTCGGACGGTCGACAGCGACCGCACGGGCCACCGACGACTCACAATCGGGAGAATCCGTGGCACAGGACGTGCTGACCGACCTCAACAAGGTCCGCAACATCGGCATCATGGCGCACATCGACGCCGGTAAGACCACCGTCACCGAGCGCATCCTGTTCTACACGGGTGTCAACCGCAAGGCGGGCGAGACGCACGACGGTGCGTCGACCACCGACTGGATGGAGCAGGAGAAGGAGCGCGGCATCACGATCACGTCCGCCGCGGTCACCTGTTTCTGGTCCAACAACCAGATCAACATCATCGACACCCCGGGCCACGTCGACTTCACGGTCGAGGTGGAGCGGTCGCTGCGCGTGCTCGACGGCGCCGTCGCGGTCTTCGACGGCAAGGAGGGCGTCGAGCCCCAGTCCGAGCAGGTCTGGCGGCAGGCCGAGAAGTACGACGTACCCCGCATCTGCTTCGTCAACAAGATGGACAAGATGGGCGCGGACTTCTTCTACACGGTCCAGACCATCGTCGACCGTCTCGGCGCCAAGCCGCTGGTCCTGCAGCTGCCGATCGGTGCCGAGGACGACTTCGACGGCGTCGTCGACCTCGTGGAGATGAAGGCTCTCGTCTGGCCCGGCAAGACCGAGATCGGCACCGAGGCGCAGATCCAGGAGATCCCGGCCGACCTGCAGGAGAAGGCCGAGGAGTACCGCGAGAGGCTTCTCGAGACGGTCGCCGAGAGCGATGAGGCGCTCATGGAAAAGTACTTCGGCGGCGAGGAGCTGACGAAGGAAGAGATCCAGGGCGCGATCCGGAAGATGACCGTCAACGCCGAGATCTACCCGGTGCTGTGTGGTTCGGCGTACAAGAACAAGGGCATCCAGCCCCTGCTCGACGCCGTCATCGCCTACCTCCCCAACCCGCTGGACGTCGGCGAGGTCCACGGCCACAA
Source organism: Dietzia sp. B32 (assembly GCF_024732245.1). NCBI lineage: Bacteria > Bacillati > Actinomycetota > Actinomycetes > Mycobacteriales > Dietziaceae > Dietzia > Dietzia sp. B32. The sequence continues at coordinate 1,085,434 of NZ_CP093845.1, read as the reverse complement.
GGTCGGGGACGAGGAGACGGAGATCCTCCGTAAGCCGTCCAAGGACGAGCCGTTCGCGGCGCTCGCGTTCAAGATCGCGGTGCACCCGTTCTTCGGCGAGCTGACCTTCGTGCGCGTCTACTCGGGCCGGATCGACCCAAGCACCCAGGTGCAGAACGCGACCAAGGGCAAGAAGGAGCGCGTCGGCAAGCTCTTCCAGATGCACGCCAACAAGGAGATGCCCGTGGATGAGGCCGTCGCCGGCCACATCTACGCGTTCATCGGGCTCAAGGACACCACCACGGGTGACACCCTGTGCGACCTGAACAACCAGGTCATCCTCGAGTCGATGACGTTCCCGGACCCGGTCATCGACGTCTCGATCGAGCCCAAGACCAAGGCCGACCAGGAGAAGCTCGGCACGGCCATCCAGAAGCTGGCCCGTGAGGATCCGACGTTCTCGGTGCGCCTGGACGAGGAGACCGGCCAGACCGTCATCGGCGGCATGGGCGAGCTCCACCTGGACGTGCTCGTGGACCGCATGAAGCGCGAGTTCAAGGTCGAGGCCAACGTCGGCAAGCCGCAGGTCGCGTACCGCGAGACCATCAAGGGCTCGATCGACAAGTTCGACTACACCCACAAGAAGCAGACCGGTGGTTCCGGTCAGTTCGCGAAGGTGCAGATCGCGCTCGCGCCGCTGGACCAGGAGGCCGTCGAGTCCGGCGAGACCTACGAGTTCAGCGACAAGGTCACCGGTGGCCGCGTTCCCAAGGAGTACATCCCCTCCGTGGACGCCGGCATCAAGGACGCCATGCAGTACGGCATCCTCGCCGGCTACCCGATGGTCAACGTCAAGGCGACGCTGGTCGACGGTGCGTACCACGAGGTCGACTCGTCCGAGATGGCGTTCAAGGTCGCGGGCTCCATGGCCTTCAAGGAGGCCGCCCGTAAGTGCCAGCCCGTGATCCTGGAGCCGCTGATGGCCGTGGAGGTCGTCACGCCCGAGGACTACATGGGTGACGTCATCGGCGACATCAACTCCCGCCGCGGCCAGATCCAGGCGATGGAGGAGCGCTCCGGCGCCCGCGTCGTGAAGGCCAATGTGCCTCTTTCCGAGATGTTCGGCTACGTCGGCGACCTCCGGTCGAAGACGCAGGGCCGGGCCAACTACTCGATGGTCTTCTCCCACTACGCCGAGGTTCCGGCGGGCGTGGCCAAGGAGATCATCGCCAAGGCGACCGGCGAGTAACCGGTGCTGGTCCCGCCCCGCCGTCAGGCGGGGTGGGGCCGATGCCGGCGGCGCACGGTCGAACCTCCGGGTGGCCGCCGGTTCGTGCTCAACACGGCACGATGAGTAAGATCAGATCCCACACAAAGCAGTGCCCACCTACCGGTGGGGACAGACCAGTCCAGGAGGACACCAAGTGGCGAAGGCGAAGTTCGAGCGGACCAAACCGCACGTAAACATCGGCACCATCGGTCACGTCGACCACGGCAAGACCACCACCACCGCGGCCATCACCAAGGTCCTGGCGGACACCTACCCCGACCTCAACGACGCCTTCGCGTTCGACGAGATCGACAAGGCGCCGGAGGAGAAGGCTCGTGGTATCACGATCAACATCTCCCACGTCGAGTACCAGACCGAGAAGCGCCACTACGCGCACGTCGACGCCCCCGGTCACGCCGACTACATCAAGAACATGATCACCGGTGCCGCCCAGATGGACGGCGCGATCCTCGTCGTGGCGGCCACCGACGGCCCCATGCCGCAGACGCGTGAGCACGTGCTGCTCGCCCGCCAGGTGGGTGTGCCCTACATCCTCGTCGCCCTGAACAAGTGCGACATGGTCGACGACGAGGAGATCCTCGAGCTCGTCGAGATGGAGGTCCGCGAGCTGCTGGCCTCGCAGGAGTTCGACGAGGACGCCCCGGTCGTCCACATCTCGGCGCTCAAGGCGCTCGAGGGTGACGAGAAGTGGGTCCAGGCGATCCGCGACCTCATGCAGGCCTGCGACGACTCCGTCCCGGACCCCGAGCGTGAGACCGACAAGCCGTTCCTCATGCCCGTCGAGGACGTCTTCACGATCACCGGTCGCGGCACCGTCGTCACGGGTCGTATCGAGCGTGGCCAGATCAACGTGAACGAGGATGTCGAGCTCATCGGCATCAAGGAGAAGGCCACCAAGACCACCATCACGGGCATCGAGATGTTCCGTAAGCTGCTCGACTACGGCGAGGCCGGCGACAACGTCGGTCTGCTCGTCCGTGGCCTCAAGCGCGAGGACGTCGAGCGTGGCCAGGTCGTCATCAAGCCGGGCGCCTACACCCCCCACACCACGTTCGAGGGTCAGGCGTACATCCTGTCCAAGGACGAGGGCGGCCGCCACACGCCGTTCTTCAACAACTACCGTCCGCAGTTCTACTTCCGCACCACGGACGTGACCGGCGTCGTGACCCTCCCCGAGGGCACCGAGATGGTCATGCCGGGCGACAACACCGAGATGAGCGTCGAGCTCATCCAGCCGGTCGCCATGGACGAGGGCCTGCGGTTCGCGATCCGCGAGGGCGGCCGCACCGTCGGCGCCGGTCAGGTCACCAAGATCATCAAGTGATCCACTGATCGACTGGTCCGGGTGTCGTCCCGGTCCGAGCCATGAAGGGCGCCCCACCGAGAGGTGGGGCGCCCTTCATGCGTATCGGGCCGGTTCATGGCCCGTGGGGGAGCGGTCGCCGGTCTACCTCCGGCGACCGAGGAAGCTCATCGCGACCGACAGCCCCACCGCGGCCACCCCAGCGAGCGCGGCGGCGACGGCGGCGACCTGTTCGGCGCTCGCCCCGTGCTCTCCCGGCCCGGCTCCGATCACCCCGTGTCGACGGTCCACCTCCTCGAGAGCGCGTAGGAGTTCCTCGGGGTCGCCGCCGGCATCCGGGTGGTGCCGGAGCACTGCCTGGCGTCTGTCCCGCTTGTAGGCGGCGGGGTCCCGCGGCTCACGTCTGCTGTTCACGATGTGTTCTCCTCCGGCGGTATGGGCGGTGATCCTCCCGACGCTACCCAAGCAGGCGGGTGGCGTGCCGGGGTCGGAGCCCGGGAACCGCGGTGGCGCGATCCGGGGGATTTTGCCCTTGAGGCCGATGTACTGCATACTGGTCGAGTTGCCCGGACAAGGCGGCGATCTCGTGTGGGCCTGATGGCCCCCGGGGATGGCCGGGTTGGTCGGGCGAGCACGACCGGGGCGGGTGAGCAATCACCCGCCGGAAAAGTGGGAGGGCGACACGCCCGACCGCGTGGACGCGTCGTGACACGTCAACAGCGGCAGCGGATCGGTCCGCCGTCATCCTCGCCTCGGGCGATCGATGCGGCACCCCGTCCTCTGGAGGTCTCGTAGTCGTGTCACGCCCGTGGGCGCGCGGCGGGGGCCTCCACGATGGAGCACCGATGCACGGGACCGGGTGATCGACGGTCAGACGGTGTCACATATGACAAGCGAACACACAGTGTCCCCGCATGACGAGGGCGCTCACGACAGCCGCCCTCACGGGCGGGAAGAGAAGAGGACGAAGTGGCGGGACAAAAGATCCGCATCCGGCTCAAGGCCTACGACCACGAAGCTATCGACGCCTCGGCCCGCAAGATCGTCGAGACGGTTACCCGGACGGGTGCTCGTGTCGTCGGTCCCGTGCCGCTGCCCACCGAGAAGAACGTGTACTGCGTCATCCGCTCGCCGCACAAGTACAAGGATTCGCGTGAGCACTTCGAGATGCGTACCCACAAGCGGTTGATCGACATCCTCGACCCCACGCCGAAGACCGTGGACGCGCTCATGCGCATCGACCTGCCTGCCAGCGTCGACGTCAACATCCAGTGACCTCCGACCGCGTAGCGGTCAGCAAGCAACGTGCAGCGGAGACAGTGAACAGATGACTAACACCGAGATCAAGGGAATCCTGGGCGCCAAGCTCGGCATGACCCAGGTCTTCGACGAGAACAACCGGGTGGTTCCGGTTACCGTCGTCAAGGCCGGGCCGTGCGTCGTGACCGGGATCCGTACCCAAGAGACCGACGGCTACAACGCCGTCCAGATCGCGTTCGGCGCGATCGACCCCCGCAAGGTCACCAAGCCTCTCGCGGGTCAGTTCGACAAGGCCGGGGTCACCCCCCGCCGTCACCTCGCCGAGATCCGACTCGACAACGCCGAGCAGGCCGCCGGGTTCGAGATCGGCCAGGAGATCGGCGCCGACGTGTTCGAGGACGGCGCATTCGTCGACGTCACGGGCACCTCGAAGGGCAAGGGCTTCGCCGGCACCATGAAGCGTCACGGCTTCTCCGGTCAGGGCGCCTCGCACGGTACCCAGGCCGTGCACCGCAAGCCGGGTTCCATCGGCGGGGCCTCGACCCCGGGCCGCGTCTTCCGCGGCAAGAAGATGTCCGGCCGCATGGGCAACGATCGCGTGACCACCATGAACCTCAAGGTCCACAAGGTGGACGCCGAGGCCGGCGTCCTCCTCATCAAGGGAGCCATCCCGGGTCGTAACGGCGGCCTCGTGATGGTCCGTTCCGCAGTGAAGGGCGGTGCGCGCGCATGACCACCACGGAGAACACCGTGAACCTCAAGCTGGATGTCCGTACCCCGGCGGGTAAGACCGACGGTTCGGTCGAGCTCCCCGCCGAGATCTTCGGTGTCGAGCCCAACCTGCCCCTGATGCACCAGGTCGTCGTGGCGCAGCTCGCCGCGGCACGTCAGGGCACCCACTCGACCAAGACCCGCGGCGAGGTCCGGGGCGGCGGTCGCAAGCCGTTCCGCCAGAAGGGCACCGGCCGCGCCCGTCAGGGCTCGACCCGCGCCCCCGCCTACACCGGCGGCGGCACGGTCCACGGTCCGAAGCCGCGCGACTACTCGCAGCGCACCCCCAAGAAGATGAAGGCCGCCGCGCTCCGCGGTGCCCTCTCCGACCGCGTCTCCGCTGACCGCCTCCACGTGGTCACCGAGTTCGTCGAGGGACAGAAGCCGTCCACGGCCGGTGTCCGCGACTTCCTGGGCAGCCTGTCGGACCGCAAGAAGATCCTGATCGTCGTGGGTCGTGAGGACGTCGCCGCCTGGCGTTCCGTGGCCAACCTCGATCACGTCCATCCGATCGCTCCGGATCAGCTCAACACCTACGACGTCCTGCACGCTGACGACGTCGTGTTCTCGGTCGAGGCTCTGGACGCGTTCGTCACGCAGGCGAGTCGTGCACTCGCCGGCAAGGCAGCGAAGGAGGCCGACAAGTGAGCACCGTCGCCGATCCCCGGGACGTGATTCTCGCCCCGGTCGTCTCCGAGAAGGCCTACGGCCTGCTCGAGCAGGGCGTGTACACGTTCCAGGTGGCCCCGGGCGCCAACAAGACGCAGATCAAGATCGCCATCCAGGAGATCTTCGGCGTCACCGTTGCGTCAGTGAACACCGCCAACCGTCAGGGCAAGCGCAAGCGCACCCGCACCGGGTTCGGACAGCGCAAGAGCACCAAGCGCGCCATCGTGACCCTCGCGGCTGACAGCAAGCCCATCGAGATCCCGGGTCTGACCGCCTGACGGCGGGAAGAGTTAAGGACGAGAGAACCTCATGGCTATCCGCAAGTACAAGCCCACGACCCCCGGTCGTCGGGGCTCGAGCGTCTCGGACTTCGCCGAGATCACCCGCTCGACGCCCGAGAAGTCGCTGCTGCGCCCGCTGAGCAAGACCGGCGGCCGCAACGGCCACGGCCGGATCACCAGCCGCCACAAGGGCGGTGGCCACAAGCGCCAGTACCGTGTCATCGACTTCCGTCGTAATGACAAGGACGGCGTGCTCGCCACCGTCGCGCACATCGAGTACGACCCGAACCGCACCGCCAACATCGCCCTCCTGCACTACGCGGACGGCGAGAAGCGGTACATCCTGGCCCCGCGCAACCTCAAGCAGGGCATGAAGGTCGAGTCGGGCGCAGGCGCCGACATCAAGACCGGCAACAACCTCCCGCTCCGGAACATCCCCGCCGGCACCGTGGTGCACGCCGTGGAGCTCCGGCCGGGTGGCGGCGCCAAGATGGCCCGCGCGGCCGGTGCCGGTATCCAGCTGCTCGGCAAGGAGGGCACCTACGCGTCCCTCCGCATGCCCTCGGGTGAGATCCGCCGGGTCGACGTGCGCTGCCGCGCCACGATCGGCGAGGTCGGTAACGCCGAGCAGGCCAACATCAACTGGGGTAAGGCCGGCCGCATGCGGTGGAAGGGCGTTCGCCCGACCGTCCGTGGTGTGGTCATGAACCCCGTCGACCACCCGCACGGTGGTGGCGAGGGTAAGACGTCCGGTGGACGTCACCCCGTCAGCCCGTGGGGCCAGCCCGAGGGCCGGACCCGCAAGCCCAATAAGGCGAGTGACAGCATGATCGTCCGTCGCCGTCGCACCGGTAAGAAGCGTTAAGGAGGGAAACTAGGATGCCTCGTAGTCTCAAGAAGGGTCCGTTCGTCGACGAACACCTCCTCGCGAAGGTGGACGTGCAGAACGACAAGGGCACTCATCAGGTCATCAAGACCTGGTCGCGTCGCTCGACGATCCTGCCCGATTTCATCGGCCACACGTTCGCCGTCCATGACGGCCGTAAGCATGTGCCCGTGTTCGTGTCCGACTCGATGGTGGGTCACAAGCTCGGCGAGTTCGCGCCGACGCGCACGTTCAAGGGGCACATCAAGGACGATCGGAAGAGTAAGCGTCGATGAGCACTGATACGAAGAAGACCGCCGACGGCACGGCGACGGCCGAGCAGCAGCTCTCCGCTCGTGCCACCGCCAAGTTCGTCCGCGTCACGCCCATGAAGGCGCGTCGTGTGATCGATCTGATCCGCGGCAAGGACGCCGCCGACGCGCTGAACACCCTGCGGTTCGCCCCGCAGGCTGCCAGCGAGCCGGTCGCCAAGGTCCTCGCGTCCGCGATGGCCAATGCCGAGAACAACCTCGACCTGGACCCCCGGACCCTCGTGGTCTCGGCCGCGTACGCCGATGAGGGCCCGACCCTCAAGCGTTTCCGTCCGCGTGCCCAGGGTCGTGCGTTCCGCGTGCGTAAGCGCACGAGCCACATCACCATCGAGGTGACCAGCGTGCCCGAGAAGGCCGGCTCCGGCCGGGCACGTCGCAACCAGGGAGGTGCCCGCTAAATGGGACAGAAGATCCAGCCGCACGGCTTCCGTCTCGGCATCACCTCGGACTGGACGTCCAAGTGGTTCGCCGACAAGCAGTACGCCGACTACGTCGCCGAGGACATCAAGATCCGCGAGCTGCTCTCCAAGGGCATGGAGCGGGCCGGCATCTCGGGAGTCGACATCTCCCGTACCCGTGACCGGGTCCACGTGGACATCCACACGGCCCGCCCGGGCATCGTGATCGGTCGTCGTGGCGCCGAGGCGGACCGCCTGCGCGGGGAGCTCGAGAAGCTCACCGCCAAGCAGGTCCACCTCAACATCCTCGAGATCAAGAACACCGAGGCCGACTCCCAGCTCGTCGCCCAGGGCATCGCCGAGCAGCTCTCGAATCGCGTGGCGTTCCGCCGTGCGATGCGCAAGGGCATCCAGTCGGCCATGCGCCAGCCCCAGGTCAAGGGCATCAAGGTGGTCTGCTCGGGCCGTCTCGGCGGCGCCGAGATGTCCCGTTCGGAGCGGTACCACGAGGGCCGGGTCCCCCTGCACACCCTGCGTGCCGAGATCGACTACGGCACCTACGAGGCCAAGACGACCTTCGGTCGTATCGGCGTCAAGGTGTGGATCTACAAGGGTGACGTGGTCGGCGGTCGTCGCGAGTCCGATCAGTACGCCCAGTCCAACAACCGTGGCGGTGCCGACCGCGGTCCCCGCCGCGAGCGTGGCGCAGGCCGCCCGCGTCGCTCCGGGGCCCAGGGCACCACTGCGACCAGCACCGAGACCGGCCGCGCCGGTTCCGGCTCGGCCGCCGAGGCTCCTGCCGAGGCACCGCAGAACCAGACCAGGGAGGCGTGACAGTGCTTATCCCCAAGCGCGTCAAGCACCGCAAGCAGCACCACCCCGGCCGTAAGGGCGGGGCAAAGGGTGGCACCAAGGTGACCTTCGGTGACTACGGCATCCAGGCCCTCGAGCCGGCCTACGTCACCAACCGTCAGATCGAGTCCGCTCGTATCGCCATCAACCGCCACATCAAGCGTGGCGGCAAGGTGTGGATCAACATCTACCCGGACCGCCCCCTGACCAAGAAGCCCGCCGAGGTTCGGATGGGTTCCGGTAAGGGTTCCGTCGAGTGGTGGGTGGCCAACGTCAAGCCGGGCCGCATCCTGTTCGAGATGTCGTACCCGAACGAGGAGACCGCTCGCGAGGCCCTGCGCCGCGCGCAGCACAAACTCCCGTGCAAGACCCGCATCGTGACCCGGGAGGAGCAGTTCTGATGGCTAGTGGAACCACCGCCCCCGAGCTGCGTGAGCTCGATGCGGACGCGCTGACCGCGCGCCTGCGCGAGGCCAAGGAGGAGCTGTTCAACCTGCGCTTCCAGATGGCCACCGGGCAGCTGACCAACAACCGTCGCCTGCGTGTCGTTCGCCACGACATCGCTCGCATCTACACCGTCATTCGCGAGCGCGAGCTCGGTCTGTCGGCGGCGCCGGGTGATGCCAAGTGAGTGACAAGGAAACAGTTGTGACTGAGTCCAACGAGAACGCCGAGCGCAACAGCCGCAAGGTGCGCATCGGGTACGTCGTGTCCGACAAGATGGAGAAGACCATCGTCGTCGAGCTCGAGGATCGCGTGAAGCACCCGCTGTACGGCAAGATCATGCGTCGTACCGAGCGCGTCAAGGCCCACGACGAGACCAACACCGCCGGTGTCGGGGACCGCGTGCGGATCATGGAGACCCGCCCGCTGTCCGCGTCCAAGCGGTACCGCCTGGTCGAGGTGCTGGAGCGGGCCAAGTAAGTCCCCTCCCAGCATCACACAGCATCACGAGAACGGCCCGGCCCCGGGAATCCGGGGCCGGGCCGTTCTGCGTCCGTCGCCACCTGTGTACCCGGACGGTGCCGGTAACGGATCACCGTTGTGTAACGACACCAATGTAGTGTGTCAACATTCGGACGCTGCCGGAGAGACAGGATCGCCACATGGGAATCGGACCGCGTACAGGTCGACAGGGGAGTGGGCCCGGTGGGCGGCGTGTCGACCTGCGCAGACTGGCCGTCGGCACGGCGGTGGTAGCGATGGCGGCCGCGGGAGTGCCTCCGGCGGGAGCCCAGAGTCCGGGGCCGGGCTCCGCCGGTCCCGGCTCCGTCGGCCAAGGCTCTGTCGGCCCGGGCTCCGTGGACCCGGGTTCGCTGGTTCCCAGCGTGACGCCGGGGAGTCTGTTCGGTGTGCCGTCGCTCAGTGTCGCCGCGCTGACACAGCTCGGCGCTCCGATCCCGCTGACGTCCGTCCTCGGCTCTGTCGGTGCGATCGGCTCCAGCGACTTCCCACGCCCCGGTAGTTCGCAGCCCCCGGCCGGCCCGCGAGCGACTCGCGACTCGTCCATCACGTCGTCGGCCGTCCTGCGGGTCGAGCCTCTCTTCCCGGGATCGACGAGCGAGGTCGACCGCAGGGCCGAGGTGTGGACCGTGACGTCGGAGTCCATGCAGCGTCCGATCCGTCTCGAGGTGTACCGCGCCCCGGCAGGGCTCGACGCCCCCAACGTGTACTTCCTCGACGGCGTCGGCAGCGAGGTGCCCTCGGGGTGGAGTACGGGGATGGGTTGGGGGGACCCGGCTCTGCGCGACCGGGCCGTGAACGTGATCGTCCCTACGGGAGGTCCCGCGTCGATGTGGTCGGACTGGCTTGACGACGACCCCGTCCTGGGGCCCAACAACTGGGAGACGTTCCTCACCGAGGAGTTGCCACCCCTGCTCGAGGCAGGGCTGCCGGGTACCGCGGAGCCGCTGGCCCACAACGGGGGCTGGGGAGTCATGGGACTGTCGATGGGTGCGTCGGCGGCGCTACATCTGGCCAACCGGAACGAGATGTTCGACGCGGTGGCAGGCGTGAGCGGCGCGTATTCGACCCAGGACGAACTGGGTTACCAGTATGCGCGGCTCACGGTGGCCGCGCGAAACGGTGACGTCACCAACATGTGGGGACCCCGCGGTTCGCAGGCGTGGGTGGAACACGACACTGTCGCCGATCCCTCCGGGCTGGCGGACAAGGCGGTCTACCTCAGCGCGGCCACCGGCCTCGTGGGATCCAGCGAGCTCGGTCGCTTCGGCAGCAACGAGGTCGTCCTCATCGACGGACACATCCTGGAGAAGGGCTCGTACGAGAGCACCCGGGATCTGGAGGCGGCGCTCGCCTTGGTCCCCGGTGTCGACCTGCGGATGAACTACATGCCGACCGGGATCCACAATTGGCCGGTGTTCGTCACCGAGATGCTGCCGGGGATGGACCACGTGCTCTCCGGTCTGCCGGAGGCCGTACCCAACGGGCTCAGCGCGGCCAGGGGAGTGGGGGGCGGCGCGCCGGGCTCGGCGGGGTCATCCGGCTCGACCGGATCCACTGGATCGCTCGGGGGATCAGGGTCGGCCGGGTCGAGCGGCAGCTGACCGGGATTTGGGTCAGAGTCCGCCCGACCCCTACACTGGAGCAGTTGCCCGACCTGTCGCGTTGTCACGCGGCTGCGGGTGGCATGACCGCGTGTGTCGGGTCGGTATCCGGCACACATTGAACAGACCTGGTCAGGAGAACCATGATCCAGCAGGAGTCGCGGCTGAAGGTCGCCGACAACACGGGTGCCAAGGAGATTCTCTGCATCCGCGTTCTCGGCGGTTCGAAGCGCCGCTACGCAGGCGTGGGCGACATCATCGTCGCCACCGTCAAGGACGCCATCCCCGGTGGCAACGTCAAGAAGGGTGAGGTCGTCAAGGCCGTCATCGTGCGCACCGCCAAGGAGCGCCGTCGCCCGGACGGCTCGTACATCAAGTTCGACGAGAACGCCGCCGTCATCATCAAGAACGACAACGACCCGCGTGGAACGCGCATCTTCGGGCCGGTCGGCCGCGAACTGCGCGACAAGAAGTTCATGCGGATCGTCTCGCTGGCTCCGGAGGTGCTCTGACATGAAGGTTCACAAGGGCGACACGGTGCTGGTCATCTCCGGCAAGGACAAGGGCGCCAAGGGCAAGGTCATCCAGGCCTTCCCGGCGCAGGAGAAGGTCCTCGTCGAGGGCGTCAACCGCATCAAGAAGCACACCTCCAACTCGGCTGCCGAGCGCGGCGCCTCCTCGGGCGGCATCGTCACGCAGGAGGCCCCGATCCACGTGTCCAACGTGATGGTCGTGGACGCCGACGGCACCCCGACCCGGGTCGGAATCCGCACCGACGAGAACGGCAAGCGCGTCCGTGTCTCGCGCAAGACCGGGAAGGACCTGTGACCATGACCGAGACCGCTCTTCCCACCGGTTACACCCCTCGCCTCAAGGCCAGGTACCGCAGCGAGATCCGTCCGGCGCTCAACGAGACGTTCGAGTACGCGAACGTCATGCAGATCCCGGGTGTCGTGAAGGTCGTCGTCAACATGGGTGTCGGTGACGCCGCCCGCGACGCCAAGCTCATCAACGGCGCTCTCAACGATCTCACCCTGATCACCGGTCAGAAGCCGGAGGTCCGTCGGGCCCGCAAGTCCATCGCGCAGTTCAAGCTGCGTGAGGGCATGCCGATCGGCGCGCGGGTCACCCTGCGCGGTGACCGTATGTGGGAGTTCCTGGACCGCCTCACGACCGTCGCGCTGCCGCGTATCCGTGACTTCCGCGGCCTCTCCGGCAAGCAGTTCGACGGCCACGGCAACTACACGTTCGGCCTCAACGAGCAGACGATGTTCTACGAGATCGACGTCGACAAGGTCGACCGTCCCCGCGGTATGGACATCACGGTCGTCACCACGGCGACGAACGACGAAGAGGGCCGCGAGCTGCTCAAGCAGCTCGGGTTCCCCTTCAAGGAGAACTGACCTTCTCCTCCCGGCCGGACCGGCCGTCCTCGCCGGGGCACCGCATCGCGGGTCCCCGGCGGCGGGCAGACGGCCCAGTCGTCTGGTCGCGACCCGGTGAGAAGAGCACCGGACGCGGCGGGAACACCGGAACGCCCCGAGGGGCTCCGGATCCCATACAAGAGAACATTCGCACTCTTCGTGATAGGCCCACGACGGACGTGCGCGGCCCACAGGTCGCCGCACGGAACGTGTTGCATGGGAACCGTTACGAGAAAGGAACATGGTCCATCCATGTCGATGACCGATCCCATCGCGGACATGCTGACGCGTGTGCGTAACGCCAATTCGGCGTTCCACGACACCGTGTCGATGCCGCATTCGAAGCTCAAGGGCAACATCGCTGCGATCCTCCAGCAGGAGGGTTACATCGCGGGCTACACCGTCGAGGACGCCGAGGTGGGCAAGAAGCTCACCATCGACCTCAAGTACGGACCCTCGCGCCAGCGCAGCATCCAGGGCATCAAGCGCATCTCGAAGCCGGGCCTGCGCGTGTACGCCAAGTCCACCGAACTGCCCAAGGTCCTCGGAGGCCTGGGCGTCGCGATCATCTCGACGTCCCAGGGTCTGCTCACGGACCGCCAGGCGAACAACAAGAAGGTGGGCGGGGAAGTCCTCGCCCACGTCTGGTAAGGGGGGCGAGAAATGTCACGTATCGGCAAGGCTCCGATCACCGTCCCGTCCGGTGTCGACATCAAGGTCGACGGCCAGACCATCACCGTCAAGGGCCCCAAGGGTGAACTCACCCAGGTCCTGCCCGGTGACATCTCGGTCTCGATCGAGGAGGGCACCATCACGGTGAACCGTCCCGACGATCACCGGGACAACCGCTCCCTGCACGGCCTCTCCCGCTCGCTGGTCAACAACATGGTCGTGGGCGTCACCGAGGGGTACAAGCAGGACATGGAGATCTTCGGCGTCGGTTACCGCGTCGTGGCCAAGGGCCGGGATCTCGAGTTCGCACTGGGCTACTCGCATCCGGTTCCGGTCACCGCCCCCGACGGCATCACCTTCGCCGTCGACGGCGCGACGAAGTTCTCGATCTCCGGAATCGACAAGCAGCAGGTGGGCCAGATCGCCGCCAACATCAAGCGACTGCGGAAGCACGACCCGTACAAGGGCAAGGGCATCCGCTACGCTGGCGAGCAGGTCCGTCGCAAGGTCGGAAAGACGGGTAAGTGATCATGAGCAGCACCAAGAAGCGTTCCCCGCTGGGAACCGATGCCTCGACCGCACGTCGAGAGGGTCGCGCCCGGCGCCACTACCGCCTCCGCAAGAAGGTCTCCGGCACGCCGGAGCGTCCGCGGTTGGTCGTCAACAGGTCCTCCCGCCACATCCACGCCCAGATCGTCGACGATCTGGCCGGCCACACGCTGGCCGCGGCATCCACCATCGAGGCGGATGTGCGCTCCCTTGAGGGCGACAAGAAGGCCCGCAGCGCCAAGGTCGGCCAGCTCCTGGCCGAGCGCGCCAAGGCCGCCGGCATCGACGCCGTCGTGTTCGACCGTGGTGGCAACAAGTACCACGGCCGGATCGCGTCGCTCGCCGACGCCGCCCGCGAGGGTGGGCTGGAGTTCTGATGACCAACACCACTGCACTGTTCGCTAACGGAAGGACCGTCTGATGCCGGGACGTCAGCGTCGTGACGGCGGAAGCAACGGCCCCGCCGCAGACAACAAGACCACCACCGACAACGCCCAGGGCCGCGGCGGAGACCGCGGTCGTGGTCGGGGCCGCGACGATCGTCGCGGACGCGACGAGGAGAAGTCGCAGTACATCGAGCGCGTCGTCACCATCAACCGTGTCTCCAAGGTCGTCAAGGGTGGTCGGCGTTTCAGCTTCACCGCTCTCGTGATCCTCGGTGACGGCAACGGCATGGTCGGCGTCGGCTACGGCAAGGCCAAGGAGGTGCCGGCGGCGATCCAGAAGGGATCGGAGGAGGCTCGCAAGAACTTCTTCCGCGTTCCGCTCATCGCCTCGACCATTCCGCACCCGATCCAGGGTGAGGCCGCGGCCGGTGTCGTCATGCTCCGTCCCGCCTCTCCGGGTACCGGTGTGATCGCCGGAGGTGCCGCTCGCGCCGTGCTCGAGTGCGCGGGCGTGAACGACATCCTGTGCAAGTCGCTGGGGTCGGACAACGCCATCAACGTGGTCCACGCGACCGTGGCGGCGCTCAAGGGTCTGCACCGTCCCGAGGAGGTCGCGGCTCGTCGTGGCCTGCCGATCGAGGACGTCGCGCCCGCGGGCATGCTCCGTGCGCGTGCCGGACAGGGGGCCTAGATCATGGCTAACCTCAAGATCACCCAGGTCCGTGGGACCGTGGGGACCAAGAAGAACCAGCGGGACTCCCTGCGTACGCTCGGCCTCAAGGGCATCCGGAAGACGGTCGTGCGTGAGGACAACGCGCAGACCCGGGGTCTCATCAACGTCGTGAACCACCTCGTCGTGGTCGAAGAGACGGAGTGAGCATGACCATCAAGTTGCATCACCTGCGCCCGGCTCCCGGGTCGCACGCCGAGAAGATCCGTGTGGGTCGCGGCGAAGGCGGCAAGCGGGGCAAGACCGCCGGCCGCGGCACCAAGGGTACGAAGGCGCGTAAGAACGTCCCCGCGGCGTTCGAGGGCGGCCAGATGCCGATCCACATGCGGCTCCCGAAGCTCAAGGGCTTCAAGAACCGCAACAAGGTCGTCTTCCAGGTCGTCAACGTGGCCGACATCCAGCGGTTGTTCCCGAACGGCGGGGAGGTCGGCGTGGCCGAGCTCGTGGCCGCGGGAGCCGTCCGTAAGAACCAGCCGGTCAAGGTTCTGGGCGACGGGGACATCTCCGTTGCCGTCACCCTGACCGTCGACAAGGTTTCCGCCTCGGCCAAGAGCAAGATCGAGGCTGCCGGCGGAAGCGTGTCGGAGGCCGGGGCCTGATTCCCCGCTCGGTCCGTCCGCGGACCGATGAAGGGTGCAGGGGTCGGGTCCGAGAGTCTCGGACCCGGCCCCTGCACTCGTCTTGATAGAGTTTTCCCGTTGTGCGTATCGGGATCGGTGTCTGCCGGAAGGCTGGCCCGACGTCCCCCGGCGCATCTGCTTTCGACGACCGGCGGCCAGTGGCCGACCATGACCAGGAGGACATGTGCTCTCCGCACTCGCGTCCGCGATCAAGGACCGCGATCTGAGGAAGAAGATCTTCTTCACCCTCGGGATCATCATCCTCTACCGGATCGGCGCGCAGATCCCGTCACCCGGCGTCGACTACCCCAAGCTCCGGGGCCTGCTCGACACAGCGATGACCGGCGACAACGCGCAGTTGTTCTCGCTGGTGAACCTCTTCTCCGGTGGTGCGTTGCTGCAGCTGTCCGTGTTCGCGATCGGCATCATGCCGTTCATCACCGCGAGCATCATCGTGCAGCTGCTCACCGTCGTGATCCCGTACTTCGAGCAGTTGAAGAAGGAGGGGCAGTCCGGTCAGGCCAAGATGACGCAGTACACGCGTTATCTGACGATCGCGCTCGCCGTCCTCCAGTCCGCGGGCATCGTCGCACTGGCGGACCGGGGTCAGCTCCTCGGTAACGGCCAGTCCGTGCTCATGGACGACAGCATCCTCACCCTGGTCACCATCGTCATCGTGATGACCGCCGGCGCCGCCCTCGTCATGTGGTTCGGCGAGCTGATCACGGACCGCGGCGTGGGCAACGGTATGTCGCTGCTCATCTTCGCCGGTATCGCATCCCGGATCCCGGCCGAGGGTGTGAACATCTACCAGAACTCGTCGACCATGAAGTTCGCGGCGGTCATGTTGGCCGTCGTCCTCATCGTCGTCGCCGTCGTGTTCGTCGAGCAGGGGCAGCGACGGATCCCGGTCCAGTACGCCAAGCGGATGGTGGGACGCCGCCAGTACGGCGGCACCTCCACCTACCTACCGCTCAAGGTCAACCAGGCCGGCGTCATCCCGGTGATCTTCGCGTCCTCCCTCATGTACGTCCCGATCCTCATCACCCAGTTGATCCAGGGTCCCGAGCCGTCGGGCGACGGGTTCTGGCAGCGGTACGTGATGCAGTATCTGCAGAACCCCTCCAGCTGGGGTTACATCCTCCTGTACTTCGCCCTCATCATCTTCTTCGCGTACTTCTACGTGGCCATCCAGTTCGACCCGATGGAGCAGGCCGAGAACATGAAGAAGTACGGCGGGTTCATCCCGGGGATCCGACCGGGCCGCCCCACGGCGGAGTACCTGGGCTACGTCCTCAACCGGATCCTGCTGTTCGGTTCGCTCTATCTCGGACTGATCGCGGTACTGCCCAACGTCTTCCTCGACATGGGCAGCGGGGGTGGAGATCTCCAGAACATGCCGTTCGGCGGCACCGCTGTGCTCATCATGGTCTCCGTGGGCCTCGACACGGTGAAGCAGATCGAGGCGCAGCTGATGCAGCGCAATTACGAGGGCTTCCTCAAGTAGGCGCGGCCTCGTCCGAGCAATCCAATCGTAGAAAGGCTGGTCCCCACCATGCGTCTCGTCCTCCTCGGCCCCCCCGGAGCCGGCAAGGGAACCCAGGCGGCTCTGCTGTCGGAGAAGCTCGGCGTACCGCACATCTCGACCGGTGATCTGTTCCGCGCCAACATCTCCCAGGGCACCGACCTGGGCAGGGAGGCCAAGACCTACATCGATGCCGGCAACCTGGTCCCCGCCGAGGTGACGAACCGCATGGTCGAGGCCCGTATCGCCGAGCCCGACGCCACCGAGGGGTTCCTCCTCGACGGCTACCCGCGCAGCGCCGCGCAGGCGGACGCCCTCAAGGAGATGCTCCGCGGGGCGGGTCACTCCCTCGACGCCGTCCTCGAGTTCAAGGTCGACGACGACACGGTGGTGAAGCGGATGCTCGCCCGCGGCCGTGAGGACGACACCGAGGACGTGATCCGTAATCGGATGTCGGTGTACCGGTCCGAGACGGCCCCACTGCTCGAGTACTACGCGGGTGAGGTCAAGAGCATCGACGCCGTGGGTGAGGTCGAGGAGATCAACGCACGCGCTCTCGCCGCGCTGGGGCGCTGACGTCCGCCGTGTTCGGACGCTCCCGTAAGAGCGCGGTCATCGCGCGCACCCCGGGTGAGCTCGATGCGATGGAGGCCGCGGGCCGCATCGTCGGGCGTGCCCTGGTCGCCGCCCGCGAGGCCGCGGTCCCCGGTGCCACCACCGGTGATCTCGACGAGGTGGTGGAGCAGTTGATCCGTGAGGCCGGCGCGATCCCGTCCTTCAAGGGATACGAGGGGTTCCCGGGATCCATCTGTTCGTCGGTCAACGAGGTCGTGGTCCACGGGATCCCCGGGCCCGGGACCGTCCTGGGGGAGGGCGACCTCGTCTCCGTCGACTGCGGTGCCATCCTCGACGGCTGGCACGGGGACTCCGCGTGGTCCTTCGGTGTGGGCACGCTCGACCCGGGGGTCGCGACGCTCAACGAGGCGACCCGGGAGGTCCTCGAGGAGGGCATCCTGGCTATGCTGCCGGGGAACAAGCTCACGGACGTCTCCCACGCCCTGGAGGTGGCGACCCGACGTGCGGAAGAGCGTCACGGTGTCACCCTGGGGATCGTCGACGGGTTCGGCGGTCACGGGATCGGTCGCGAGATGCATGAGTGGCCGTTCCTGGCCAACGAGGGCAAGCCCGGCAAGGGCCCCAGGCTCCAGGAGGGGTCGGTCCTGGCCATCGAGCCGATGCTCGTGCTCGGAGGGGAGACCGACACCAGAACGCTCTCCGATGACTGGACCGTGGTCACCGTGGACGGATCGCCGGCGTCACACTGGGAACACACGGTCGCCGTGACGGCGGACGGTCCCCGAATCCTCACTCCGCGCCCGCGCGACTGAGGGCGATCCGCGACAGGGGAGTGATCCCCGGGGAGCGGGGACGATTACCCGTGGGGTTCGGTCGCCGCGGGTTAGAGTGTGTGCCGGTAGTGAACATTTCCTTCGAAAGGTCTCTGCATGCTCGCTCAGCAGGCGTCTGTCCCGCTCCGATCGGTCGTGCAGGGGGCCGCCGCGCTGGTCGTGGCGCTCGCTGTGGTCCTGGCCCATGTCGCGGGGCCGGGCGTGCCGACGTCGGCCGCCCAGTCCGTCATGGAGGGTGGCGCGGGGTCCATCGAGGCCGATCCTCAGCCGGGGCCCTTCTACCACGCGGATCCACAGGCCCTCGCGGACGCCCCGCTCGGTGAGGTCATCAACTCGAGGGTCGTGACCATGCCGGCCTTCCTCGGGTACCGGGTCACCGAGATCGCCTACCGGTCGACCGACTCGCGGGACCGGCCACTACTGGCCACCGCGACCGTCGTCCGGCCACCTCACGCCCGGCCCGACGGCCCGGTGTTGAGCTACCAGCATTATCTCAACGCGTTGGGCCAGCGTTGCGCACCCACCGAGACCCTGGTGCACCCGACGCTCGAGACCGTGCAGGACAACGCCATGGTGTTCCTGCGGGCGCGCCTGGACCAGGGGTGGACGGTGATCATCCCGGACCATCTCGGTCCGAAGGTCGCCTACCCCGGCGGGCAGCTGTCGGGCCGCATCGTGCTGGACGGGATGCGAGCGGTCCGGGACGACCCCCGCTTCGATTCCAGGCACAGCCGGTTCGGCGCCCTCGGCTACTCCGGGGGCGGCATCGCGAGTGCATGGGTGTCCCTCCTGCACGACGACTACGCCCCCGACGTGAACCTGGTCGGCGTGGCACAGGGCGGTGTCCCGACCGACATGACCACGATGGCGCGGATGGTCGGGAACTGGCCGCACCCGGCGTTCGGGTTGGCGTTCGCGGCGGCCGTCGGCATGGCGCGGGAGTACCCGGAGGCCATCCGACTCGAGGAGAAGCTCACCCCGGACGGATGGGCGCTCTACAGCCAGCTGAAGGGACGGTGCACGGCGACGCTGCTGACATTCGGGGCGTTCCGGTCCGTCCCGATGGTCCTCCGGGGCGGCGATCTCCTGGCGGAGGAGGGGCTCATGCGGGCGTTCGCGGAGAACAGCATCCGCCAGAGTCCGGACGTACCCCGGGTCCCGGTGTTCATGTGGCATTCCGGGACCGACCCGCTCGTGCCGTTCTGGGACGCGGAGGAGACTGCCAAGCGATACTGCCGGGAGGGCGCACCGCTGACCTGGGAGCCCGGTCTCGCGCCGGAGCACCTCATGGGTGCGGTGGAGAAGCTGCCCACGGCGATGAACTGGCTCCAGCAGCGCTTCGACGGGGTGCCGGCGGGGCGCGCCTGTTACGTCTGAGCGTCCGGTTCCGTGACGACCGAGGGGGCGCCTGCGGCCCGATTGGCGCAGACCCCCGAGCTGACGTAGGCTTATACGTCGGTGTGCCCACCAGTGCACCGAGAATCCGGTAGACGTCACCCGGGGAATCGTGGAGGACCGTAACCAGCATGGCAAAGAAAGACGGAGCCATCGAGGTCGAGGGCCGTGTCGTTGAGCCGTTGCCGAACGCTATGTTCCGCATCGAGCTCGAGAACGGGCACAAGGTCCTCGCACACATCAGCGGCAAGATGCGGCAGCACTACATCCGCATCCTGCCGGAAGACCGCGTCGTCGTGGAGCTCTCGCCCTACGACCTGACCCGGGGTCGGATCGTCTACCGCTACAAGTAAAGACGCTCAACTCCCCGCACCAGCCGCCGCCCCTCGTCGAGGGACGGCGGGTGCATACCCCCGGTTGCGGAGGCCGGGGCCCCGGACGGGTGCTCATCGTGAGATGACCATCCGGCACGGGGACGGTCGGGGAGCAGACCTACCGCACGACGAAAGAGATACGCCACATGGCACGCCTTGCCGGCGTCGATCTCCCACGCGACAAGCGCATGGAGATCGCGCTCACCTACATTTTCGGCATCGGTCGCACCCGGTCGTTGGAGATCCTGGAGCGTACGGGCATCAGCCCGGACCTGCGCACCAAGGACCTGTCCGACGAGCAGCTGACCGTCCTTCGTGACGACATCGAGGGCAACTACAAGGTGGAGGGTGACCTCCGCCGCGAGATCCAGGGCGACATCCGCCGGAAGATCGAGATCGGTAGTTACCAGGGACTGCGTCACCGTCGTGGCCTGCCCGTCCGTGGTCAGCGCACCAAGACCAACGCCCGCACCCGTAAGGGTCCGAAGAAGACCGTCGCCGGAAAGAAGAAGTAATGCCCCCCAAGTCACGCGCTGCGGGCCCCAAGAAGACGGGCCGTCGCAAGGATAAGAAGAATGTGCCGCTGGGCCAGGCCCACATCAAGAGCACGTTCAACAACACCATCGTCTCGATCACCGACCCGTCCGGTGGCGTCCTCGCATGGGCGTCCTCCGGCCACGTCGGCTTCAAGGGCTCGCGCAAGTCGACGCCCTTCGCCGCCCAGCTCGCCGCCGAGAACGTGGCCCGCAAGGCGCAGGAGCACGGCGTCAAGAAGGTCGACGTGTTCGTCAAGGGCCCCGGCTCGGGACGTGAGACCGCGATCCGCTCGCTCCAGGCCGCCGGCCTGGAGGTGGGCACGATCTCCGATGTCACCCCCCAGCCCCACAACGGCTGTCGTCCGCCCAAGCGGCGTCGAGTCTGAGCCGGAAGGAACGCACTAAATCATGGCACGTTACACCGGCCCCGCCACCCGCAAGTCCCGCCGTCTGGGCGTGGACCTCGTGGGTGGAGACACCGCATTCGAGCGTCGGCCCTTCCCGCCCGGTCACCACGGCCGCGCGCGGATCAAGGAGTCCGAGTACCGCACCCAGCTGCAGGAGAAGCAGAAGGCCCGCTTCACCTACGGCGTGATGGAGAAGCAGTTCCGTCGTTACTACGAGGAGGCGAACCGCCGCGCCGGCAAGACCGGTGAGAACCTCCTGCAGATCCTCGAGTCGCGACTGGACAACGTCGTGTACCGCGCGGGTCTCGCACGGACGCGTCGCCAGGCCCGTCAGCTCGTGGCGCACGGCCACTTCCTGGTCAACGACCAGAAGGTGACCATCCCGAGCTACCGCGTCTCGCAGTACGACATCGTCGACGTCCGCCCCAAGTCGACCAAGATGGACTGGTACGAGATCGCCCAGGAGACCCTCGGCGAGCGTCCCGTCCCGGCGTGGCTGCAGGTCGTCCCGACGACCCTGCGGATCCTCGTCCACCAGCTCCCCGAGCGCGCGCAGATCGATGTGCCGCTGCAGGAGCAGCTGATCGTCGAGCTCTACTCGAAGTGATCTGTCCCCCCTCGTCGCCGGGCGGGCCGCACACCGCGGCCCGCCCGGCGACGGTGGGTTCCCACGGCGTCAAATAGCGGGCGCCGAGAATCGAAAGAGGTAGCACATGCTCATCTCCCAGCGGCCCACCCTCACCGAGGAGGTCGTGTCCGAGAACCGCTCGCGGTTCGTGCTCGAGCCCCTCGAGCCCGGTTTCGGCTACACCATCGGCAACTCCCTGCGGCGCACGCTGCTGTCGTCCATCCCGGGCGCAGCGGTCACCAGCATCCGCATCGAGGGCGTCCTGCACGAGTTCACCACCGTGCCGGGCGTGAAGGAGGATGTCACCGACATCATCCTCAACCTCAAGGGCCTGGTCGTCTCGTCCGTGGAGGACGAGCCGGTCACCATGTACCTCAAGAAGCAGGGTCCGGGAGCCGTCACCGCCGGTGACATCGTCCCGCCCTCCGGCGTCGAGGTGCACAACCCGGACCTGCACATCGCCACCCTCAACGAGAAGGGGCGCCTGGAGATCGAGCTGGTCGTCGAGCGTGGTCGCGGCTACGTTCCCGCCGGGCTCAACAAGGACGCGGGCCACGAGATCGGCCGGATCCCGGTCGACTCGATCTACTCGCCCGTGCTCAAGGTGACCTACAAGGTCGAGGCCACCCGTGTGCACCAGCGCACCGACTTCGACCGTCTGGTCCTGGACGTCGAGACCAAGAACTCGATGACCGCCCGGGACGCCCTGGCGTCCGCCGGCAAGACCCTCGTCGAGCTCTTCGGCCTCGCCCGTGAGCTCAACGACGAGGCGGAGGGCATCGAGATCGGGCCGAGCCCGGCCGAGGCCGACCACATCGCCGCTTACGGTATGCCGATCGACGATCTGGACCTGTCGGTCCGGTCCTACAACTGCCTCAAGCGCGAGGGCGTCCACACCGTGGGCGAGCTCGTGGCGCGCAGCGAGTCGGACCTGCTCGACATCCGCAACTTCGGTCAGAAGTCGATCGACGAGGTCAAGGTCAAGCTCGTGGAGCTCGGCCTGTCCCTCAAGGACGCGCCCCCCGGATTCGATCCCGCCTCGGTCGCCGGCTACGACGCCGAGACCGGCACGTGGACCGACGAGGGCGGCGAGGATTACGCCGAGACCGAGCAGCTCTGACGAGCGCCCGGAACACCATTCCTAGGAGAATCTGATGCCCAAGCCCAAGAAGGGCGCCCGCCTCGGCGGATCCGCTTCCCACCAGCGGCTCATCCTCTCGAACCTGGCCACCCAGCTGTTCGAGCACGATGCGATCCGCACCACGGAGACCAAGGCGAAGCTGCTGCGTCCGTACGCGGAGAAGCTCATCACCAAGGCTCGCCGCGGCACGCTCGCCGACCGTCGTGAGGCCGCCAAGGTCATCCGCGACAAGGACGTCCTGCACAAGCTGTTCGCCGAGATCGGCCCCCGGGTCGCCAACCGCGACGGTGGCTACACCCGGATCGTCAAGCTCGAGAACCGCAAGGGCGACAACGCGCCCATGGCGATGATCGCGCTCGTCACCGAGGAGCTCGCCTCCGTCGAGGCCTCGCGTGCCACCCGCGCCGCGGCCTCCAAGGCCGCCGCCGCGCCGGCCGAGACCCCGGCCGAGTCGACCGACGACGTCACGGCTGAGGCCGAGGCCAACAGCCCGATCGCCGATCAGGTCGACGCGGCGGACGACGCCGAGGTCGAGGCCGCGGAGGAGACCGCCGAGGCCGTGTCCGAGGACACCACGCACGCCGAGGGCGAGGACGCCGACAAGGCCTGATCGCCTCTACAGGATCACGCCTCCGGGGCCCCTCCACCGCATCACGCGGTGGAGGGGCCCTCGTCGTTGCGCCGCTGCGGGAGTGCAGGCGCGGAGGCGCGGGCGCGCGGGCGCGGGCGCGCGGGCGCGGACGCGCAGTCCCGGTGGGGTCAGAGACTGCCGGCCACGGCCGCGGCCATCGCGCGTTGGCCGGCCGCGGTCGGGTGCATGGGATGCGACCCCGTCTCCGAGCCGGTGAAATCGGTGTAGCGGACATCCGCGGGAGCGCACGCGTGGCGCTCGTCGGCGTCATCGGGAGCGGTGACCTCCGCGCCGGCCCGGGCGGCCGCGCCTGACACCGCCCGGTTGACCCGGTCCGTGACGTCGCGGGCCCAGGAGACGTCGGCGGGGCTGACGCGTTCGAGGAAATCGCACCCACCGTCGGCCGGGACGAGCGGCATGTACGCGGTCACCACCACCCGGGCCCCGGGGGAGCGTTCCCGGATGCCGGCGTGCACCGCGTCGAGATCGGCGTCGAGGGCCTCGAGCGCCGACGAGACCCCCGCGGCCAGCCGCTCACGACACGGCGCCCCGTCCACGGAGCGGGGGGTCTGCGCGACGCACCCGGCGATCGCACCGAACCCGATGTCGTTCCCGCCGATCGAGAGCGTGACCAGGTCGGTGTCCGGGGTGAGGGCGTCGAACTGCGGTGGCGTCCCCTCGATCTGGCGCGCCGTCATGTCCCGGGTCCGCGCGCCCCCGCACGTGGCATCGACGAAGTCGGCGACACCGATGCGGTCGGCGAGCACCGACGGGTAGTTGAGGGATGACCGCAGGCACCCCGCCGGCCCGCTCGTGGGGGCGTCGGTCGGTCCCAGGGCGGCGAAGGAATCGCCCAGCGCCACGTACCTCGAGACCGTCGACCCGGCCGGTTCGGTGACGTCGGTGGCGGCGGGCCCGGCCGCGGCGGGCGGGGCCTCGTCGTCGTCGCCGGGGGCACAGGAGCCCAGGGCGAGCGCGACGGTCGCGCCGGCGGCGAGCAGCGCGGCGCGGTAAGGGGACGGGGACGTGGACATGGTCCCCATCGTGCCGGAACGGCCCGCGGCGGGCGGTGTGGCGGGCACGCGCGGCGGTGGTCTAGCGTCTGTAGGCCGTGAGCACCCGCCGGATCCGCCTGGACGTCGCCTACGACGGCACCGACTTCTCCGGCTGGGCGCGCCAGCCCGGACTGAGGACCGTGTGCGGGGTGCTCGAGACCGAACTCGCGAAGATCCTGCGCAATCCCATCGTCCTCACGGTCGCCGGTCGCACCGACGCCGGGGTGCACGCGCGAGCGCAGGTGTGCCATCTCGACGTGGACCCGCAGTGGTTGGACCAGCGCTCGCTGGAGGGACGCCCCGAGGCGCTCGTGCGTCGGCTCGCGCGGCTACTGCCGGCGGACATCGCGGTGATGGACGCCCGGTGGGTCCCGGACGCGTTCGACGCCCGGTTCTCCGCGCTGCGCCGGCACTACGAGTACCGCCTCACCACGGCGCCGTGGGGGCCCGAGCCGACCCGCGCCCGCGACACCGCCGCCTGGCAGCGCGGCGCCGACCTCGACGCGGTCCGCGACGCGTCCGAACGGCTGCTGGGGCTACACGACTTCGCTGCGTTCTGCCGTCGCCGGGAGGGCGCCACCACCATCCGCGAGCTGCAGCGCTTCGACTGGCGCGCCGAGCCCGACACCCGCGGGGCCGACGCGCCGGGGGCCGCCGAGGTGTGGACGGCGTCGGTGAGTGCGGACGCGTTCTGCTGGTCGATGGTCCGCAGCCTCGTCGGTGCGGTGATGGCGGTGGGGGAGGGGCGCCGGAGCCCGGACTGGGTCAGCGGGTTGCTCGCCGAGACCGAACGGTCGTCCGCGGTCC
Organism: Dietzia sp. B32; assembly: GCF_024732245.1. NCBI lineage: Bacteria > Bacillati > Actinomycetota > Actinomycetes > Mycobacteriales > Dietziaceae > Dietzia > Dietzia sp. B32. The sequence continues at coordinate 1,060,577 of NZ_CP093845.1, read as the reverse complement.
CGGTGGCGCCCGCGTGCGGACTGGCCCTGGTGGGCGTTGACTACCCGGCCGACGACGACCTGGCGGCGCGCAACCTCGTCACCCGCGAGGTGCGGCCGGGGCCGGGCGCGGGGTGCTGCGGGGAGTAGACCCGCGCCGCGTCGGCTGGACCCTCGCCGCGTCCAGACCCTCGCTGCGTCTAGACCCGCGCCGCGTCGAGGATCGGGCCCAGCGCGAACAGCATGACCATCGACCACGCCACGTGGGTGATCGCCGGCCCCAGCACGCCGCCGGTGACCCGCCGCTGAACCGCGGTGACCAGCCCCAGGATGACGGCCGCCAGGACGAGCAGCGGGATCCCCGAGGTGGCCGTGACGGTCGCGTAGATCACGGTCGTCGTCACGATCGGCCGCCGGTCGGCGACGGCCGAGTACACCGCACCGCGGTGGAAGCACTCCTCGGCGACGCCGTTGACCGCGGTCAAAAGCGCCACCAGGGCGAGGTTGCCCACGGTGGCGTGGTCGAGCAGGGCGTCGACGGGGTCGCGCAGCGGCTCGATCCTCGCCACCACCAGTGCGCCGAGGCAGAACACCACGGCGAGCGCGGCCGCGGTGAGCACCGACGAAAGCACGGGCCGGCGGGGCCGGTACGGTTCGCAGCCCACCCGGATCGGCCCGGAGGCGAACGCCCCGCCCAGCCAGACCGCGGCCAGCAGTGCGGTGGCGGGGTAGAACATGGCGTCGCCGGCGGGTATCCGTAGCGCCCACGCGTTCACCGCCGCGCCGACGACGAGGGTGACGACGACGACGAGGACACGCCGCCGGCCGGGCCGCGAGGGCGCGGTGTCCATCTCGCCCGATCGCAGCGCCCGCAGGTACCGGCCGGTGGGCGAGGCGGGCGCCTCTCGCTGGTCGCTCATCGCCCGCCGCGCACACGCCCGATGGTGGGCGGGCGGACCCCGGCCCAGTCGGCGTCCGAGGGCAGGAGGCGCGCGGGATCGTCCAGCGGGTCGGCCCCGTCCCACAGTGGCGGGCGAGCCGGGCCGTGGGGGACCCGCAGGGCCTCGCGCAGCGCATCCCGGTAGCTGGTCCGCCCGCCGGGTGGGGGTCCGAGTACCTCGTCGGCGTCGTCGACCAGCACCACGGCCTCGCAGCGCAGCGACTCCACCAGGGGCTTGGCCAGCCCGGGCTCGAGCGGGGTGACCAGTCCCATCCACAGGGAGGACAGCTTGGGCGTGAGGACGGGGACCGGGACCATGAGTCGGCGACGCAGGCCGGCCTCCTCGGCGTAGACCTGCATCATCTGGCCGTAGGTCAGTACATCCGGGCCGCCCACGTCGATGGCGCGCCCGCGGGCGAGGTCGCCCTCGAGGGGACACGTGGTGGCCGCGGCGAGGTAGTGGACCGCGTCGCGCACGGCGATGGGCTGGATGCGGTTGCTGACCCACTTGGGCGTGACCATCCCCGGCAGGCGGGTGGTGAGGTGACGGATCATCTCGAACGAGGCCGAACCGGAACCGATGACCACCCCGGCCTGGACCACGAGCGCGGGAACGGAGGACTCCAGCATGATCCGGGCGACCTCGGCGCGGGAGCGCAGATGCGGCGAGAGGTCGGTCTCGTCCTCCGGGTGGAGGCCGGACAGGTGGACGATGCGCTCGATGCCCGCCTCCTCGGCGGCGCGGACGAACGTCTCGGTGGTCTCGCGTTCCTCGCGGGCGTAGTCCTTGGAGTCACCCATCGAGTGGACGAGGTGGCACGCGACGTCCACCTCGCGCAGGGCGGTGCGCAGCGCGTCGGCGTCGCCGAGGCCGCCGGAGTGGATGGTGACCTCGTCGCGCCACGGCACGTCGTCGAGGCGCTTCGGCGTCCGGGCCAGCACGGAGACCTCGGCGCCGTCGGCGAGCAGCCGGGGGACGAGCCGTGACCCGATGTACCCGGTCGCGCCGATCACGAGCACCCGCGGGCCGCTCCGGCCGTCGTGGTCGGGTCGGGGCTGTGGGCCGGGTCGCGGCGTCGGTTCCGTGCCCTCGGACGTGCCGGAGGAGAGCCGGGCCAGATCTTGGGGCGTGGTCATACCCACGACCCTGCCAGCGCGGGCGCGCGGGCGCACCCGCTGGAGGCTCCGGGAGAGCCCCTCGACCCCGCCGGGAGTGCCCGCTCGACCCCTCCGGGTGTGTCGGCGCGGGCACGATCGGCGGGATATCCGGATACTGGGGTGGAGACATGTTCACGAGGACCGCGGTGACGGGAGGAGAACAGATGGCGATCCGTGCGGTGCGACCCCGGCAGCTCTCGCGATCGCTGGACTTCTCCGGCGTCCGCGTGGAGACGGCCCGACTGCGGTCGGACCGGGCCGTGACCACCTTCTGGCGGTGGTGGGCGGAGGGCGGCAGGCGCCGCGCGACGGCGGCGCTCGATTCCGGCGACGCCCGCCGGGTGGTCCCGGAGATTACCTCGCTGATCGAGGCCATCGACCCGGGCCTGTCGTGGGAGTTCATCCCGGCGGGCGAGGGCGGACCGCACCGGCTCACCGTCACCGCCGCGGGGGTGCCCGAGTTGCGTGGCGCGGCCCGCCGGTGGCTGGCGGCGGCGCCGGACGCCGATGAGACGTGGTCGTTCGCCGACCTGCGTGAACCCGTGCGGGGCTGCGCGATGTACTTCCGCGACCGCCGGTTGGACTTCGACCAGGCGGAGGTCGTGGTGGACCTGGGCCTGTCCCGGGCCGACGTCACCGTGCACCACCCGGCGTTCACCGGGCTGTCGGGCGCCGATCTGGGCATCGCCGCCTACCTGTTGTTGGACGCCCTGTGCGGGGAGGAGCAGGTGGAGACCTGGGTCGGCCTGATCCGGGCCAACGCCACCGCCCCCGGCGTCGAGGCGGTCCCGCTCTGGGAGTTGCCGGAGATCCTGCGGGAACTCGCCGAGGACAACACCGATGAGCTGGGCGACCCGGCATGGCAGATCCTGCACGGGGAGACCGGCTGCGGACCGCTAGTGGCCGTGGTCCGGGTCCCGCTGGTCGCACTGTCCGCGCCGGAGTTCGACCGCCACGTCGCCGTCCACGTCCCCTATACGGACGTAGAGGACGGCGGTCTGCCCGGGTCCCTGTCCCTGCCGGGCCTACGGGACCTGGAGGACCACCTGGTGGAGCGCCTCGAGGGCAACGGGGAATGCGTCGGGGCCGAGAGCTGCAACGGGCGCCGGCTGCTGCACTTCTACGTAGACTCCACCACCCCCGCGCACGAGCAGTTGCGGGTGGCGGCGTCCGGGTGGGACCAGGGCGAGGTGACCGTCACGGTCACCGATGATCCGGGCTGGCGGAAGGTGCAGCACCTGAGGGTGTGAGACCGTCCGTCGCGAGACCGGCCGGCATCTCGAGCGGCCCGACATAGGCGTCCTCACCCGGCCCTGCGACCATCGAGACGCGCCGGGGTTCGCCGGCCCGCGGCTCCACGGAGATCCACCCGTCGATCCGGCCGTCCAGGACGAGGTCGGGCGGTGCGGCGGCGGACGCCAATCGACTGCCGCCGCGCAGCTCCCAGTCGGCGTCCACCCTGATGACGGTGGGCGGGGTGACATCCGGGCCACCGGGCCCGGCGAGCGCGTCGATCCGTCCCTCCGTCAGCGGGCCGTCGACGTCCCACAACACGGCGTCGACCGGTGCGCCCGCGTCCGACGAGGCGGGGTCGATGATCCGGTATCGGGTCTCGTCGCCGATCACCGCCAGCGGTTCCCACCGGTCGGGCACGTCGGTCACCACGGCCACCCGGTACCCGGCCGCGACCGCGCGGAACGCCACCTGACGACAGACGGCGGGCCGGGCGGCGAGCAGGACCGACCGGAGGTGTGGTCCGGCGAGCTGGATGGCGGCCGCGGCGCCGGTGCGGGTCGCGCCGAGGATCTGACCGCAACCGTGCGCGGGCGGGGCGAGGTCGGCGAGGTCGTCGACGGCCCGCCGGGCGAGCGAGCCGGCGATCGCGCCTGGTAGGGCCTCGCCGGGCACGGGTGACACCCGGACGGACGGGAGGGGGTGACAGGTGACCGCGGTCGTCGGCAGCACCGTTCCCGCGATCTCGGGGTCCGACACCCCGGTGAGCCCGACGGTGGTCACCGTGTCCACCACGTCGTCGCGGCCCTCCACCCGCCGCAACCGGACGACCTCGGTGATGCGGGCGGCCCGGACGGTGGTGAGCCCGTCGATCACCGCCCGCGGGTCCGCCGACGGGCGGACCACGAGGCCCACCCCGGGACCAGGATGGGCCTCGGCGTCCAGGTAGAGGGCGGCGAGCTCGGCGGCGTCGAGGACCCGACACGGCACCCCGTGGTGGACCAGGGCGCGCCGGAGGCGCTCGGTGGCCACCGCCACCACCTGCTCCAGCGGGCCCACAGGCATCGCACCCTGCGACCCGGCCGACCCGGCCGACCCGGCGGGCCCCGTCGCCAGCCGGGCCAGGTCGAACCGCACCAACAGGTGCACGCGGCGGTGTGAGATCAGTGCCAGCGGCCCGACCAGCGAGTCGTAGACCCCGCCGTCGTCACCGTCCGCCGCGCGGCGACCGTCGACCACCACGTCGATCCCCTCCAGGACCACCCCGCCCTGGTCGAGTTGCCGCGCCACCACGGCCAGGGGCAGGCGGACGCCGCGGTGGTCGGCCGGGTCGTCGCGCCCCACCTCGGTGACCACGAGGGCGCCGGCCGAGATCTCGACGGCGGTGGTGACGATCCGGTCGCCCTCGACGCATCCGACGGCCGAGCGGTCGGGCGCGACGAGGTCCACCACGTCCACCGACAGCCGCCGGGGGGCCTGGTCCCGAGCGAGCACGGGCCGACCGCTGCGCCGCGCGGTGATCGCTGCGGCGACCACACCGGCGACGACGAACTGCACCCACGGCTGCCAGGACGGCGGGCAGACCACCGTGAGGACGAGCGTGGACACGAGGACGACGACCAGCCCGGACAGGGTCGGAACCGCCGTCATACCGCCCGCACCTCCGTCGCGCCACGAGACCCGGGCGCGCCCGGCCGGCGGCCTCGGAAGACCGGCCACGCGGGCCGGATCGTGGCGTACCCTACCCCCGGTGCCCCCGGTCGCGGTGGTGTCACATAAGGCGAAGGGAGCCGGGGACGTGCCGCTCAAGCCGACGACCGGGGCGCAGGTGGACGGGCACCGATTCCTCACCCGCCGGGCCCGGCACGCGGTGGTCGCCCGCGACGTCCGGATGTTGCACGACCCCCTCAAACGGCAGAGCACCGGACTGACGGTGGGCGTGGTCCTCGCCGTGATCGGAGTCGCCGGGGCCGCGGTACTGGCGCTGCTCGACCCCGCACCGGACGTCGACGCGACCACGGTCATGGTGGGGCGGGACTCCGGGCAGATGTACGTGCGCGCCGGCGAGACCGTCCACCCCGTCCGCAATCTCGCATCCGCGCGGCTGGTGCTGGGCGAGCCCGCCGAACCGCGCACCGTGCGCGACGCCGACATCGCGCGAACCCCACGGGGCGGACTGCTCGGAATCCCCGGGGCACCGTCCGCGCTGCCCGCCCACCGCGACGCCGAGGCCGCGGCCGCGGTGTCGTGGACGGTGTGCGACGAGGTGGCCGACGCCGAGCGCGGGCGTCCGCGGCTGAAGGGCACCAGCATCGTCGCCCGCGAGGGGAGTGGGCCGGGTCGGGACACGGGCGCCGACGAGGTCGTGTTGGCCGACCAGGACGGGACCGGATGGCTGCTGCGCGACGGCACCCGCGCGCGCATCGACCTCGACGACGGTGACCTGCTGTCGATCCTCGGCCTCGGCGGGGTCGACCCGCGGCCGGTCACGGCGGCCCTGGTGGATCCGCTGCCCGAGGTCGACCCGGTGCGTCGTCCGGTGATCGACATGGCCGGCGACCCGGTGGACTACGGCCTGGACGGACTGCGGATCGGGCAGGTGTTCACCGTCGACACCGCCTCAGGTACGCGCACCCACGTCGCGCTCGCCGACGGGGTGCAGGAGGTGGGGCCGGTGCTCGCGGATGTCATCCGGTCCACGTCGACGGTCGGGTCGGTCGTCGAGGTCCCGCCGGACCGGATGGGCGTGCCGCGGTCGGTGGCGCTCGACGTGGAGGCGTTCCCCGGGCAGCACCCGACGGTACTGGACGCGGCCGACTCGCCCGTGCTGTGTGTCCGCGACGCGGGCCGGCGGGACTCCGCCCTGCGGCGGGTCACGCTCGTGGCGGGGGCGCCCGCGCCCGGCCCGGGTGAGGTGCGGGCGGTTGCCGGCGCCGACGACGGGGGGCCCTCCGTGGACGCGGTGGGGATCCCGGGCGGCGGGCTGCTGGTGGCGGCGACCGGGCGCGGGACGACCACGCGCAGCGCCGTGACGACGATCGTCTCCGACACCGGCGTGCGGTTCGACGTGCCCGACGCCCCGACCGCCGCGGTGTTGGGCCTGGGAGGAATCCCGGTGCCGGTGGACGGGGGCGTCCTCGACCGGCTCCCGGCAGGGCCGCGTCTGGACCGCGAGTCCGCGCTGGTCGCCCGCGACGGGGCCGACGCCGAGTCCGTGGGAGGGACCGCCGCCACGGGGTGAGGGGTGACCGGTCAGGCGGGGGAGTCCGCCTCATCGCGGGGCCGGACGAGGAGGACGACGACGAGGGCGATCGTCCCGAGGGCGAGGGAACCCCCCGCCACCGCCGCACCGGTGCCCACACCGGGTGGGCCCGGATCGGCCGGGGCAGCGGCGATGGTGGTGGACGCGGGACCGGGGCGCCCGGACCTGCGGACTCCCGTCACCGCCGCCACCGGGTCGACCACCCCGTGTCCCACCGCGAAGTCGTGACCTCCGGCGGCGGGGATCGCGGTGTTCTCGATCCGGGCGATCACCTGACGCGCGGTGAGTCCGGGGTGGGCCTGCCGGATCAGCGCGGCGGTGCCGGCGACGAACGGGGCGGCGAAGCTCGTCCCGCTGATGGGCGTGCGCGAACCGTCCCCGGCGACCACGAAGTCGGACACCCCGGCCCCGTCCGCACCGACGGAGCGCAGGTCCACCGCCGGCGCCGCGACGTCCACCCACGGGCCGCGCAGGGAGAAGTCGGCGGGTACGCCGTCGGCGTCGACCCCGGCGACGGTGAGGACGTGGTCGTCGTACCAGGCGGGAGAGGCGATGGTGACCACGTCGTCCCAGCCGTCGTCTCCCGGGACCGACGGGTCGGCACCGCCGGGGTTCTGGTCCCCGCACGCGTCCCCGACGTTGCCGGCCGCGGCGACCAACACCACGTCGTGGTCGACGGCGGCGTAACGGATCGCTCCGCCGAGGGTGGCGTCGGCGAGTACCGTGCCCGCGGGGACGCACGCGACCTCGGAGATGTTGATGACGCCCGCACCGGCGTCGACGGCGGCCCGGATCGCGCGCGCCAGGGACGACACCGTACCGACCCCGGAACCGACCGTCGGTTCGTCCGCCCCCCGGTCCCGGTTCTCGGGACGCAGGACGCTGCTGGACTGACGAATCGAGACGATCTCGACGCCGGGCGCGACGCCCGAGTGGCCGGTCTCGTCCTCGGTCGCCGCGAGCACCCCCGCCACGAGGGTTCCGTGCGCGTCGCAGTCCTCGGTGCCGTCGCGTCCGGGTACCACGTCACCGGCGCCCCGCACCCGCGGCAGGCGGGGGCCGCGGTTGACGCCGGTGTCGATCACGGCCACGACCTGGCCCTCGCCACGCCCGTGGATCCACGCCCCGCCCAGCTCGGCCGCAGTGGCCGACGGGGGCGACGCACCGGGGTCGAGGACGGCCGCGGTGGTGCGGCACGGCCCGTCGAGTCGGAGCGGACCGGCGTCGGGTCCGGAGGCCTCCGGCACCGGCCCGTCGATCGACGGTCGCTCGAGTGCGGCGGCCACGGCGGTGTCGGCGAGCTGCCCGGCGAGGATCGCGACCACGGCCCCGGCGGTGGCCGCGACCCTGGCGGTCGGAGGTCGGTGCCTCATCGCTGACGGACGAGGGAGAAGACCTCCATCGCGCCCACCGCGAGTGGGACGACCACGCAGATCCCGATCGCCTCGATCACCCCGACGGCACGGAGAGCCGCCGGGGAGAGTTCGACGTGGGGCAGTACCGACGAGGCGACCACGACGGCGGCCGCCACCGCGACGGCCGCCGGCACCACCACGCCCACGGGGGAGGCGACCGTGAGTCCTGCCCCCACCAGGACCCCGGCGGTGAGCACGAGTGCGGAGACGAGCAGCGCGGCGGTGTGCACCCGGTCCGCGTAACCGAGGCCGCGCAGCACCAGGACGACGATGAGGACCAGGGCCAGTGGCGCCGCCCAGCGGGTCGAGTCGGCGTCCCCGGTCAGGGAGATCAGCGACCCGGTGGTGCAGACCGCCCCCGCCGCGACGAGCATCCCGGTGAGCCACGAGCGCGAGGTGTGGAACCGGTGCCGGAGCACGTCCGGGGTCGGCAGCGGCCCGCGAGCCCGACCACGAACGTCGTGGTCGATCTCCTCGAGGTCACCGGCCTCCACGTCCTCGCCCGGGGCCGGCACCGGTGGGATGGGGATGCGCCCGGCCCAGACGGCGATCCGGGGCGCCGCGGTGAGCAGCACCAGCCCGAGGACGACGGCTCCGGCTCCCGTCGCGGCGGTCGGAACTCGGGTCGTGGCGACCACCATCGCCCCGGCCGCCCCGGTCGCCAGGGCCACGCCCGCGGCCAGGTAGCCGGAGGCCAGGGTGTAGTCGCCCGGCCCCGGGCGGAACACCGTCCACCGGAGTACGCCCGCGAGCACCGCCCCGGCGGTGAATCCACCGACGAGGTGGCCGGCCCCGACGGGTGGGCCACCCACGGCGGTGCCCGCCAGCACCGTGAACCCGACCGCACACGCACCCGCGACGGCGTGGGCCGACCCCGGCGCCGGGGTGCGGCGAAGCCCCAGCACGGCCGCCAGGCCGAGGAGGGCGACGAGGGACGCGACCAGGGGGACCATGAGCCCGCCCGCGGTCGACCACTGGCGCACCAGCGCCACCATGGCGGCGAGCGCCACGACCGCCGCCGTCGCGGTCGCGGCCGTGACCGCGTCGTGCCGGTCCCAGGCGGGGGAACGGGCCACATCCGGTTCGGTGAGACCCTGTAGGACATCGTCGAACAGGGGCGCCGGGGTCGGGACCGGACGGTGGTCGAGCACGAGGATCTCCCCGTCGTGGACCCGCTGCTGAGCGAGCGTCTCCGACACCGCCAGGGGCCCGCCCGCGAGACGCGAGAGTTGCCAGGACCCGCCGGTGTCCCCGCCCATCCGTGCGTCCACGTCCACCCCGGACGCCGGACCCGTGATCGCACGGATGTGCTCGCGGACCAGATCCACGACCTCGGGTATCACCGCCACCAGCTCGAGGTGGGCGGGCAGACTCAGGTCCACCCGGGTGGAGCGGCACACGATCGACACCCGACGTTGGTCCAGGGGCTCGACGCCCGCCGCGACCTCACGGATCCCACTGCGTTCCGGCACTGCTGGTCCTCCCAACCGGCCACCGGATGGTGCCCCCGTCAGAACGTGCACTGCCCTAACATCGCCATCCGATACGCCGATCATTGTCGGGTCGGACGGACGCCTGTGGGGGCGTCATCTCCCGGCGGCCGGGACACACCCGGTGGGAGCGAGGGGACTGATCACTGGTGACGTGGACGGGTGACGTTCATGGGTGATGTCGTGTTCACCCGCGCGGTCAGGCTCGACGCCCCGCCGATGCCCGGCGGGGAGCTGGCACTCCAGGCGCCGCCCGCGCTGCCCCGGCCCACCCCACGGCCGCTCATCCAGATCATCCTGCCGATCGTGCTCGTGGTGGCCGTGGGCGGGATGGTCGTGGTGATGATGCGCACCGGGATGATGCGCAACCCCATGTTCCTGCTCTTCCCGGTGATGATGGCGGTCTCGGCCGTCGGCATGCTCGCCGGGACGCTGAGCGGCGGCAACAAGACCGCCGAGACCGACGAACTGCGCAAGGACTACCTGCGCTACCTCGGCCAGACGCGCGACACCGTGCGCGCGACCGCGTCCGCGCAGCGGGCCGCCGCGCTGTGGCGTCACCCCGACCCCGTGGAACTGCCCGCCCTGGTGGGCACGCCCCGGATGTGGGAGCGCGACGAGTCGGACCCCGACGACCTCACCATCCGCGTGGGGCCGGGCCGTCAGGCGCTCGCGACGAGACTGGAGGCACCCGACACCGGTCCGGTCGACGACCTCGAACCGGTGTCGGTGGTGAGCATGCGTCGCTTCGTCCGCGTGCACTCCGTGGTCGACGAGCTGCCCGTGGCGCTCGAACTGCGCGCGTTCGCGGCGTTGTCGCTCGACGGGGAGGTGGCCGTGGTCCGTTCCGCGGTGCGCGCGATGATCGCCGGTCTCGTCGTGGCCCACGGCCCCGACCGCGTCCGTGTCGCGGTGGCCGCGAGCGAGGGCGACGCACGTCAGGCCTGGGAGTGGCTCAAGTGGCTCCCGCACCACGAACACCCCGACTACACCGACGGCGGTGGACGGGTCCGACTCACCGAGTTCTCACTGGCCGGGGTGGAGTCGATGCTGGGGAAGGACATGTCTTACCGTTCGGCGTTCTCACCGAGTGCGGCGGTCGTCCCGGGACGGGCGCACCTCGTCGTCGTCGTCGACGGTGTCGGGGTCACCGGCGCCGAACGTCTGCTCGCGGAGGACGGACTCGACGGGGTGACGGTGCTCGAGGTCTCCGGCAGCCGCGCGGGGCAGTTGCGCGACCTCGCGCTGCGTCGCGGCCTGTGTGTCCGGGTCGACGACGACGGCGTGGCCCGCGTGCGCACCGAGGGCGGTGACGAGGACATCGCCCGGGTCGACGCGATGAGCCCGCCCGAGGCCGAGCGGCTGGCGATGGCGTTGGCGCGGTACCGACCCGCCGACACGGTGACCCATGCCGACGGGTCCACCACGACCCGTCGCGCGCCCGGTCTGCCCGACCTGCTGGGCATCGGCGTCGCCGGGCAGGTGGACCCGGCGGTGGCGTGGCGTCGCCGCGGCGAGCGTGATCGCCTGCGGGTACCGGTGGGTGTCAGCCCGGACGGCGCGCCCGTGGAATTGGACCTCAAGGAGGCCGCCCACGGGGGAATGGGCCCGCATGGGCTGTGCATCGGTGCGACGGGTTCCGGCAAGTCCGAGTTCCTGCGCACCCTGGTGCTGGGCCTGGTCGCCACCCACGACCCGGACTCGCTCAACCTCGTCCTGGTGGACTTCAAGGGCGGCGCCACGTTCCTCGGGTTGGAGTCGCTGGCGCACGTGTCCGCCGTGATCACCAACCTCCAGGCCGAGATCACCATGGTCGACCGCATGCGTGACGCGCTCGAGGGCGAGCTCAATCGTCGCCAGGAGGTGCTGCGTGCGGCGGGCAACTACGGAGGCGTGGCCGAGTACGAGGCCGCCCGCGCCAAAGGCGCCCCGCTCGATCCGCTCCCGGCGCTGGTGATCGTGGTCGACGAGTTCTCCGAGCTCCTGTCGTCCAAGCCCGAGTTCGCGGAGCTGTTCCTCACCATCGGTCGCCTGGGCCGCAGTCTGCACATCCACCTGCTGCTCGCCTCGCAGCGGCTCGAGGAGGGGCGGCTGCGCGGGCTCGACAGTCACCTGTCCTACCGGATCGCGCTGAAGACGTTCTCCGCCACCGAGTCGCGCACGGTCCTCGGGGTCACCGACGCCTACCACCTGCCCGCCACCCCGGGCGCCGGCTACCTCAAGGTGGACGCCGGGGACCCGGTGCGCTTCGACGCGGCCTACGTCTCCGGGCCTTACCACCGGGACCGCCGCGTCGACGGGTCATCGGTGGCCACGCCGGCCGCCCGCCCGACCGTCCGCCCGTTCACGTCCTGGTACATGCCGGTGCCCGCCCCGGCACCGGTGGCGTCCGGGGCCGACGACGAGGGGGCGGTGTCGGACGGCGCCGCGGATGCGGGCACCGCCGACGGGTCCGCGAGCCTGCTCGAGGTGCTGGTGGGACGACTCGCAGGACACGGCAGGCCGGCGCACGAGGTGTGGCTGGCGCCGCTGGGACAGGGTGCGCCGCTCGACTCCGCCGTGGGCACAGAACCCGCTGTCGCCGGGCCCACCGGCAGCGGCCTGCACCCGGGCACCGGCGGGACCGCACTGCTGCGCTTCCCGCTGGCCGAGGTCGACCTGCCGTTCGAGCAGCGTCGGGACATCTGGCACGTGGACCTGTCCGGGGCGGACGGCAACGCGGCCGTGGTGGGTGGGACCCGCTCCGGCAAGTCGACCACGCTGTGCACCCTCGTGCTGTCCGCGGCTGCGACGACCGAGCCCGGCCGACTGTCGGTGTACGTCGTGGATCTGGGCGGCGGGGTGCTGCAGTCGATCGCGGACCTGCCCCACGTCGGCGAGGTGGCCCGCCGCGGTGAGGAGGAGAAGATCCGTCGCACCGTCGCCGAGGTGGCCGCCGAGCGCCGCCGCCGCGAGACCGAGTTCCGCGACGCCGGCGTGGTCTCCCTCGACCAGGCTCGGCGACGGATGGTCGACCGGGACGGGCGCCCGGTGGCCGAGTACCCCGACGTCCTGCTCGTGATCGACGGATGGCAGGCGTTGCGCACCGAGTTCGAGGACCTCGAGCAGGTCGTGCTGGGACTGGCCGCGGACGGGTTGTCCTACGGGATCCACGTGGTGCTGTCCGCCTCCCGGTGGGCGGACCTGCGCCCGGCGCTGCGCGACGCCCTCGGGACCCGGGTGGAACTGCGGCTGGGGGATCCCACCGACTCGATGATCGACCGGCGGGCCGCGATGACCGTGCCCGCCGCCCCGGGCCGCGGACTCACGCCGGAGCGTCACCACATGCTCGTCTATCAACCCCGCCTGGACGGGCGGGTCGACCCCGACGGCGTGGCCGATGCGACAGCGGAGGCGTCGCGTCATCTGGCCCGCAGGTGGCGGGCGCGGGTGGGGGACGTCGCCGCGGCGCCGGTCCGGATGTTGCCCGAGATGCTGCCGTACGCCCAGCTGGCGAGCCTGTCCCGCCCCGGCCCGGACGGGCGCCGCACCCGGGTCCCGCTCGGGGTGGACGAGGCCGACCTCAAGGTGGTCTACGCCGATCTCGAGGGCGACCCGCTGATGATGGTGCTCGGCGACTCCGAGTGCGGCAAGACGTCGCTGCTGCGCTCGCTGGCGCGCGGACTGGTGGCCGGGAACAGCCCGGAACACGCCAAGCTCATCGTGGTGGATTACCGGCGCACCATGCTCGGCGAGATCGAGGGCGCGCACCTCGCAGGCTACGCGCCCACCGAGACCGCCCTCGCCCCGATGGTCGAGCACCTCGTCCGCGTCCTCGACGAGCGCATGCCGGGCGCGGATGTCACCCCGGAGGAACTGCGGGCCCGGTCGTGGTGGACCGGCCCGCGGATCAACTTGCTGGTCGACGACCTCGACCTCGTTATCACCGGCGGGGGCAACCCGCTGCAGCCGCTCACCCGGTTCCTTCCGCATGCCCGCGACATCGGTCTGACCGTGGTCCTCGCGCGACGCAGCGCCGGGGCGTCGCGCGCCATGTTCGACCCGTTCGTCGCCCGCATCCGCGACCTCGGTGGCGCCGGTGTCCTCATGTCCGGAAGTCGGGAGGAGGGCCCTCTTCTCGGCGGCGTCCGGCCGGGGCCGCTGCCGGCGGGCCGGGGCAGGCTCATCACCCGCGACGGGGGCGTCCGGCTGGTGCAGACCGCCCTGTCCGAGTCGTGACGGGGCAGCGGTCCGCGCCGGGGCCGCGGGCGGCGACCCTTGCTATCGATCTGTCCTGCTCCGGGCTGACGGTGGCGGCCGCCTCCGCCTCCGCCGAGTTGTCCCCGGTCGTCGCACCGGTGTCCGTGCTCGCCGGGATGGACGGAACGGCCCTGCCCCCGGGCGGCGATCGCCTGGAGTGCTCCGACCGCGTCGAGTCGGCCGCCCGCCGATTCCCGGACCGGTGCCTATCCGACCCCGTCGCCTATGCCCATCGTGACCGCGTCGACGTCGCGGGCCTGTCGGTCCCCGTCTCGGAGCTCCTCGGGCCCCCCGTAGCCCGGGCACTGCGGTGGGGCGCGGCACGCGAGGGCGACGCCGTGGTGCTGGTCGTACCCACCGACTGGGGGGCCAGCCGCACCGCGCGGCTGGTCGGCGCCGCCGACGCGGTGGGTGTCACCGCCCGCGTGGTCAGGGCCGCGCTGGTCACCGCCGAGGCGCTCCCGTCCTCCTCGGCCCGGTGGGCGATCTGCGTGGAGACCTGCCGCACACGGACCACCGTGGGCCTGGTCGAGCGGACGCGGAGTGGCCTCACGCTGGTCGACCGTGAGGTGGTGCACCGCCGGGACCCCTACCGCGACACCATGACCGACGACGAGGTGCCCCGGATCCTCGACGCCCTCGCCCGACTGCGGCGACGGAGGCGGGAGGCGGGCACCGGGTCGACCGAGGTGCTGGCGCGCGGACGCCTCGCCGAGCGGGTCGTGGACGCGTGCGACCGGGCCCGTCTCCTGTCCTTCGTGGTCCCCGCGATCGGCCCCGTGGAGGCGGCATCGCGGCTGCACGCGACCGCGTGATCGCACCCCGCTGAGTGAATCGCGGGGAAGTTTTCGCCGATCAGGCGGAACCGAACCGCCCCGAGGGCGCGTCGAACACTGTGACGGACCCAGAAGGGGATTCCGCACCGACCACAGGGGAGGACGAGATGACCGGGTTCAACACCCACATCGGGACCATGGACACCGCGGCCAGGAGGGTCGACGACGTGAACCTGGAGATCGACCGACTGCTCGGCACTGTGCGGGACTCCGTGTCCCAGCTCGGGGGCTCGGTGTGGCGGGGCGCCGCCCAGGCCCGGTTCACCCAGATCATGACCGAATGGCAGCAGCAGAGCACCAAGCTCAACCACGCGCTGGCGGGGATCTCCGAGACGATGCGGACCAACAGTTCGTCGTTCGACGCCGCGGACCAGGACTCCGCCGCACTCATCAACCGCGCCGGCGCCGCCGGCCCCCTCAACCTCTGACCGCCGACACCGCCAGCACCGGAAGGGAACTCCCATGACCTCAGGACAGATCACCTACAACCATGGCCCGATCGAGGCGCTCGTCGGGCAGGTCACGCAGGCCTCCACCGCCCTGCGCAGCACGCTCGACGACCTCAAGGCCTACCTCGCGCCGCTCGTCGCCGAGTGGGAGGGTGACGCCGCCGTCGCCTACCAGGCGCACCAGAACGACTGGGACCAGGCCGCGGCCGCGCTCCAGGCGATGCTGGCCGAGATCTCGCGCGCCGCGAGCCAGGGCAACCAGGGCATGGCCGACGCCGATCGGCGCGCCGCCCAGGGCTGGGGCTGACCCTCCCGACCTCCGATCGACCCCGCCGGCACGCCTGGACGCCGGCGGGGTCGTGGCGTGTCGACCGGATGCGTCCGGCCCGCGGGCGTCCTACCGTCGCGGCACGAGCCGGGAACGATCCCGGCGAGCCTCGACCAGAACGCCACGCGAAGGAGAACCGCATGTACGTCACGCACGATCCATCGACCGGCCGGACCGACCGCGAGTACGAGCAGACCGAGGACGTCGACACCATCCTGAGCACGGTCACCGAGGGGTTCGCCGCCTGGCGCGCGACGGAGGTGTCCGAGCGGGCACGGATCCTCCTGGCGATCGCCGACGCCTTCGACGAGCACCGCGAGGAGCTGGGCAAGGCGATCACCACCGAGATGGGCAAGCTCCCCGAACAGGCGCGGGGTGAGGTGGCCCTCGCGGCGTCGATCTACCGCTGGTACGGCGAGCACGGCCCGGCGCTGCTCGAGTCCGACACCCTGGATGTGCCGGACGCCCGGCTCAACCGGGTGACCTACGAGCCGGTCGGACCGCTGGTCGGGATCATGCCGTGGAACTACCCCTACTACCAGGTGGCCCGGTTCGCGGCACCCAACCTGCTACTGGGCAACACCGTCGTGCTCAAGCACGCGAGCATCTGCGCCCGCTCCTCCGCGGCGATCGAGAAGGTCCAGCGCGGAGCCGGCCTCCCCGAGGACGCCTACGTCAACGTGTACGCCTCGAGCGACACGGTGGCCGAGATGATCGCCGACCCCAGGATCAAGGGCGTCTCCCTCACCGGCAGCGAGGGCGCCGGGGCCGCGGTGGCCACGGTGGCCGCGGAGAACCTCAAGCCCAGCGTCCTGGAGCTCGGCGGCTCCGACCCGCTGGTCGTCCTGGACGCCGACGACCTCGACGAGCTGGTCGAGACCGTGGGTCGGGCGCGACTCTCCAACTGTGGGCAGGCCTGCAACTCGCCCAAGCGGATCTTCGTCCCGGCGCAGATGAAGGACGACTTCGTCGGGCGACTGAAGAACCTCTACGAGGAACTGTCCGTCGGTCCCGCCGCCGACGAGGGCACCGAGCTGGGCCCGCTGTCCTCCGAGGACGCGCGCGACGGCGTCGTGGAGCAGGTCGAGCGCGCCGTCGAGCAGGGCGCGACGCTCGTCACGGGCGGCGCCGCGATCGACCGGCCCGGCGCGTTCATGCAGCCCACCGTCCTCACCGACATCACCGAGGAGATGGACGCCTACCGCGAGGAGATCTTCGGCCCCGTTGCCATGGTGTACGCCTACGACTCCGTCGACGAGGCCGTGCGGATCGCCAACGACACCCACTTCGGCCTGTCCGGCTCGGTGTGGGGGACCGACGTCGACCGCGCCTCCGAGGTGGCCGAGCGGCTCGAGGTGGGTATGGCCTACGTCAACGAGCACGGCACGACGATGCCCGGCCTGCCGTTCGGCGGCGTCAAGCGTTCGGGCTACGGCCGCGAGCTCGGCCGCTGGGGACTGACCGAGTTCGCCAACGTCCGGCTCCAGCGCGTCCACTGAACAGATCTGTCTATCCTGGGAGGGGTAGTCATCGAAAGGAGCAGACATGACGACCCCCCTCACCGTGAGCCCCGAGTGGCTGCACGCGCACCTGGGTGACGCCGACCTCGTCGTCGTCGACGCCACCACCCACCTGGCCGCCGACGCGGACGGCACCCCGCGCCCGGTCTCGGGCGTCGCCACGTACCGGCCCGAGCACATCCCCGGCGCCCTGTTCGCCGACCTGCTCGGCGACTTCGCCGACCCGGGCAGCCCCCTGTCCGCCACCGCGCCGGACCACGAGCGCTTCGCGGCTGCCGCGGGCGCCCTGGGCATCGGGGACGGGGCGACCGTCGTGGTCTACGACCAGCACGAGGGGTTCTGGGCCACCCGCCTGTGGTGGCACCTGCGCTTCGAGGGCTTCGACGACGTCACCGTCCTCGACGGCGGCCTGCCGGCGTGGAAGGCCGCCGGCTACGAGGTCACCGATGAGATCGCCGTGCCGACGCCCCGCACCTTCAGCGGTGTCCGCCGCCCGGAGATGATCCGGTCCACCGAGGACGTCGCCGCAACCCTGGACGACGAGAACACGATCCTCGTCAACGTCCTCGACGAGGCCACCTACCGCGGCGACATCGACTCGTACGGTCGGCCGGGCCACATTCCCGGCAGCATCAACCTGCCGGTGACCAGCCTGCGGGACCCCGAGTCCGGCGCGCTCCGGCCGATCGGGGAACTGCGCGCCGAATTCGAGGCGGCCGGGCTGCTGGACGAGGACCGGAAGGTCGTCACCTACTGCGGCGGCGGGATCGCCGCCACCGGGGTCGCCCACGCGCTGGCGCTGGCCGGGCGCGAGGACGTGGCGGTCTACGACGGATCGATGGTGGCCTGGGCGGCGGACCCCGACCTGCCGCTCGTCACCGGGGACTCACCCCGCTGACCTCCTCCGGGGCCCTGTCCGCGCGCGAGGTCGCGTCAGCGAGCCCCGGCGTACGCCTGCGCGAGGCGCGCGATCTTCTGGGCCCGGGCCAGTCGCGGCAGATCGGCACCGTCCCGGGCGCGCTCGCCGCCGGGGCCCAGCTCGTCGATCACGGACTCGGCCCAGGAGACGTCGGCCGCGGAGGGGGAGAGGACCTCGTTGATGTAGGGCGCCTGGTCCACGCGGAGGCACAGCTTGCCGGTCATGCCCATCTCGACGGCGTGCTCGGCGGCGTCCCTGAGGACCTGCGTGTCGTTGGAGATGGTCGGCCCGTCGATGGGCGGGGCCACGCGCGCGATCCGGCTGGCCACCACGAACTGCGAGCGCGTGTACGCCAGGGCGATCTGCGACGACCCGATGCCCGTGTCGCGACGGAAGTCACCGACGCCGAAGGCCAGCCGCACCACCTGGTCGGACTTGGCGATCTCGGCGGCCTGGGCGAGGCCGTCGGCCGACTCCACCAACGCGACGATCGGGGTGTTCTCGGCCAGGCGCGCGGCCGTGAGGGAGACGTGCTCGGCGTTCTCGGTCTTGGCCAGCATCACGCCGTCCAGGCCCGGACAGTGCCCGAGCGCCATGAGGTCTTTCTCCCACTCGGGGGAGCGGACATCGTTGATGCGGATCCACGCGTGGTTGCCGGCCTCGAGCCACTGCCGGACCTCGCGACGGGCGCGCTCCTTCTCGGACTGCCGGCACCCGTCCTCCACGTCGAGGACCACCACGTCCATCTCCGAGTTGACGGCGTCGTCGAAGCGCTCGGATTTGTCCGCGGGCAGGAGCAGCCACGATCGGGCGATGGTCGGTGGGATGGTCGACATGGGGCTCATGGGTACCGGTCATCCTTTGGTCGTGAGGCGGCGACGATCGCGCTGGCAACCTCCCCACGATACGCCGGGCACCCCCGGCGAGCCCACGCGGGAACAACTCTCACATATCGGGCGCGGTGACGAGCTGGATGAGATTGCCGCAGGTGTCGTCGAGGACCAGCGTCCACACCGGGCCCATCTCGGCGGGAGGCTGCACGATGCGGGCGCCCTTCTCCTGCAGTTCGGAGTGGGCCCGGTGGATGTCGTCCACCTCGAATTGCGCGGCCGGAATGCCGTCCGCGCGGAGGGCGGCGGTGTAGGCGCGCGCCGCGGGATGCTGGTCCGGCTCGAGCAGTAGCTGGGTGCCACCCGGGTCGCCGGGATCCACCACCGTCAGCCACCGGAAGTCACCGGCGGGGAGGTCGTACTTGAGGACGAACCCCAGCACGTCGGTGTAGAAGGCGAGCGCACGAGCCTGGTCGTCAACGTGGACGGAAGTCACTGTGATGCGCGGCATACCGGCAACGGTAGGCCGCTCATCGGCAGTCGGCATCCGATCCCGGCCGGTTCCGGCCCATTGCTGACAGATCCTGTCCGCAAAGCGGGCGGTGAGTGTTGACTCGGGCGCGGACGGGGGACACCCTTTTGAGGTGGATACCCGACCCGCCTCCGCCCCGGCGATAGAGGCCGAGCACCTCGTGAAGCGCTTCGGCGACTTCACCGCCGTCGACGACATCTCGTTCGCCGTCCCGACCGGGACGGTCCTCGGTCTGCTGGGGCCCAACGGTTCCGGCAAGACCACCACCATCCGGATGATGACCACTCTGAGCCCGCCGACCTCCGGGACGGCGCGGGTCGCCGGTCATGACGTGATGCGGGAGCCGGCGAAGGTCCGCAAGGCGATGGGGTTGACCGCCCAGTCGGCGACGGTGGACGAGTTGCTCACCGGGCGGGAGAACCTCCGCCTCATCGGCGACCTGTACGGGCTGCCCAAGAAGGCGGTCAAGGCCAGGGCGGACGAGTTGCTCGAGAAGTTCTCGCTCAGCGACGCGGCCACCAGGGTCGCCAAGAGTTACTCCGGCGGTATGCGGCGCCGGTTGGACCTGGCGGCGAGCCTCGTCGCGGCCCCGCCGGTGCTGTTCCTCGATGAGCCCACCACGGGATTGGATCCCCGCTCGCGCAACGAGCTGTGGGACGTCCTGCGCGACCTCGTCCGGGACGGCACGACGTTGTTGCTGACCACCCAGTACCTCGACGAGGCGGACCAGCTGGCGGACAGGGTGATCGTCATCGACCACGGCCGCGTGATCGCCGAGGGCACGCCGCTGCAGCTCAAGGACCGCTCCGGCGCGGCCAGTCTGGTGATCACGGTGTCCCGGTCAGAGGACGTAGACGAGGCTGTGCGGGTACTGGGTACCCGCATCGCGGACTTCCACGTGGACAGGGACGCCCGGCGGCTCACCGCACCGTCCGAGGGGGTGTCGGCGCTGGCCGGGATCGCCGCCGCGTTCACCGAGGCGGGGATCGAACTCGATGACATCGGCCTGCAGCGTCCCAGCCTGGACGACGTCTTCCTGTCCCTGACCGGACGCAAGGCCGAGGACCCGCAGCACACCGACACGATGGAACAGGAGTCACGGGTATGAGCACAGTCGCCGACCCCTCGGCGGGTACGTCCGCAGCGGGACCGCCCACCGCGGAGCACTTCTCCGTGCCGGCCCGCCCGGACGGGCCCTCGTTCGGTCGCCAGATCTCCGCGCTGACCCGCCGCAACCTCTTCCACATCCGTCGTCAGCCGGAGAACCTCGCGGACGTCACCATCCAGCCGGTGATGTTCGTGCTGCTGTTCGCGTTCGTCTTCGGTGGCGCCATCGCGGTGGCGGGCGGTGACTACCGCGAGTGGCTGCTTCCGGGCATCATGGCCCAGACCATGGCGTTCTCCTCGTTCGTCGTGGCCTCCGGTCTGTGCAACGACCTCAACAAGGGGATCATCGACCGCTTCCGTTCGCTGCCCATCCAGCGCGCGTCGATCCTCATCGCCCGCAGCGCCTCGAGCCTCATCCACTCGTCGATCGGCGTGGTGGTGATGTCGTTGACGGGCCTCATCGTGGGGTGGCGGATCCGCAGCGGGATCCTCGACGCGCTGCTGGGCTATCTCATCCTGGTGGGCTTCGGCTTCGTCATGATCTGGATCGGCATCGTCGTGGGCTCGAGGCTCAAGACCATCGAGGCGGTCAACGGCGTCATGTTCACCACGACGTTCCCCATCACGTTCGTCGCCAACACCTTCGCCCCGCCGGAGTCGATGCCGGCCTGGCTGCGGGTGATCGCCGAGTGGAACCCGCTCTCGTCGGTCGTGCAGGCGATGCGTCAGCTGTGGGGGAACGCGCCTGCCGTCGGGCCGGACGCCGCACTGCCACTGCAGCACCCGGTGCTGGCGTCGCTGCTGTGGATCGTGGGTCTGACGGTGATCATCGCCCCGATCGCGATCAAGGCCTTCGACGCCCGCACCCGGGACTGACGGTCACTGCGCGCCGGGCCCTCGCCCCGGGGTAGGTGCGCCCTCCGCGGCGGCTGCCAGTTCCCGCAGCGCCTCGAGGTGACCGGAGAACGCCGTCCGCCCGGCCCGTGTCAGGGCCAACCAGGTCCGTGCGCGACCGGTCTTCCCGGCGGCCTTGGAGGTGGTCGCGTACCCGGCGTCGGTGAGGACCTTGAACTGCTTCGACAAGACGGAGTCGGCCACCCCGAGCTCGTCGCGGACGGTCCCGAACTCCATCGATTCCACGGGCGCGAGCAGGGCGCAGATCCGCAGGCGGTGCGGGGCGTGGATGATCTCGTCGAACTGCGCCGCGGGGCGTCCGGCCCTCATCGCCGGCGGGGGAGCGCGGCGGCGCCCGAGCGGATCTCCGTCCGCAGGGCCTCGTCGACCCGGCGTCCCAACACGATCGTCGCGACCAGCGCGATGGCGGCGAGGGCCAGGGCCGCCCACACGGGCAGTGCCCGGTCGGTGAGTGTGGGTGCGAGCGAGGAGACGGTGACGACGACGACCACCACCGCGTAGGCGAGCCACCACCGTCGCGAGACGGGGCCGAGGTTGCGCATGTCCACCCACAGGCCGGTGATTCGCTGGTACGCGGCGACGAGCAGGCCGATGCCCACGGCGCCGACAAGTGCCACCGGGAGGCGGATGAGGTCGTGCAGGTCGAGAGCGCCGACCAGGAGGATCGCGGCGAGGATCGCCCCGAGCGCGGGGTGATACCACCACGGGGTGATGAGCCGGTCCGCCACGGCGCGGCGTGCGGAGTCGACATCGGCGAGTGCGGCGGCCGGGTCGTACGCGGTGGTCCCGCACGGAGCAGCGGTGTCCTGCTGGGAGGTGCTGTCCTGCGGCACGGCGTTGTCCGGGTCGAGGGGCCCGGTGCCCGGAGCGGGCCCGTTGTTTTCCATGATGGAAAACATAGGCCTCTCTTTCCGTTTCCGCAACGGAAAACCAGCGGGCCGGATCCGCCCTCCGGATTCGCAACCACGCTGCGGGCTCCGGGGGCGCATCGACATCCGAAGGGCGGGTTGCAGGGGTCGAAGGGCGGAGTGACGGTGTCCGGGCGACTGTGTGGTCCCGGTACCGGGTGCCTCAGCCCTTCTTCTTGGGCGAGACCCGGATGGTGATCGAACCGACCACGGGCTCGACCCCGGCGTCGTCCACGAACCTCAGCGGCACCTCGACGTCCTGCCCGCTGGTGAAGGACGAGAAGTCCGGCAGCTCCGTCCACTCCGCGGTCACCGTCATCCCTCCGGTCGACTTGGCCGGGTACCGCACGTTCATCCCCACGGGGATCCAGCGGTGGGTGGCCGGGACGGTGGCCTCGGCGAGCACGCCCATCGCCATCTCGGCGAGGTTGCACGCCGCGATCACGTGGAAGGTGCCGATGTGGTTGCGGTTGCCCCACCATCCGGGCCCCCGCACCACGCAGCGGCCGGGTCGGACGTCGACGACGTGCGGGCGCACGGTGCGGAAGTACGGGGCCTTGAGGCTGACCCCGGCACTGAACAGGCGTGAGCCGAACGGTAGCCGGGAGGCGGTCTTCCACAGGCGGTAGGTGGGGGTCTCCGCGCCGGTGGACGGGGAGGCGGGGGTCGGTGTCGTATCGGTCACGACGACGAGGTTACCCGTCGGTAAGTTCGTCGCGCCCGCCCGCCGGGCGCGAGGGCGTCGACTCAGGCGAGGATCTGCGTCCCGCGACGCAGGAGATCGTGGAGGCGATCCTGATCGGCTCCGGGCTCGGACACCCACAGGCGGTAGGCCGAGAGCGCGATCCCGAGCGCGGCGTGAGCGATCGCGGAGGGCGCCAGATCGTCGACGGTCTCGCCGAGTCTGTCCGCGACGAACCCGGCGACGGCCCGGCGCCAGTCGGCGTACACCAGGGTCGAGTGCGCCTGCAGTTCGTCCACCCCGAGCAGGAGCCGCATCCGCAGTCGGTGGACCTCGGTCTGGGAGGCGGGGAAGGTGTTGAACGCGATGAGCGCGTCCGCGAGGGCGTCCCGCAGCGGCGTCTGCTCGGGCACGGCGGAGAGGTAGTCCAGCATGAGGTCGATCTGCACGTCGAACTCGCCCCACGCGATAGCGGCTTTGCCGGGGAAGTAGCGGAACAGGGTCCGGCGGGAGATGTGGGCGGCCTCGGCGATCTGGTCGACGCTGGTCGCCTCGTATCCCTGACGTGCGAACAGGTCGAGGGCCACGTCGACTATCGAGGCGCGCGTGGTCGACGGGCGACGCCCGGGGGGCCGTGTCTCGGTTCCGGGCATTTCCGGCGTTCCCATGACACGAGAGCCTAGATGAGTGACCCTTGCCACTGGCACTAAGTGCCAATATGATGCGGATCTCACCGGAACACGGTGGGACACCGCCGGAGTGCCAGACGAGAGGACACGTCATGGAGAACACGCAGAACACCGAGGTCGTGCTGGAGGAGGCCCTCATCGAGGAGGTCTCCATCGACGGCATGTGTGGGGTCTACTGAGATGACCTCCGCAGCAGCGCCGGCCGGTGCCGAGCAGTCAACCGCCGCGGCGGAATTCGACCTCGATGCCGGCTGGCGCCTGCACCCCGGCGTGGCGCTCCGGCCCGAGCCGTTCGGGGCACTGCTCTACCACTTCCACACCCGCAAGCTCAGCTTCCTGAAGTCGCCGACCATCGTCGAGGTGGTCCGCACCCTCGCCGACCACCCGTCGGCCCGCGCCGCCTGCGCGGCCGCCGGGGTGTCGATCGATGACCCGGGAACGTCGCGGCTGTACCTGCACGCGCTCGGCCAGCTCGCCGCCTCGCGCATGATCGAGGAGACCTCATGACCAGCATGCTCAACCGCCCGGCGACGACGTCCGCCCCCGCGACCCCGGCCCCGGTCGGCCGCCTCGTCGACCAGTTCGAGCGTGGTCTCGACGCGCCGATCTGCCTGACCTGGGAACTCACCTACGCCTGCAACCTCGCCTGCGTGCACTGCCTGAGCTCCTCCGGTCGCCGTGACCCGCGCGAGCTCAGCACCGAGCAGTGCAAGGCGATCATCGACGAGCTGCAGAAGATGCAGGTCTTCTACGTCAACATAGGCGGTGGTGAGCCGACGGTCCGCTCCGATTTCTGGGAGCTGGTCGACTACGCCACCAGCCACCAGGTGGGCGTGAAGTTCTCCACCAACGGCGTCCGTATCGACGAGAAGGTCGCCCGGCGCCTGGCCGCGAGCGACTACGTGGACGTCCAGATCTCCATCGACGGTGCGACCGCCGAGGTCAACGACGCGGTCCGTGGCCCGGGCTCGTTCGACATGGCCGTGCGGGCGCTGGAGAACCTCAAGAACGCCGGGTTCACGGACGCCAAGATCTCGGTCGTCGTCACCCGCGAGAACGTCACCCAGCTGGACGAGTTCAAGGCGCTGGCCGACAAATACGACGCGACCCTGCGCATCACCCGCCTGCGTCCCTCGGGCCGCGGCGCCGACGTGTGGGACGACCTGCATCCGCTGCCCGAACAGCAGAAGGACCTGTACGACTGGCTGGTCGCGAACGGCTCCGACGTGCTCACCGGCGACAGCTTCTTCCACCTGACCCCCTTCGGTGAGGGGCAGGCGCAGGGCTCCCTTCCCGGGCTCAACCTGTGCGGTGCCGGGCGTGTGGTGTGCCTGATCGACCCGATCGGCGACGTCTACGCCTGCCCCTTCGCCATCCACGAGGAGTTCCTCGCCGGCAACGTCGTCGCCGACGGCGGGTTCGAGACGGTGTGGCAGACCTCGGAGTTGTTCCGTGAGCTGCGCGAGCCGCAGTCGGCCGGGGCGTGCGCGTCCTGCGACTTCTACGACAGCTGCCGGGGTGGCTGCATGGCGGCCAAGTTCTTCACCGGGCTGCCGATGGACGGCCCGGACCCCGAGTGCGTCCAGGGGTACGGAGAGGGACTGCTCGCGGCTGAGCGCAGCATCCCCGACCCGTCGCAGGACCACACCCGGCCCATGGGGCTGGCGGCGCGCAAGCAGCCCACCGGCCCGGTGCCGCTGACCCTCGTCACGACACCGCCCCGCAGGCCCACCAGCCTGTGCGACGAGTCCCCGATCTGAGCCGTCCCACCCGGACGAAACCCACCAAGAAGGAGCACCCACCACCGTGTCCCGCCTGTCCAAGATCGCCGAGGCCAACCCCTGGCGCCAGAACCCGTGGTTCGAGTCGGTCGCCGAGGCCCAGCGTCGCGCACAGAAGAAGCTGCCCAAGAGCGTGTACATGGCGCTCGTCGGCGGCAGTGAGGCGGGGGTGACCATCCGCGACAACATGGACGCCTTCACCGAACTCGAGCCCAAGCCCCACGTGATCGGCGCCAAACAGGACCGCGACATGGCCACCACGGTGATGGGCCAGCCCATCAGCCTGCCGGTGATGATCTCGCCGACCGGTGTCCAGGCCGTGACGCCGGACGGTGAGGTCGACGTGGCCCGCGCCGCGGCCGCCCGCGGTACCGCGATGGGCCTGAGCTCGTTCGCGTCCAAGCCGATCGAGGAGGTCATCGCGGCCAACCCGCAGACCTTCTTCCAGGTGTACTGGCTGGGCGGCAAGGAGAAGGTCCTGGAGCGGCTGGAGCGTGCCAAGGCCGCCGGCGCTGCCGGGGTCATCCTCACCACCGACTGGTCGTTCTCGATGGGCCGTGACTGGGGCAGCCCGGCGATCCCCGAGAAGCTCGACGCGAAGGCGATGATCACCCTGGCCCCGCAGATCGCGGTCCGGCCGCGGTGGGCCGCCGAGTGGGCGCGCGACGTGGTGGTCAACAAGCGGTTCCCGGACCTGACGACCCCCAACCTCGTCAACCAGGGCGAGATGGGCCCGACCTTCTTCGGTGCGTACGGCGAGTGGATGGGCACCCCGCCCGCCACGTGGGAGGACATCGCCTGGGTCGTGGAGAACTACGACGGGCCGGTGATGCTCAAGGGCATCACCCGGGTCGATGACGCCAAGCGCGCCGTCGACGCCGGCGTCACCGCGATCTCCGTGTCCAACCACGGCGGCAACAACCTCGACGCGACCCCGGCGTCCATCCGCTGCCTCGCCCCGATCGCCGACGAGGTGGGCGACCAGGTGGAGGTCCTGCTCGACGGCGGCATCCGCCGCGGCTCGGACGTGGCCAAGGCGCTCGCGCTCGGGGCCCGCGCCGTGATGATCGGACGCGCCTACCTTTGGGGACTGGGGGCCAACGGGCAGGCGGGCGTGGAGAACGTGCTCGACATCATGCGTTCGGGGCTCGACTCGAGCCTCATCGGGCTCAGCAAGTCCTCCATCTCCGAGCTGAGCCGTGACGACTACGTCATCCCCGAAGGCTTCACGCGCCGTCTCGGCGCCTGACCCACCACCACCTGAGAGAAGGACACCCCTGTAATGGGAGATTTCGACGGCAAGGTCGTCTACATCACCGGCGTGGCCCGCGGCCAGGGTCGCAAGCACGCCATCCGATTCGCGCGTGAGGGTGCGAAGATCATCGGACTGGACCTGTGTGATTCGCCGTCCGAGTACGTGAAGTACCGGACCGCGACCGAGGACGACCTGGCCACCACGATCGAGCGTGTCGAGGCCGAGGGAGGGGAGATCCTCGCCGAGGTCGGCGACGTCCGCGACCTGGCGTTCCAGCAGGCACTCGTCGCGCGCGGCGTGGAACGCTTCGGCGGCCGCCTGGACGTGGTGATCGCCAACGCGGGCATCTGCAACTGGGGCAAGGTCTGGGAGCTCGACGAGCAGCAGTGGCAGGACACCATCGACATCAACCTCACCGGTTACTGGAAGACGCTGCGCGCGGCGATCCCACACATGCTCTCCGCCGGCAACGGCGGGTCGATCATCCTGGTGAGCTCGGTGGCCGGTCTCAAGGCCATGCCCGTGCAGTCGCCCTACTCGGCGTCCAAGTACGGCGTGGTGGGCCTGGCGCAGACGGCGGCCAAGGAGCTCGGCGAGCACGGCATCCGGGTCAACACGATCCACCCCTACGGTGTCCAGACGCCGATGGGCGCGGAGGACCCCGACGCGCTCGAGGTGTTCAACACCATGCCGCAGTTCCTGCCACACTTCACGCCGATCCTGGGGATGGGCATGGCCACCACCGACGACATCGCGGACTCGGTGATGTTCCTCGCCTCGGACGCCTCGCGGACGATCACCGCCTCGACCTTCACCGTCGACATGGGCGCGATCAAGGTCTGACCCGACGTGACGGGCGCGATCGGCGCGACCGGCCCGACCGGTGCGGGGGTGCTCGCGGTGCTACCCCTCGGGGCGACCGAACAGCACGGACCGCACCTGCCGCCGGAGACCGACACGATCCTGGCCACCGCGACCGCCCGCGCGCTCGGCGCGGGTGGGCCGGGTACGCACGTTCCCGGTGACGTCCGTGTGCTCCCCGCCCTCGCCTACGGGGCGAGCGGGGAGCACCAGGCGTTCGCGGGGACGGTGTCGATCGGCACGGACGCGCTCGCCGGGACCCTCGTCGAACTCGGCCGGTCGGTGGGCACCTGGGCGGATCGGCTGGTGGTGGTCAACGGTCACGGTGGCAACGTCGACGCGCTGCGCCGCGCGGTCTCCCGGCTCCGCTACGAGGGGCGCGACGCCGCCTGGCTGTCCTGCCGAACGAGCGAGGACCCCACCGACACCCATGCAGGCCACGCCGAGACCTCGCTCCTGATGCACCTGCACCCCGGCCTCGTCCGTGCGGACCTGGCGGTGGCCGGGTGCGTCGAGCCGCTGCCCGACATCCTTCCCGCACTGCGCGAGGGCGGGGTCGCCGCGGTGAGCCCGAACGGGGTGCTGGGCGACCCCACCGCCGCATCCGCCGACGAGGGCAGGCGACTGTGGACGGCGCTGGTCGCCGACGCGAGCGTCCGTCTGGGCCGGTGGCGTCCGGGTGAGGACGGGATGCTCCGATGAGCGAGGTCCCCCATGTCCTGCTGGACCGTCGCACCCGCGTGCTGCGGCGCGGCGACGTCGTGAAGGTGCTGGGCGGGGACCCGGTCACCCTCATCACGCCCTCGCCCGCGGTCTCGGCGCTCCTGGCCGGCGGGAACTCGGTCGCCACCGACACGCCCGCGGGTGCGGCGCTCGCGCGTGCCCTCACGGACCGGGGGATGGCCCATCCCGCCGGCGCCGCGACGGGCGCACGCCCGCTGGGTGCCGTCGCGGTGGTGGTCCCCGTCCGCGACGACGCCGCCGGGGTGGCCGCACTCACGAAGGCCCTCGAGCCGGAACTGGCCAGGGGCGCGCACCTCGTCGTCGTCGACGACGGCTCCACCCTGCCCCTTACCACCCTGCCCCTTACCACCCTGCCCCTCACCCTGCCCGTCACGACCCCGCCTCCCGCCGCGGCCGCGGCCGCCCCCGACACCCCGCGCGCCGCCACGGTCCTGCGCCACGACCGGTCCCGCGGTCCTGCGGCCGCCCGCAACACCGGAACCGCCGTGGCGGTCGCGGCCGGGGCGGAGGTCGTGGTCTACCTCGACGCCGACGTCCTCCCGCTGCCCGGCTGGCTCGACGTCCTGCTCGCACGACTCGACGACCCCCGGGTCGCGGCGGTCGCACCGCGCATCGTGGCCTCCGACCCCGGCCGGTTCTGGGTGCGCGGCTACGAGACGGCCCGCTCGGCGCTGGACATGGGGCCCGAGCCCGCCCGGGTCCGGCCCCGCACGCGCGTCGCGTACGTCCCCAGCGCCGCGCTCGCCGTGCGGCCCGACCGGCTACCGCCTCCTCCCCGGGGCGGGGGTGGGGGCCCGTTCGACGAGCGGATGCACGTCGCCGAGGACGTGGACCTGTGCTGGCGCACCGACGCCGCGGGCGGACACGTCCGCTACGAGCCGGCCGCGCGGGTGGCTCACCGCCACCGGACGTCGCTCACCACACTGCTCGCCCGCCGCGCCTACTACGGGCGTGGAGCCGCGCCGCTGGCCGACCGGCACGGTGCGGCGGTGGCTCCCGCGGTCGCCGCACCGTGGTCGCTCGCCGTGGCGATCGGGGTGTGGAGCGCGACGCCGATGGGATCGCTGGTCGCGGCCGGTGCGATCGCCCGGTCGTGGTGGCGTACGCGCGCTCTCACCGGGGACGGCCGCGCCGCCGCCGAACTGGTGGCGAGGGGGGCGGAGGCCTCGATCCGGCAGCTACCCCAGGCACTGCTCCGCCCGTACTGGCCCCTCACCGCGGTCGCGCTCGCCGTCACCGCCCGGTCGCGGTCGCGCATGGCCCGCGGGCTGCGGCGGCGAGTCCTGGCCGCGGCGGTGGGCGAGGGGCTGTGGCACTGGTGGAGCGTGCGTGAGCCGGGGCGGGCACCGGTCGACGAACCCCTCGGGCACCTTCTGATCCACCGTCTCGACGACCTGGCCTACGGCGTCGGCGTGTGGCGATCGGCGTGGGCGGCGCGCTCACCCGACGCCCTGCGGCCGGACGTCACGCGATGAGCGGGGGGCGGTCCGACATCGTGGTGGTCGGCGCGGGCCCCGCCGGCTGCGTGATGGCCCGTCGCCTGGCGGAGGCCGGAGCCGACGTCCTGTTGCTGGAGGCGGGCTCGGTCGCCGCCTCACCCCGGGCGGGACTGCTCGACGTGGGGCCGGGGTCGCGGGTCGTCTCCCGGCACCGCGCCACGCTCGGCGGCGCGAGCCTCGACCTGCCCCGCGGCCGCACCCTCGGTGGGTCGGGAGCGGTCAACGGCGGCTACTGCACGCCCGCCCGTCCGGCGGACCTCGCGGAATGGGGTCCGGATTGGCCGCGGCGCTACGCGGTGGGCCTGGCCCGCGCCGCGGAGCGTCTCCGACCCGGGTTGGCGCCGATGGGGCCGGTCGCCGCGCGCGTGGCCGCAGCCTTCCCGGGCCGTGTGTCCGCGATCGGACAGGCGCGCCGTGGTGGGCGGCGGGTGACGGCGTTCGATGCCTGGGACCCGGCCGGCGCGGGCGTGCGGGTGCGGACCGGGGCGCGGGTCCGGTCGCTCAGGTGGGAGGGCGGGCGCGTCGCCGGGCGGTGTGACGGCGTGGTACTCGACGACGACGAGGAGATCGGTGCCCGGGAGGTGGTGCTGTGTGCGGGGGCGATCGGGACCGCCGCACTGCTGGGGGCGTCCGGGATCGGACCGTCCTCCGGGCACCCGGTCGGCCACGGCGTACAGGAGCATCCGGAAGTCCTGCTCGACCTGCCCGCGGAGGTCACGACGGGCCCGGACCCGGCCCGGGGCCTGCCGCCGCTGCTCTCCCACGTCGTCCGGCTGCGGGTGTCCGCCGAGGCCGAGATCGAGATCCGCCCCTACGCGGTGCCGCTGCACCACGTCATCCCGGGCCTGGAGCCGGTGCCGCACCGGATCGGAATCGCCCTGATGAACCCGGTCGGCCGTGGCCGGATCCGTGACGACGGGATCGTGGAGCTGGCCGATGACCCGGACGACGCGGCCGCCCTGGCCGGGGCCGCGGCCCTGGTGGCGGACCGGTTGGACCTGGACGGGGCCGTCACTCCCTCGACCTCCCAGCACCTGTCCGGCACGGCGCGGATCGGGGAGGTGCTCGACGAGTCCGGGCGCGTTCTCGGGGTGGGGGGACTGCGGGTCGCCGACGCGGCGGCGCTGCCCGCACTGCCGAGGTGCGGGCCGTATTACACGGTCCTCGCGGTGGCCGAGGACCTCGCTGCACGGGTGATCGCCGAGCGGGCGTGGTAGAACGACACAAGAACACGTTCCACCGACGGGGTGGGCGACTGCCGGGAGGCCCGTACATGTCGAGGACCGAGACGATCTGCGAACCACGGCAGTTCACGGTGGAACGCGACGGCGGAGTGACGCTGGTCGGAGAGGTGTGGGAGCCGGCGGGTCCGGCCGGAGAGGCACTCGATCCGGTCGAGGAGATCCTCATGCTGCACGGAGGTGCCCAGACCCGGCACGCGTGGAGCCGCGCCGCGCGGCGGCTGTCGGGGGAGGGCTACAGGGTCACCGCGATGGACGCCCGCGGTCACGGGGACAGCGACTGGGATCCGGAGGGGGACTACGACATCCACCGTCTGGCCGCCGACCTCGAGGCGATCGTCGCCGAGCGGTTCCCCTCACGGCGCCCGGTGATCGTCGGCGCCTCCCTCGGCGGGATGACCGCGATGCTCTCGCTGGGCACCGGCAAGGACGTCGCCCGCGCGCTCGTGTTGGTGGACGTCACCCCGAAGCTCGAGGCCAAGGGCGTCGAGCGGGTCGGGGAGTTCATGCGTTCCGGATTCGACGGGTTCGCGAGCCTCGAGGAGGCGGCCGAGGCGATCGCCGCCTACCAGCCGCAGCGCAAGCGACCGCCGAACCCCGAGGGCCTGCGCAAGAACCTGCGGATGCGGGACGACGGACGCTGGCACTGGCACTGGGATCCCCGATTCGCGGGAGGCGCCTCCGCCCAGAACGCCGAGATGGGCAACGCCTTCTTCGAGAACCTCGTCCCGCACATCACCCAGCCGACCCTGCTCATCCGGGGCTCGGCATCCGACATCGTCAGCGACGAGTCCGTGCGGCATCTGCGCGAGCTGCTCCCGCACGCGTACACGATGGAGGTGCCCGACGCCGGGCACATGGTGGCGGGGGACGACAACGCCGTCTTCCTCGACCAGCTCGAGAAGTTCCTCACCGAGGTCCTCGACTCGCCGCCTCGCCCAGGAGCATGACGGCGGGGGTGCCCGGGGAATATCCCGCTCCCGACGGCGTTGTCCCTGACTACGCGGGCATTCATACCCTCATGGGTATCGATTGACGCGCAAGGTCGTCGCCGGCGCGGGCTGTCCGTAGGCTGGCGACCACACGAGGCGGGACGAGAGTCGCCCCGTCCGCGCTAGGAGGGCATTCGTATGAGCACCGTCGACATCACGACCGCCGAGTTCGAGAAGACCGTCACCGACAACGACATCGTCCTGGTGGACTTCTGGGCCGAGTGGTGTGGCCCGTGCAAGGCCTTCGGTCCGGTCTTCGAGAAGGTCTCGGGCAAGAACCCCGAGGTGACCTTTGCCAAGGTGGACACCGACGCCGAGCAGCAGCTCGGGGCGATGTTGCAGATCCAGTCCATCCCGACGCTCATGGCGTTCCGCGAGGGCATCGCGGTGTTCCGCCACTCGGGAGCGATCCCGGAGCAGGCACTGGACGACCTGGTCGAACAGATCAAGGGGCTCGACATGGACGAGGTCCGCAAGGCCGTCGAGGACGCCCAGGCGCAGCAGGGCGACGCCCAGCCCTGATCCGCGACCCGGCTCGCGCCTCCTGACCGGTCACCGCGACGGGTATCCGCACTGGAACGCGTTCTTGTAACCACCCCACGGAATTCACCTATGGGGCTAACGTTGCTAGAACACGTTTCAGTGACGGGTCTCGCCCCGTCGCGCCCGGAGGGAGATCAATTGAAGACCAAGGCCGCCATCGCCCGCGAGCTCGGCAAGCCGTTCGA
Source organism: Dietzia sp. B32 (assembly GCF_024732245.1). Lineage (NCBI taxonomy): Bacteria > Bacillati > Actinomycetota > Actinomycetes > Mycobacteriales > Dietziaceae > Dietzia > Dietzia sp. B32. The sequence goes on along the minus strand of NZ_CP093845.1, from coordinate 1,028,046 downwards.
GATCGTCGAGGCCGAGCTCGACGGACCGAACTTCGGCGAGGTGCTCGTCAAGTGGAAGGTCGCCGGACTCTGCCACTCCGACCTGCACATCACCAGCGGCGACCTGCCCGGTCGCCTGCCGATCGTCGGGGGTCACGAGGGGGCGGGCGTCGTCGAGGCTGTCGGCGAGGGCGTCACCCACGTCCAGCCCGGTGACCACGTCGTGGGGTCCTTCATCCCCGCCTGTGGCAAGTGTTCGGCCTGTGCGCGCGGCATGACCAACCTCTGCGACGGCGGCCTCAACGGCACCATCGGTGAGATGGCCGACGGCCGCTACCCGTTCAAGCTGGACAACGGCGAGACCGCCGGTGCCATGTGCACCCTGGGGACGTTCTCGCAGTACACCGTGGCCAACATGAACTCGGTGGTCAAGGTCCAGGACTGGATTCCCTTCGAGGTGGCGGCGCTGGTCGGCTGTGGCGTCACCACCGGCTGGGGTTCCGCCGTCTACTCGGCCGACGTCCGGGCCGGCGACACCGTCGTCGTCTTCGGTATCGGCGGGATCGGGATCAACGCCATCCAGGGTGCCAAGCACGCCGGTGCGCGCTTCATCCTCGCCATCGACACCGACGAGTCGAAGCTGGCCAAGGCCAAGGAGTTCGGCGCCACCCACGTCTACACGGACGTGGACGAGGCCAAGGCCGAGCTCCCGGGGCTGACCTGGGGCACGATGGCGGAGAAGGCCATCATCACCATCGGGGTGGCCGACGCGAAGGTCACCGCCGACGCGACCGACATGGTCGGCAAGCGCGGCGTCGTGGTCCTGACCTCCATGGGTGGCCTCGACAACCAGTCCATCACCCTGCCCGGGCTGTTCGTCTCGCAGTACGAGAAGGTCATCAAGGGCTCACTCTTCGGCTCCGCGAACGCTTTCCACGACATCCCCAACATCCTGCGGCTGTGGGACGAGAAGCAGCTCAAGCTGGACGAGCTGATCACGCATCGCTTCACGCTGGACCAGGTCAACGAGGGCTACGAGATCATGGAGAAGGGCGGCGAGGGGATGGTCCGCGGGATCATCGTCCACGACGACTGAGCGTCAGCCGGGCCGGCCCGAACCGGCACTCGCGCAAATATACCCCCGTGGGTACACTGGAGGCATCCGGTGGACCCACGGGGGTCTCGCGTCAGTCCGCCTTCACCATCCGAGACCATCAGCGATCCACGAGAGGAACGACGATGTCGGAAACCGAACGAGCAGAGTCCGTGAAAGCTGTGCCCGACCGGGCGGTGCCCGAAAGGGCCGCGTCCGAGCCCCGCCAGCAGGTCCTCAACCGGCTCCGCCGGGCGCGTGGCCAGCTCAACGCGGTGATCGACATGGTCGAGCAGGAGCGCTCGTGCAAGGAGATCGTCACCCAGCTCGCGGCGGTGTCCAAGGCGCTGGACCGTGCGGGGTTCAAGATCATCAGCGAGAACATCCAGGAGTGCATCGCCCGCGACGGCGAACCCGGGGCGGACGGGGTCGACCTGCCCGAACTCGAGAAACTGTTCCTCTCGCTCGCCTGACCACCGCCCGGCCGCATGGCAGGCTGGGTGACGACACCGGAGACCAAAACCGACGGCACCAAGCACCAACGAGACATCGGAGGTAGTCGACATGGACATCGGAATCGGCACGTACACCGAGATGGAGTTCGACGAGGCGGTCGAGGCGACCCGGGCAGCGCTCGCCGATCGTGGATTCGGGATCCTCCACGAGATCGACTTCACGGCCACCCTGAAGAACAAGATCGACAAGGACATCGAGCGCGTCCTCATCCTCGGCGCCTGCAACCCCGGGTTCGCGGGGAAGGCCTTCGACGTGAGCAAGGACGTGGCCCTGATGATCCCGTGCAACGTGGTCATCCGCGAGTCCGGCGGCGGCTGCGTGATCGAGGCGCAGAATCCGGATCTCCTCTCGCAGGTCATCTCCGGTGGCCTCCAGGACCTGGCCGACGAACTGGCAGCCGACATGCGCTCGATGATGAAGGACCTCACGCGCTGAGTAACCTGGGGGCATGAACCCGGAGCAGGACAACGACCCGCGGACCCTGGCGCAGCGGCGACTCGAGGCGATGGTGGGGCGTGGTGAGCTGTCGCTCGCCGAGTTCTCGGACCGCGCCGCCAAGATCTGGGCCGCGACCTGCCCCGCCGAACTCGACGTGGCACTGAGCGGTCTCCCCGCCGATCGGCCCGGCCCCGCACAGCAGTCCCGCCCGCCGGCCACCCGGCCCGGCAGCGCGATCACGGTCGACGAGAGCCAGAAGAGGACCTCTGTCTTCGACACGCTCAAGCGCGAGGGGCGCTGGATGCTGCCGGACGACTACCGACTGACGTCCTGGCTCGGTGAGATCTACCTCGACGCCCGGGAGGCCGTCGTCGACCGCCCACGGACCCACCTCCAGGTGGACCTGTGGGGCGCCAACGCGAAGATCCTGCTCCCGCCCGGGGTGTCAGTGTCGATCACCGGCAACCGGACCATGAGCGAACTGAAGATCGACGAGGGACGCTACGACGTCCACGGCGGCCCACACCTGGATATCGAGATCAACGGGTTCATGGCCACGGCCAAGATCAAGATCCTCGCAGCGGGGGAGAAGATCCCCAAGACGTGGAAGTGGTTCTAGCCGGCAAGTGGTTCCAGTTGGCGCGGTCCCGGCCGGTTCAGCGCTGCCGGCGACGCCACACGGTGTGTCGGTGCCGCACCTCGTCGTCGTACCCCTCGACCCGACTCCGTGGATCGGTGATCCACTCGCCGACCTCGACCAGCTCCCAGGCGTCGCCCAGTTCGGGCGCCAGCACGGTGCCCGGCGCGTCGGCGTCGATCTCGGTGACCAGGCACTCGTCCGCCGCGGACAGCGCCGCCGCGTAGATTTGACCGCCGCCCATCACCGCGGCGTCCGGACCCGCCAGTTCCAGGGCGGCCTCCACCGACCCGGCCCGCTCGGCCCCCTCCGCCGACCAGTCGGGGTCACGGGTGCACACGATGTTGCGACGACCGGGTAGGGGACGGAACCGCTCCGGGATCGACTCCCACGTGGCCCGGCCCATCACGACGGGCCGCCCGGTGGTGGCCTGCTTGAAGAACGCGAGGTCCTCGGGGATGTGCCACGGCATGTCGCGGCCGTCACCGATCACCGCGTCGCGGGCCTGCGCCCACACCATCCGCACCGTCACCGCCGCCCGCCGGGTCAGACCGCGACCGGGGCCTTGATGCCCGGGTGGTGCTCGTAACCGACGACCTCGAAGTCCTCGAAGGTGTAGTCGAAGAGGGAGTCCGCCCTGTGGAGCCGCAGATCGGGGTAGGGGTAGGGGTCCCGGGAGAGCTGCTTGCGGACCTGCTCGACGTGGTTGTCGTAGATGTGGCAGTCGCCGCCGGTCCAGATGAACTCGCCCACCTCAAGACCCACCTGCTGCGCCACCATGTGGGTGAGCAGCGAGTACGAGGCGATGTTGAAGGGCACGCCCAGGAAGAGGTCGGCGCTGCGCTGGTACAGCTGACAGCTGAGCCTGCCGTCGGCCACGTAGAACTGGAACAGCAGGTGGCAGGGCGGCAGTGCCATGTCCGACAGCTCGCTGACGTTCCACGCGGAGACGATGTTGCGCCGCGAGTCCGGGTCGGTCTTCAGCAGCTCCACCGCCGCGGCGATCTGATCGATGTGGGCACCGTCGGGGGTGGGCCACGAGCGCCACTGCACGCCGTAGACGGGGCCGAGCTCGCCGTCGTCGTCCGCCCACTCGTCCCAGATGGTCACGTCGTGCTCGCGCAACCACCCGACGTTGGACTCGCCGCGCAGGAACCACAGCAGCTCGTAGGCCACGGACTTGAAGTGCACGCGCTTGGTGGTGATCAGCGGAAACCCCTGTGCGAGGTCATAACGCAGTTGGTGGCCGAACACGCTGCGTGTGCCCGTGCCGGTGCGGTCCGCCTTGGGGGTGCCCTGCTCCAGGACCAACCGGAGCAGGTCCTCGTACGGGGTGGGGACGGTCATGGCGCTCAAGTCTACTCAAGCTGTCCGTTCACGCCGTCCAGACCGGGTGACCCGCCGTCACGGTCAGCACCTTCTCCGTGAGATCGGGGCGGCACACCAGGATGTCGGGGGAGTAGGTGTCGGACTTGTTGAACTCGAGGGGTGACCCGTCGATCCGGGAGGCGTGCAGCCCGGCGGCCAACGCCACGCCGACGGGCGCCGCCTGGTCCCACTCGTTCTGCCCACCGGCGTGGAGGTAGACGTCGGCGTCGCCGAGGAGCACGGAGAGCATCTTGGCGCCGGCCGAACCCATCGGCCGTACGTGCAGCCCGAGTTCATCGGCGACCTCGTGGATCCCGGCGGGCGGGTTGTTCCGACTGATGACCATGGTCCCGGAGTGCGGGCCGTCGACGTGGTCGACCTGGTCCGAGCGGAAGACCCGGCCGGCGTCGGGGAGTCCGACCGCGGCGACGGTGGGGTGGCCGTCCACGACGAGCGCCACGTGTACCGACCAGTCGGACCGGCCGGTGGAGAACTCCTTGGTGCCGTCGATCACGTCGATGATCCACACCCGAGACCTGCTGAGCCGACTGCGGTCGTCGGCGACGCCCTCGGAGAGTGTCCCGTCGTCCGGACGGTGCACCGCGAGCACCTCGTCGGTCCAGTTCTGGGCGACCTCGTTGGCCACCCGGGCGAGCGAACGGCCGTGCAGCAGGCCGCCCGCGCGGGTGCCCCGGACGATGTCCCCGATGCCGTGGGCGAGGTGGGAGGCCAGGTCGTGGTCATCGAGATCGCGCATGCCGCCACTCTACGGAGCGGTCGGCGTGTCACGGCGCGTGTCGTAGGCGTACGACATCATGAGTTCATGTCCGTCGCCCTGGACCGGTTCCACCCGGCCACCGTCTCCTGGTTCCGTGGCGCGTTCGGCGAGCCCACCGCCGCGCAGTCCGGCGCGTGGGCGGCGCTCGCCGGCGGTGCGCACACCCTGGTCGTGGCGCCCACGGGTTCCGGCAAGACGTTGTCGGCGTTCCTCGCCGCGCTCGACGGGCTGCTCCTGGGCCCGAGCGAACCCGATCCGGGAGGCTCCATCGCGAGCACCCGGGCGTCCGGGCCCGGCACCCGCGTCCTCTACATCTCCCCGCTCAAGGCCCTGGCGGTCGACGTCGAGCGGAATCTCCGGGCGCCGCTCGCGGGGATCGCCCGGGAGGCCGCGGCGCTGGGCGTACAGACGCCGGACGTGACTGTCGGGATCCGGACCGGCGACACCCCGCCGGACGAACGGCGGCGCCAGCGCGCCAGGCCCCCGCACGTCCTCGTCACCACGCCCGAGTCGCTGTTCCTGCTCCTGACCTCGGCGGCCCGCGAGACCCTGACGGGCGTGGACACGGTCATCATCGACGAGATCCACGCGGTCGCCGGAAGCAAGCGCGGGGCGCACCTCGCGCTGAGCCTGGAGCGGCTGGACGAGATGCTCGATGCGCCCGCGCAGCGGGTGGGTTTGTCGGCGACGGTCCGGCCGCACTCCGAGGTGGCCAGATTCCTGGCGGGCGAGCGCCCGGTCACCGTGGTGGCACCGCGATCGGACAAGCGCTTCGAGTTGTCCGTCCGGGTTCCGGTCGAGGACATGGCGGACCTGTCGGCGTCGGCGCCGGAGGTGTCCGCCCCACCGGGCACGCCGGGACAGGGATCGATCTGGCCGCACGTCGAGCGGCAGGTGGTGGACCTGGTCACCGCACACCGTTCGACGATCGTGTTCGTCAACTCCCGCCGCCTGGCCGAGCGACTCACCGCGAGGCTCAACGAGATCCACGCCGAGGACACCGATCCCGGGTCCCTGCCCGCGCCCCCGGCCCGGCCGCCCGCCCAGGTGATGGTGCCCTCGGAGGTCTCGCGGGGGGCGCCGCCCGAGTTGGCGATGGCCCACCACGGGTCGGTGTCCAAGGAGCGCCGGGCACTCATCGAGGACGCCCTGAAATCGGGCCGACTCCGGGCGGTGGTGGCCACCTCGTCTCTCGAGTTGGGCATCGACATGGGCGCGGTGGACCTGGTCATCCAGGTCGAGTCGCCGCCGTCGGTGGCGTCGGGGCTGCAGCGCGTCGGTCGCGCGGGCCACCAGGTCGGCGAGGTCTCCCGGGCGGTGGTGTTCCCCAAGCACCGCGCAGATCTGGTGCACAGCGCGGTGACCGTCGAGCGGATGCTCGAGGGCGCGATCGAGGAGTTGTCGGTCATCGCCAACCCCCTCGACGTCCTGGCCCAGCAGACGGTGGCGGCGTGCGCGCTGGAGCCGATCGACGTCGAGGAGTGGTTCTCGGCCGTCCGGCGCACGGCCCCGTATCAGGGGCTTCCGCGGCCCGCGTTCGAGGCCACGCTCGACATGCTCGCCGGCAAGTATCCGTCCGCCGACTTCGCGGAGTTGCGGCCGCGGCTCGTCTGGGACCGCGACGCGGGCACACTCACCGGCCGTCCCGGCGCCCAGCGTCTCGCCGTCACCTCGGGCGGCACCATCCCGGACCGCGGGTTGTTCGGCGTGTTCATGGTGGGCGAGAAGGCCGCCCGCGTGGGCGAGTTGGACGAGGAGATGGTCTACGAGTCGCGCGTCGGGGACGTCTTCGCGCTCGGCGCCTCGAGTTGGCGGGTCGAGGAGATCACGCACGATCGAGTGCTGGTCACCCCCGCGCCGGGCGGTACCGGCCGGTTGCCGTTCTGGCTCGGCGACGACCAGGGTCGGCCCGCCGAGCTCGGTCGCGCGTTGGGCGGATTCCTGCGCGAGGTGGCGGGCGGAACGGACGCGGAGGTCGCCGCCCGGTTGGACAGCGCCGGACTCGACACCAATGCCGCGACCAATCTCCGCCGATTCCTGACGGAGCAGCGCGAGGCCACGGGCCACGTCCCCAGTGACACCACGCTCGTCGTGGAGCGTTTCCGCGACGAGGTCGGGGACTGGCGGGTGGTGCTCCACTCGCCGTTCGGTGCGCGGGTGCACTGGCCGTGGGCGGAGGCGGTGCGCGCCCGGCTCGCCGCCGCCCACGGGTTCGACGCGGTGCCGGTGGTGTCCGACGACGGCATCATCCTCCGGGTCCCGGACATGGGCGACGACGGCGAGGCGAGCGCACGCCCGGGAGCCGAGACGTTCGCCATCGGGGCCGAGGAGGCGGTGGATCTGGTCACCCGGCACGTGGGCGGGTCCGCGTTGTTCGCCTCCCGCTTCCGTGAGTGTTCGGCGCGCGCCCTGCTCTTCCCCCGGCTCGACCCGGGCCGGCGGGCGCCGTTGTGGCAGCAGCGGCAGAAGTCGGCTCAGTTGCTCGACGTCGCGCGCCGCTACCCGGATTTCCCGATGATCCTCGAGGCGGTGCGCGAGTGCCTGCAGGACGTTTACGACGTGCCCGCCCTCGAGCGGATCCTCAACGAGATCGCCTCGCGGACCGTACGGATCGTCGAGGTGGACACGCCCGGTGCCTCGCCGTTCGCGCAGTCGCTGCTGTTCGACTACGTCGGGGCGTTCCTCTACGAGGGTGACTCGCCGCTGGCGGAGAAGCGGGCTGCGGCGCTCGCCATAGACCCCTCGCTGCTCGGACAGCTCCTGGGACGCGTCGAGCTGCGGGAGCTGCTGGACATCGAGGTCCTGGACTCGATCGAACGGCGCCTACAGCACCTCGAGCCCGAGCGCGCGGCCCGTGACGCCGAGGCCGTGGTCGACCTCCTGCGACTGTTGGGCCCACTCACGGCGGCGGAGATCGCCGCCCGTTCCGCGGATCCCGCGGCCGTCCCCGCCTGGCTCGACTCCCTGGCCGAGGCGTGGCGTGTGGTCACCGTCGAGCACTCCGGCCGGACGTGGTGGGCCGGCGTCGAGGACGTGGCCAGGCTCCGCGACGGGTTGGGTGTCCCGCCGCCGCCGGGGGTGCCGTCGGCGTTCCTCGGCGATGTCGATGACCCCCTCGGCGAGCTCATCCGACGCTTTGCGCGTACACACGGCCCGTTCACCGTCGACGCCGTCGCCGAGCGTTTCGGGCTCGGGGTGGCCGTCGCCCGCGGCGTCCTCGATCGGCTCACCTCCTCCGGCGTGCTGTTGGCCGGTGAGTTCCGCCCGGGTTCGACAGGCCCGGAATGGTGCGACGCCGAGGTCCTGCGGCACATCCGTCGCCGGTCGCTGGCCGCGCTGCGCTCGCAGATCGAACCGGTCTCGCACTCCGCGCTCGGCCGCTTCCTGCCCGGTTGGCAGAGCCTGGGCACCGGGGCGGGCGCGGAGTCCGGTGTGGACGGGGTGCTCGCGGTGATCGAGCAACTCGACGGGCTCGCCCTGCCCGCCTCCGCGCTCGAACCGCTGGTCCTGGCTCTCCGTGTGCGGGACTACTCCCCGACGATGCTCGACGAGCTCCTGGCCGGGGGAGAGGTCATCTGGAGCGGGCGCGGTCGGGCCGGCTCCCGCGACGGATGGGTCTCGCTGCACCCGGCCGATTCAGCCGGTGCGACCCTGCCCCTCGATCGACCGCAGCCGGAGGGGCCGGTCCACCTCGCCGTCGTCGACTCCCTGCGCGGCGGAGCCCTGTTCTTCCGCGACATCGTCGCCAGGGTGAAAGAGGCCACCGCACCGACCGACACCATCACCGAGGCGGTCGTCCGCGACGCGTTGTGGGACCTCGTGTGGGACGGAGTGGTCACCAATGACACCCTCGCGCCACTGCGCGCGGTGCTGGCCGGCGGTGGTTCGTCGGGGTCGGGGACCGCACACCGGTCGCCCCGGGCGTCGGCCCGGCCCCGCCGAGCCCGCCTGGGCAGAACGACCATGGCGCAGCTGAACGGCGCCGTCGCCGCGGGAACCAGGACGCCTCCCGTTCTCGCGGGCCGCTGGTCGCTCGTGCCGGAGCCGGTCACCGACGCGACCCTGCGTGCTCATGCCTGGGCCGAGACGCTGCTGCTGCGTCACGGTGTGGTCACCCGGGGCGCGGTGGAGGCAGAGGAGATCCCCGGCGGGTTCGCGGCCGTGTACAAGGTGCTGGCGCAGATGGAGGATTCGGGTCGCTGCAGGCGCGGGTACTTCGTCGACGGACTCGGGGCCGCCCAGTTCGCCGCCGGTAACACCATCGACCGACTACGGACCTTCGACGACACCGCCGACGAGGCCCACTGGCCGTCCGGGGCGGACGACCCCACCGTCCGGGTTCTCGCCGCGACCGATCCCGCCAATCCGTACGGGGCGGCCCTGCCCTGGCCCGCGGCATCCCCGAGCGGTGACGGGGCTACGGGCGGCGAGGGGACAGGGAACGGGTCCGGACACCGTCCCGGCCGCAAGGCGGGAGCTCTGGTGGTGCTGGTGGACGGTGTGTGCGTGTTGTTCGTGGAGCGGGGCGGGAGGACCGTCCTGGTCCTCGACGACCGGGACGGGGCCGTCCCGCTCGCTGCCACCGCGCTCGCGGAGACAGTGAAGGCGGGCGCGGTGGGGCCCCTCACTGTCACCACGCTCGGCGGGGAGCCCGTCCACACCTCGCCCCATGCCTCAGCGTTCGAAGCCGCTGGTTTCGGCATCACTCCCAAGGGGCTCCGGATCCGGCGCTGAACATCCACATCTTGAGCCGGCCGCGGCGATTAGTTAGAATATGCGCATTGATGCATGTATGGGGAGGAGATGCTCATGGGTGCGGGTCACTCCCATGCTCCGTCCCCAGGCCACGCCGGTGCCCGGTACCGGGTTCGGCTCGCCGCCGCATTCGTGTTGACGGCGTCGTTCTTCGTCGTCGAGTTGGTCGCCGGTCTGGTCTCGGGGTCCCTCGCACTGCTCTCCGACGCCGGCCACATGGGCGCGGACGTGGTGGCACTCGGCGCCGCCCTGCTGGCCACGATCATCGCCACCCGCCCCGACGGGACCGGCCGCCGGACATTCGGCCACTATCGCGTGGAGATCTTCGCCTCGGGCCTGGCGGTGATCATCATGGTCGGCATGGGCGTGTACGTCCTGATCGAAGCCGCCCGCAGGATCGGCTCCGAGGCCCCCGTCGCCGTGGGGACGATGCTGCTCGTCGGCGCGCTGGGGCTCGTCATCAACATCATCTCGCTGATGTTGCTGCGCAGCGGCTCCACCGAGAGTCTGGCTGTCCGGGGTGCGTACCTCGAGGTGCTCGCCGACGCAGCCGGGTCCGTCGGGGTGATCGTGGCCGCCCTGCTCGTCCGGGCGACCGGGTCGGGCGTGTGGGACCTTGTGGTCGCGGTGGCCATCGCCGTGTTCATCGTGGTCCGCGCAGTGGTGCTCGGCCGGCAGGTGCTCACCGTCCTCGCCCAGCACGCTCCCGCTGGCGTCGAACCCGCGGAGGTGGAGGCCCAGCTCGGGGCGTTGCGCGACGTCGAGGAGGTGCACGACCTGCACCTGTGGACCCTGACCTCGGGAATGGACGTGGGTACCGTGCACCTGGTGGTCGACCCTGATGCCGATCACGCCGTGGTGCTCGACGACGCGCGTCGCGTCCTGTTGGAGGGGCACGGGGTCGAGCATGTGACCGTGCAGATCGAGACCGCAGGGGTCGTCGGCTGCCGCGAACTGGGGTGGTGAGCCGTGCCCGAAGGCGATTCAGTGCACAGGGCCGCGGCCCGGGTCCATGAGGCCCTGGCCGGGCGCACCCTGGACCGCACCGAGCTCCGGGTGCCGAGATTCGCCGCCGTCGACCTGCGCGGCAGGACCGTGGACGGTGCCCGGTCCCGGGGAAAGCACCTCTTCGTCGTCGTCGGCCCGGACGGGCAGGGCCGCGATCCCGTCACCCTCCACATCCACCTGAAGATGGAGGGCCGGATCCACATTCTCCGGGCGGGAGACCGCTGGCGGTTCCCCGCGCACACCGTGCGGCTGCTCCTGCGCTCCGGCGACGTCGAGGTGGTGGGCACCGAGCTCGGTATGCTGCGCGCGCTGACCCCCGCCGAGGCGGAGCGCGCCGTCGACCATCTGGGGCCCGACCTCCTGGGTGCGGATTGGGACCCGGTCACGAGTACCGATGAGGTCGTGCGGCGCATCGGCGAGAGACCCACCCGTACGATCGGCGAGGCATTGCTCGACCAGCGCAATCTGGCCGGGATCGGGACCGTCTACCGGGCGGAACTGTGTTTCCTGCGAGGGGTGGACCCGCGGGATCCGGTCGAGGCCGTGCCGGACCCACGGGGCATGGTCACACTGGCGCGGCGGATGCTATTCGCCAACGCCGACCGCCCAGTCCGGGTGACGACCGGCGACACCCGGCGCGGGCGCGAACTATGGGTGTACGGCCGTGACGGCAAGCCGTGCCGCCGGTGCGGGACCGAGGTGCAGACATTCCGCCTCGGCGGGCTCGCGGACCCGGACGAGCCGAGTGACTCCCTCGACCGCATCGCCTACCGTTGCCCGTCCTGCCAGCCGCGTCGTGCCACACTGGGCGCATCGCCAACGGAGGAGAACTCGTGACCGACCGCAAGACGATTCTGATCACCGGTGCCAGCTCGGGCCTCGGCGAGGGAATGGCCCGCCGCTGGGCCGCGCAGGGAAAGAACCTCGCGCTGTGTGCGCGGCGTCTGGACCGCCTGGAGGAGCTCCGCGCCGAACTGTTGGCCGCGAATCCCTCGATCACGGTGGCGGTTCGTGAGCTCGATGTGGCCGACGGCGACGCGGTGGAGAAGGTATTCGGCGAGCTGGACGCCGAGCTCGGTGGCATCGACCGGTTCGTACTCAACGCCGGGCTGGGCAAGGGAGCCTCGATCGGAACAGGCAAGGCGCACGCCAACCGGGAGACCGCGATGGTGAACGTGGTCGGGACGCTGAACCAGGCCGAGGCGGCGATGGAGCGGCTCTTCACTCGGGGTGAGGGGCACCTGGTGTTCATCTCGTCGGTGAGTTCGCTGCGCGGCATGCCGAAGGCGCAGAACACCTACGGCGCGACCAAGGCGTTCGTCTCGGCGCTCGCGCAGGGCCTGTACGCCGAGTTGGACAGCGCGGGCAGCCGGATCAAGGTGACCGACATCCTGCCGGGGTACATCCGCACGGACATCAACCGTTCGGTGAAGACCGCGCTGATGACCGAGTTCGACGAGGGTGTCGACGCGCTGGTCAAGACGATCGACGCCGAGCCCACCCGCGCGCTGGTGCCGGCCAAACCCTGGAAGGCGATCGGTCCGCTGCTGACGCTCCTGCCGGAGAAGGTCAGCCGCCGCTTCGTCTGAACCCCTGGTGGCCCCACCCGGGTCCTGATGAGGGACGCGCCGGTCATGCCCGGTGCGGCCCTCGTGGTGTCAGAAGGGTGGTGGGTCGATGATGTCGTCGAGGCGTTGGCGGTGGTGGTCGAGTAGGAGGGTGCGGATGCCGAGTTCGATGGTGCTGGCGTGTGGGGCGTTGCGGTTCCACCAGCGGCTGGACTCGGCCGGTGGGGTGGGGATGGTGTCGGTGGCGGCGCGGTGTTCGGTGTTGTGGCGTTCGGTGTTGTGGCGGGCGGCGCGGCGGGACCAGTAGGTCGGTTCGGCGTCGGCTCGTTCGTCGCCGGTGGGGTGGGGGGTGCGGCGTTGCTGACGGGCCCAGGCGCGGGTCTCGGTGTGGGCGTGTTCGCGTCGGTAGTCGGCCAGTGGGCCGGAGGGGTGGGTGAGCATGGTCGAGCCCTCGGGGGTGGTCACGGTCAGGGTGCCGTCGGGGTGGAGGTGGTAGCGCCAGTCGGAGAAGGTCTTGAACCGGTGGTGGCGCCGGCACATCGCGGCGAGGTTGGCCTCGGTGGTGTGCCCGCCACGCTCGGGGTCGGTGTGATCGAACGGCACCACATGGTCCAGATCACAGGCCTCGGCCGGGACCGTGCAGCCGGGGTGGCGGCAGGTGCCGTCGCGTAGTCGGATGCGGCGGGCCAGGTCGGCGCTGGGCCGGTAGGTCAGGGCGGCTCGGGCGTCGTCGGCGGCCCCGATCCGGGGATCGACGGCCTCAAACGTGGCCCCGTCGCTGGTGGCGAGCATGTCGAGCAGGGCCTGCAGGGCGGCCTGGCCGGTGCGGGTGAACTCCACCCGGGCTCCGCCGTCGTCGCGGGCGTGGTTGCCGGTGGCGATGACGGTGACCCGTGGCCGCAACGGCGCCACCCCGGCACCCGCGGTGGCGGACCGGCCCGCGGCACCCGGCTGGCCGGGGTGGGCTGCAGTGTCGGAGCCGTTGCGGGCGCCGCCTGGGCCGACGTCGCCGCACACCAGGGACATCAACGCGTCGGCGCGGCGTTCGGCCAGGGAGTAGTCGTCGACCTCACCGGCGGCCTCGCCATCGCCATCGCTCGCGTTGGTGTCGGCGGCGGCTTGGGCGTCGGCGGCCCGGTGGTCGGCCACGCGCTGGTCGAGGGCCTCGGCCAGGACGGCGGCCTCTTCGGTTGCCAGGATCGCCGAGATGGTGGACATCCCGTCGATGCCTTTGTGCACGCGTACCCCGCGGGTGCGGGCGGCTTCCTGGCGGCGCAGGCGGATGCCATTGGCGTCGTAGCCGGCGATGATGGCATCGACGTTGCTGCGGATGGCTTTCTCGCCCAGGCGGATCCCGCCCTCGATCGCGGCGAGGTACTCGTCGACGACCTGTTGCTGCACCAAATCGAGCACGTCGACGTGGACGGTGGCCATCTGTGAGGCGAGCACCTCGGCGGCGCGCTGGTCCAGACGCCCCTGCGCCATCGCGGTCAGGATCGCCGGGTACCGGGTGTGCAGGTCGAAGGCGAAGGAGATCATGGTGGTGGCCCGCCGGGACGAGATCGCCATCGCCGCGACCACGTACCCGGTCGCGACGTCGATCGGATCGACCACCGCATGCCCGGATCGGCATTCACCGGCGCCCGCCCCGGACTCCTCCCGGCGCTGGCATTCGAGGAACAACTCGTAACACGCCACGAACCGGCGCGCCGCTGCACGATTCTCGCCCATCCAGCCCTCACGCACCGCCGCCCGCAGACCCGACAACGAACTCGAGGAACCAGACGAGGCGGGCGAGGCGGACGAGCCGGGCGAGGCGGGGGAGGCGGGGGAGGCGGCCGCGCGATCCGCGTCCTCGTGCATCCACCCACCCCCTCCGTCGCGGCCAGCCCGGTATCGAACCTGTGTTCTACTATACGTACACACTTTCGAAGTGGCAAGGGTGTTCCGTGAGTCGGCAGTCCTCAACTGACTGATGTGATCTGAGGTGAAGCCCCGGCAGCAGAGAATCAGGAAGAGACGCGTGGTTCCGGGCCGACGACGTCGAAGAGCATGGCGGTGAACTGCCCGTCGGTGTCGAGCTGACGTCGGTGGAGACGGAGCCTGCGGGGGAGCAGGGGTCGCCCGGAACCGAGGACGACCGCGCACTGATGGATCCACAGACGATCGAGCAGCCCGAGATCGGCGAACTGGCCGGCCAGGTCGCCGCCGCCGACCACCCAGACGTCCCTTCCCGCCGCGGCCTCGACGAGGCGGGGATGCAGGTCGGCGACATCACCGGAGAAGAACTCCACGCCGTCGACGGGGTCGAGGTCCCGGTGGGTGACCACCCAGGTGGGCTGGGAGTACGGCCAGACGAACGGTTGACCGTCCTTGGTCAGATCGCGGCGGACCCACTCGAAGGTGTTCACTCCACAGACGATCGCGCCGACGCCGGCGAAGAAGCGGTCGAAGTGGAGCTCAGAGACCGCCGCGTCGTCGGAGCCGGCGGTCGAACCTGGTTCGGCGTTCCCGGGTGTGGCGAACAACCAGGACAGGCTCTCCTCGTCGTCGGCGATGAACCCGTCGAGACTGGTGGCGGTGCAGTAGATCGTGGCCATGCTCAACGATCGCACGGTGGCCAGCGTCGCGCGAGGGGGACGGCGCACCCTTTCGAGAAGTCCGAGCGCACGCGCCGGCGCGGTCGTCAGCGCCGTCCGCGGGCCTCGCGGTAGATCTCGACGAGCGAATCCGTGGAGGAGTCGAAGGCCGGTTCGGGGTGGGAGTCGGCGGTGAGTGCGCCGAGCAGCTCGCCCGCCTGCGCCTTGCCGAGCTCGACGCCCCACTGGTCGAACGCGTTGATGCCCAGGATCGCGGCCTGGGTGAACACGATGTGCTCGTACAGCGCGATCAGCTGGCCGAGGACGCCCGGGGAGAGGGACGGGGCGAGGATCGTGGTGGAGGGTCGGTTGCCGGGCATGACCTTGTGCGGGGCGAGGGCGGGGTCGACGCCGTCGGCGAGGACCTCCTCCTCGGTCTTGCCGAAGGCCAGGACCCGCGACTGCGCGAAGAGGTTGGCCATGAGCAGGTCGTGCATGGACACCGCCTCCGTCCCCTCCGACGGGTAGGCGTCGAGGTCCGCACCCGGACGGGCGATGCCGATGAAGTCGACGGGCACGAGTTGCGTGCCCTGGTGGAGCAGCTGGAAGAACGCGTGCTGGCCGTTGGTGCCGGGCTCGCCCCAGTAGATCTCGCCGGTCGGGTAACTGACGTCGGAACCGTCGAGACGGACCGACTTGCCGAGCGATTCCATGGTCAGCTGCTGCAGGTAGGCGGGGAATCGCCGGAGGTCCTGGGCGTAGGGGATCACGGCCTTGGACTGCGAGCCGAGGAAGCAGGTGTACCAGATCCCGAGCAGCGCCATGAGGACCGCCGCATTGTGTTCGGGTGCCTCGGTGGCGAAGTGCTCATCCATCGTGTGGAAGCCCTCGAGCAGTTCGATGAACGCCGACGGCCCCACGGTGATCATCACCGACAGCCCGATGGCGGAGGACACGGAGTATCGCCCGCCGACCCAGTCCCAGAACTCGAACATGTTGTCCGCGGAGATCCCGAACTCGGCGACCTTCTCGGCGGCGGTGGACACGGCGACGAAGTGCGAGGCGATCGCGTCGTCGGAGCCCAGGGCCTCGACGAAGTGCCGACGAGCGGCGTGCGCGTTGGCCATGGTCTCCTGGGTGGTGAACGTCTTGGACGCCACCACCACCAGGGTCGTTGCCGGGTTGATCTCCGCGAGGGTGGCCGAGAGGTCGGCGGGGTCGACGTTGGAGACGTACCTGGCGCTGATGCCGGCCGTCCGGAACTGTCGCAGGGCGCTGTCGACCATCACCGGACCCAGGTCGGAGCCCCCGATCCCGATGTTGACCACCGTGTCGATCCGCTGGCCCGTGTGTCCCGTCCACCCGCCGGAGCGGACGCGGTCGGAGAAGTCGGCCATGCGCCCCAGTACCGCCTGGACGTCGGCCACCACGTCCCGGCCGTCGACGACGAGTTCGGCATCGGGCGGGAGACGGAGCGCCGTGTGGAGAACCGCGCGGTCCTCGGTGGTGTTGATCCGGTCGCCCCGGAACATGGCGGCCCGCCGCGCGGGCACCTGGGCGGCGTGGGCGAGCTCTGTGAGTGCGGTGAGGATCTCGTCGGTGACCAGGTGTTTGGACAGGTCCACGTGCAGATCGCCCGCGGTGACCGACATCCGGTGGCCGCGCTCCGGGTCGGCGTCGAACAACTCCCTCAGGGAGACCTCGCCGATCGAGGGGACCAGGTTCTCCACCGCTGCCCACTGCTGCGTCGCGCTGATGTCGGTCATGATCCCGAGGCTAGTCGGGAATAACCGTGCTCCGCCGCCCGTTCCAGACACGTGACCCCCAGAGTTCATCCCGAAGCCCCCATCGCCCGCCAGGTCGAGCGACTCGTCGAGCTGGGCGTGCCCGAGCTCGCCGGAATCACCGCCGAGCAACTGCGGGCCCACGCCCGCGCACTCTCCGCCGGACCCGGCGACGGTGAGGGCGCCGGCGGGACCGTGCTGGCCGTCCACCCGTCCCTGGTGCCCACCGAGCGGCTGGCCACCCTCATGCGCCGCGACGGTAAGGCGGGCTTCGTCGTCGTCGACATGACCGACCTGGCCGAGTTCGTGCCCACCGACGACATCAGCGTCCCTGACGCGCCGTTGTACCTGGTGGGGGACGTGAGTCGCGACGACGACATGCTGGACTGGACGCCCGCCGATGCCCACACCGAGTTGGCCGCCCGGGGTCGTACCCCGCTCACCGTCGCCGAGGGGATCAGCTGGCTGCTGCAGCAGCCCGAGGTGCTGGAGCCGGGGAAGTGCTTCATGTGCATCGGCTCGCGCAAGCCCAAGCGGGGCGGCGGGCTGGATTCGCGGACGCCCGCGCTGTGGATCAGTGGCGGGACGGGACGCGATGGCAAGGCGAACAAGGGCGCGCCCAAGGTGGGCTGGTGCTGGGCGAACAACCACCACACCTGGCTGGGTTTCGCGTCCACGGCGGGCAGGGTCGGGCCGGGGGAGTAGCCGCGGCCCTGGTTGTCAGTACACCTAGTGCCCCAGTCGGCCCCGGCCGAGACGTAGGAGCATGCCGGCGAGGGTCTGCCCCTCCTCGCCGAGGGAGGAGAACCGCTCGTAGACCTTGAGTTCCCGGGTGTGGACTAGCTTCGTACCGCCCGACTTCATCCGCGTGCGGCCGATGCGCTTGGAGATCTCGCTACGCCGGACGATCGCGTCGAGGATCTCGGCGTCCAGGCGGTCGATCTCCAGTCGCAGTTCCTGGATCTCGGACTCGGACAGCGGATCGTCGGTGCCGGCGGGATCGATGCTCATGACCGAATTATCCCACTGCGCCCCGACAGCGACTAATGACCGTCTAGTGTTTCCGCCCGTGGAAGAATTCAACACGTTTCTCGCCGACATCGGATCGGTGATCTGGGGACCGTTCGTCCTCATCCCGCTGCTGCTGGGCACGGGCCTGTTCCTGACGATCCGGCTACGGATGCTGCAATTCCGCAAGCTGGTCCCCGCCCTGCGGCTGGGGCTGGTCAAGCGGAAGGACGACGGCGGCGAGGGTGACATCTCGCAGTACCAGGCGCTCACCACCGCCCTGGCCGCCACCGTCGGCGTGGGCAACATCGTCGGCGTCGCCACGGCCATCGCGTTGGGTGGCCCGGGTGCGCTCTTCTGGATGTGGATCACCGCGCTCGTCGGCATGGCGTCCAAGTACTCCGAGGCCTTCCTCGGCGTGCGCTATCGCGTCACCGATGCCCGGGGCGAGCAGTCCGGTGGTCCGCAGTACTACCTGCACCGCGGCTTCGCGGAGATCTTCGGCCGCACCGGCGGCAGGATCGGTCTGGTCCTGTCGATCGTGTTCGCGGTGTTCGCCGTGTTGGCGAGCTTCGGCATCGGCAACATGACCCAGGCCAACGCGGTCGCGACCCAGCTCGAGAACTCGTTCGGCGTCTCGCACGCCGCCACCGGCATCGTGCTGTTCGTCCTCACCGGGGCCGTGCTGCTCGGCGGCATCAAGGCCATCGGCAGGGTCACCGCCGGGTTCGTCCCCCTGATGATCGTGCTGTACATCGTCGGCGGGTTCGTCGTGCTCGTCGTCAACGCCGACCAGATCCCGTCGGCCTTCGGCCAGGTCTTCTCGGACGCCTTCACCGGGACGTCGGCGGTCGGTGGCTTCGCCGGCTCGGCGATCCTGTACGCCATCCAGATGGGTGTCGCACGCGGCATCTTCTCCAACGAGTCCGGTATGGGATCCGCGGCGATCGCGGCCGCGGCCGCCAAGACCACCCACCCCACCCGTCAGGGCCTGGTGTCCATGACCCAGACGTTCATCGACACCATCATCGTCGTCACCTTCACCGGACTCGTCCTGGTCACCTCCGGCGTGTGGCAGGAGGGCAGCGACAGCGCCGGGACGATGACGGCCGACGCCTTCGCCGCCGCCATGCCGGAAGGAGACAAGCTCGTCGCGGTCTCCATCGCGTTCTTCGCCTTCTCCACCATCCTCGGCTGGTCGTACTACGGCGAGCGCTGTATGGAGCGGCTCGTGGGCGCGCGTGGCGTCATCCCGTACCGCATGGTGTTCACCTGCGTGGTGTTCGTGGGGGCGATCACCGAGCTCGAGGTGGTGTGGAACTTCGCCGACGTCATGAACGGCCTCATGGCCATCCCCAACCTCATCGGCCTCCTGGTCCTCTCCGGCCTCATCGTCCGGGAGACGCGCCACTACCTGGACAACGATCCGGGCCTGACCGCCACCGCGTCCCAGGTGAAGGAGTTCACGGGGGCCGTCCGGCGCTGAGACCGGGGTGTCGGACGGAGTGGGTAGATTGGACCCACGATGACCGACACCGCACACGCTCCCGCCCGCCCCACCTCGCCCCTCTTGGACGGGCTCAACCCACAGCAGGCCGCCGCGGTCACGCACCGCGGTGGCCCGCTGTTGATCGTGGCCGGCGCGGGCTCGGGTAAGACCAGCGTGCTCACCCGGCGGATCGCGTACCTGCTGGCGGAGGGCGGAGCGCATCCGGGTCAGATCCTCGCGATCACCTTCACCAACAAGGCCGCCGCCGAGATGCGGGAGCGGGTCGCGATGCTGGTCGGCCCGCACGCCGAGCGGATGTGGGTGGCCACGTTCCACTTGATCTGCGTCCGGATCCTGCGCGCCCAGTCGGCCCTGCTCGGGACGCGGAACTCGAACTTCACGATCTACGACTCGGACGATTCCCGGCGGCTGTTGGGGATGATCGCCAAGGAGCAGCAGCTCGAGGTCAAGAAGTTCACCCCCCGGATGCTGGCCACGGCCATCTCCAACCACAAGAACGAACTGCGAGACCCGTCCGAGGCGATGGACCGGGCGCTCGAGGACTCCGACCGCACCGGCCAGACCATCGCGGCCGTGTACACGGAGTACCAGGCGCGGCTGCAGTCGGCCAACGCGTTCGACTTCGACGACCTCATCGGGGAGACCGTCGCCCTGTTGCGTGCGCACCCCGAGGTCTCGGCGTACTACCGGCGCCGGTTCCGTCACGTCATGGTGGACGAGTACCAGGACACCAACCACGCCCAGTACGTGCTGGTCCGCACCCTCGTCGGCGGGGCGGCCGGGAATGACGACGACGACGAGGTGGGCGTCCCCCCGGCGGAACTCTGTGTGGTCGGTGACGCCGATCAGTCGATCTACGCCTTCCGCGGGGCCACGATCCGGAACATCGAGGACTTCGAGCACGACTACCCGGACGCCCGTTCCATCCTGTTGGAGCAGAACTACCGCTCCACGCAGACCATCCTCACGGCCGCCAACGCGGTGATCTCGCGTAACCCGGGTCGCCGGGAGAAGAACCTGTGGACCTCCGAGGGCGCGGGCGAGCTGCTGGTGGGTTACGTGGCGGACAACGAGCACGACGAGGCGAGGTTCATCGCCGGGGAGATCGACCGGCTGGTGGACTCCGGTGAGGCGTCCTACTCCGACGTCGCGGTGTTCTACCGGACCAACAACTCCTCCCGGGTCGTCGAGGACGTGTTCGTGCGCCTGGGCCTGCCGTACAAGGTCGTGGGCGGCACGCGGTTCTACGAGCGCAAGGAGGTGCGCGACATCGTCGCCTACCTCAAGGTGCTGGGCAACCCGGACGACACCGTGGCGCTGCGCCGCATCCTCAACACCCCCCGTCGTGGGATCGGGGACCGTGCCGAGGCGTGTGTTGTCGTCCACGCCGAGCAGCGGGGCATCGGGTTCGGACAGGCATTACGGGACGCGGCCGAGGGGAAGGTCGCGCTCCTGCCGACGCGGTCGGTCAAGGCGATAGCCGGGTTCGTGACGCTGCTCGACGACCTGCGAGGGCGTCTGGACGGCAATGGTCACGCGGCCGGGGAGGACTCGACGCCCGACGTCGGGGCGTTGGTCGAGGCCGTCCTCGAGAGCACCGGCTACCGGGCGGAGCTGGAGGCGTCCAACGACCCGCAGGACGCCGCCCGGTTGGACAACCTCAACGAGCTCGTGGGCGTCGGGCGCGAGTTCTCCTCGGAGGCCGCGTTGCAGCGTTCCGCTCGGGAGCAGGGGTTCGGGGAGGACGACGCCGGGGATGCCGCCGGAGCCGTGGCCGACCAGTCGGACGCCGACCTGGACGAGGGTCTCGCCGAGCCCGGGTCGCTGGCGGCGTTCCTCGAACGGGTCTCCCTGGTGGCCGACGCGGACCAGATCCCGGACGAGGACCAGGGGCAGGTCACTCTCATGACCCTGCACACCGCCAAGGGGCTGGAGTTCCCGGTGGTGTTCCTCATCGGCATGGAGGACGGGCTCTTCCCGCACATGCGGGCGCTGGGCGACCCGGCGGAGCTGTCCGAGGAACGCAGACTGGCCTATGTGGGGATCACCCGCGCCCGCAAGCGCCTCTACCTGACCCGCGCGATGATGCGGTCGTCGTGGGGACAGCCCATGACCAATCCGGGCTCCCGGTTCCTCGAGGAGATCCCCACCGAGGCGATCGAGTGGCAGCGCGAGGAGCCGGCGGGAGGGGCGGGCTTCGGCGACGACGACTCGTACGCGCCGCGCCGGCGCTTCGGAGGCGGATCGGGCGGGGGCTACGGTTCCGGCGGGTACAGCTCGGGTGGGTACAGCTCGAGCGGGGCCGGGTCCTCCGGTGGACGGCCGTCCGGAATCCCCCGTGCGAAGGCGTCCGCTCCCGCACTCGAGCTGGCGCCGGGGGACCGGGTCACGCACGACAAGTACGGACTCGGCAAGGTGCTGTCCTGCGATGGCAGCGGGCCGCGGGCCACGGCGACCATCGATTTCGGCGCCTCGGGCAAGGTCCGGCTCATGCTCATCGGGGGCGTCCCCATGCAGAAGCTCTAGGCCGGGTGCCGTCGTGACCGCGCGGATGCCCGGCCGGGACCCGCTCGTCGGTCGGCTGGTCCGGCTGGATGCGCTCGCGACGGGCAATCCGTTCGAGACCGCCCACACCGACCCGGCCCAGACCTGCGCATTCGGCGCCGCCCACCCGGGCTGGACGTTCTACGGTCGGAAGTTCTGGGGCACCCGGGTTTCGGCCGGGTCAGGCTTCAGGCGGATCTCCGCAACGAGCGCCACCGTGCGGCGATCACGCGGCTCGGGGTGCGTTTCAAAGGGGTGGCCACACGCGACGCTCGAGGAGCGGGTCAGAGCCGTGACGGGCTGAGCGGGTCAGCTGCCGAAGGAGCTGGAGCCCTCGACACTGCCGGCCATGATGTCGAGACCGTGCTCGAGGAGCCAGATCACGGGATCGACGTGCTGCTGGCCGTTGTTGACGAGCACCTCGAAGTGCAGGTGGGTGCCGGTCGAGAAACCGAGGTTGCCCATGCCTGCGATCTTCTGGCCGGCGTAGACGCGCTGGCCCTTCTGGACGTCGACGGTCTCCATGTGGCCGTAGACCGTCATGGTGCCGTCGTCGGACATGATCCGCACCCAGTTGCCGTAGCCCTGCGCGGGGCCCGCATCGACCACTACGCCGTCCGTGGCCGCCAGGATGGGCGTGCCGTTGACGTTGGCGATGTCGATGCCGGAGTGCATCACGCCCCACCGCATCGCATAGGGGGAGGTGAACGCACCGATCGCGGGGATGACGACCTTCGGCCGTCGTGCCTGCTCCTCGGCGATCTCGCGCTGAGCATTGATCTCGGTGCCCGCATACAGCATCGTGGAGCTGATCTCGTCGGTGGACGAACCGTCGGCAGCGGCCGGCACGACGACCGGCGCGGGAGCCGAGGGCGTCGCCGGAGCCGAGGTCGCCGGTGCGCCGGGCGCGGAGGTGGCGGGGGCGGGCTCGCCGTTGGCGAGCAGGGCGATGTCCCCGGCCTCGGCCGAGTGGGTGCCCGTGTCACTCAGGGCGGACCCTGCCGACGCGGCGGTCACCGCGGCGCCGGCGGCGACGGCCAGGACGGCGGCCCGACCGCGGAGAGCGTGCGGGGGCGCGGGCATCCGGTGGCGGCCGACGCGGTGTGCACCGGCCGGGGGGATGACGACGGGAGTCGCGGCTACCTCGAATTGCGACTTCTGCACCGTGTCGTTTCCCCTCTGCGGTCGCGCCGTGATCTTTTCGTGATGAACGTCGTCCAAGGTAACGGATCGGCAACAACCCCGCAAGGTTGTGGTCGGCGCGTGGGGGAGGGGTGCATCACACCGGTGTGACCCGTGGGGCCGAGGGGTCTCGACGGGGCCGGCGGGGGCCGTGTGGCGAACGCGAACGGCGCCCACTGTGATTCAGTGCACACAGCCACCCCCAGTGTGCGACGGGGAACACACCACGCGCCTAGGATGAGGAAGGACTCGGCTTTCAACAGGGCCGGGCGAATCTACCCACGTCAAGATGGTGAGCTGATGGATCTCTTTGAATACCAGGCAAAGGCTCTTTTCGCGAAGCATGACGTGCCCACCACCCCGGGGCGCGTCGCGGATACCGCGGAGGAGGCCGAGAAGGTCGCGGCCGAGATCGGCACGCCTGTTGTCGTCAAGGCACAGGTGAAGGTCGGTGGCCGAGGCAAGGCCGGCGGCGTGAAGCTGGCGGAGGATGCCAAGGAGGCCCGCGCCCGGGCCGAGGACATCCTGGGCCTGGACATCAAGGGCCACATCGTCAAGAACCTGCTCGTCGCCGAGGCCAGCGATATCGCTGAGGAGTACTACATCTCCTTCCTCGTCGATCGTGCGAACCGCAACTACCTGGCCATGTGCTCGGTCGAGGGCGGCGTCGAGATCGAGCAGGTCGCCGAGGAGTCCCCGGACCGCCTCGCCCGGATCAACATCGACCCCACGGTCGGTGTCGACGTGGCCAAGGCCCGCGAGATCGCGAAGGCCGGCCACCTGCCGGAGGAGGTGCTGGACGCCGCCGCGGTGACCATCGCCAAGCTGTACGAGGTGTTCGTCAAGGAGGACGCCTCGCTGGTCGAGGTCAACCCGCTCGTGCGTACACCGAGTGACGAGATCCTCGCCCTCGACGGCAAGGTCACCCTGGACGAGAACGCCGAGTTCCGTCACAAGGAGACCTTCGCCGACTTCGCCGACGCGGGCACCACGGATCCGCTCGAGCAGAAGGCCGCGGAGAACGACCTCAACTACGTCAAGCTGGACGGCGAGGTCGGCATCATCGGCAACGGCGCCGGTCTGGTCATGTCGACCCTCGACGTCGTCGCCTACGCGGGCGAGAACCACGGCGGCGTCAAGCCCGCCAACTTCCTCGACATCGGCGGCGGCGCCTCGGCCGAGGTCATGGCCAACGGTCTCGACGTCATCCTCGGCGACGAGCAGGTCAAGAGCGTGTTCGTCAACGTGTTCGGTGGCATCACCGCGTGTGACGCGGTCGCGAACGGCATCGTCAAGGCCCTGGAGATCCTGGGCGACGAGGCCAACAAGCCCCTCGTGGTCCGGCTCGACGGCAACAACGTCGAGGAGGGTCGCAAGATCCTCGCCGAGGCGAACCACCCGCTCGTGACCCTGGCCGACAACATGGACTCCGGCGCCGACAAGGCCGCCGAGCTGGCCGCCAAGTAAGAAACAGAGGACCTTACACACATGTCGATCTTCCTCAACAAGGACAGCAAGGTCATCGTCCAGGGCATCACCGGCGGTGAGGGCACCAAGCACACCGCCCGCATGCTCGCGGCCGGCACCCAGGTCGTCGGTGGCGTCAACGCCCGCAAGGCCGGCACCACGGTGCAGCACAAGGACGCTGACGGCAACGACATCGAGCTGCCCGTCTTCGGTTCCGTGAAGGAGGCCATGGAGGCCACCGGCGCCGACACGACGATCCTCTTCGTCCCGCCGCCGTTCACCAAGGACGCCATCATCGAGGCCGTGGACGCGGAGATCCCGCTCGCCGTGGTCATCACCGAGGGCGCGCCGGTCCTGGACACCGCCACCGCGTGGAACTACAACCTCGCCAAGGGCAACAAGACCCGAATCATCGGCCCGAACTGCCCAGGCATCATCACGCCGGGTGAGTCGCTGGTCGGCATCACCCCGGCCAACATCGCGGGCAAGGGCCCGATCGGTCTGGTGTCCAAGTCGGGCACCCTGACCTACCAGATGATGTACGAGCTCGCCGACTACGGGTTCTCGACCGCCATCGGCATCGGCGGCGACCCGATCATCGGCACCACGCACATCGACTGCATCGAGGCCTTCGAGAACGACCCGGAGACCAAGGTCATCGTGATGATCGGTGAGATCGGCGGCGACGCCGAGGAGCGCGCCGCCGACTACATCAAGGCCAACGTCACCAAGCCGGTCGTTGGCTACGTGGCCGGCTTCACGGCTCCCGAGGGCAAGACCATGGGCCACGCCGGCGCCATCGTCTCCGGCTCCGCGGGTACCGCGCAGGCCAAGCAGGAGGCCCTGGAGGCCGCGGGTGTCAAGGTCGGCAAGACGCCGTCCGCGACCGCCGCGCTCGCCAAGGAGATCCTCGACGCGATGTGATCCACCCGCGGTGGCGTTGGCGCGCCACGGCGAGTGAACGTTTCCCGACCCCCGTCATCCCCGGATGGCGGGGGTCGCGGCGTGCCGGGGGTGCCCCGCGCCGGTGGGTATCTACGGTTGTCAGAGTGAGTCCTCCACGCGTCATCCGGCCCGCTGCGAGACGGTCGCCCGCGGGTGCCCGCTCGTTGTTGTGGACGGCGGCCGCCGCGGCGCTGCCCGTCATCGTCTCGGTGCTGGTGCTGGCGGCGCTCACCCTGGCCGTGTTGCTGTTCGCCGCCGACGGGTTCGACTCGCTGTTCGCCGTGGTCTCGGTGGAGTGGCTGGTGGTCAACCGGGTGCCGCTGACCGTGGACCGGGTCGAGCTCGGGTTCCTGCCGCTGCTGCCCCCGCTCCTCTACGTGGCGGTCCTGGCGCGGCAGACCCGCGCGGTGCTGGCGGACGTCGAGCAACCGGGTCCGCGGGAGGCCGGCGCGGCCGTGGTCGGCGTGACGCTGGCCGGGCTGTTGCTGACCGTGCTGGCGACGCTGCTGGTGGGGTCCGCCGCATCGGACTTCGCGGTGCGCGAGTCGTCGCTGTCCACGGCGCTGGTGTGGACCGCGGGGGTGGGGATCACGGGCTCTGGGCTGGGTGTGTGGCTGTACTTCCGTCGGGAACTGCGCGAGACCCTGCCGCTGTGGGTGCGCGGCGGTCTCCACCTGGGAACGGCGTACGTGGCCGCGACCTGGGCGGCTGTCACGGTGTTGGTGCTGGCCGGGCTGGTCTTGGCGTGGGACCCGGTGGGGTCGGTCCTGGAGATCGGCAAGGGTCTCGTGGGCACCGCCGCGCTCACCGGCATCTCGGTGGCGTACCTGCCCAACATGGTGATGGCCGGTGCAGCGCTGATGGTCGGCGGTGAGGCGCACCTGGGGGAGGCCTCGTACAGCGTGTTCGCCGTCTCCCGAGGCCCGATGCCGGAGGTGCCGCTGGCGGCCGCGCTGCCCACCACCAACCCGCACTGGGTGGTGCAGGGTCTGCTGCTGGTGACGGTGGTGCTGGCGGCCGGGCTCGCCCGGTCGGTCGCGCACTGGTTCCGTACGACTGCGGACGCCGTCAAGGCGACCTGGCTCGCGGCGGCGATCGTGGCGCTGGTGATCGCGTTGAGCCCGGTCGTGGCCGGCGGCCGGCTGGGAATGCTCGGCATGGTCGGGACGGGCTCGCTCATCGCGGCGTCGATGGCCCTGTTGTTGTTCGGCATCATCGGTTCGGCGACCATCGCGCTGTCGTTGGCGGGCCTCACCCGGCGTCGTGTGCGGGCCGAGGGCGAGCTCGAGCGGCGCCGCCGGCGCGCCGGCGTCTCGGTGGACACGGACCCGGTGGACGGGGACCCGGTGGACCGGGGTTCAGCGGACGCCTCCGGCAGGGACGGCGGAGACGGAGACGGCGGCGGGGACGAGCTGCCCGCCGAGGCGCCCGACGACGAGGCCGGCGAACCCCGGGCCGACGCCGTGGGTGGTGACGAGAGCGACGACGAGAGCGACGACGAGAGCGACGACGACGAGGCCGGCGAACTCTGGGCCGACACCGTCGGCGAGGTCGACGCGCAGGCTGACCTCGACCCGGCCCCGGGCACGGACACCCCGGTCGCGGAGGACCCGCCATCCCCGGCGGCGGCTGAGGACCCGCGGTCTGCGGAGACGGGGTCCGAGGACTCCGAGGTCGCGCTGCCGGTCGACCCCGTCGCCGACGACGCCGGACCCGAGGACACCGTCGCCGAAGACACCGTCGCCGACGACTCCGGACCCGACGATCCCCGGTCTGGGGCCCGACCCGGGGTCGGACGCCCCGACCCCGACGATCCGACCGGTCTGCCTGCTGAGGGCAGAGGGGCGGCCGACTAGACTCCCACCCGTGGCCCGCGCACCCGGCGGGCCGGTGGATCGACGGGTAGGAGAGCCGGACGTGGTCGGTACCGACACCCCCAGTGCCGACGCCCCCGGTTCCGACCGTCCCGGCGCGGGTCCCGCCGATGCGGGCGCTGGTTCGCCCTGCCGTGTCGTGCTCATGGCGTCCGGTTCCGGAACCCTCGCGCAGAGTGTGCTCGACGCCGCAGGCGCCCCCGACTGTCCGTATCGCATCGTCGCGCTGGTCTCCGACCGCGACTGCGAGGCCGTCGCCCGGGCCGACCGTGTTCCTCTGCCCACTGCCGTCGTCCGGCCCGGCGACCACGCCGACCGCGCCGACTGGGACCGGTCGATCACCGACGTCGTGAACGGCTTCGAGCCCGACTGGGTGGTCTCGGCCGGATTCATGCGCATTCTCGGTGCGGCGTTCCTCGGACGATTCGCCGGACGCGTACTCAACACACACCCGGCCCTGCTGCCGGCCTTTCCCGGCGCCCATGCGGTGCGCGACGCGCTCGCCTACGGGGTGACCGTGACCGGCAGCACCGTCCACCTGGTCGACGGTGGCGTGGACACCGGACCCGTGATCACCCAGCGGGCCGTCGACGTCCGGCCGGACGACACGGAGGCCACCCTCCACGAACGCATCAAGGTCGTCGAGCGCGAGATGCTCGTCGACGTCCTCGCGGCCGCCGCCCGTGGCCGACTCCACATCGAAGGTCGAAAGGTGCACCTAACGTGACCGATTCCCGCAGGCCCGTCCGCCGCGCACTCATCAGCGTCTACGACAAGACCGGGCTGGACGAGCTCGCCCGGGGGCTCGCCGACGCCGGAGTCGAGATCGTCTCCACCGGCTCCACCGCGCAGCGCATCGCCGACGCCGGGGTCGCCGTGACGCCCGTCGACGCGCTGACCGGGTTCCCGGAATGCCTCGAAGGGCGGGTCAAGACCCTGCACCCGCGGGTCCACGCCGGCATCCTGGCCGACACCCGCAAGCCGGAGCATCTCGAGCAGATCGCCGACCTCGGTGTGCAACCGTTCGAGCTCGTCGTCGTCAACCTCTATCCCTTCACTGACACCGTCGCCTCCGGCGCCGACTTCGACGCCTGCGTGGAACAGATCGACATCGGCGGGCCCTCGATGGTCCGCGCGGCCGCCAAGAACCACCCGTCGGTGGCCGTGCTCGTCGACCCCGCCGGATACGGCGACGCGCTCGCCGCCGTCGCGGCGGGCGGGTTCACCCTCGAGCAGCGCCGCGGCCTGGCCGCCGCCGCGTTCCGCCACACCGGCGCCTACGACGTCGCCGTGGCGACCTGGATGACCGCGCAGACCATCGAGCCGACCGACGAGGGCGCGGAGGTGTACCCGGTCTGGCAGGGGCAGAGCCTCGACCTGGCCGCCACGCTCCGTTACGGAGAGAACCCGCACCAGAGTGCCGCGCTCTACACCGATGCGGCCGCCGCGCCCGGCCTCGCGCAGGCCACGCAGGTGCACGGCAAGGAGATGAGCTACAACAACTACGTCGACGGTGACGCCGCGTGGCGCTCGGCGTTCGACCATGCCGAGCCGTGCGTGGCGATCATCAAGCACGCCAACCCGTGCGGGATCGCGATCGACGCCGACATCGCCGCGGCCCACCGCGCCGCCCACGAGTGCGACCCGGTGAGCGCGTTCGGCGGGGTGATCGCCGCCAACCGCGAGGTCACCGTCGAGATGGCCGAGCAGGTCGCCGAGATCTTCACCGAGGTGATCATCGCGCCGTCCTACGCCGACGGTGCCGTGGAGATCCTGCAGCGCAAGAAGAACATCCGGATCCTCGAGGCGCAGCCGCCCGCCGAGGGCGAGGTCGAGCGCAAGCAGATCTCCGGCGGCGTGCTCGTGCAGCAGCGGGACGCTCTCGACGCCCCCGGTGACGTGGTGGCGGGCTGGACCAAGGCGTGCGGGGACGACGCCGACGAGCAGACCCTGCGCGATCTGCTGTTCGCGTGGCGAGCCTGCCGCGCGGTCAAGTCCAACGCGATCCTCCTCGCGACCGGCGGGGCCACCGTCGGCGTGGGGATGGGGCAGGTCAACCGTGTCGACTCGGCGCGTCTGGCCGTGCAGCGCGCAGGGGAGCGGGTCACCGGCGCCGTCGCGGCCTCCGACGCGTTCTTCCCGTTCGCCGACGGACTCGAGGTGCTCGCCGAGGCCGGTGTGCGCGCCGTGGTCCAGCCCGGAGGGTCCGTGCGGGACGCCGAGGTGATCGAGGCCGCCGAGAAGGCCGGGATCACCATGTACTTCACCGGCGCCCGGCACTTCTTCCACTGAGATGACGGGGATCGGGGTCGAGGACGGCGGGGTGGGCGAGCAGCGTGACCCGGCGGCCCCGCTGACCCCGCGCGCCCGGGCCAAGGCCCGCCGACGCGACGAGATCCTCGTCGCCGCCGCTCGCCTCATGGCCCGGCGCGGGTTCCACGCCGTGCGATTGGATGACATCGGTGCCGAGGTCGGCATCTCCGGACCCGGCATGTACCGCTACTTCTCCTCCAAGGAGGACGTGCTGGCGGAGATGCTGCTCGACATCTCGCGCCGGCTGCGGGACGGCGGACGCGCCGCGGTCGAGCGGGGCGGGGATCCCACGGACGTGCTCGACGCCCTGCTCGGGGTGCACGTCGACTTCGTCGCCACCGAACCCGACCTCATCAGCGTGCAGTTCCGCGACCTCGGTTCGCTGCCGGCCGCGCCCCGGCACGAGGTCCGCCGACTGCAGCGCGAGTACGCACAGCTGTGGGTGGACGCCCTGGTGCGGGTCCGACCCGACCTCTCGTCGATCGAGGCGCGGGCGCACGTCCACGCGGTGTTCGGCCTCCTCAACTCGAGCCCCCGGTTGCCCGCCATGGCCGAGGCCGAGCTGCGGCGCGTGCTCACGGCCATGGCGGCGGCGGCCCTGCGGTCCTGAGCCCGGGCCCGGGTGCTCGCTCGGCCCGAGATCTCCAGGACCCCGGGTCTGATCTGCCCCTTGGATTGTCAGAGCCCGCGTAATCCGCCCTTCAGATTCCGGTTCGCTCGCGGGGCTCCGGGGGCGCATCGGATTTCGGGGGGCGGATCGTGCGGGTGGGCTGAATCAGGGGGCGGATCGATGCGCGCCATGCAGTCCGGAGGTTCGTCTCGATCCGGAGACTCCTCTCGTCGTCTCGGGACGTCGCGGGTCAGGTGAGGGCGGACCGCAGACGGGCCAGCTCCTCGCGGTAGCGCTCGACGTTCTCGAGCTTGACGTCCTCGTAGCCGCGGACCATGTCCGGGAGTTCCGCGAGCGCCACGGCGGTGGCGCGCCAGGCGATGTCGGTGCCCGCCGGTCCCACGCGCCGCAGTCCGGCGGTGAGCTCGTCGACCAGCTCGCGGTACTCGGCCAGCAGGTCACGCTCGGTTCGACGCACCCCGGCATAGCCGAACATGTCGAGCGGGGTGCCGCGCAGGCGCTTCATCCTGGCCAGCGCCTTCATCGCGGGCATCGCCCTGGGACCTATCGAGATCTTCTTCTTCATCCCCATCGCGCGGAGGATCGGCGGATGGAGCTTGAGCTTGGGCACCGCGCCCTCGCCCCAGTCCTCGTCGAGTTGCGCCGCGAACTCCGGGTCCACGGCCAGGCGGGCGACCTCGTACTCGTCCTTGTAGGCCATGAGCTTGAACAGGTTGCGGGCCACCGCGAGGCTGAGCTGCTCGGCCGCGGGCCCGGTCTCGACGGCCGCGGGCGCGGTGTCGACACCGTCGCGCGGGGTCTCGGCGGCGCGCACCTGCCCCACCCGACGGGCGTAGTCGGCCGCGTAGGCCTCGTCCTGGTAGGCGATCAGCTCGTCGATCCGCAGCGCGACCACCTCGCGGAGCTCGCGCGAGGCGTCGGGGCCCAGGTGCGTCAACAGGCGCTCGGCGGCGGGGGAGGGCGTGTGCGGTCTCGCCGTCGCCGTGGCCACCGGGCGATGCAGCTCGGCCAGCAGCGCGCCCAGGGCCCTGGGCTCGGCGACCGCCTGCCTTCCGCGGCGGAAGGCCTGGAGGTTCGCGTCCACGGCCACCCCGTTGAGCTCGATCGCCCGCTCGATCGAGTGGGAGGAGATGGGCAGGGCACCGCTCTGGTAGGCCGCCCCGACCATGAGCATGTTGGCGGTCTGGGTGGACCCGAAGAGCTGATCGGTGAGCGCGCCCGGGTCGAGGTAGACACCGCGCGACGTGGCCCCGTCGATGACGGACTGGATGTCCGAGGTGGCCGGGTAGTGCTCGGCGGTGTCGATGACCATCTTCCCGGTCGGGATCCGGGTGGTCGACACCACCGCGGTGGTGCGGTCGGGGTCGGCCACCTTCAGGTGGGTGCTGTCCGCCCCGACCAGGCCGTCGCAGCACAGGTACAGATCGCAGTCGCCGGCCCCGATCTTGGGCGGTTGTTCGGTCGGAGTCCGGGTGACGCGGACGTCGGAGACCACGGCGCCGCCCTTCTGGGCGAGCCCGGTCATGTCCAGGGCGCGGGCCGAGTGACCGTCGAGGACCGCCGCGGTGGCCAGGACCGCGGACACCGTGACGATTCCGGTGCCGCCGATCCCGGTCAGCCGCAGGGAGAAGCCGCGGTCGGGATCCACCCCGACGCCGGCCGGTTCCGCGATCGCGTCGGCGGCCAGGGCCGGCGCGGACGCCACCCGTCCGGACGTCGTGCCGGGAACCACCGTGACGAACGCGGGACAGTCACCCTGCAGGCAGGAGAAGTCGAAGTTGCAGGTGGACTGGTCGATCTGGGTCTTCCGGCCGAACTCGGTCTCCACCGGATGGACCGACAGGCAGTTGGACTTCTTCCCGCAGTCACCGCAGCCCTCGCAGATGCGCTCGTTGATCACGACCCGCTCATCAGGGGTGGGGTACGTGCCACGCTTGCGGTGGCGGCGCTTCTCGGCCGCGCAGAACTGATCGTGCACCAGAACCGTGACCCCCGGGACGGCCGCGAGCTCCCGCTGCACCTCGAGCGTGTCCACGCGGTCGCGGACCTCCACGCCCCGGGGCAGCCCCTGGGCGCGGGTGGCCCTGACGTTGTCGGTGGTGACGACGATCCTCGCGACCTTCTCCGCCTGCAGGAGCCGGAGGATCTCCGGCAGGGTCATCTCCCCGACCGGGTCCTGACCACCCGTCATCGCGACGGTCCCGTTGTAGAGGAGCTTGTAGGTGATGTTGTCGCCCGAGGCCACGGCGGCCCGCAGTGCCAGGGACGCCGAGTGCATGAAGGTGCCGTCGCCGACGTTCTGCACCATGTGCCGTTCGTTCAGGAACGGGGCCATCCCGGTCCACTGGATCCCCTCGCCGCCCATCTGGGTGACTCCGGTGACGTGACCGACCTGCTCCTCGTCCATCATGAGCACCATCGCGTGGCAGCCGATGCCCCCGCCGACGAGCGTGCCGTCGGCGACCTTGGTCGAGCTGTTGTGGGGACAGCCCGAGCAGAAGTACGGGGTGCGGCTGGCGGCGAGCGGGAGCATGATCCGGGAACGCCCCCGCCCCGGACCCTCGAGCCAGGCGCGGGCCGGCTCGATGCCGTGGACCGGGCCGAGGCGTTGCGCCAGACCGCGGGTGACGGAGTCCACGTCGAGCTCGCCGAACCGGCTGAACAGGGTGGACCCGTCCTCGTGGGCCTTGCCGACGACGTTCGCCACCCCGGGCTTGCGGAACTGGATGTCCCGGATCATCGTCTCGATGAAGTCGCGCTTCTCCTCGACGACGATCACCTCGTCGAGGCCGGACATGAACTCGTCCAGGATCTGTCGTTCCAGGGGGTAGATCATGCCCAGCTTGAGGATGCGGATCCCGCGGCGGGCCAGTTCGTCGTCGCCGATCCCGAGGCGGCGCAGCGACTCGCGCACGTCGAGGTAGGTCTTGCCCGCCGCGACGATGCCGATCCGGTCGTCGGGGGTCGCCTGCACGATGCGGTTGAGGCGGTTGAGGCGGGCGTACTCCAACGCGCGGGGGATACGGATGGTGAGCTGGTTCTGCTCCAGTTCCATGAGGCTGGATCCCAGCAGGCGCCCGGACGGTACGTGCGGGCTGGCCCCGAGGTCCCCGTACACGGGCAGGATCCGGTCGGGGTCGACGATCGCGGTCGAGGAG
This sequence comes from Dietzia sp. B32, assembly GCF_024732245.1. Classification (NCBI taxonomy): domain Bacteria; kingdom Bacillati; phylum Actinomycetota; class Actinomycetes; order Mycobacteriales; family Dietziaceae; genus Dietzia; species Dietzia sp. B32. Next base: position 994,911 of record NZ_CP093845.1, on the reverse strand, counting down.
GCGTCGGCGACGTGCGCGGAGATCTTCATGGCCGACCACAGCCCCGAGACCCGCGACAGCATCGCGGCGTGGACGCCGAAGTCGAGCACGTCCTGCGAGTCCGCGGGGTAGAGCGTGGGCATGTACAGGTCGGCGAGGGCCAGTTCGGATGCGCACGGCACGGTGGAGGACTTGGCGCCCGGATCGTCGCCGACCAGCACCACCGCGCCGCCGTTCGGATCGGTACCGATGAGGTTCGCGTGCCGCAGGGCATCGGTGGCGCGGTCCAGACCGGGCGCCTTTCCGTACCAGTACCCCACGACGCCCTGCAGGGCGGCGCCGCCGGTGTTCCCGGTGGCGCGGAGGGTGCCCGTACGCCGGGCGAGCTGGGACCCCATCACCGCGGTCGCGCCCGCCTCCTCGTTGAGCGCGGGGCGGTGCACGATGTCGAACGGGTCGAGGAACTCGCGGCGCCTGGCCAGCTCCAGGTCGTACCCCGCCAACGGTGACCCCTCGTAGCCACTGACCAGGCTCGCGGTGAGCAGGTTCTGCCTGCGGTCGAGCCGTGCCCGGTCGCGGACCGTCCGGACCAGTGCCTGGATTCCGGTCAGGAAGACCGTGCCGCTCTCGCGCGTGTAGCGATCGGAGAGGGAGAACGATCCGGCGTCCGCCTGCCCGGTCCGGGGCAGGTCGTCATGCGCGCCGTCAGCGGGATGGAGCAGAGAGGTCATGATCAACACCTGGCCTTCACGAGTCGAGCGATGTGCCACCAGGCTAGGACGAACTGTGAGGTGCGTCACGCGGTCATTCGCGGGCCGGTCACTCTGCACATTCGGAGCGCTCAGAACGGGCGCGAGCTGTACCAGCTGTCCACCTCGTCGTCGTATACCGTGGACACATGGACGCATCCCCCAACCTGGACGACACCGACCGCCGGCTCCTCGACATCGTCTTGGCGGATCCACGCGTCGGAGTGCGGGAGTTCTCCCGGCGGCTCGGGGTGGCCAGGGGCACCGCCCAGGCGCGGCTCGACAAACTCGAGGCCCGGGGCGTGCTCGCGTCCTGGGCGCCGAGCCTCGATCCCGCCGCCCTCGGGTACCCGCTGGGCGCCCTCGTCCACATCCAGGTGGCGCAGGCCAGGCTCGACGAGACCTGCGCGGGCCTCGCCGAGGTGCGCGAGGTGCTGGAGGTGGTGAGCATCGCCGGCGAGTTCGACGTGGTCTGCCGGGTGGTCGCGCGGGATCACGCCCATCTCGAGGAGGTGTTCAGCGCGATCATCTCCACGCCCGGCGTACTGCGCACCCGCACCGAGGTGATCCTGCGTCAGCGGGTCGGGCCGCGGGTCACCCAGCTGCTGGGGGAGTGAGTCTCACTCCCAGATCCGGGCGAACGGGTGGGCGGCCTCGTACTCGGAGGCGAGTTCGAGCAGGAGCCGGTCCTGCCCCCTGCGCGCGGAGAAGTGCACGCCTACGGGCATCCCGTCCGGGGCGCGTCCGGTGGGAAGCGACACGGCGGGGGATCCCGCGATGTTCTGCAGCGGGGTGAAGGTGACCCAGTTCGAGACCCGGTCGAGGTGGGTCTCGAACGGGAGGTCGGCGTCCAGGTACCCGACCTCCGGGGTCTCGTGCGCGACCACCGGGTTGATGAACACATCGATGTCGCCGAACCTCGCGTCGAACCGGCGCCGGGTCCGCTCCAGCCGCAGCAGGTGCAGCGGCATCGACGCGATCCTCCGGCGGGCCATCCGCGCGAGCCCGACGGTGAAGGGGTCGAGTCGGCCGGCGTCGAAGTCGGGGTCGAACAGGCGGCGCCCGGAGGTCGACGTACTCAGAGCGAGTAGTCCCCAGTAGGCGACGAAGTCCTCACGGAACCCCGGCGGGACGGGAGCGGCGGTCGGGACGACCTCGTGTCCGAGGTCCGCCAACCGTTGGGCGGTCTCGCGGAGCACCGCCAGGGTCGCGGCATCGGTCGGGCCGCCGGCCGGGCTGTGTTCCACCAGCCCGATGCGCAGGCGCCGTGACGGGGCGGGCGCTACCGGTCCCACCGGCGGCACCCTGACCGGGCGGTGGCCCGCCTCGAACGCAGTGAGGAACGTCGCGGTGTCGCGGACCGAGCGCGAGACCACCGACTGGGACACGATCGGGATGGGCATCCCCTGGGAGAACCGCTCGTCGGGGTGCCTGCCGCGGCTCGGTTTGAACCCGACCAGCCCGGTCACGGCCGCGGGGATGCGGATCGACCCCCCGCCGTCATTGGCATGGGCGATCGGCAGCGCGCCCGCGGCCACCAGGGCCGACGAACCGCCCGAGGATCCGCCACTGGTGCGGCCGGTGTTCCACGGGTTCCGGGTGACCAGCCCTCCTTGCCGTTCGGTGGCGGCGGTCCAACCGAACGGGGGCATGGCGGTGATACCCAGTGGGATGAGGCCGGTGGCGCGGAACGTCCGTGCGTAGTCGCCGTCGTGGAGGGCGGGGTAGTCGGGAACGGCGGGCGAGCCGAGGCGCATCGGGGCGCCCTCCACCTGCACCGCGTCCTTGAATGCCGACGGCACGCCCGCGAACGGGGTGGACAGGCGCGAACCGGCGGCACGTCGCGACTCCTCGCGGGCCCGGTCGAAATCGGTGAACACCAGGGCCCCGAGGACGGGATCCACCGCCGCACACCGGTCGATGGCGGCCTCGACGAGCTCGACCGGCGACACCCGGCCTCCGCGGACCCGCTCGGCGAGGGCGGTGGCGTCGTCGTACCCGAGCGCGTCGTCACGGAAGGCGTGGATCCGTGTGGTGTCGGAGTGGGGTGGTGCGGCGGCTGTGGCGTCGGTCACCACACCCACTCTAGGGCGGTGTGGCACGGAAATCGCCGGGTGCCTTGACAGTCCACGGCGCATCGGGCACTTTAGGGATACCTAAGTAAGGCGAGGGTCACCTAATGCGTTTGCGTGAGGGGCCGATCTCTGGAGGCAATTGATGGCAGCGCACCCGGTCGTGTCGGACCCGATCACCACTGGCGCCCGCCGCCTTCTCGACGGCACCGGTATCGCGACCGTCGCCGTACGCGGGTCTAAGAACCGTTCGGACGTCATGGTCTCCGCGGGGCATCGTTGGGTCGGTGGGGGCACGATCATCGTCACCGGGACGCCGGCGCCCTGGTCGGGACTCCTGGTCGCGCCGGGGGAGTCCGTCGAGGTCGTCGTGATGATCGACGAGTTCGCCCCGATCGTCGAGGCCAAGGTCCACGTCGCCAGCCTCTACGGCTTCGGTGTGGCGCGAGCCGCCCGGCAGGGCGAGGGGTGGGTCGTCGAGGTCGAGATCGAGCTCGGTGATCTCACCGTCCGCCGTCTGGGGCACGAGGGCGCAGTCCACGCGGGATGCCTGGACACGGTCCCGTCGGACCCCCTGGCATGCGAGGCGCCCGGTCTCGCGGACGAGATCCGGGCGCGCTTCGGTCATGATCTGGCGATGCTGGCCGGGTCGGGCGACCCGGCACAGCCGCCGTACGTCCTGGGCGTCGATCCGGACGGACTGCATCTGCTGACCGCCCTGGGGACCGACGCGGATGTCATCCACCTACCGTTCCTGACCCGTGCGGAGTGTGCGGGCGACGTCGTCCGCGAGATGGGCCAGTACGTGGCCCGCGCCAGCTAGCTACCCGCCGCCGCGCAGGACCGAGGCGGCCCGGCCGATCAGGCCGGGGTGGAGGTCAGGCCGGCGTCGATCAGGCTGGGGCGGATCAGGCCGGGGTGTAGGTCAGGCAGTCGGCGGTGTCGGCGCCGGAGCCGATGGTGACGGAGTCCGCGGAACAGAGCAGGTCCTTGTTGTGGGCGCACTCCACCCGCTGGCAGGCGCCCACGTGCGCGCTCGCGGTGGGCAGGCCGCCGCGGACGTCCAGCGAGATGAAGGTTCCGCACTCGGCGTGATCCGGGGTGCCGGCGACGGTGATGGCGCCGGCGCTGCAGCTCTGCTCGCTGTTGAACGAGCACGCCGTCACGGTGCAGGCGCTGATTCCGGTGAGAGTGGCCATGGTGATCGCTCCTCGTGTGGCTGTGGCGTGGTGCTGTGTCCCAGAGTCAACACCGGATGCCCCCGGCTTGCAAGCAAGTTGAGCCTGTGCTAAGTCAGGCCAGCCTTAACTGTCTACCTGCGGCGATGCGCTCGACGGTGCGGAGGCGGGCCTGTCGGACCTGCCGATCGTGCGGGTGTGGTCCGTCGGCGCGGCGACCCGCGGGGCACCCGGCGCTGTGGTCGACCGTGTGGCCGGGCGACGGCCCCCAGCCGGATCCGACTCTGGACATTTGTGAGGCGCAGCACTATCGTCAATTTCAGTTAGTCGGACTTAACTGAAAGGGAGCGGCACTGATGACTTCCGCGACCACCAATCGCCAGGCCCACGAGGAACTTCTCGCCGACCTCCGCGAGCGCCTCGAGCGGGCCGCGCTGGGCGGCGGTGAGAAGGCCCGTGCCCGCCACCTCGAGCGGGGCAAGCTGCTCGCCCGCCAGCGCGTGGACGTCCTGCTCGACCCGGGCAGCCCGTTCCTCGAGCTGTCCCCGCTCGCCGCCGAGGAGATGTACGGGGGCAAGGCCCCCGCCGCCGGCGTCGTCGCGGGGATCGGCCGCGTGTCGGGCCGCGAGTGCCTGATCATCGCCAACGACGCGACGGTCTCCGGTGGCACCTACTACCCGATGACGGTGAAGAAGCACCTGCGCGGCCAGGAGGTGGCGCTGGCCAACAACCTGCCGTGCATTTACCTCGTGGACTCCGGCGGGGCGATGTTGCTGCAGCAGGACGAGGTCTTCCCGGACCGTGACCACTTCGGCCGGATCTTCTACAACCAGGCGACCATGTCCGCCAGGGGCATCCCGCAGATCGCCGCGGTCATGGGGTCGTGCACCGCCGGTGGCGCCTACGTCCCCGCGATGAGCGACGAGGCCGTGATCGTGCGGAACCAGGGCACGATCTTCCTCGCCGGCCCGCCGCTGGTGAAGGCCGCGACGGGCGAGGAGGTCACCGCCGAGGAGCTCGGTGGCGGCGACCTGCACGCCAAGACCTCCGGCGTGGTCGACCACCTGGCCGACGACGACTACGACGCGCTCATGAAGGTCCGCCGGATCGTGGCGACCTGCCCCCCGGCCCCGGAGCCGGACTGGGAGGTGCTCGAGCCCCGCGAGCCCGTCCGCGCGCAGTCCGACCTGTACGACCTCGTCCCGGTCGACTCGCGCCAGCCCTACGACGTGCGCGACATCATCGGCACGATCGTCGACGGCGGCGAGTACACCGAGTTCAAGGAGAACTACGGCACCTCGATGGTGACCGCGTTCGCCCACATCCACGGGCACCCGGTGGGCATCATCGGCAACAACGGCGTCATCTTCTCCGAGTCCGCGCTCAAGGGCGCCCACTTCATCGAGCTGTGTGACCGCCGCAAGATCCCGCTGGTCTTCCTGCAGAACATCACCGGCTTCATGGTGGGCCGGCAGTACGAGGCGGGCGGTATCGCCAAGAACGGCGCCAAGATGGTCACCGCCGTCGCGTGCGCCCGGGTGCCGAAGTTCACCGTCGTCGTGGGCGGCTCGTTCGGCGCCGGCAACTACTCCATGTGTGGCCGTGCGTACTCCCCGCGGTTCCTGTGGATGTGGCCCAACGCGAAGATCGCAGTGATGGGCGGGCCGCAGGCGGCCGACACCCTCGCCTCGGTGCGCGCAGCCCAGGTCACCAAGTCGGGTGGGGAGTGGACCGACGAGCAGCAGGCCGAGTTCACCGCGCCGATCCGTGAGCAGTTCGAGGAGCAGTCCACCGCGTATTACTCCACGGCCCGCCTGTGGGACGACGGGATCATCGACCCCGCCGACACCCGCACTGTCCTCGGTCTGGCCCTGGCGGCCGCGGCCAACGCCCCCCTCGAGCCGGTCAACAACGGCGTCTTCAGGATGTGAGCAGCTCCATGTCAGAAAAACTGTCACAGAAACTCCACACCGTCCTGGTGGCCAACCGCGGAGAGATCGCGTGCCGCGTGATCCGCTCGCTGCGGGCAGCGGGTATCCGCTCGGTCGCCGTCTACTCCGACGCGGACGCCGACGCGCTGCACGTGCGCATGGCCGACGCCGCCGTCCGTCTCGGACCGGCGCAGGCCTCGCAGTCCTACCTCGACATCGACAAGGTGATCGACGCGTGCCGCCGGACCGGCGCCCAGGCCGTGCACCCGGGCTACGGCTTCCTCTCCGAGAACTCGCGGTTCGCGCGGGCGCTCGAGGAGGCCGGCCTGATCTTCGTCGGGCCGCCGGCCTCGGCCATCGAGACCATGGGCGACAAGATCACCGCGAAGGCCGCGGTGTCCGCGCGTGATGTCCCCACCGTGCCCGGGATCTCGCGTCCGGGGCTGACCGACGACGAGCTGATCGCCGGTGCCGCGGAGGTCGGGTACCCGGTCCTCGTCAAGCCCTCCGCCGGAGGTGGCGGCAAGGGGATGCGCCGCGTCACCGATGCCGCCGATCTGCCGGCCGCGCTGGAATCCGCCCGCCGGGAGTCAGCGAACGCCTTCGGCGACGACACGCTCTTCCTCGAGCGGTTCGTCGACACCCCGCGCCACATCGAGGTGCAGGTCCTGGCCGACACCCACGGCAACGTCATCCATCTGGGTGAGCGGGAGTGCTCGCTGCAGCGCCGCCACCAGAAGGTCATCGAGGAGGCGCCCAGCGCGCTCCTCGACGAGGTCACCCGCCAGCGCATCGGTCAGGCGGCCTGCGACGCGGCCCGCTCGGTGGGCTACGTGGGCGCCGGCACGGTGGAGTTCATCGTCTCGGCCCACGCCCCGGACGAGTTCTTCTTCATGGAGATGAACACCCGCCTGCAGGTCGAACACCCGGTCACCGAGATGGTCACCGGCGTGGACCTGGTCGACTGGCAGGTCCGCATCGCCGCGGGCCAGGAGCTCACCCTCCGCCAGTCCGACATCACCCTCACCGGTCACGCGATCGAGGCCCGCGTCTACGCCGAGGACCCGGCCAAGGGCTTCCTGCCCACCGGCGGCACGGTGGTCGGACTGGAGGAGCCGTCCGGCGACGGCATCCGCGTGGACTCCGGACTGCGCGTCGGCACGGTCGTCGGCAGCGACTACGACCCGATGCTCGGCAAGGTGATCGCCCACGGTGCCGATCGCGCCGAGGCACTGGCCCGGCTCGACGCTGCGCTCGCCGGCACCCACGTGCTGGGGCTGCGCACCAACGTCGACTTCTGCCGGTTCCTGCTCTCGCGGCCGGAGGTCATCGCCGGCGAGCTGGACACGGGCCTGCTCGACCGGTCGGTCGACGACTACACCGCGACCCCCGCTCCCGAGGGCGGACTGATCGCCGTGGCCATGCACCGCACCGAGGAGCGCTGGGCCAGGGTGCCCGCGCGGCGTCGCGGCCCGTGGGACGTGCCCAACGGCTGGCGGATCGGTGGGCGCGCCGAGGTGTGGACCCGCCTGGACGCCGGCGCCGGGTCCGACGCGGTCACGGTGGGACTCAAGGGGACTCCCGACGACGCCGAGGTGACCATCACCGACGCGACGATCGGCTCCACCGAGTCGCCCGAGGTCTCCTCCCGGCACCGCGCGCGGGTCGCCCGGGACGGCGCCTCGCTCAGACTGACCGTCGACGGCACCCAGCAGCGCTGGACCGTCGTGCGCTCGGCGGACCCCAAGGCCGCGGACACCTTCTGGGTGGCCGGCGACGGCGGGACGTGGGATCTGCGGATGCTGCCGCTCATCGATTCCCGGATCCACGACGCCGGGATGTCGGACGGCCAGATCCTCAGCCCCATGCCCGGGTCGGTCATCGCGTGCTTCGTCGCCGACGGCGACGAGGTGACCGCCGGACAGAACATCCTGGCCGTCGAGGCCATGAAGATGGAGCACGCGCTCCCCGCGCCGATCGACGGTGTGGTCCGCGTGCACGTCTCCACCGGCGAGCAGGTGCCCGCCGATCACCTGCTCGCGACTGTTGAACCGAGCACCGTCGAGCCCCACCCCTCCACCGAGGAATCCGAAGGAGAAGGCAATGCCTGAGTTGGAAGAGCACTACGCGGACCTGAAGTCGACGGTCGCGGACTTCGCCGACAAGGTGGTGGCCCCGGCCTCGGCCGAGCACGACCGCAACCACACGTTCCCGTACGAGGTCGTCGCCCAGATGGGCGACATGGGCCTGTTCGGTCTGCCCTTCCCCGAGGAGTTCGGTGGGATGGGCGGCGACTACTTCGCGTTGTCCCTCGCGCTGGAGGAGCTCGGCCGCGTCGACCAGTCGACCGCCATGACCCTCGAGGCCGGCGTGGGCCTGGGCGCCATGCCGATCTACCACTTCGGCAACGACGAGCAGCGGGCCACGTGGCTGCCCGACCTGGCCGCCGGCCGCACGCTCGCCGGCTTCGGCCTGACCGAGCCCGGTGCGGGTTCGGACGCCGGCGCCACCAAGACCACCGCGAAGCGTGACGGCGACGAGTGGGTGATCAACGGCAACAAGCAGTTCATCACCAACTCCGGCACCGACATCACCTCGTTGGTCACCGTCACTGCCGTGACCGGGGTCCGGGACAACGGCAAGAAGGCCATCTCGACGATCATCGTCCCGGCCGACACCCCCGGGTTCACGGCTGAGCCGGCCTACGACAAGGTGGGCTGGAACTCCTCGGACACGCACCCGCTGACCTTCGCCGATGCCCGCGTCCCGGTGGAGAACCTCCTCGGCGAGGAGGGGCGCGGCTACGCGAACTTCCTGTCGATCCTCGACGAGGGTCGTATCGCGATCGCCGCCGTGGCCACCGGTGCCGCGCAGGGCTGCGTCGACGAGTCGGTCAAGTACGCCCGTGAGCGCGAGTCGATGGGACGCAAGATCGGCGAGTTCCAGGCCATCGCGTTCAAGATCGCCCGCATGGAGGCCCGCGCCCACACCGCGCGCTGCGCCTACTACGAGGCCGCCCGCCTCATGTTGGCCGGCAAGCCGTTCAAGAAGGAGGCCGCCATCGCCAAGATGGTCGCCTCCGAGGCGGCCATGGACAACGCCCGCGACGCCACCCAGATCCACGGTGGCTACGGCTTCATGAACGAGTACCCGGTGGCGCGGCACTACCGCGACTCCAAGATCCTCGAGATCGGCGAGGGCACCACCGAGGTGCAGCTCATGCTCATCGCGCGCGGTCTGGGGCTGTAGGCGATGTCCGAGCAGCGCAGAGAGGTCGTCCAGCGTGGCCTGTGGTTCGAGGAGTACGAGGTGGGCACCGCCTACCTCCACCGCCCCGGGCGCACGATGACCGAGACGGACAACGTCCTGTTCACCACGCTGACGATGAACACCCAGGCCCTGCACCTGGACGCCGCGTGGTCGGCCGAGCAGCCGGGATTCGGCGGCGAGCGGCTCATGAACTCCATGCACACGCTCTCCACCCTCGTGGGACTGTCGGTCGCCCAGCTCACCCAGGGCACGATCGTGGCGAACCTCGGTTTCTCGGAGGTCAGCTTCCCCAAGCCGGTGCTGCACGGCGACACGCTGTACGCGGAGACGGTGTGCACGGACAAGCGTGAGTCGAAGTCTCGTCCGGGCGAGGGCATCGTGACCCTCGAGCACATCGGCCGCAACCAGCACGGCGACATCGTGGCCAAGGCGGTCCGCAAGACGCTCGTCCGCAAGCGGCCGACCGAGTCCGGACCGGACGCGGAGGGATCGCGGTGACCCCGACCCCCGCCTGGATACCGCCCGGCCCGGCACTGCTGTTCTGCCCGGCCGACAGGCCGGAGCGCTACGGCAAGGCCGCCGACCGCGCGGACGTGGTGATCGTCGACCTCGAGGACGCCGTCGCCCCCGCGGACCGTCCCGCCGCCCGGGACGCACTGCGGGCCTCGCGACTCGACCCGGAGCGGACGATCGTGCGGGTCAACCCGGCCGACACCGACGACCACGCGGCCGACCTCGAGGCCCTGGCCGAGACGGACTACCGCTGCGTGATGTTGGCCAAGACCGAGTCCGCCGCGCAGGTCACCGACCTGCACTCGACGACCGGTGCCGCGGTGCTGGCGTTGGTGGAGACCCCGCTCGGCGTGGTCCGCGCGGAGGAGATCGCCGCCGCGCCCGGATGCGCGGGGCTGATGTGGGGCGCCGAAGACCTCCTCGCCGCGATGGGCGGGTCGACCAGCCGGTTCTCGTCCGCCGAGGCCGGTGGCCCCCGCGTGGCGGGGGAGTACCGCGACGTTCCGCGTCACGCCCGTGCGCGCGTCGCGCTCGCCGCGGCCGCGTTCGGCCGGTGGGCGGTCGACTCGGTGCACCTGGACATCGCCGACTCCACGGGTCAGCGCGCCGAGGCGCTCGACGCCGTCGCCCTGGGGTTCGTGGCCACCGCGTGCATCCACCCGTCCCAGGTGGCGGTGGTCCGCGAGGCCTACGCCCCCGACGACGACGAGGTGACCTGGGCCCGGAAGGTCCTCGCCGCCGCCGAGCACAACCAGGGCGTGTTCCGGCTGGACGGTCGCATGGTCGACGGTCCCGTCTTCCGCCAGGCCGAGGCGACGATGCGTCGCGCCGCGGCCGCCACCACCTGATACCGCAATCCCCCTGTCGCGGGCCGTCCGGCCCCACCCCCAAGGAGTACCGAGATGACCACCACCGATCTCGATTCCACGACCCTCGACCCCGCGCTGTCCCATACGCGCGGGGAGACCGGAGTCCCCCTGCTCACCCAGACGATCCCCGAGAACCTCGCGGCGACAGTCGAGAAGTTCGGTGACCGCGACGCCCTCGTCGACGTCCGGGCGGACCGGCGGTGGACCTACACCGAGTTCCTGGCCGACGTGCGTCGTCTGGCCTCCGGCCTGCACCGGCTGGGGATCCGTTCCGGGGACCGGGTGGGCATCTGGTCGCCCAACCGGTGGGAGTGGGTGATGGTCCAGTACGCCACCGCCGAGATCGGCGCGGTGCTGGTCAACATCAACCCGTCCTACCGGGTCCACGAGCTGGAGTTCGTTCTCAAGCAGGCGGGCATCAAGGCCGTCATCGCGGCGCCCCAGTTCAAGGACTCCGACTACACGGGGATGCTCGCGCAGGTCCAGCCGAACTGCCCGGACCTCGAACTGGTCGTGCTCTTCGGCGACGAGGAGTGGGAGTCGCTGGTCTCGGGCCCCACCCACACCGAGGAACTGGCATCGATCCGCGCCGCACTGCAGCCCGGCGACCCGATCAACATCCAGTACACCTCCGGCACCACGGGTTTCCCCAAGGGCGCCACGCTCTCGCACTCGAACATCCTCAACAACGGGTACTTCGTCGGCGAGCTCGTCAACTACTCGGAGGTCGACCGGGTATGCATCCCGGTGCCCTTCTATCACTGCTTCGGCATGGTGATGGGCAACCTCGCGTGCACCAGCCACGGATCGGCGATGGTCATCCCCGCGCCCGCGTTCGACCCCGCGGCCTCGCTGGGCGCGGTGGAGCAGGAGAAGTGCACGAGTCTCTACGGCGTGCCCACGATGTTCATCGCCGAGCTCGCGCTGGAGGATTTCGACTCCTACGACCTGTCCACGCTGCGCACCGGGATCATGGCCGGCTCGCCGTGCCCCGAGTCCACCATGCGTCAGGTGATCGACAGGATGAACATGGAGGAGGTCTCCATCTGCTACGGCATGACCGAGACCTCGCCGGTGTCCACCCAGACCCGGCGGGACGATTCGCTGGACCGGCGCGTGTCCACGGTCGGCCGGGTCGGGCCGCACCTCGAGATCAAGATCGTCGACCCGTCGACCGGCGCGACCCTGCCGCGCGGCGAGGCCGGCGAGTTCTGCACCAGGGGCTACAGCGTCATGCTGGGTTACTGGGACCAGCTGGACAAGACCGCCGAGGCGATCGACCCCGAGGGCTGGATGCACACGGGCGACATCGGGGAGATGGACGACGCCGGCTACGTCCGCATCACCGGCCGCATCAAGGACATGGTCATCCGGGGAGGCGAGAACATCTACCCGCGGGAGGTCGAGGAGTTCCTCTACACCCACCCGGACATCCTCGACGCCCAGGTGATCGGCGTGCCCGACCCCAAGTACGGCGAGGAGCTCATGGCCTGGGTCCGGCTCAAGCCGGGATGCGACGACCTCACCGCCGACCAGGTCCGTGAGTTCGCCACCGGCAAGCTCGCCCGCCACAAGATCCCGAAGTACGTCCACGTGGTCGACGAGTTCCCCATGACCGTCACCGGCAAGGTCCGCAAGGTCGACATGCGGAAGACCGCGATCGAGATCCTCGGCATCGCCTGACTGCCCCCACACCCAAGGAGTGCGTGTATGTCCAACAAGATCATGACCGCGGCCGAGGCCGTCGCGGACATCCCCGACGGGGCGACCATCGCCGCCGGAGGATTCGGCCTGAGCGGGATCCCGCAGATCGTCATCTCCGCGCTCGCCGCCCGCGAGGTCGGCAACTTCGAGGTGTTCTCCAACAACGCCGGGGTCGACGGCAAGGGCCTCGGCATCCTGCTGGAGAGCGGCAAGCTCCGTCGTATCGTCTCCTCCTACGTAGGGGAGAACAAGGAGTTCGCCCGTCAGTACCTCTCCGGTGAACTCGAGGTGGAGCTCACCCCGCAGGGCACGCTCGCCGAGCGGATGCGCGCCGGCGGATCCGGCATCGGGGCGTTCTACACCCGCACCGGCGTCGGTACGTACGTCGCCGACGGCGGGATGCCGTGGAAGTACGACTCGTCCGGCGGGGTCGCGGTGGCGTCCCCGCCCAAGGAGACCCGCGAGATCCGCGGCGAGACCTACGTGCTCGAGCAGGCCATCGAGGCCGACTACTCGCTGGTGCGCGCCGCGGTGGCCGACCGCAGCGGCAACCTCCGGTTCAACCTCACGGCCCGGAACTTCTCGCCGCTCGCGGCGATGGCCGGCCGGGTCTGCATCGTCGAGGCCGAGAAGATCGTCGAGGTCGGCGAGCTCGCCCCCGACGACATCCACCTCCCGGGCATTTTCGTCCACCGCCTGGTGGAACTGACCCCGGAGCAGGTCGCCCAGACCAAGTGGATCGAGAAGACCACCACCAACCCGCCCTCGGAAGGACAGCGCTGATGAGCAGGATCGGACGCGACCGCAAGGCCATGGCCGCCCGGGCGGCGCTGGAACTGGAGGACGGCCAGTACGTCAACCTCGGGATCGGCCTGCCGACCCTGGTCCCCAACTACGTCCCCGAGGGCGTCAACGTCACCCTGCAGTCGGAGAACGGGCTGCTGGGCATCGGACCGTACCCGCACCCCGACGACGTCGACCCGGATCTCATCAACGCCGGCAAGGAGACCGTCACGACCCTTCCCGGCTCCTCGATCTTCGACTCGGCGATGAGCTTCGGCATGATCCGTTCGGGCAAGATCGACGTGGCCATCCTCGGCGCGATGGAGGTCAACCCGGCCGGCGACATCGCCAACTGGATGGTCCCCGGCGCCATGGTCAAGGGCATGGGCGGCGCGATGGACCTCGTGGTGGGCGCGCGCCGGATCGTCGTGGTCATGGACCAGGTCGCCAAGGACGGCTCATCGAAGATCGTCTCCGAGATCTCCCTCCCGCTGACCGGCCTGGGCTGCGTCAACCGGATCATCACGGAACTCGGCGTGTTCGACCGCGACGAGAACGGACTGACCCTCATCGAGATCGTGGACGGTGTGACCCTCGACCAGGTGAAGGCAGCGACCGACGCACCGTTCCTGGTGGCCGACGGGCTGGGATGACGACGCCTACGACACGCGGGCTCCCGCCGCGGTGACCCGTACGGGCGACAGCGCCCCCGGACTCTGGACCACACCGGTCCGGGGCCGGGTGGCGCTGTCGGCGTTGGCGTGGGTTCTCCTCTACGGGGCCGCCCTCGTCGTCGTCGTCATCCTGGGGCTGGTCGCCGCCCGGTCCCTGGGGGCCGCGCGGCCGGACACCGCGCTCCTCGCCCTGGTCGTCCTCGCCGGCACCGCCGTGGCCGCACTTCTCGCGGTGCGGATCCACCTCCTGCGCCGACGCGGTCTCGGGTGGGCGGACGTCGGCCTGCGGCACCCGGACCGATCGCCGTGGCACCTGGCCTGGCAGATCCCGGCCGTGATGGCCGCCGGCGCCGCCGCCTCGATGCTCGTGCTCATCCCCCTGGGCGCGGGCGCGGAGTCGGAGGGGGAGGACACCGATACGGCCATCGCCGACCTGGTGGCCGGAGGGCCGGTGTCCGCGGTGCTCGGACTGCTCACCGTCGCGGTGCTCATCCCGGTGGCGGAGGAGACGGTGTTCCGCGGCATCATGCTGCCGGCACTGCGCGCGCGGCTGCGGGTCGTCGGCGGGATCACCCTCGCCGGGGCGATCTTCGCGGCCGTCCACCTGATTCCCCCGGCCATGCCGTACCTGCTGGTCGTGGGGATCTCGCTGTGCGCGATGGCGGAGTGGTACCGGTCGATCGTGCCCGGCATCGTGCTCCACGGCGTCAACAACGCGGTCGTGTTCACCGGGGTGATCGCCGCCGGGATGGTCTGAGAAGGCCCGCCGCTGGGATGGCCTGAGGAATCGACGGTCAGGCCAGGAGCGCGGAGATCAGGAGGAGCACGGGCAGGGCGCCTAGTGTGGTGAGGACGGCCGAGTCCCGCGCCAAGAGCGTGCCGTGGCCGTAGCGGGTCGCGACCACCAGGACGTTCTGCGCGGTGGGCAGGGCGGCTGCCACCACCACCGTGAGGAGTTCGTGGTCCCGCATCCCCAGCAACCAGGCGCCGATCGCGTACGCGAGTAACGGATGGGCGACGAGCTTGAGTGCGCTCGCGAGGAAGATCTCGCGGCGCGGCGAGGCGCCGGCCTCGAGCACCTTGACCCCGTAGAGCGACATGCCGAACACCAGCAGCGCACCGGGCACGGAGATCTGCCCGACCAGGTGGACGGGCTCGAGGAGGGCCTCGGGCGGTGTCCACGGCAGGGCCGCCACGACCACACCCGCCAGCGCGGCCAGGACGATCGGCGTCCGGACCGACTGCAGCAGTGCCCCGAGAGCGCCCCCGTCCCCGCCGCCGTCCGTGCCCTCCGCACGCGCGGCGCGCTCGAGCACGGCGATGGCGACTGGTTGGAGGACCACCACCTGGAACAGCAGCAGCGGCATGACGAACCCGAGGTCGCCGAGGACGTACAACGCGATGGGGATGCCGAGGTTGGCGGAGTTGACGTATCCGGCCGACAGCGCACCGATGACGAGGTCCGCCGCCGGGCGATGGAGCCACAGGCGGGCGACCGCCATGTACAGGACGGCGATGATGATCGCCGAGACCGCGGACACCACGAAGACGCCGGTGAAGACCTGGTCGAGGGTGGTGCGGGCGAGGGAGTCGAACAACAGCGCCGGGGTGGCGACGTAGAAGACGAGGCGGTTGAGCACCAGCCGTGCGTCCGTGCCCAGAACCAGGGTGCGGGCGAGGATCCAGCCCAGCGCGACGAGCGCGACGATCACGGCGAAGCCGTTGAGGACGCCGGCCACGGGCGGACTCCTGGTGTCGGGGGAAGGGGGAACAGGGAGCGGTAACGCCGATCGGGGTCGTGCGCTCCTGCAGGAGGAGACACGACCCCGATCGGGTTGCTGTTGCCTGAGTCGGCGACTAGACGCCGCGGGCGGGACGGGCGGTTCGGTTCAACCGCGCCGAGGAGTGACTCAGCGGCTGGTGAACGGCAGCAGGGCCATCTCGCGGGCGTTCTTGACCGCCACGGCGACCTGACGCTGCTGCTGCGGCGTGAGGCCGGTGACGCGACGCGAACGGATCTTGCCGCGATCGGAGATGAAGGTACGGAGGGTGTTGACGTCCTTGTAGTCGACCGTCTCGATACCCGCCACCTTCAGCGGGTTCTTCTTGGGTCGACGGCCCTCCTGGGCGCGGATCTTCTTGGACGGGGTGCTACGTGCTTTAGCCATGGTTACCTACTCACCAACTCGACTTCGTGACACCGGGCAGCTCGCCACGGTGGGCCATCTCGCGCATGCGGACGCGCGAGAGACCGAACTTGCGGAGGTAGCCGCGGGGGCGGCCGTCGGCGACGTCGCGGTTACGCACGCGCACCGGCGAGGCGTCACGCGGCATCTTGTTGAGCGCGGTCTGGGCATCCATACGTGCCTCGTCCGTGCTCTCCGGGTTCTTGATGATTGCCTTGAGCTCGGCGCGGCGCTCGGCGAACCGGGCGACCTTTGCCTTGCGCTGCTCGTTGCGCGCGATCTTGGACTTCTTGGCCACGAGTCAGCGCTCCTCTCGGAATTCGACGTGCTTACGGACGACCGGGTCGAACTTCTTGAGGACGATGCGGTCCGGATTGTTGCGACGGTTCTTGCGGGTCACGTACGTGAACCCGGTACCGGCCGTGGACTTCAGCTTGATGATGGGGCGGATGTCGTTACGGGCCATCTCAGATCTTCTCCCCACGGGCACGGATGCGGGCCACGACGGCCTCGATGCCATCGCGGTCGATGGTCTTGATGCCCTTGGTCGAGACCGTCAGCGTGACGCGACGACCCTCGGAGGGCACGAAGTAGCTACGACGCTGGATGTTCGGGTTCCAGCGACGGTTGGTCCTGCGGTGTGAGTGCGAGACGGACTTGCCGAAACCCGGCTTCCGTCCCGTTACCTGGCAATGCGCCGACATGGCGTGTTTCTCCTTCCGCCCCGTCCATCGGTGGCGCGCGGCGGGTGGAGACGACCTCGAACGGCCAGGGCCGTACGGGGGGCTCACCGCCACGTCGCGAGCACCGTGAGAGGCGATAGCAAACGTGCAGACAACAGCGATGGTCTAGTTTACGGCCCGACCGCGTGAAACGGTAATCGGCACGTCAGCGGGCGTATCGCCGCCGGCGGGCACCTGCCCGCGGCGCACGAATTGGGTGCCCGGCCATCCTACGGGTACGATCTACCGATGCGTGTGCTGACACCGGGATCCCCGGTTCGGCCACTGGCACCAGCGCGCTCTTGCGTGAGCGAGCGCCAGACCCACAGACTTCTACCGAGCTAGAGGGATCCAGTATGAAGAGCGACATCCACCCCGACTACCACCCGGTGGTCTTCCAGGACTCGGGCACGGGCACCAAGTTCCTCACCCGTTCCACTGCGACCAGCAGCCGCACGGTCGAGTGGGAGGACGGTCAGACGTACCCGCTCATCGTCGTCGACGTGACGAGCGAGTCGCACCCGTTCTGGACCGGCGCGCAGCGTGTCATGGACACCGCCGGCCGCGTCGAGAAGTTCCAGCGCCGCTACGGCACCCGCGCCCGCCGCAAGTGAGCAGCGGGGCGTCCGCGCCCCGATCCACCTCCTAGACCCCGAGGACGAAATCATGGCAGTTCCGAAGCGCCGCCTCTCGCGCGCCAACACCCACTCCCGCCGGTCCCAGTGGAAGGCCGACAACGTCGCCCTCCAGGAGACCAAGATCGACGGCCGCTCCGTGGTGCTGCCGCGTCGTCTGGTCAAGGCCGCCCAGCTCGGCCTGGTCGACCTCGACCGCTGAGTCGAGTCGGCTGCGCCCCACGGGGCGTGGCCGAGCACGGCGGCGCCACGCGCGCCGCACGCACACGCCCGGTCACGAGCCCGGCGGGTCCACGCGGACCCGCCGGGCTCGTCGGCATCTGCGAGGTGGTCCGGGCGGTACGGGCCCGGTGTGAACGGTGTCAGCTCGTGTGGGCGAATCCTCAGCCGCGGTTCAGTCCCGTGCGGGAGAATTCCGGCTATGAAGATTCTCGTAGTCGACGACGACCAGGCCGTGCGCGAGTCGCTGCGGCGCTCCCTGACGTTCAACGGGTACGATGTCGAGCTCGCCGGTGACGGCGTCGAGGCGATCGAGCGCGTCGATTCCAACCGGCCGGACGCGGTCATCCTCGACGTCATGATGCCCCGTCGGGACGGGCTCGAGGTGTGTCGGATCCTGCGCAGTAGGGGAGACGACCTGCCCGTTCTCATGCTCACCGCCAGGGACGCGGTCTCCGAGCGCGTCGCCGGCCTGGACGCCGGGGCCGACGACTACCTACCCAAGCCCTTCGCTCTGGAGGAGCTCCTCGCCCGACTCCGGGCCCTCCTGCGCCGCCGCGGCACCGACGTCGAGGAGGTCGACGAGGTGCTGGAGTTCGAGGACCTGCGGATGGATCTGGCGACCCGTGAGGTCACCAGGGGTGAACGGCGGATCCAGCTCACCCGGACCGAGTTCTCGCTGCTCGAACTGCTCATGCATCACCCGCGACGGGTCCTGACGCGCAGCCACATCCTCGAGGAGGTGTGGGGGTACGACTTCCCGACGTCGGGGAACGCGCTCGAGGTCTACATCGGGTACCTGCGCCGCAAGACGGAAGGAGAGGGCGAGAGCCGGTTGATCCACACCGTGCGCGGAGTGGGCTACGTCCTGCGCGAGACGCCGTAGTGCCGGCCCGGGCGATGCGGACGGGGTCCGCACCGATCTCGCTCCATCAGCGGGTGACGCTGCTGGCGGCGAGTTCGGTGGGCGTCGCGGTGGCTCTCATGGCCGTGGCGGCGTACTTCGTCGTGTCGGGGTCGATGTACAGCGACGTCAACAACCGCCTACAACAGCAGGCCGACCAGCTGGTGAACAGTCAGCTCGCGTCCGAGTTCGCACTGCAGTCCCGGAGCACGCTGATCGCGCTGCGGGCCTTCAACCCCAATCTGGACGCCCAGATCGTCGCGCCCTCCGGCGTGCGCACCGCGACCGGGGAGCCCTTCCAGATCGGCGGCCCCGAGATCGCGGTGGTGCGCGGGGACGCCGAGTCGAGCCTGCGTACCTCCGGTGGCAAGCAGATCTACGCGGTCGGGGTCCGCGACGGGTCCACCCTCATCCTGGCGCAGGACCTCAGCCCGACGCGGGCGGCGCTCAACCGCCTGGCGATCGTGCTCACCCTCGTCGGGGCCGCGGGCATCGCCCTGGCCGCGGTGGCCGGGACCGCTGTCGGTCGCACCGGGTTGGCCCCGGTGGCCCGACTGACGCGGGCGGTGGAACGAATCGCCAGGACCGACGACCTCCGCCCGATCCCGGTGGCGGGGGATGACGAGATCGCTCGACTGACGAGCAGTTTCAACCAGATGCTGGTCGCGCTCGGTGAGAGTCGGGAGAGACAGGCGCGTCT
The DNA here is from genome assembly GCF_024732245.1 of Dietzia sp. B32. NCBI lineage: Bacteria > Bacillati > Actinomycetota > Actinomycetes > Mycobacteriales > Dietziaceae > Dietzia > Dietzia sp. B32. The sequence goes on along the minus strand of NZ_CP093845.1, from coordinate 975,823 downwards.
CGTCGCGGACGCCGGACACGAGCTCAAGACCCCCCTGACCAGCCTTCGGACGAACGTGGAGTTGCTCATCGCGGCCAGTCGTCCGGGCGCACGGACGATTCCCGACGCCGATCGTCGCGAACTGGAGGCGGACGTGGTGGGGCAGATCTCGGAGCTGAGCCAACTCGTCGGGGATCTGGTCGAGCTCGCCCGTGAGGATTCCGGGGAGGTCGAGTTGGAGCCGGTGGCGGTCTCCGACGCGGTCGAGCGCGCCCTCGAACGGGTGCGGCGCCGGCGGCACGACGTGGACTTCGATGTGGAGCTGCGGCCCTGGTACTCCTTCGGTGACTCGGCGGGGATCGAGCGTGCGGTGCTCAACGTGTGCGACAACGCCGCCAAGTGGAGCCCCGCCGGCGGCACGGTGACCGTGCGGATGCGGCCCGTCTCCGATGCCGTGATGGAGTTGACGGTCGCCGACCAGGGGCCGGGCATTCCCGAGCAGGACAGGGAACTGGTCTTCGAACGCTTCCACCGCTCCCACGAGGCGCGCGGGATGCCGGGGTCGGGTCTGGGACTGGCCATCGTCCGCCAGGTCACGACCCGACACGGCGGCACCGTCGAGATCGGCGACGCCGAGGGCGGTGGCGCGCTGGTCCGCGTGACCATCCCCGGAAGCGAGCAACCGCCCGTGTGAGTTCCGCCCCCGACCGGGCTCCCACCGAGGAGCACCGCCGGGGGTCGGGCACAGGATCTCAGCGCGCACACAGCGCCATCGTGAACCATGGGGGCCATGGAGAACGACAACGGTCGGGGCCGGGGCGAACCCGGGACCCCGGAAGACTGGGCAGGCAGGCCGGGTGCGGGCCTCGGGGGACCGGCGCACCAGCCCGCCGGGGAGAACCCCTACGCGGGCCGGGGCCCGTACGCCGGCGCGTATCCGTACGGCGGGCAGGAGGTCCGTGCACCCGACGGCTCGGCCCAGGGGTGGGGTGGCGCAGGAGGGCCGACCACCGAGTTCGCCGCGCAGTCACCGCCGCAGGGGCCCCGGACCGGACCGTGGCGCCCCGCGGAGACCGCGCCTCCCTCTGGTCCGCCGCTCCACCCCGGCGGCGGGCCGGGTGTCGATCCCGGGGCGCAGTCGGGGCCGCGGAGGTCCGGCCGCGGCCTGCTCGCGGCCGGGATCGTGGCCGCCATGCTCGTCTCCGGCGGGCTCGGGGGCTGGATCGGTGCGACGGTGGCGGGAGGGTCCGGGCAGGGGTTGTCCTCGCCCATCAATGCTTCCCAACCCGAGGGGCGCGCGCCAGACGGAACCGTCGAATCGGTGGCGGACAAGGTGCTCCCGAGCGTCGTCTCGGTGGACGTGCGGTCCCAGACGGGGCGCGGCGAGGGGTCCGGGGTGGTGCTGACCCAGGACGGGCTCATCATCACCAACAACCACGTCATCGCGGCGGCCCGAGCCGGTGGCGAGATCCAGGTGCGCTTCGACGACGGCTCCACGGCCCCGGCGAGCATCGTGGGCACGGACCCGGCCACGGACATCGCGGTCATCAAGGCCGAGACCTCGCGCTCGCTCACCCCGATCGCCTTGGGGTCCTCGGCCACGCTGAACGAAGGCCAGGCCGTCGCCGCGGTGGGCTCGCCGCTGGGCCTGTCGGGAACCGTGACCACCGGCATCGTCTCCGCCCTCGAGCGCCCGGTACGCGCCGGCGGCGAACAGTCGGACCAGAGCACGGTGATCGACGCCATCCAGACCGACGCCGCGGTGAACCCGGGCAACTCGGGAGGCGCCCTCGTCAACATGGACGGCGAGCTGGTCGGGATCAACTCGGCCATCGCGTCACTGGGGTCGGGCAGCTCGGGATCGATCGGTCTCGGCTTCGCCATCCCCGTGGACCAGGCCCGGCGGATCGCGGACCAACTGATCAAGCAGGGGTTCGCGACCCGCGCTGTGCTCGGGGTGTCCGTGAGTGACGCGCCCGATGTGGACGGCGCCCTCGTGCGCGGCGTCGAGCCGGGTGGGCCCGCGGAGCGCGCCGGGATCAGGGAGGGGTCGGTCATCTCCGGGGTGGGGGAGCGGCTCATCGAGGGCGGGGACGCTCTCGTCGCGGCGATCCGGTCCCGGGCTCCGGGGGACACGGTGACCGTCACCTATGCTTCCCGTGAGGGCGAAACGCCGAACACCGTCGACGTGATACTGGGAGAGGCCAGATGAGCACCAGATTCGATCCGCGGGCTCTGCCCGGAGGCCGCAAACTCCCCACCGGCCTGGATTTCGACCCGGCCGCCGTCGAGCCCGTGGAGCCGCAGATCGCCGGCCGCGCGATGGTCGTGGTGGTGACCGACAGACTGAACGAGCGTGAGGATTCGATCGGCCCGCTGGTCACCGAACTGCTCGAGGAGGAGGGTTTCCTCGTCGGCGGTGTGGTGGGCGTCGCGGCGGACGAGGCCGAGGTGCGCAAGGCCCTCGAGACGGCCGTGGTCGGTGGCTTCGACTTCGTCGTGACCGTGGGCGGCACCGGGGTCGGTCCCCGGGACATCACGCCCGAGGTCACCGAGGAGATCCTGGACCAGCGACTGCCCGGCATCGCCGAGGCGATCCGCTCGTCGGGTCTCACCGCCGGCGCGGTCGACTCGATCGTCTCGCGAGGGTACGTGGGCGTATCGGGGAGCACGGTGGTCGCCAACCTCGCACCCAGCCGCGCCGCGATCCGCGACGGGATGGCGACGTTGTGCCCGCTCGTGTCGTACGTGGTGGCGCAACTGTCGGCCTTCGAGGAACTGTGACCGAGCCGCGGCCGGTGGACCGGGCGCGGCTCGACGAGGTGTTCGGCGAGACCCTGCCGGAGACGACCTCGGACGAGGCCCGGACCGCGGACGGTCGGATCGACGACGACTGGTGGCGCGAGCAGCGCCCACCGCACCACGGCTGACTTCACGCCGACGCCCCGCCGGCCAGGTGTGTGCCGACGGGGCGGGGACGCTGCGCTGAGCTGATCAGGCGTTGCTGGACGGGCTCTCGGGGTCGGACGGGTGCGTCAGCGGGCGACCGGCGAGCAGGTCGCGGATCTCCACCAGGAGGTCGTTGTCCGACGCGGGCGCCTCGATGCCCTTGCGCTTGGCGGCGGCCTCCTTCATCTTGTTCATCGGCCCGACCAGGACGAAGTAGATGATGGCCGCGATCAGCAGGAAGTTGATGATCGCGGTGAGGAGCATCCCGAAGTCCATGACGGTCTCGGGGTTGCCCTCGAGGATCTGGACGGCGAAGCCGATCTCCTTGTTGCCGCCGAGCAGAGCGATCAGCGGGTTGATGATCGCGCTGGTGAACGCGTCGACGATCGTCGCGAACGCACTGCCGATGACGACCGCGACCGCCAGGTCGATCACGTTGCCCTGCATGATGAATTCCTTGAAGCCCTTGAGCATTCGTGCACCCCTCTCGTAGTCGGTTTCTGTTGCTCGATCCGGCGACATTACCAGCCGGCCACCCGCCTCCAGGGCCCTTCATCCGTGGACCACGACGGCGAGCGGTGTGCCGGCGGCCGTCGCGGCGAGGTGGGCGGCATCGGCCTCGGGGACCTCGACGAGCAGCGAGCGCCCGCCGGACCGGCCTTCGGGGGCGTCCCGGACCCGGGCGGCGTGGGCGACGAGCTCTGGGGCCTGACCTGGGGAGAGCTCGGTTGTCCCGATGAGGTCGACCACGTCGCCCGGCCGGAGGAGGTCGGCCACGGCGGGGTCGGCGAGCGGGATCGGGACGACCCGGACCCGGCCGCGCGAGGGGTCGCCACCGAGCTCGGCGGCGGGAGCAGCGGGGTCCACGGGCTCCGGGGAGCCGGGGCGGTCGACGAACGGTGCGGCCACCACCAGTGCGGCCGCGAGCCCGATCCGGGCGGTGCGCCGCCGTCGCCACCGTCCGGGAGGGGCCACCGAGGAGATGGTGCGGCGCATGGGTCCCCCGTCGGTCGAGGCGGCCGGTGTCCGGGCGCCGGATCAGTGGGCACCGGGCGGGCCGGCGCTTGCGATCAGACCGTAGCGGCGCGACGGGGCACCGGCCTCGCGGCCGGCCGGCGGAGCCGCCGCGCCTGTGGAGGCGGCCCGGGGGTGTGGATGACCGGGCGCGGGTCCGGGTCACCGCGGGCGTGCGCGGGGGCGGTGGTGCCGGGTCCGTGGTGCCGGAGTGCTGGTGGCGGCGGGTGGTGGCGGGTGGTGGCGCGGTGAGAACTCAGTGGGGGCGGGAGCGACCCGTCAGGACGACGACGACGACGACGACGAGGTCGACGATCCCGAGGAGGAGCCCGAACCGGAGGTCGCGCCCGTGCGGGAGCCCGAACCGGAGCCCGAGGACCCGGACGTCGATCCGCCGCCACCCGAGGAGCTGCTTCCCGAGGAGCTGCTGCCCGACGAACTGCTGCCCGACGAACTGCCGGCGAGCGAACCTCCGCCGGACTTGCCGCTCGATCCGCCCTCGCCGGAGGCGCGACTGTCGGTGCGGTAGAAGCCGGAGCCCTTGAACACGACGCCGACCGTGTTGAAGAGCTTGCGCAGCCCGCCGTTGCACTGCGGGCAGACGGTCAGCGAGTCCTCGTCGAAGGACTGCTGGATGTCGAAGGCGACGTCGCAGTCGCGGCACCGGTAGGAGTAGGTGGGCATCTTGCCTCCCGAGGAGTATCGGACAACGACTGGCACTCTACTCCGGCGAGTGCCAAGTTCCGAAGTCGAGAACCGCCTCCGGGGTGATCACGCCGTCGACGGGGCGGTCGTGCGGCTCGGCGGGCACATGGTCGACCAAGTTCTCGGGGTCCAGGAGCGCGAGCATCCTCGTACCCGGCCCCGCCAGCGCCAGGGACCGGTCGTAGTAGCCCCCGCCCCGGCCGAGTCGATTGCCCGTCCGGTCCACGGCGACGGCGGGAACCAGGACGAGATCGGCCCCCGAGATGAACTCCGGCCCGGCGGGCGGTGCGGACGGGACGGGAATGCCGAACCGGCCGGGGACCAGATCCGCCGGCCCGGCGTACGCCGCCCACTCCAACGGGCCGACCACGGGCGCGACGGGCAGGAACACCCGGGCACCGCACCGGATGAGTTCCTCCGCCAGATCCCGTCCGCCGGCCTCGTCGTCGTCGGGAACATACGCGCACACCACCGTCCCCGCGGCGACGATCCGGCCCAGGTGGTCGAGGATCATCCGGTCCCGCTCGGCGCGCACCGGCGCCGGCACGGCGGCGCGGCGGGCGAGCACCTCACGGCGCAGCCGCGACTTGGCCACCGCGAGGGGGACGACGCCGTCGCTGAGATCGGACCGGTCGGACTGCATGACCCCAGTCTGCCGCGCGTGGCGTCACGCCGAGGGGGCGGGTGCGAGGTCTAAGGTGGTCGCCATGACGTCCAGTACCTCTGTCGAACCGCAGTTCCGGACCGCCGTCGTGCCGGCGGCCGGCCTGGGGACCAGGTTCCTGCCCGCCACCAAGACGGTGCCCAAGGAACTGTTGCCGGTCGTGGACACCCCGGGCATCGAACTCATCGCCGAGGAGGCCACCGAGGCCGGCGCCGGCAGGCTCGCGATCGTCACCTCCGAGCGCAAGGTCGGTGTGATGGCGCACTTCTCCGAGGACACGGTCCTCGAGGACACGCTCTCCGACCGTGGCAAGGACGTCCTGCTGCACAAGGTCCAGCGCGCGCCGGGGCTCATCGAGGTCGTCGACGTGCGTCAGGACGAGCCGCTGGGGCTCGGACACGCGGTCGCGCAGGTGGAGTCGGTTCTCGGGGACGAGGAGAAGGCCGTCGCCGTGCTGTTGCCGGACGACCTCGTCCTGCCGTTCGGGATCCTCGGCCAGATGTCCGATGTCCGGGCCGCGCGCGGGGGCAGCGTGCTGTGCGCCTTCGAGGTGGATCCGGAGAACGTCTCCTCCTACGGCGTGTTCCGCGTCGAGGACACCGACGACCCCTCGGTGAAGAAGGTGCTCGGCATGGTCGAGAAGCCCGCCGCGGAGGACGCGCCGTCCAACCTCGCCGCGGCCGGGCGGTACGTGCTCGACCGCGCCATCTTCGACGCGCTGCGGCGGATCGAGCCGGGCGCCGGCGGCGAACTGCAGCTCACCGACGCGATCGACCTGCTCATCGGCGAGGGGCACCCCGTGCACGTCGTGGTCCATGACGGCACGCGGCACGATCTCGGCAACCCGGGTGGCTACATCAAGGCCTGTGTGGACTTCGCGCTGGACAATCCGGCGTACGCGGACGACCTCCGCGAGTGGCTCTCGGACCGACTGGGTTCCTGACGGGCCCGTAGGTGAGGCGGGCCCGGTCAACGGGCCGTGACTGGTACGGGAAGGGGACACCTGGTGCGCTCCGTCGAGGAACAGCTCGCGTTGGTGACGGCGGCCGCGGTCGCGCCGCGCCCGGTCCGCGTGGCGATCTCCGAGGCGCAGGGACTGCTGTGTGCCGAGGAGGTCGTGGCCGAACGGCCGTTGCCGGCGTTCGACCAGGCGGCCATCGACGGGTACGCGGTCCGCAGTGTCGACGTGCGCGTCGGCGGTCCCGCCGCGCAGGGCGGATCCGTCACGCAGGGCGGGGACGGCCCCGCCGGGTCCGCAAGCCTGCCCGTCGTCGGTCAGATCACCGCGGGATCCCGCCAGCCGGCCCGGCTGCAGCCCGGCCAGACCGTCCGCGTGGACACCGGCGCGCCGCTGCCCACGCTCGCGGACGCGGTCCTGCCGATCGGGTGGGCCACCGCCGAGGGACGTCACATCACCCCGACCCGCGCCGTCCGCACGGGTGACTACGTCCGCCGGATCGGTGACGACGTGCAGCCCGGTGACGTGGCGGTACGCGCGGGCAGCATCATCGGGCCGGCGCAGGTCGGGCTGCTCGCCTCCGTCGGTCGGGCGAAGGTGCTCGTGCACCCCAAACCGCGGATGGCGGTCATCTCCGTGGGCGACGAGCTCGTCGACGTCGACGGCCGCCCCGGCACGGGTCAGGTCTACGACGTCAACTCGTACGCCCTCACCGCGGCCGGCCGGGACGCCGGCGCCGACGTCCACCGCGTGGGTATCGCCAGTACCGAACCTTCCCGCCTGCGCGAGGTGCTCGAGGGTCAGCTGGTCCGCAGTGAACTCGTGGTGGTCTCCGGCGCCGCCGGCGGCGAGGCCACGAACCGCATTCGTCAGGTCATGGCCGAGCTCGGGCAGATCGAGGTCAACCGGGTGGCCATGCACCCCGGGTCGGTACAGGGTTTCGGTCGGCTCGGCCGCGACGAGGTGCCGACCTTCCTGCTGCCGTCCAACCCGGTGAGCGCGCTGGTGGTCTTCGAGATCATGGTCCGGCCCCTCATCCGGATCGCGCTCGGCAAGCGGCAACCCATGCGCCGTACCGTCCGCGCGCGGACCGTCGCGCCGATCTCGTCGGTCGAGGGCCGGCGTGGCTACCTGCGTGGACAGCTGATGCGCGACACGGACACGGGCGAGTACCTGGTCCGCGCACTCGGCGGGGCCCAGGGATCCTCCACCCACCTGCTGGCCTCGCTCGCCGAGGCGAACTGCCTCGTCGTGATCGACCCCGGCATCACCGCCGTGCGTACGGGTGACGAGGTCGACGTGATGTTCCTCGCCCAGCGCGGGTGATCGGGTCGGCGACGTGAGCGGCCTGTGGAACGCCCTCGCGGCCGACACGGTCGCGCATCCCGGGTGGCCCATCGAGGCGGGACCGGTGCGCGTGCGCGCCGGTGTGGTGAGCCTGCGGCCCGTCCGGCGCCGCGACGCCCGGGACTGGGCGGCGTTGCGACTGTTCGAGCGCGACCACCTCGAGCCGTGGGAACCGACCGTCGAGGGCCGGTGGCACGAGAACAACTCCGCGCGGGCCTGGCCGCCCATCCACGCGCAGCTCAAGCGATACGCCCGCGCCGGGGCGACCCTGCCCGCGGCCATCGAACTGGACGGGCGCTTCTGCGGGCAGCTCACCGTGGGAGGGATGGTCCGCGGCGCGCTGCACTCGGGGTGGATCGGCTACTGGGTGGGGCGGCCGTTCGTCGGCGGCGGGGTGGCCACCGCGGCGCTGGCGCTGGGCGTCGACCACGCACTGGGGCCGGGAGCCCTACACCGGGTCGACGCCACCGTCCGGCCGGAGAACACCGCCAGCCGCGTCGTGCTCGGCCGGTGCGGTTTCCGCGAGGAGGGACTGCTGCGGCGCTACCTCCACGTCGACGGCGCGTGGCGCGATCATCTCCTCCTGGCACGTACCCGGGAGGAGCACGGGCGGGGCGCCGTCGCGGCCCTCGTGGCAGCGGGTCTGGCGCAACGCGCGTGAACACGCGTCTGAGTATGTCCTGAGCATCGTGACCTGCGGCGCGCCGTCACCGGACGCGGCCGACGCGCCGTTACGGTGGGGACCTCACCGCGACGTCCCGTGTCGTCGGTAGACGCTCGAGGAGGCCTGATCGATGTCGAGCTCGCTGCTGATAATCCTGCTGGTGGTGGTCTGGCTTTTCGTCCTCGCGCCGATGCTCATCCGGTCGCGCAATCCCATACGCCGCACCGGTGACGCACTGGCCGAGACCCGCACGCTCTACTCGGGCGGCTCCGGCCGTCTGGTGCCCAGTCGGGGCCGTGCCGCCACCGATCCGGTCCAGACCGAGGCCGAGGAGTCGCTCTTCGGTCTGCCGTCCGGGGCGGGCGCGACGGACGCCGAACTCCTCGACACCGAGACGTGGGAGCACCTGCTCGAGCAGACCCTGCGCCGCGAGGCCGCGGGCCGGCGTGGCGAGGCCGTCCGCCGGGCGATGGAGCAGCGGCGCGCAGCCGCGACCGGCGAGCCGTCCGCCGAGGAGATCACGTCCGAGATCCCGGCGGTCGTCGTGGTCGACGACAGGGACTCCGTCCGTGCCGTGGCGTCGATGGACGAGCGGACCGCCTCGGCGGTGGCCGCCGAGGTCGGCGACATCCGCGCCACCGTGGCCGGAGCCGACGCACGCGCCTCGGAGACCGACGACGAGACGCGGCGACCGGTGGTCGTCGACGGCGAACTCGTCGAACGCCGGGCGGGGGAGCGGGAGTCCGAACGGACCGATCACGCCGAGGACGCCGCGGGCATCGACGAGGAGGCCGTGCTCACCCACCGTGGGCGTCGGCGTCCGGCCGAGCCCGAGGTCGAACTCACCGACGCCGATCTGGACTTCGCCGAGCGGCGTCGTGGGCGCGGGGCCTACGACCCGATGGCGGACCGCGAGGCCGCGGAGCAGCGGGCACACGCGCGTCAGCGCACGGCACTCATCCTCGTGGCGCTGTCCGTCGTCACGGTGATCGCCGCGCTGCTCACCGTGCCCGCCGTGTGGTGGTCCGCCGGAGGCTCCGTACTGCTGCTGGCCGCCTACATGACGTACCTGCGTCGCCAGGTCAAGCTCGAGGAGAGCCTGCGCCGCCGCCGCGTCGAGCGGATGCGTCGTGCCCGGCTGGGCGTGGAGTCCCGCGAGGACGACGAGCTGTCCGTCGTGCCGCCCCGCCTGCGCCGCCCCGGCGCGGTCGTGCTGGAGATCGATGACGAGGACCCGGCGTTCGACATGCTCGACACCTTCGACGATCGCCTCGACTCCGACCCCGGTCACCACGATCGCCGGCGTCATCATCGCGAGCCGTTGCGGCGCGCAGTGGGGTGACAGGCGGCCCGGTTTGGTCGGGGGACCGACCATCCTGGTAAGGTATTCCACGCTGCTCGAGAGGGTGGCGCAGCCGCCCGGTAGAGTGGCAACGTCGCCCGCAGGGGCGGCGAGGGGCTATAGCGCAGTTGGTAGCGCGTCTCGTTCGCATCGAGAAGGTCAGGGGTTCGATTCCCCTTAGCTCCACCCAAGGACTTCGAGTTCAGAGGCCGTTTCCGCGCAAGCGGGGACGGCCTTTCCGCTTTGTGTTGAGCTGGCCCTGCAGTGAGACAGCGTTGTCCCCGAGGAGGCGCAGTGGCCCGTCACACCGTCACCGTCGCGGTCGTGCGGCGATTCTCCGCCGAGCCCGGGGACGTGCTCGCCCTCGCCCCCGCCACACGGTGGCGGGAGTGGGCGGGCCCGCTGCTCCACCGACTCGGTCGGCGGTACGCGGGGTACGTCGCCGTGCGTGCGCTCCCCGGGGGTGGCGGCGAACTCGAGTGGACCCGGTCCCTCCGGTCCCCCTCCCGGCCCGTCGGTGTGGTCGAGGGTTGCGTCCTGCGGGTACTGCTCACCCTGCTGGCGCGCCGACTGGTCACCGAGGCGGACCGGCGGATCCCCCTCTCGCGTCGGCCGAGCCCGTCGGCTCGGCTCCAACGCCTCGGTCTGCAACTGGTCGTCCGTCCCGCGCTCACCGTCGCGCCGTTCGACCGGAGGTGGATACGGATGATGCGCGCGGTGGCCACCGCTGCGTCCCGTGCCACGGGGTCCCGGCGGGTGGCCGGCCCGGCGTGCGGCGCGCCGGTGCCGGGACTCTGGGTCGACGGGCCCGAGGGCGCCCCGGGCCTGCTCGTCCTGCACGGCGGGGGCTACGTCGCCGGATCCCCGGACACGCACGCCGCCATGGCGGTGACCCTCGCCCAGCTATCCGGATCGACCGCCTACGTGCCCGACTACCGGCTCGCGCCCGAGCACCCGTACCCGGCCGCCCTCGACGACGCCGACGCCGCATTCCGACACCTCGCCGAACGAGTCGGCGGTGCCGGGCGGGTCGCCGTCGCCGGGGACTCCGCGGGCGGAGCTCTCGCTCTCGGTCTGCTCGACCGCCTCCGCCGGCGCGGGGAACACCCGGCCGCTCTGGCGTTGGTCAGCCCCTGGGTCGACCTCACCGACCCCGCCGGGTCGGACCGGCGGGGTCGTGCGAGCCGGTGGATCGGGGCGATGGACCCGCTCACCCCGCCGCGGATCGCCCGCGCCTGCCGCGACGCCTACGCCGGGGACACCCCGGTCGACGACCCGGGGATCTCACCCGCTCACCGGCCGCTCGACACCACCGCACCGCCGACGGCGATCGTGTGCGGCGGTGATGACTTCGTGGTCGCGGACGTCCGTTCCTTCGTCGAGACCAGCCGCTCCCGCGGCGCGTCGATCGACCTGCGGGTCTGGCTCGGCATGGTGCACTGCTTCCCGGTCGTGGCCGGGACCCCGGAGGGGGCCTCGGCGCTCGCCGTACTGGCCGCGCACATCCGGAGGAGCACCGTCGGTGCGGGCGGCCCGAGCGGGTAAGGCCAACCTATGGTCCGCAGGTGACGGGCGGTGGCGCGGCCGGGCCCGGGGTGCATCCAGATTTGCGCGGCAAAAGTGCTGGCCAGACGCGGGACCGGAGCAGTGGAACAGGTTATAGTTCTGGTCATGAGTCTCGCGCCCGGCACACCCGCACCCGACGTCTTCAGCCCCGGCAAGATCGGCAACGTGACGCTGCGTAACCGCATCGTCAAGGCCGCGACCTTCGAGGGGCGTTGTCCCAAGGGGCGGATCACCGACGAGCTCATCGAGTTCCACGCCGAGTACGCGCGCGGCGGCGTGGGGATGACGACCGTCGCCTATCTCGCGACCTCCCCCGAGGGCCGCACCGACAAGCACCAGTATCACTGGGGCATGGACGACGGCGGGATGCTGCGCAAGCTCACCGACGCCGTGCACGCCGAGGGCGCCGCGATCTCGGCCCAGGTCGGACACGCCGGGGCCGTGGCCAACGGTTCGTCCAACGGGCTGCCCCCGCTCGGGCCGTCCCGGATCCCGGCTCCCACCGGGCTGGCGATCACCAAGGCGTGCACCGAGGCCGACATCGACCGGATCGTGGAGGACCACGTCCGCGCCGCGCGCGGGGCCCACGAGGCCGGGTTCGACGCCATCGAGGTGCACTTCGGCCACAATTACCTGGTCAGTGAGTTCCTCAGCCCCAAACTCAACCGGCGCAAGGACTCCTACGGTGGATCGCTGGAGAACCGCGCCCGCTTCGCCCGGCGCATCGGCCGCGCCATCCGGGATGCCATGGGCGACAAGATCGCGGTGACCATCAAGCTCAACATGGACGACGGGGTGCCCGGCGGGTTCTGGATCGACGAGGCCCGCCAGGTCGCCCAGTGGCTCGAGCAGGACGGCTCCGCCGACGCGTTGGTGATGACGGTCGGCAGCTCCCTGCTCAACCCCATCTACCTGTTCAAGGGCGCCGCGCCTCTGGAGGAGTTCGCCGCCACCCAGCCCGCGGTGATCAAGATGGGCATGAAGATCGTGGGCCCCAAGATGTTCAAGGAGTACCCGTACACCGACGCGTACATGTTCGACGACGCCCGACAGATCCGCGAGGCCGTGGACCTGCCGATGATGCTGCTCGGCGGCATCGTCGACCGCCCGTCCATCGACAAGGCGATGGGTGCCGGCTTCGAGTTCGTCGCGATGGGCCGTGGTCTGCTGCGCGAGCCCGACCTGCCGAACAAGCTCAAGGAGGACGACCGGCGTCGATCCCTGTGCGTGCACTGCAACCGCTGTATGGCCACCATCTACAGCGGCAGCCGCTGCGTGCTGCGTGAGTACGTCCCGCCCATCCCCGCCCGCGGCGGCCACGACACACTGCAGCCGACCCGACTCACCCCACCCGTCTAGAGCGGACGCGCCCGGCCGTCGCGCCTCACGGACCCCGGCGGGCCGCTACGGTGATCTCATCGGGTGGCCCGCCGCTTTTCGACCCGGGCCCTTTACGTGGGGGAGTAGATGTCGAGGCGACGGATCAAGGACTACCGGGGCAGGGTCTGCGTGGTGACCGGCGCGGCCAGCGGGATCGGCCGTGCGGCGGCCCTCCGGCTCGCGCGGGAGGGGGCCCGATTGGTGCTCACCGACATCAACGCCGAGGGGCTGACCGCCGCCGAGCAGGACTGCAGGGACGCCGGTGCGCCCGTGCTTCTCGCCGAGATGGTCGACCTCACCGACCACGAGGCCGTGATGGCGTTCGGGGAGCGCGTCATGGCCGGAAGCGGTGCGCCCGACGCGATCTTCCACGTGGCCGGCAACTCGGCGTGGGGCCGCCCGGATCTGCTGGAGCACCGGGTCTGGCGTTCGATGGTCGAGGTCAACCTCATGGGCACCATCCACGTCGTCGAGGCGTTCGTGCCGGCGATGATGGCCGCCCGCAGGCCCGGGGCGCTCGTCATGGTCTCGTCCGCCGCCGGTCTGCTCGGCCTGCCGTGGCACGCCGCCTACAGTGCCGCCAAGTTCGGGATCCGCGGCATCGCCGAGGTGCTGCGCTTCGACCTGGCGCCGTACGACATCGGCGTGCACCTCGTCTGCCCCGGCGGCGTCGACACCCCGCTCGTGGAGACCGTCGAGATCGCCGGCGTCGACAGGTCCGATCCGGAGGTGGCCAGGACCGTCGACCAGTTCCGGCGCCACGCGGTGACCCCTGACGAGGCCGCCGAGAAGATGCTCGCGGGAGTGCGCAAGGGGCGCTACATCGTCTACACGTCCCCGGACGTCCGTCTCGGCTTCGCGGCACAGAAGTTCGCGCCGCCGCTGTACGGACTCGCGATGAGAGCGCTCCAGCGGCGGCTCACCAAGGCCGGCCGGGGCATCCTCCCGTGAGGGGGCTGGAGACCCTCCGGGATGCCGCGATTCTCCTGGCCCGTGTCGGGCTCGGGGTGGTGTTCGCGGCCCACGGGTGGCAGAAGTTCTTCACCCTCGGCCTGAGCCGGGTGGCCGAGCAGTTCGCCGGCTACGGCATCCCCCAGCCGGCGGTCACCGCCGCGATCGTCGCCGGGGTCGAGCTGGTCGCCGGGGCGGCCCTCATCGCCGGGCTCCTCACCCCCCTGGCCGGGATCCTGCTCGGGGTGGACATGGCCGGGGCCTTCTACTTCGTCCACGCCACCAACGGACCGTTCATCACGCAGAACGGGTGGGAACTCGTGGTGGCGCTGGGGGTGGGCGCGCTGCTCGTGGCGGCGGTCGGCGCCGGCCGGTTCAGCATCGACAGGGTGCTGGGAGGCTAGCGCCGACAGGGCCTCACTCCGAGGCCATCGCGCGCATCGCCGACACGGGGAGCCCCTCCGGGTACGGGGCGTCGATCCCGGCCTCGTCGAAGGCGTTGCGGATGCGGCGCCGCAGCTCCCGCTCCGTGGCCCACTGAGCGTTGGCCTGCGTCACCGCCGTCATCCGCAGCGACCAGAAGTCCGCGTCCAGCGCGTTCACACCCTGCAGTTCGGGGCCGGAGATGAGGTTCGACGCGATCGGCTCCTCGCGAGCCGCCTGCTTGGCGGTCTCGATGGCCACGGTGCACGCCCGGTCGACGTCGGCGGTGTAGGAGACCGGGATCTCGAGGAACGCCACGCCGAAGTCCTGGCTGTAGTTGCCGACGCGTTGGATGTCGCCGTTGCGGCAGTACCAGAGCGTCCCGTGCAGGTCCCGCAGGGAGGTGACCCGCAGGCCGACGTGCTCGACCGTCCCCTCGGCCTCGCCCAGGTCCACCCAGTCGCCGACACCGTACTGGTCCTCGAACAGCATGAACAGCCCGGAGAGGAAGTCCCGGACGAGTGCCTGGGCGCCGAAGCCCAGGGCGACACCGACGATCCCGGCGGAGGCGATGAAGGGCGCCACGTTGACGCCGAGGATCGCCAGTGTCTGCAGCACCACCCACACGAGTACGGCGAACGAGACGATCGACTTGAGCACCGACCCGATCGTGGCCATCCGCTGCGCGCGTCGTTCGGCCCGCTTGTGCTCGGTCCGCACGTGCTCCGCCGACCGTCGTCGATTGTTCTTCCTCAGAACCGCAGCGGTGAGACCACCACTCTCGTCGGCGGTGACCTCCTCGTGCGGACCGTCGGGGCCGGGGCCCGACGCGCTCGCCTCCGCCCGCTGGTCGGACTTCTCCTGACGGCGGCGTCGCCACGCGGACGGGGACCCGTCCGCCGACGGTGCGGTGACCTTGTCGATGCCCCGGTGGAGCACCCACCGCACCAGCAGCGCGAGCACGATGTAGAGGGCGATCATGACCGGTTTCTCGACCAACCATTGACGGGTGAGGTCGCTCATCGGGAGATCGGCAAGAGGGAGGAGTAGCTCGTTCACTGCCGCGACCGTACTGGCCGACGGCGTCCGGCGACACCGGGCCGGAGGCCCCCGAGGGTGGGGATCAGGCCCCGCACAGGCGGCGGTCAGGCCGTGTTCAGGACCCGCGAGCGGGGCGCGGACCCGGCCGCAGCCCTACCGCCAGGAGGGGAGCCAGAGCTGGAGGTTCCACTCGGCCTGGGTGATGGGCGTGCCCGCCAGGATCGGCAGCGCATAGATGAAGTTCACCGCGACCAGCGCCAGATACAGACAGACGATCGCGCGGCCGAGGAGTTGCCGCCTCGGGGAGTCGGTGGCCCGGCCGGCGACCTCGCCCAGGACCAGGGCGATCATCATGATGAAGAACGGCGCCATCACCGAGGCGTAGAAGAAGTACATCTGGCGGTCGTGCTGGAAGAACCACGGCAGGTAACCGGCCATGTAGCCCACGAGCGGGAACGCGTAGCGGCCGTCGCGGCAGATCACGGCGCGCCAGAACGCCCACGCCAGCACGGGGATGGCCAGCCACCAGATGGCCGGCGTCCCCAGCAGCATGATCGCCCGTACGCAGGAGGCCTCCCCGCAACCGGTGACGCCCTCGCCCTGCTCGACGTAGTAGAGCATCGGCCGCAGGCTCATGGGCCAGGTCCAGGGCTTGGACTCCCAGGGGTGCCGGTTCCCGGCCGAGGTGGTCAGCGTGGAGTGGAAGTCCAGTACCGACGACTGGTAGTACAGCCACGACTGCACCGCGTCGGGCATCCAATTGTCCTCGACCTCGTCGCCCACGACGTGCCGGTACACCGAGTTCTCGCCTGCGAACCAGGGCAGCCACGTGAACATGTGCAGGATCGCCGGCCAGATCACCAGGGTGAGGAAGGCCGGCACCGCATCGCGGACCAGCGCTCCCGCGAGGGGCCGCCGGATGGCGTAGCGGCTGCGCAGCGCCCAGTCCCAGGCCACGGTCATGAGCCCGAAGAACGCGATGAAGTAGAGGCCGGACCATTTGACCCCGAGCGCGAGTCCCAGCATGACGCCGGCGGTGAACCGCCACCAGCGGAACCCGAGGCGCGGCCCCAGGTCGGACAGGTGGAGCCGGCCCTCGAGCGCGGCGCGGTGCATCCGGGCGCGCATCTGGTCGCGGTCCACCAGCAGGGCGCCGGCGGCCGCGACGACGAACAGCACCTGGTAGATGTCCAGCATCCCGATGCGCGAGGTCACGAACGTGACGCCGTCGAGGCACATCAGTAGCCCGGCGACCAGCCCGAGCTGAGTGGACCTGGTCAGTCGCCGGGTGATGCGCATGACCATGAGCACCACGGCCACCCCGGCCAGGGCCGCGGTGAACCGCCAGCCCAGGGGCGAATAGTCGAAGAGCATGCCGCCGATGGACTGGATCTGTTTGGCGACCGGCGGGTGGACGACCAGGCCGTAGGCGGGGTTCTCCTCGATGCCGAGCTGGGAGACGTTGTACGACTGCGGCGCGTAGTGCTTCTCGTCGAAGACCGGGGTGCCCTTGTCGGTGGCCGAGGTCAGGCCCCAGAAGCGCGAGAGGAACGCCAGGACCAGGATGACGCCGGTGACGATCCGGTCGCGGGTCGTGTCGACCGGACCGGTGTCGGGGGCGGGCAGCGGGCGTCCTGGTGAGCGCACGCCGATGGTCGAGGTCACAGGCCGAGCATAGTGGGGGCCCTGCGCGGGGCGGGGAGGTGCCCGGCCACCGATAGGGTGGTCGGCATGACGTCCGGACGTGTCGTGTTGGCGGCCACCCCCATCGGGAACCCGGCCGATGCCTCGGACCGGCTGCGGCAGGTCCTGGCGTCCGCCGACATCGTGGCCGCAGAGGACACCCGCCGGCTGCGTTCCCTGTCGACGGCCCTCGGGGTGACCATCGCGGGGCGCGTGATGAGCTTCTTCGAGCACAACGAGGCGGGCCGCGTGCCACAGTTGATCGAGCGGGTCCGCGCCGGGGACGTGGTGGCGGTGGTGACCGACGCCGGGATGCCGGCCGTGTCGGACCCCGGATACTCACTGGTCGTGGCGTGTATCGAAGCGGGGCTCCCGGTGACGTGTCTGCCGGGACCGTCTGCGGTCACCACGGCGCTGGTGCTCAGCGGGCTGCCGGTCGACCGCTTCTGCTTCGACGGCTTCCCGCCGCGACGGCCGGGGCGTCGCCGCACGTGGCTGGCCCGGTTGGCGACCGAGGAGCGCACGTGCGTGTTCTTCGAGTCCCCGCACAGGCTGGCCGACACGCTCGCCGAGGCCGCGCAGGTCCTGGGTGCGGATCGCCGGGCCGCGGTGTGCCGGGAGCTGACCAAGACCTACGAGGAGGTTCTCCGCGGCACCCTGGGAGAGCTGGCCGAGCGGACCGCAGGCGGCGTACTGGGGGAGATCGTCGTGGTCGTCGAGGGTGTCGACGGTGCCGGGTCGACCGCCACACTCGAGGACCTGGTGGAGATCGTCGAGGAGCGTGTCGAGGCGGGGGAGCGGCTCAAGGACGCCTGCGCGGCCGTGGCCGAGGGGTCGGCGGTGACCAAGCGGGACCTGTACCAGGCCGTGCTCGACTCGCGTAGCTGACCGGCCGCTACCAGGGCGCCTGGCCGCCGCCCCAGGTGAACGCCGCCTTGTGCACGCACTCGTCCCATTCGGCGTCCGGGTCGGAGTCGATCGTGATGCCGCCGCCCACGCCGAACTCGCACCGCCCGTCGGGGGCGATCTCCAGGGTGCGGATGGCCACCGACAGGTCCAGTTCCCCGGGCCCCGCGATCCCGATCGCGCCGCAGTGCAGGCCCCGCGCCCGCGGTTCCCACCCGGAGATGAGCTCGCGCGCCCGCAGCTTGGGGGTGCCGGTGACGGACGCGGGCGGGAAGGTGGTGTCCACGAGCTCGGAGTGCGGGACGCCGGTCCGTGCGGCGACGGTGGAGACCAGGTGCCACACCCCGGGTGCGGAGTGGACGGTGAGCAGTTCGGGGACCGTGACCGAGCCCAGGTCGGCGGTCCGTCCGAGGTCGTGTCGGACGAGGTCGACGATCATGATGTTCTCTGCCACGTCCTTCGTCGACGCGCGCAGCTCGGCCGGGTCGGCGGTCAGCGGCAGGGTCCCCTTGATGGGCGAGGAGCGGACGTCGCGGCCGCGCCGGGACAGGTACGTCTCCGGGGAGAGTGACACGATCGCGCCCCACGGCCCGGAGAGGAACGCCGCACGCCCGGCCTTCGTCCGCCGCCACAGCGCGCTGAACAGCGCGATCGGCTCGCCGTGCAGTCGGCCGTCCAGGCGCGTGGACAGGCAGGCCTGGTAGATCTCGCCGGCCCGGATCGCCTCGAGGCAGGACGTGACGGCCGCGCGGTGGGCGTCCCGGTCGGGGGCCGCCCAGTCGAGGGTGGGGACCTCGTCGTCGTCGTGGACGGCGCTGTGGTCGGCGCTGTGGTCGTCGCCGCCGTCCGGCCGGACGGCGAGGTCGTCGGGGGAGGGGACCGTGCCCCGTGCGGTCCAGCGGCCGTCGTGGCCCAGGACGAGGAGCCCGTCGGCGCGCCCGGACACGGCCTCGGGTAGCAGTCGGGTGGCGCCGGGCGGGACGTCGGGGTAGGAGCGGAACCCCAGCGTGACGTGCGGATCGGTGCCGTCGGGCTCGACGACGACGAGGGGATCACCGGCGAACACGTGAGCAGGATCGACGGGTGCCAGATCGACCGACGGGGCGATCACCGCGGCGGCGCCGAGCCAGTCCCCGAGCAGGGCCGCCGGGGGCGGGAGGCCCTCACGCTCGGCGCGGCGCGCGCAGGCGTTCAGGACCGCGATCGGATCCGGCGGCAGTCCCGCCCACGTGTGCACCCCTATAACGTGGCAGATCCCGGTCGACCGAGCCCATCCGGGTGCCGTGTGAAGACGTATTTAACGCGCTCAGGTACCGATAACGTGCTACTGCTGTCTAGGTGACCACAAACGCCGAACACCCCGTCCCGTCGTCGTCACCAGGCAGCGGCTCCGACGACCCGGGCGCGGCACCGAAGCTCAGCCTCGGGGTCTTCGTCCCCGCGCTCGTGCTGGTCGTCGCCGTCCTCCTGTGGGGTCTGGGGTTCACCGACTCCTTCCAGTCCGTGTCGACGGCCGCCTTCGACTGGACCGCCCAGAGCGTGGGCTGGCTGTTCGTCCTGGCGGCGACGGTGTTCGTCGCGTTCATCCTGTGGTTGGCGTTCAGCAAGTTCGGCAACGTCAGGCTCGGGCCCGACGACGAGGGGCCGCGCTACCGCACCACCAGCTGGATCTCGATGATGTTCGCGGCGGGGATGGGCATCGGACTGATGTTCTACGGCGTCTCCGAGCCCCTCTCGCACTACATCGACACCCCGCCGGGCGCCCGCCCCGGGGTCACCACGGCCATGGCGACCACCACATTCCACTGGACCGCACACGCGTGGGCGGTCTACGCGGTGGTGGGACTCGCGCTGGCGCTGACGGCCTACCGGTACGGGGGGCGTCACCTCATCTCGGCCGCATTCGTCCCGCTCATCGGGGAGCGGCGCGCGCGGGGCTGGATGGGCAAGGTCCTCGACGTCCTGGCGATCTTCGCGACCGTGTTCGGCACCGCCGCCTCGCTGGGGATCGGCGCACTGCAGATCCGCGCCGGGCTGGCGGAGACCGGCACCGTCTCGGCCGAGAGCGCCGCGGTGGCCGTGGGGATCATCATCGTCCTCGGCCTGTGCTTCGTCATCTCCGCGGTCTCCGGCATCGACCGCGGGATCCAGCTGCTGTCCAACATCAACATGGCCATCGCGGTGGCGCTGGCACTGTTCGTGCTGGTCGCATCCGGCGCGGCCGTGTTCATCCTCGACCTCATCCCCACATCGCTCGGTGGCTACATCGGCACCTTCTTCGACATGGCGTCGCGGTCCGGGGCGAGCGTCGACGGCACCGCCGGCGAGTGGCTCTCCGGATGGACGGTCTTCTACTGGGCGTGGTGGATCTCCTGGTCGCCCTTCGTCGGCATGTTCCTGGCCCGGATCTCCCGTGGTCGGACCATCCGCGAGTTCGTGGTGGGCGTGCTCATCGTGCCCAGCGCACTGAGCATCCTGTGGTTCTCGATCTTCGGCGGGGCCGCCCTTGACCTCGAGCTCCGCGGGAGGAGCATCTACGGCGACGGTGACTCCACTCTCCAGCTGTTCGCCCTGTTCGGCGAACTGCCGTTCACAACCGTCCTGTCGTGGGTGGCGGTGGTGCTCATCGCGATCTTCTTCATCACGGGGGCGGACTCGGCCTCGATCGTCATGGCCGGGATGTCCCAGGAGGGCGCGGAGAAGCCCGCGCACTGGATCGTCGTCCTGTGGGGCGTCCTCACGGGGGCCGTGGCCGTCCTCATGCTGCTACCCGGCCTGCGCGCGGGCGAGCCGGACAGTGCGCTGAACAGTCTTCAGAACCTCACCATCATCGCGGCGTCGCCGTTCGTGCTGGTGCTGGGCGCGCTGTGCGTCGCCATCGTCAAGGCCCTGTCCCGCGACCCGTTCATCACCGAGAAGGTCTACCAGCTGCCCAAGTCCGAGCGTGCGCGCCGGCGGGGGCGTGTCGCCGCGGGTACGGCCGGGGGGAGCACCACCTCCGGGGACGGGTCGACCACCGCCTAGTCTGTAGCCATGGCGAAGACAGTCCTCACCGCGGTCGCATGGCCGTACGCGAACGGCCCCCGGCACATCGGACACGTCTCGGGATTCGGGGTGCCGTCGGACGTCTTCTCGCGCTACCAGCGGATGGCCGGCAACGACGTGCTCATGGTCTCGGGCACCGACGAGCACGGCACGCCCCTGCTCGTGCAGGCCGAGAAGGAGGGCGTGCCCGTCCAGGAGCTCGCCGACCGCTACAACCGCGTCATCGTCGACGACCTCGCCGGCCTCGGGCTGAGCTATGACCTGTTCACCCGCACCACCACGCGCAACCACTACGCGGTGGTGCAGGAGCTGTTCCGCGGCCTGCACGCCAACGGCTACATGGTCGCCAAGACCACCACCGGCGCGGTGAGCCCGTCCACCGGCCGGACCCTGCCGGACCGCTACATCGAGGGCACGTGTCCCATCTGCGGTGACGACGGCGCCCGGGGCGACCAGTGCGACAACTGCGGCAACCAGCTCGACCCGGCGGATCTGAAGAACCCGGTCTCCAAGATCAACGGTGAGACGCCGAAGTTCATCGAGACCGAGCATTGGTTCCTCGATCTGCCTGCGCTCGCGGACTCGCTGGGGGACTGGCTCAAGGGCCGGAAGGACTGGCGACCCAACGTCCTCAAGTTCTCGCTCAACCTGCTGGAGGACCTGCGTCCGCGCGCCATGAGCCGCGACATCGACTGGGGGATCCCCATCCCGGTGGAGGGCTGGTCCGGCCGCGGCGACAAGAAGCTCTACGTGTGGTTCGACGCCGTGGTGGGCTACCTGTCCGCGTCCATCGAGTGGGCGTGGCGCTCCGGCGAGCCCGAGGCGTGGCGGCGCTGGTGGACCGACCCCGAGGCCGTGTCCCACTACTTCATGGGCAAGGACAACATCACCTTCCACTCGCAGATCTGGCCGGCCGAGCTCATCGGCTACGACGGCCGGGGCGCCCACGGCGGCGAGCCCGGGGCGCTGGGTGCACTGAACCTGCCCACCGAGGTGGTCTCATCTGAGTTCCTCACCATGTCGGGGTCCAAGTTCTCGTCCTCTCGCGGCGTCGTCATCTACGTCCGGGACTTCCTGGCCGAGTTCGGCCCCGACGCACTGCGCTACTTCATCTCGGTCGCGGGCCCGGAGAATCACGACACCGACTTCACCTGGGACGAGTACGTGCGCCGCACCAACTCCGAGCTGGTCGGCGGCTGGGGCAACCTCGTCAACCGCACCGTGTCGATGGCGCACAAGAACTTCGGCGAGATCCCGCGGCCCGGCACCCTGTCCGGCATCGACGCCGAGCTGCTGCGCGAGGCGGAGTCGGCCTTCGCCACCGTCGGCGCGCACCTGGAGCGTTCCCGGTTCAAGGCGGGCGCCACGGAGGCCATGCGCATCGTCGGCGCCGCCAACCGCTACATCGCCGCCACCGAGCCGTGGAAACTGGCCAAGGAACCCGACCAGCGCGAGCGCCTGGGCACCGTCCTGCACACCGCGCTGCAGGTCGTCTCCGACGCCAACACGCTGCTCACCCCGTACCTGCCCTCGGCCGCGCAGCAGATCCACGGCGCGATCGGCGGGCAGGGTGTGTGGGCCGCCGCCCCGCAGGTGCACGAGGTCACCGACGACATGCCGGTCGAGCTCGTCGGAGTCGGGCTGCCCGACGCCGGCCGCAGTTACCCGGTGATCATGGGCGACTACGCCGCCGAGCAGGCGCGGTGGGCGCGCACCGAGATCACCCCGGGCACCCCGCTGGCCAAGCCCAGTCCCCTGTTCGCCAAGGTCGACCCCGAGCTGGCGGAGACCGGCCCCGGCTGGGCGCCGATCCAGCACGCGTCGGACCGCGGGGAGGACTGAGGCGGCCGTATGGGTAAGCGCAAATCCCGCCCCACGCCCGTCCTGCCCGAGCCGCTGCCAGGGCTCTTGGACGCCCACACGCACCTCTACTCCTGCGGGCACCGCACCGCCGACGAGGTGCGCTCGGCCGCCGACCGCGCCGCGCTCGCCGGGGTGGCGGCGATGGTCACGGTGGGCGACGACCTGGCCGAGTCCGAGGCGGTCGTGGCCGCCGCCGAGGCCGACGAGCGTGTCTACGCCGCCGTGGCCGTGCACCCCACCCGCGCCCGCGAGGTCACCGACCCCGAGCGTGGCGAGCAGGTGCGGGCGCGCCTGCGCGAGCTCGCCGCCCACCCGCGGGTCGTCGCGGTGGGGGAGACCGGCCTGGACTACTACTGGGTCCGCACGATGGACGGGTGCGCCGACCCGGCCGAGCAGGAGGAGTCCCTGCGCTGGCACGCCGGGCTCGCCGCCGAGTTGGGCAAGTGCCTGATGATCCACAACCGTGACGCCGACGGCGATCTGTTGCGTGTACTCGACGAGGTCGCGGGCCCCGGGTCGGGCATCCCCCACGTGATGCTGCACTGCTTCTCCTCGCCGCTGGACGTGGCGCGCGAGGCACTGGACCGCGGTTACGTCCTGTCCTTCACCGGCAACGTCACCTTCAAGGCCAACGACCACCTGCGCGAGGCGGCACGTCTGGCCCCGGCCGGGCAGCTGCTCGTGGAGACCGACGCCCCGTACATGGCGCCCGAGCCGTTCCGGGGCGCACGCAACGAGCCCGGCCTGGTCGGGTACACCGCCCGGGCGATCGCGGAGGTCCGGGGGCAGAGGCCGGAGGACTTCGTTGCGGAGGTCGCCGACACCGCCCGCGCCGTCTTCGGCCTGACCGTCTGACGGGCGGGTCCGCCCGCGCGGACAGCGCGTGTGGCGGGTGGTACTCGTGAGGGCCGAGTGGCGAGTGTAACGAATCGTGATCTGAAACCCTCGTCGTCGTCGACTCGTCCTCGCATGTCAGGGGCGTCACGTTGCCTCCACCCGACCCGCTCGTTACGCTATCGTGATGAAACGCGAACGGCCGTACGGCAGTTCGCGGAGCTACCCGAGGAGAGAACCGACCAGTGGTTGACGACGCACGGACCGACACCCCCACGGGCGCCCGACCCACCGCGACCCGGGGCATGCTCGCCCCCGTCAAGCGACTCCACGAGTCCCGCTCCACCATGCTGCGGCTCTCCGTGGCCGGGATGCTCACCACGCTCGTCGTGGGTGGGGTCGCGGCGCTGGACCAGCGCACGCAGTACACCCTCGAGGTCGACGGCGAACAGCTCGAACTGGTGACCTTCAGCTCCGACGTCCGCGCCGCGCTGGCCGACGCCGGTTACAGCGTCGACGAGCGGGACGTGGTGATCGCTCCCGGTGACCGGATCGGCGACGGCGACACCGTCACCCTCCTGCGCGCCCGGCCCGTCACCGTCGAGGTCGACGGCCGCAGCGAGCAGGTGTGGACCACCGCCACCACCGTCGCCGACCTGGTGGCCGAGCGGGAAGACGTCCCGCCCCGCAGCTACGTCACCCCGCGCATCGACTCCGAGGTCCCGCTCGACGGCACCACCGTCTCCGTGGTGACCCCGCGCGAGCTCCTGCTGTCCGACCACGGTGGCCCCGCCACCCCGATGGCCTCGCCCGGCGAGACGGTCGGGCAGTTCCTCGAGCGCGCCGGCATCACACTCGGCCCGCTGGACACCGTCAGCCCCGCCGTCGACGCGCCCGCCGAGCCCGGCACCCCCGTGACCGTCACCCGCGTCACGGTCGCCGACGAGACCGCGGTCGAGCAGTTCGAGGCCCCCGAGCAGACCACCGAGGATCCCGAGGCGACCGAGGGCGAACGCACCGTCGTCGAGCCCGGTGTCCCCGGGGAGCGCGAGGTCGTCCACACCATCACCCGCGTCAACGGTGTCGAGACCGAACGCGCCCGCGGCGCGGAGAAGGTCCTCACCGAGGCCCGCCCCGCCGTCGTCCGCGTGGGCACCAAGCCCAAGCCCTCCGCGCCGGCCGTGTCGAACGGAGGCGTGTGGGACTCGATCGCCCAGTGCGAGTCGGGCGGCAACTGGGGCATCAACACCGGCAACGGCTACTCCGGCGGGCTGCAGTTCGCCGCCGGCACCTGGACCGGTCACGGTGGCGGGCAGTACGCGCCCAGCGCCCACCTCGCCACGCGTGAGCAGCAGATCGCGATCGCCGAGAAGGTCCGGGCATCGCAGGGCTGGGGCGCCTGGCCCGCCTGCACCTCCAAGCTGGGTCTGCGCTGACCGGCCCGGACGCGACCTTCCGCGGGCAGGCCGAACCACTCGGCCCGCAGGAGGTGCGCGCGCTCGCCGGGGAACTGGGCATCAAGCCCACCAAGACCCTCGGGCAGAACTTCGTCCACGACGCCAACACGGTCCGCAAGATCGTCACGGTCTCCGGCGTGGGCCGCGATGACACGGTGATCGAGGTCGGCCCCGGCCTCGGGTCGCTGACGCTGCCGCTGCTCGACGCCGCCGGCCACGTGGTGGCCGTGGAGATCGACCCCGTGCTGGCCGAGCGCCTGCCCCGGACCGTCGCCGAGCGGGCTCCCGGGCTCGTCGACGCCCTGACGGTGGTGGGCGCCGACGCATTGGCCGTCTCCGGCGCCGACCTCGTGGGACCCGGGGTCCCGTCGCCGACCGCGCTGGTGGCCAACCTGCCCTACAACGTCTCGGTGCCCGTGCTGCTGCACATGCTCGCCGAGGTGCCGACCCTGCGGACCGCGCTGGTGATGGTGCAGCTCGAGGTGGCCGATCGCCTCGCCGCCGCCCCCGGCTCCCGCGTCTACGGCGTGCCGAGCGTCAAGGCCGGGTTCTTCGGTACCGTCCGCCGCACCGGGGTCGTCGGCCGCAACGTCTTCTGGCCCGTGCCCAACGTCGAGTCGGGCCTGGTGCGGATCGACGCCCACCCCGAGGCCCCGTGGGATCTGGGCGAGGCGCACCGACGTCGGGTGTTCTCCGTGGTCGACGCCGCATTCGCCCAGCGTCGCAAGACCCTGCGCGCCGCCCTGTCCGGGTGGGCGGGCTCCGGCGCGAACGCCGAACTCGCGCTCACCGAGGCCGGCGTCGATCCGAAGGCCCGCGGCGAGCAGCTCACCACCGCTGACTTCGTCCGCATCGCGGAGGCGGCGGCGCGGCTCGGGATCGGTCCGGCACACCGCGAGCCGTAGGCTGGTGGTCATGCCCCGCGACGCCTCCACCCCTGCCGGCGTGCGCGCCGTGACCGCCGTCGCCCCCGCCAAGATCAACCTCCACCTCGGCGTGGGCGACGTGCGGGCCGACGGCTACCACGACCTGCTCACCGTGTACCGGGCCGTGGACCTGTGGGAGCGGGTCACCGTGTCGCTGGACGACGCCGCCGACGACGACGCCGGGTACGACGACGAGGTCGTCGTCACCGGGCCCGGGGCCCCGCACGTGCCGACGGACCGGACCAATCTCGCCGCCCGGGCCGTCGACCTGCTCCGCGAGGAGGCGGGATCGGATGCCCGGATCGCCATCCGGATCCACAAGGGCGTCCCCGTGGCCGGCGGGATGGCCGGCGGCAGCGCGGACGCCGCCGCTGCCCTGGTGGCCACGGATCGGCTGCTCGGTCTGGGGCTCGGCCGGCCGGCGCTGGAGGAGCGGGCCGCCAGGCTGGGCAGCGACGTGCCCTTCTGCATCCGCGGCGGCACGGCGCTGGGAACCGGGCGCGGCGAGAAACTCGCCACGCTGCTGCACGCCCGCGCCGAACAGCACATCGTGGTGGCCCTGGCCGACGGCGGGCTGTCCACCCCGACGGTGTTCGCCGAGCTCGACCGGCTGCGCGCCGAGCTCGACCGGCTACGCGCCGAGGGCGACCGGCTACGCGCCGAGGGCGACCCGGTTGATCCCGAGCGGGGCCTGCCGCGCGCGGGCGGGGTCGACCCTCTGGTCGTGGCCCTCGCGGGCGACGACCCCGCCGCCGTGGCCGGGCTGCTCGCCAACGACATGGAGGCAGCAGCCCTCTCACTCATGCCCGCCCTCCGCCGGACCCTGCGCGTCGGCAAGGAGGCCGGAGCACTGCACGGCATGGTCTCCGGCTCCGGCCCCACCTGCCTGTTCTTCTGCACCGACCGTGACCACGCGATCGCCGTCGCCGCCGAGATCAGCGAGCACGGCGTCGCCCGCGAGGTCCGCGTGACCCGCGGCCCGGTCGGCGGTGCGCACATCGTCGACGACCCCACAGGAAAGTAGAGATGGCCCCCACCAACCTCATCAACCTCGAGCAGTGCTCGGTCTCCTTCGGGATCCGGCAGGTGCTCGACAACGTCTCACTGGGCGTCAACGCCGGCGACCGCATCGGCGTCGTCGGCCTCAACGGGGGCGGCAAGACCACCCTGTTGGAGATCCTCACGGGCGTGGCCGAACCGGATTCGGGGCGTGTTTCGCAGGTCAGCGGCCTGCGGATCGCCGTGGTCACGCAGCGGACCGAGCTCGCCGCCGACACCGTGGGCCAGGCCGTGGTCGGCAGGCTCGGCCTGGCCGTCCACGAGTGGGCCGGCGACGCCCGTGTCCGCGCGGTGCTCGACGGCATCGGCATCCACGACCTGGGACTGGACACGCCCGTCGAGGACCTGTCCGGGGGCGAGCGGCGGCGGGTGTCGCTCGCCGCGGCCCTCGTGCAGGACCTGGACCTGCTAGTACTGGACGAGCCGACCAACCATCTCGACGTCGAGGGTGTCCAGTGGTTGGCGGACCACCTCGTCGCGCGACCGAGCGCCCTCGTCGTCGTCACACACGACCGGTGGTTCCTCGACACCATCGCCACCCACACCTGGGAGGTCGTCGACGGCCACGTCGAGCAGTACGAGGGCGGTTACAACGACTGGGTGTTCGCCCGCGCCGAGCGCGACCGCCAGGCCGCGGCCACCGAGTCGCGCCGACAGAACCTCATGCGCAAGGAGCTCGCCTGGCTCCGCCGCGGCGCCCCGGCGCGCACCTCCAAGCCGCGGTACCGCATCGAGGCCGCCGAGGCGCTCATCAAGGACGTGCCGCCGCCCCGCGACTCGCTACAGCTGTCGAGCTTCGCCGCTCGGCGCCTGGGCAAGGTTGTCATCGAGCTGGAGGACGTGCGCCTCGACGCCCCCGACGGCCGCACCCTCGTCGAGGACCTCACCTGGCGACTGGCGCCCGGCGAGCGCGTCGGTCTGGTCGGCGTCAACGGCTCCGGCAAGACCACGCTCCTGCGCGCCCTCGCCGGTGAGGCCCCGCTCGCCGCGGGCAGACGCAAGGAGGGCAAGACCATCCGGATCGGGTGGCTGCGCCAGGAACTCGACGACCTTCCGCTGGACCAGCGGGTGCTCGAGGCGATCGAGGACGTCGCCGCCCGGGTGGCGTTCGGAAAGGACGAGCTCACCGCCTCCCAGCTGGCCGAGCGGCTCGGCTTTTCGCCGGCCCGGCAGCGCACGCCCGTCGGCGACCTGTCCGGTGGCGAGCGGCGGCGGCTGCAGCTCACGCGCGTCCTCATGGCCGAGCCCAACGTCCTGCTGCTCGACGAGCCCACCAACGACCTCGACATCGACACGCTGCGCCAACTCGAGGACCTGCTCGACGGCTGGCCCGGCACGATGGTCGTCATCTCGCACGACCGCTACCTCGTCGAGCGCATCTGTGACTCGGTGTGGGCGCTGTTCGGCGACGGCCAGCTCACCAACCTCCCGCGCGGCATCGACGAGTACCTCGAGCGCCGTCGCGTCGCCGGGGCGGCGGGCGACTCGGGCAAGGTGTCGCGCTCCGCGCCGGGCGCCGCGTCTGCTTCGGCTGGCGGTTCTGTGGCTGGCGGTTCTGAGGCTGGCGGCGCGGACGGGTCTGCCACGGCTCCCGCCCTTTCCGCAGCCGAGGAGCGGGCGCTCACCAAGGAGATGTCGAAGATCGAGCGGCAGATGGGCAAGCTCGACAAGCGCGAGGCCGAACTCCACAAGGCCATGGCCGATGTCTCGGCAGGGGCGATGGACACCGAGAAGCTGGCCGCCCTGGACCGCGAGCTCAAGGACGTCTCTGCGGAGAAGGACACGCTCGAGGAGCGCTGGATGGAGCTGGGCGAGCAGATCGAGGGCTGAGTCGCACGGTCGGCCGACCTAGGCAGCCGACTGCGACCCTGGTTCGCTCTCGGCAGCGTGTAGTCGCTGTTCCGCCTGAGCGCGCAGGTACCTCCGTTCGGAGGCGCGACGGTGCCGGGTGTGCGGTTGGCGCTGCGATCCGGGGATGCTGTCACCGGTTCTGCCGGCTTCGGCGGCCTCCTTCTGTAGCCGGGAGCGTTCGGGGTGTCGCGGTGCGCCGAACTCCGCCAATGGGCCGGTGGGGGTGGTGATGACGCGTGTCCCGGGGTCCTTGTCGGGATGGTTCGGACCATGGATCCACACGTAGTCCCCGTCAGGGCTCCGGTAGTAGGCCCAGATGCCATCGGTCTTGAGGCGATGGTGGGTGCGGCAGATGCTGCCGAGGTCGTCGCTGGTGGTGTATCCGCCGCGCTGGGGATCCTCGTGGTCGAAGGGGATGATGTGGTCGAGGTCCGTCTTGTCCGCCGGGGTCTGGCAGCCCGGGAAGACGCAGGTGCCGTCGCGGCCTCGACAGAAGCGCGCCAGTGCCTCCGAGGGGCTGTACCGGCGGGACGCCTCACTGTCCGGGTCCGCGAGCGTGTCGATCGCGTCGAGCCTGCGTCTGGCGAATCGCTGCAGTTCGTCGGACGTGAAGCGACTGACGGGGCCATAACCTGCCACGAACAGTCCCCGGAAGTCCGCGTCCCCGTCGTCGTAGGCGTGGATCACGACCCGGCGGGCCGCGGCCATCGCGTCCGGGTCCGTGGGGTGGTCTCCGTCGGGTGCGGGCAGACAGGTCCAGCCGCGGCTCAGGGCGAGGAGGCCGGCGGCCCTGAGTTGCCCGATCGACCGGGGGTCGTCTGTTGCGGCGGTGCGGACCAGGGCTTCGATCCGTTCAGTGATCTCCAGGCCGTCGACGGCTGAGAGGGTCGCGGTGAGCAGCGCGAGATCGCCCGTGACCGGCGTCATCTTCACGTTCTGCTCTCGCCGAGCCTGTTGTGCGCGGGCGTCCGCTCCCACGGGGTCGCAGCTCGCGACGTGCTTGCTGAGCATCTTGCGCAGCGGCCCGATCCTGGGCGGGTGGGTTCGGCGCCTCGTCGGTGCGAGTCCCTCGCTGATGCGGCGGTCGAGTTCCGGCATGAGACGGTCCTCCACCAGGGCGGTCTCCTCGGCGATGGCGTGGGCCGCGTCGACTCCGATCCACCCGGTCGTCAGCAGTGTCGCGGTGAGAGGCAGCCGCTCGGTCAGTTCTATGGCGGTGGCCACCAGCCGAAATGCCCCGCGGCGGGACAAAGCCATCGAGGCGCTCACCATGGTCGCCGCCGTGTCCAGAGGATCGCGTCGCTGGTCGCTCCGGGTGGACCTGGATACGCAGTCGTACGCATAGGCCACGGTGCGGCCTTCGGCAGCGTTGATCGCCCGTTGCGCGAGATAGCCGCGTCGCTGTCCGGGGTCCCATCGGCTGAAGGCCTCGGGCACGACGACGTCGGTGGCGGGGGTCGGGACCGTCGTGAATCCCGGAGGGACCACGAACTGCGAGTGGGCGGCGTCTGTTGTGTTCATGGTTCGACTGTATGTTCGAGGTACGACATGGTCGGGAGAAAAAGCTGGCGCGGTCGCGACCTGCGGTGCCCTGGATGCCCCGTTCAGGGCACCGCAGGTCAGACGGCACTGCGGTTCAGATGGCACTGCGGTTCAGACGGCACTGCGGTTCAGGCGAAGGCGTTGACGGCAGCAGGCAGCGCGGCGGCGTAGGTGAGGCATGGCGGTACGGCGTGCCACCGCGCCCGGGCGCTCGATGGATACCGGCAGCCCGTGGGCCCGGGCGGCGTCTGCAGCCTCGTGACCTGCGGTGCCCTGGATGCCCCGTCCAGGGCGCCGCAGGTCAGACGGCACCGCGGCTCAGACGGCACCACGGTTCAGGCGACGCCGCAGGTCAGACGGAGGCGTGGACGGCAGCCAGTAGTGCGTCGGGGTCCGTGAGATCCGGCAGGACGGTGTGGGCGCCGGCGGCGCGGAGGTCGTCGGCGGAGACCCTGCCGGTGGCGACAGCCACGCAGACGGCACCCGCGGCGCGCGCCCCGCGGACATCGTGCACGTGATCGCCCACGACCACCGACCGCCCGGGGGACACGTCCACACCGCGGGCCCGGGCCGCGGCGATGGCGTCGCGGACGAGGTGGGCGCGGTCCGCGTGGTGATCACCGAACGCGCCGAGTCCGGGGTCGGGTAGCCCGTCGAAGCCACAGAGACGCAGCTTGAGAAGCGCGGTCCGCCGCATGTTGCCCGTGACGATCCCCTGGTGCAGTCGCGGGTCCGCGGCCAGGGCGGCGACAGCCTCGTGGGCGCCGGGCAGGGGACCGCCACCTCCGGCCAGGAGATCCTCCCCGAACGTTTCGCAGCGCCGGGATACTGCATCCATCAGTGCCGCGACCACCTCGTCGTCGTCGACACCTATCCCGTTGATCTCCAGCAGATCGGTGAGGATCGCGCGGTCGGTCCGTCCGGCGAAGGACGCGCCCATGACGGGGTCGCGGCCGAGGAGGTCGGCGAGCGCCGGGGTGATCATGCGGGTCCCGAAGCCGGCGGGGTCGAGGAGGGTGAGGTCGAGGTCCCACAGGACCAGTACGTCGCTCACGTCCCGAACGTCTCCAGCAGCGGCGCCAGCCAGGTGGTGAGGAAGGTGCGGAGGTCGTCGTCGGAGCGGGCCTCGGGCGAGTCCAGGCACAGCACCGACCAGCCCACGTGCACGCCCACCTCCGCGACCAGGTCCAGGCGGCCGGCCAGTTGCGGGAACCGCTCGGCGGCGGGGACGAGGAGCGCGACCGCGTACTGGCGGGCCCGTTCGGCGGAGCCGGGGTCGAAGATGGGGTTCGAGCCGCCGCCGAGCGTGAGCGCGCGCAGGAGGGGATCGTCGAGGATGCAGTGGCGGCCCACCACCACGATCTCCACGATCAGCTCGAGGGGCGTCGTCGCGGCGTCGAGCACATCGGTGAACGCGCCGGTGAGCATGGTGAGTCGCTCGGAGACGGCCTGCGAGACCAGGTCCTCGCGGCTGCCGAAGATGGAGTAGACGGTCTGGCGGCTGACCTCGGCCTGCTTGGCGACCGCGGCGATCGTGACGCCCCTGAAACCGGCGCGCCCGATGACCGCTCGGGTGGCGTCGAGGATGGAGTCGCGGGAGCGCACCCCGCCAGTATCCCGGACGCCGCCGGACGCCGTGCCCGAAAAACGGTGCCCCTAGAAGTCGGCGCCCCTAAAAAACGACGCCCACGTCCTGCCGCACGATCCTGTCCAGCGCGCGCTCGGCGATCGCGGCGATGGTCAGCGACGGGTTGCACGCGGCGGTCGTGCCGGGGATGAGCGCGCCGTCGACGACGTACAGCCCGCGCTGGCCCAGGACGCGGCCGTCGAGGTCGCAGACCTGTCCCATGACGGCGCCGCCGAGCGGGTGCCAGGTGGAGTTGAGCATGCGGTTGGTGTCCGTGAGGTGCCCGGTCGGGCCGGCGATGGCGCGTGCGGTGCGGTCGACGTGGGTGAGGATGCCGGAGTCGCCGCCGGCCGGCCATCGGATGATCCCGCGGTCCTGCGCCGCGTCGTAGACGACCCGACCGCGGTCGGCGCTGACGCCGTAGCCGACCATCACCGTGGTGTGGGGGTCCGGTCCGAACGGTGGGAGCGAGGCCTGGATGACGGTGTGGGCGGTGGCGGGGTCGGACCAGTTGAGGCTGCCGTAGACCACCGGTCCGCCCTGGACGGCGCCGAACCCGGCGGTGGGGTCGGTCCACAGGTAGATGCGGTCGGCGTTGGTGCCCCAGCCGCTGCCGACGGCGTCGGGCAGGTCGGTGACGGCGTCGGTGGCGTCGGCGCGGGTGAGCAGGGTGGAGGTGCCCACCGAACCGGCGGCCATGATCAGTGCCGGGGCCCGCATCGACAGCGTCCGGACGAGCCGTCCGGCGGTGTCGAGGACCTCCACGTCCAGCTCCCAGCGGCCGTCGGGCAGGCGGCGCATCGCGCGCACGTCGTGCAGTGGCCGGACCTCGACCAGGCCCGTGGCCTCGGCGCGGGCGAGGTAGGTGAGGTCGACGGAGTGTTTGCCGCCGTTGTTGACGCCCAGGGAGCTGTCGCCGTTGGTGTACGACGGGCGCATCTCGCCGCGCAGTTCCGCGAGGGCGTAGTCCCAGTCGATCGGCATGGGGATCTTGCGCAGGGGGAGCCCCGCGTCGCGGACGCGCTGGGCGAAGATCCGAGAGGCGGCGTACTGGGGTGCGGCGACGAGCTCGTCGGGGGCCTCGGCGAGGCGCAGCATCCGGGAGACGCGTGGGTAGTACTCGCGTTCCATCTCGCGCCAGTCGATCGCGCCGGGGAACCACGTGTGGAACAGCTCCTCGGTGGGTTGTAGCGCCATGCCCTGGTAGATGAGGGAGCCGCCGCCGACGCCGGTGGCGCAGACGGACGTCATGTTCTCGCCGACGGACGCCTCGAGCAGGCCGGTGTGGCGCGGGAGGTCCACGGGGCGGCCGAACACCTCGGCCGGCGAGCGGAACCACAGGGCGCGCTCGTCGGGGAAGGTGGCGCTGGGGAAGGTGGTGGAGTCCGGTCCGGTGGGCCAGCGGCGGCCTCGTTCGACGACGACGACGGCGACGCCCGCCTCAGCGAGACGAAGCGCCGAGATGCCGCCGCCGAATCCGCTCCCGACCACGATGCACCGGTGGTCCTGCACCTCGTGGGGGATCCGTCCGGGTGCGGGGGAGTCGGTCGCGACGCCGGCGGAGTCGGTCGGCTGGGCGGCAGCCGTGGGGTCGGTGGCCAGGGCGGCGATCCCGGCCGCGGCGACGGTGCCGAGGAAGCCCCGGCGGGAGATGTGCGACATGGGCGTGAAACTAGACAGTCTGGCTGAAAACTGTCAACATCGTCGTCCCGGCCGAGGGGGCCGGGCTGGGTCCGTAGGCTCGGGCCATGAGCAGCAAGAAGCCCTCCGGCAAGAGCGACAGCAAGAGCGCGTCCAAGAGCAGTGCCAAGAGCGGTGTGAAGAAGAAGGACCTCCTACCCAGCGGTCTGGAGAAGCTGCCGAAGAAGGCCTACGAGGCCGAGCTCGAGCGGCTGCAGGCGGAGCTGGTCGAGATGCAGGCGTGGCTCCGGGAGACCGGCAACCGGATGGTGGTGGTCTTCGAGGGGCGCGATGCCGCGGGCAAGGGCTCGGCCATCAAGCGGATCACGCAGTACCTCAACCCGAGGCACGCCCGGATCGTGGCATTGCCCGCCCCGACGGAGGTGCACAAGACGCAGTGGTACTTCCAGCGCTACATCGAGCACCTGCCGGCGGCCGGAGAGATCGTGATCTTCGACCGGTCCTGGTACAACCGCGCCGGCGTGGAGCGGGTGATGGGCTTCTGCACACCCGACGAGTACCGCCGGTTTCTGCACCAGGCTCCGATCTTCGAGCGGCTGCTGGTGGAGGACGGGATCATGCTGCGCAAGTACTGGTTCTCCGTGTCCGACGAGGAGCAGGAGCGGCGGTTCCGGTCGCGCCACGATGATCCGATGCGCCGCTGGAAGCTCTCGCCGATGGATCTGGAGTCGATCACCCGGTGGGAGGACTACAGCCGGGCCAAGGACGAGATGTTCGTCCACACCGACATTCCCGAGGCCCCGTGGTTCACGGTGGAGTCCGAGGACAAGAAGCGCTCGCGGATCAACGTCATCTCGCACCTGCTGTCGACCGTGCCGTGGGAGAAGCTCGACCCGCCGGAGCTGGAGATCCCCGAGCGGCCGAAGGGCGCGGATTCGAACTACGACCGCCCGCCGCGCGAGGAGTTCAGGTATGTCCCGGACGTGGCCTCGCAGTTGCTGGAGGGCTGAGGCGGCGGGCCCGCATCGGGGGCAGCGAAGTAGGAATTCCTAGTATCCGTGCGACGGTCGGTGGGCGGCCTGACACTATGGGGTCATGAGCGAATTCGTCAGCAGCCGGCGTGATGGCCGGATACAGCACATCGTCCTGGATCGCCCCAAGGCCCTGAACTCGCTGGACCTGTCCATGTGCCGGGCCCTGCACACGGCGCTGGACGAGGCGGCCAAGGACGAGGACGTCGAGGCCGTCATCACCACGAGCACCTCGGAGAAGGCGTTCTGTGCGGGTGGCGACATCCGCGCGCTGCGCGACGCCGCGGCCGCCGGTGAGCACGAGAGGAACCACGAGTTCTTCTCCGAGGAGTACGCGATGGATCTGGCGTACCACACGCATCGCGTCCCCACGGTCGCCGTGATCCACGGGGTGGCCATGGGCGGAGGCCTGGGAGTCTCGATCAACGGCTCGCACCGCGTGGTGACCAAGAAGGTCATGATGGCCATGCCGGAGACGGCGATCGGCTTCATCCCGGACGTCGGCGCCAGCCACTTCCTGCCGCGCCTGTGCGGCGGCGGTGCGCGCGGTCTGGCCGTGGCGATCTACCTCGGCACGACGGGCGTGCGGATGAACTCCGCCGACGCCCTCTTCACCGGCCTGGGCACCCACCTGATCGACGACGACGAGCGCAACGCCTTCGTCGACGCGGTCGCCGCCATCGGCTTGGCCGACGCACTGAAGAGGTTCGGTCTCGAGCGCTCCGAGGCGGGGGAGTCCGCCGTCGAGGCCCGTATCGAGCGCATCGAGGACGTCTTCTCCCGCGACACCGCGCAGGAGATGATCGCGGCGCTCGAGTCCGGTGAGCAGGACGAGTGGGCCACGTCCACTCTCGAGATGCTGCGGTCGCACTGCCCCACGTCGATCGTCGCCACCATCGAACTGCTGCGTGCCGGCGCGAAGGCCGAGGACCTGCGGGAGTGCCTGGACAACGAGCTGGCCCTGGGCGCCTGGATCACCGCCCGCCCGGACTTCGTCGAGGGCGTGCGGGCCGTCGTGATCGACAAGGACCGCAACCCCACCTGGGACCCGGCGGACCTCGACTCCGTGGACGTCGACGCCATCCGCTCGGCGCTCGCCGGGAGCTGATCGGGCACCTACGCGGCGGGACGACGCGCGTGCCCCTCGGCCGGATCTCCGGTCGGAGGGGCACGTGCGTCCGGTCGGGTCTGGTCCTGGGCTGGCCGCCCGGCGGGGACGCTGTTCACTTTGCCCGTACAAGGTCACCTGCAGCGCGTATTATCGGGCAATGGACGACCACCAGGTGTGGGTGCCGGATGCGGTGAGCACTCGCAGATGCGTAGGCCCGAGAGGTTTGAATCGGGTCCGACTCGCAGGTCGGGATTAGTCGTATGGCCAATGGGATGAACCTCGCCGGAGTCACCGTTACTCGTGCCACGCAGGACGACGTCGTCACACGAATCGGCAACTCGATCAGGCAACGCCCGTCAGTGGCGCTCGCCGTCGGCTCGGTGAACCTCGACCACCTCCACCACTTCCCGGACGGTACGGGAGTCCAGTCGGTCACCCACCCGGTCGAGTGGCTGTGGCTGGCGGACGGGATGCCGATCGCGTGGAGGGGGAGAACCCTCACGGGGCTGGCCTGGCCCCGAGTGACCGGCGCGGACTTGTTACCGGCAATCCTCAGCTCGGCGGAGAACTCCGACGCCCGGGTCGGGTGGCTGGGTGGGACGCGATCCATGCACGACGACCTCGCCGAGGTGATGGCGCAGCGCTGGCCGCGACTCGACGCGGGATCGGTCTGGGCTCCGAGCCGAGAGGAGCTCGATGACCCGGACAGAGCGCGAGCGATCGTCCGGGGCATCGCCGCCGCACAGGTGGACATTCTGGTGGTCGCATTGGGAAAGCCGCGCCAGGAGCAGTGGATCGACACCTATGGCGCACTTTCCGGAGCTCGGGTACTGCTCGCTTTCGGAGCATCGGGAGACTTCCTGGCGGGCAGAGTGGCGCGAGCACCGCAGTGGATGCAGAAAACCGGAGCGGAATGGCTCTACCGGCTTTATCGCGAACCACGACGACTTGCGCGCCGATACCTGATCGAGGGCCCGCAGCAATTCAAGAAGCTGCGAGGGGCAACTCTCGATGCGTGACTTCTTCTTCATTCGGTGCCCTAGTCTGAAGTGACACAGGAAGCAGCGGGGAACCGCCCATCTCAGGGAGGGTCGCAGATGTCAGATGCACCTGATTTCTTCACCCATTCACACGCCCTGTGCGAGAGCGATGACGTTGGTCCACGCACCCGCGTATGGGCGTTCGCACACATCCTTCCCGGCGCAGCTGTCGGCGCCGACTGCAACGTGTGCGATCACGCGTTCATCGAGACTGGTGCAGTGGTCGGCGATCGGGTGACGGTGAAGAACCGGGTGATGATCTTCGACGGTGTGACCGTCGAGGACGACGTGTTCCTGGGACCGGCCGTCGTGTTCACCAATGACCTCAGGCCGCGGGCCGAGATCAAGAAGAGCGGTGACGCACTGACCCGAACGCTCGTTCGCCGGGGCGCCACCCTCGGCGCCGGCAGTGTCGTCGTCGCGGGTCACACCGTGGGCGAGTACAGCTTCACCGGGGCTGGGAGTGTCGTCGCAACGGATCTCGCGCCGCACGGGTTCTATGTCGGGAACCCTGCCCGTCTCAGGGGCTGGGTCTGCCGGTGCGGCGAGCGACTCGAGGCTGACCTCCGTTGTCGATGCGGTCGCAGCTATCGGCGCGTGGATCCGGCCTCTGATCCGGCTGGTCTGGAGGAGGTCCAGGATGGGCGTTGACCGCTCTTTTCGAGCGGATGACGAACACGCCGACGTCTGCGTCGTCATCGTCACCTACAACAGCGCTGATGACATCGGGTTGCTACTCGGCGATCTACGGCGGGCAGCGGCCGACCTCGCAATCCGTGTGATCGTCGTCGACAACGGCTCCGCCGACGGAACCCGGGACATCGTCCGGTCCGCGGGAACCGACATCGGCCTCGTCGAAGAACGCAATATCGGCTACGCCGGGGGAGTCAACGCCGCCACGCGTTGCGCCGGTTCCTGTGATTTTCAGGCGGTGATCAATCCCGACCTCCGTCTACCCGACGGCGCACTGAGCAAGTGGGTGGAATCTGCCCGCCGGGCTGGTGCTGCTGCTGTGGCACCCGCGATGGTCCATTCGGACGGCACTCTGCACCGGTCGCTCCATCGAGAGCCCACCGTCTTCCGCACGTTGGGGGACTCGCTCCTCGGGGACCATATTCTCGGACGGCCAGCGGCATTCACCGAGCGCGTGTCCGATCCACGGGATTATTCGCGCCCGGGCAAGGCCGAGTGGGTGACCGGCGCGGCGTTGTTGCTCCGGCAAGATGTCGTGGAGGCGGTCGGCCCGTGGGATGAGCGCTTTTTCCTGTACTCGGAAGAGACCGATTACTGCCGACGAATCCGAGAGCTCGGTCACGAGATCCTGTTCGATCCCGATGTGACGGTCATTCATCACGGTGCCGGTTCCGGCACATCACGAGAACTCGACACATTGCTCGCCGTGAACAAGGTTCGCTACGCGGCCAAGTGGCACAGTGACGCGTACGCGGAAGTCGTACGTAGCATTCTTGTTCTCGCCACACTGCTGCGGGGTAATCGACCGGGCTCTCGCCACACACGGACCGCGCTGCTGGACCCGGCCCGATGGGACGAGCTCCCGAAGGCAGAGGAGAGTCCGGCCCACGTTCTAGAACCGCGGTCCGCTTCGGTCGTCATTCCCGCACACAACGAGGCGACAGTCCTTTCGCGAACCATGGCCCCTCTGGCTGACGCCGCAGCCAGGGGTGCCCTCGATGTCATCGTCGTGGCGAATGGTTGCACAGACGACACCGCCCGGATCGCGCAATCGTACCCCGGGGTCAGGGCGCTCGAACTCGCTGACGGGAACAAGGCTGAAGCACTAAATGCGGGGCTCCGAGCAGCATCAGTTGCCCCGTGTATCTTCCTCGATGCGGATATCACCGTGACCGAGAAGACGGTCTTCGACTTGGTGAGGGTGCTTCGCGAACCCGGTGTTCTTGCTGCTCGACCCGATCGAAAGTACGACTTCTCCACGTCCACTTTTCTGGTCAGACGCTACTACCGTTGTCGCCGTCGAGTACCCATGCTGAACACCTCGATCTGGGGCGCTGGCATCTATGCTCTCAACAGCGGGGGCCTCGAACGGATCGGGAGGTTCCCGGATCTCACCGCCGACGATCTCTGGCTCGATCTGCAGTTCTCGCCGGCCGAGTATCGAGTGGTTCGGACCGACCCGGCGGTCGTCACCACGCCGGTCGGCGTCCCGCACCTCACACATACCCTGAAGCGGATCTACCGTACGAATCGCGAGGTAGCAGAGGCGAACTGGTCGTCACCCTCTACCGCGGTGGCGGTACTCCGCACGATTCGTGGGCCCGTTTCAGCGCTGGACGCGCTCGTCTATCTGTCGATCGCGGGTGTTGCCCGCCTCAGGAGCGGGCTGGACACGGCCGAGCGATGGGAGCGCGACGAATCGAGCAGATGATTCGTGTAGTCCACCAGCCGGTGTCAGTATTCACGTGCTTTCGGTCGATTGCTCACACCAAGCCGAGCACTTCCCTCGTGCCTCGGACTCGGTGGGTCGGATCTGACGGGTGCGACTCGGGTCCACAAGAGCCCGTAAAGAATGAAGAGAAGCGCGCTCACTTGTTGGAATACCAGGAGATCAAACGTCACCATCGACACCGTCACCGCCGCAAATGAAGCGCCCAATGCGTAGGCCTCGTCCCGCGCCCTGGGAGTCGTGCTGCGATGAAGGGCAACTGCGAGACCTGCGAACCCGGCGAAGACGAACAATGTCAACGCCGCGACTCCGACTACTCCACCCTGGACCACGGCCTGCAGCCACTGGTTGTCCAAGATCTGATATTCCGGATAGGGGTTGCCTCCGAGGCCCATCCCGACCCAAGGGCGCTCGGCGAACATCCTGCCTACCCACGAATAGTCATCGGTGCGAGTGGTAATACTATCGTCCTGACCCGCGTCGAGTACCGAGGAGATCAACGATGCAATGGGGCCGGGATAAACGAGACGGTAGGTAGCCGCTACTACTCCTCCGATAACCACCGCGTTGAGCAGAAATCTCACAGATTGGCCGACGCAGTACACAGCGAATGCGGCTAGCAGCGCTAACAGTCCGGTCCGGGACACCGCCAGAGGTAGGGCGAGACAGGCCACCGCAACCGAGAAGATCGCCCACCGCCGCCGACGCGTGGTGCGCGCGAAGCGGGACATGTGCAGTGCGAGCGGAATGGTCGCTGCGGACAGCACGACGAACTCAATCGCGTGCGACGACGTTCCCACTACACGAACCGCCGCACCGCGGGCGATGATCTCGGTATCCGGAACGCTACTGATGAGACCCGGTGGTACGAATAAATTGCGGATGTCGAGCCCGACGACACCCTGCAGGACGCCGACGCACATCGCCCACGTGAGCCCGGTGAGGAGCGCCCCGATCAGATAGCGCTGTTGCCGCGAATGCGTGACTCTGGTGATGATGTACAGCGCTACGAACGCGTACATGACGGTTGCTACCGCGATACGGTCCTTATTCGCTTCGATCTCGGCGTTTCCGGGGGAGAACGCCCCCATGAAGTACGTGAACAGTTGGAGAACCAGGAACAACACCAGGAGAACCGCCCCTGGTTTCAGCGATTGTGGTGGCCCGGATCGTCGGCGCCCTACGAAGTGCCAGAGCACCACCAGCAGCATCGCGATTGCAAGTAGCCGCGCCGGCGAGCCTTGCCCCCTGAGCGGTCCCGGCAAGACGGCCGACGCGGGGATGAGAGGAACGACCAGGCAGAACAGCGCTCCCAGGAGGGGGATGCGGTCGGTGCGGAGCCGTTCCGAGCGCCACCAACCACGCAAGCGCACCGCGGCCGACATCGCTATCGCCGGTGACGGCTGGTCGCATTACCGCCGCGCTCGGTTTCCGCGGGGGACCGTGGCTCGGATGGCCCGGCATCGCCGGCTTCACCGCTATCAACAAGCCCTCGACCCGCGGGATCAGCCCTGCCGGGTTCTCCCGTGTTTCGCCCCCCGGCCGGTGAGTGGAACATCGCTGACTCGTGGTCGAGCAGGTACCTCGTCGAATCATTGACGTGGTCGTGCGTCTGTCCATCCGGGCCATCGGCTATCGGGTCGCCATCGCCGTCTTCACCACCGTCGGTACCCCTCGCGGCGGACTCATTGCTGACGGCTCCGTTCTCTTTGGGCTCTCTCGACTTTCTCAGATCCCAGAGCAGTCCCGCGAGAACACTGACAATCACGCCCAGCCCTACTATGCCCGCCACCAGTTTCTTTCGACCCGGGCGTAATTCTTCCACGTTCGGAGTCCCGCTGACCTGATAGATCACACCGTATGCACGTTCGGAGATGCCGGCGTTGGCCTGAATCCGGTCCAATTCATCCTGGGCGCGTTGTTGCGCGATCGTCACTGCAGAAACGGCCGTGTCGCGGTCGCGAGCAGAAGCAACGAGATTCAACATCGGCATCTGGCCACCGGGGACCGCGACCACAGCTGCAGCGAAATCGGTTGCGCCCGACGAGTCCTTGATGTCCTGGGCAACGCTGGCGGAATCGATACCCGCAGCAGTGAGATTCGCCAGCATGATGGTTCCGCCGTTATTGATGATCCCGTTTCCTTCGCCACCAGTGAGAGGCGAGGGGGCGAGGCCGACGACAGCGGATGCTCGGTAGACGACGGGGACGGCGTAATATGCCAGACCCGCCATGGCCAACGTGAGCAGCGCAAGTGGGACAGTGACGTACCAGCGTCGACGACAGGCCTGCGCCACATCAAATAGATCCATGTCGTGTCCCCAATCCGCGGACGTGTCAACCGACTCGATAGTGGGCCGACCTCCACTGCCGGCTCTGAAAATGCTGGCTCTGGCGGAAATCCCCCCCCGCCGCCGACGGTGAAACTACTCTAACATGGATGGTATCGCCGAGATGGAGACTTGTGGTCGCCGCGGTCCTGACCGTGTCGCTCATAACGAGCGGGTGTAGCTCGCCCACCCCAGGCAGTTATTCGCCTGGCGACGACATTCAGACCCTCCCTCGAATTGCGTGGGAGGGGGGGCCCGGGTACTGGGCGCGGTTCGCCAATGCAAGCAATTGGACGGATCCTCGGTTCTTCCCGATCGGACTCTGGTACGGCGAGGTCTCGAATGCAGATCACGCCCGGTCTGACAAAGCCGCCGGACTCACTTTTTACACCGGCGGGCTGTGGGAGGAAACAGACTTCGCGGCTCTGCAGGAGTCCGAGATGTACTGGGTAGGTGGGCGGGTGAATGCGTCCTTTGACGACAGATCCCGGTATTGGCCCGGCATTCTTCTCGACGATGAGGTCGACGGGCGTTTCACCCCGCCAGCTGAAGGATTCGCGCACCTTGAGGGGCTCAAGAATTCGATGGCTACGGGGAGGCAGTTCTTGTATGCCAACTTCACCAACATGGTAGTAGGGCCCGAATTGTCGTACGCAGACCGACTTCGATATGTGAACACCTTCGCCGACGTCGTCAGTCTGGACATGTACTTCTACACGGTGCCCTTCTGCGAGGCCGGGGACGCATACCGGGGCCATCTCTACGACGGACGGATACCTGAATCGACCTGCCGCACTGCATCAAGCTATGGCAAGTTCGTGAAGGCACTGCGGAATCTTGACGCGCGGGACGACAATCTCATGCCGATCTGGAACTTTGTCGAGGTGATGAGCGGGGCCAACGACGACGGGGCGTTCACTCGGTACAT
Organism: Dietzia sp. B32; assembly: GCF_024732245.1. Classification (NCBI taxonomy): domain Bacteria; kingdom Bacillati; phylum Actinomycetota; class Actinomycetes; order Mycobacteriales; family Dietziaceae; genus Dietzia; species Dietzia sp. B32. Next base: position 933,545 of record NZ_CP093845.1, on the reverse strand, counting down.
GGAGCCTGAGGAGATTCGGGGCGCAGCGATGTCCTCTCTCATTAACGAGGCGCGGGGCATCGTGTGGTTTCAGCAGTCACTCGGCGGTCCGTGTAAGAGCACCCAACCGGTGCGGCAGGCGCAGGAACTAGGTGAGGCCTTCTGTGGTTTTCGCCAGGTCGAAGCTATGACGCAGGTGAACAATCAAATACTCGAGCTGGCCCCGGTCCTGAATACTCAGTCACTCCGTTGGCATGCCGCAGATGAATCTCAGACGATGTTGAAAGTGCACGAGGGGCAGGCTTACCTCTTCGCCATGACCGACGGCGGCACCGGCCGCAGGTCGTTCGTTCTGCCAGATGGTCTTGGTGACACGGCGACACTCGTCCATGAGGGCCGCACCGTGGGGATCATCGACGGCCGGCTGACCGACGAATTCCCCTCCGAGTCCACCTACCACATCTACCGTATCGACTTGACGGGATAAATTTCATCTGTGGTTAGCCGGTGCCGTCGATTGAATCAAGCAGTTCCTGCGCACGGTGCTCCCACGAGTGCCGGCTGGCCAACTCGCGGCAGAGGTTCGATCGCTCAACCGTGGGTCCACCCCGCCGCACCACTTCGACATGTAATTTCACAGCCGCAACAAATTCGGTGGTGTTCTCGGTCGTCTGAACACACTCGGAACCGATCCACCTGGATGCCGGAAGATCAGAAGAGATCACCGGGACGCCAGCGGCAAGATAGTCGAAAGTCTTGAGCGGGAAGCTAGCGCGATTAAATGCGCTGTCCGTGTACGGTGTGAGTCCCACTGCGAGGGCTCCGATCCTCGGACACAGTTCATCGGCAGGAACGCGGTCCGTCCATTCGACAAGACTTCTCGAGATAAGCCGGTCCAGCCGTTGACCGAATTCCGGATCGCGGTCTGTCCGCGGACCGATCAGGTGCACTCTAATGCCGGCATCTACCACTCCTTCCAGAAGTGCCAGATCCAATCGTTCGTTCAGTGTTCCGACAAGTCCTGCTACCGGCGCTCGGCGGGAATGCTGGGGGGGGTACACAGGCGGCGCACCGTTGGGCAGTACGAACGCAGAGGGGATTCCTGTCAACCCCAGCGATTTCATCCGTTCAATAAGCCCCGGGCTGACTGTCGCAATGAGGTTTGACTCCCGAGCCGCCCTAGATAGGGTGCGCGTGACGAATCGAGGCGACAGGCCCATGAGCTTCGCTCCGGCTATCCAGTCATCGGTCACGTAGAGAACACGCTTACCGGTCACCCCGGGCGGGAAATAGCCCGTGGGATTGGCAACGACGATGGCGCGAGTCCGGAGGCTCCCGCTGAGCGCATGTCGGACAGTCACGCTTGTCGTGAACCTCGTCAGCACACGGATCGGCCAGCGCGAGAATCCCGGCAGTCCCGGAATCCTGACTCGGCGAACTCCCGGAGCCACGTATTCCCCACTCCTGTTGCCGGCGCGCCATTGCACCCAACCACCTCGCCGCGGAGGGTCGACCCAGAGGACTTCGGCCCGGCGTCCGAGTTCAAGGACGATACGCTTATCAGTACCGGTCAAGTCATCCCACCCGACACCGGCAATCCAGACGACCACCTCGGACGAATCAGTCATGACATGGCCTCCTTCCTGATAGCGGTGACCGGCCGCGAGTTGAAGTCGTCCTCTGTGGTGGTGCCGCGAAGCCGCTGGATCCGCTTTCGCAGGTAGTACGACGAATAACGGAAGAGCGCGGTGGCCTCATCACGTCGCGGTCGTGGGCAAGGGTGTGCGATCGCTTCTCGGTAGATCTGGTCCTGAATTGCCGCAGCTCTGGTCAGCGAGAAGCGCGTGTTTACGAGTTGCTGACCGAACAGCCCGAGCTCGGTCCGCTGATGCGGATCGGAGAGCAGACTTTCGAGCTCGCTCCTCAGACGCGCGGCTCCCACGGCGGAGCCTTCGCCGATTCCGTACCAGCCGGTCCACAAGAACTGCTCGACCGACGCTGCCGTCATGGTCTGCCAGAACCCTTTCTCCCCCTGGACCACGAGCGGTTTCCCGTATGCGAGCGCCCGTAGCGCCGAGCCACCCATGCCCAGTGAAATGTCTGCTACCGCGTAAGCAGGCCGCGGGTCGTCCATCTGTCCGGTCTGGATCACCGTGCCGGAGCCACATCGCCGATTGACGGCATCGGCCACACAGTCGACTTCGTCGCGTGCAGGACCGTCTCCCACCAGGACCAACCGCACCGCGTGCGTGGCCGCTAATTCGCCCACGACGTCGATGGCGGTCAAGATCCCCTCGAGCTTCAGTTCGCGAGAGAGGCGGCCCACGCTCACGATGTTCAGTCTGGTCTCGTCTATGCCGTGCTGCTGTCGGAATTCCGCGACACCGTCAACGCTCTGCGGGTCGTTGAACTCGAGATCCACCGGTGGTTCGAGCAGATGAAGGCGGAGGCGACCCGCAGCCTCTTCGTAGTCCCGCATCTCGGCTGTCCCGACGGCCAGGGGGACGCTGTGCGGTATGAAAGGCGGCACAGACATCGACATCACCGTCCCTACCACCGTCGGTGATCGGCGCCTCGCCGCGGCGAGGACCCCGTCCAGGATCGGCGGCCACTCGTAACCGTGGATCACGTCGATACTGCGTTGCTTCGACAACTCGGCCAGGGCTCGCGCGGTGGGAAGCGATGGGCGCTTCCCCTGCGGGGGTGCCTCGACGAATGGCAGACCTAGTTCGTCGATCCGCGCGCGGAGTGGACCGGACCGACCGAACACGAGTACGTCGTGACCCCGGTCGCGAACAGCTGCGGCGAGTTCGATCGCGTTGAGCTGACTCCCGCCGATGCCCAGGTCGTGCGGGTAGACGATCACCCTCATGATGCGACCTCCTCGAGGACATCGATCTTCCGGAGCAGGTGAAGACTGTCGCGCGACAGCCGTGCCAGCGCAGCGGTGACCGCCAGGGTCACTCCGCCTGCGACCAACACCGCGGCGAACGGATGTTCCAGACCCTGTGTAGCCGCGTATCCCACCGCCCACACGAGCGTTCCACCTGTGCACGGGACGAGGGCGGTGCGTATCAGAGCAACCAATCCGATACCTGTACGGCTCAGCGCCCACGTGTATCCGCCGATCAGGACCAGAAGCGCGACCGCAAATTGCGCTATGCCGACGCCGGCGATGCCATACCGAGCGCCAATGATGAGTGCGGGTATCAACGCGGCGAGCCAACACACCTGAACGATCATCAAGGTGACAGATCGGCGCTTGACCGCGAGAAAGTCGTAGGACAATTCAAAAACGATGCGGACTGCGGCCTGTAACGCGAGCCACTGCAACGCCAGCGCCGCCGGAGCCCAGACCTCCCCGTACACGACAGTGACGATGGGCACCGCTGCGCCGGCCAAGAACGCACAGGCGGGCAGAGCGATGACAAGTACGAGGCGGAACGCCGCCCTGAAACTCTGGTCCATTCGCGCAGCATCGTTCTGGATGCGGGCGAAGGCGGCCGGCGCTACGGCCCTGATCGGCTGGGAGAAAATGTTCACGGGCCAACTGGCGAGATTGAACGCGAGCAGATAGAAGCCCAGCGCTTGAGCGCCGAGTCGGTTGCCCACCACGAGTTGATCTGCATACCCGACCGCGAAGACGACCAGGCTGGACCCGGCCAGCGGAAGACCGAAATTCAACAGCGGTCGCACCACCTCCCGGTTCCAACCACAATTCAGTCGAGCTGGCGACAGCCGAATGAGCATGCCGGTGAACACGACTGCCGCCACCACCCGGCCGACTGCGAGGCTCATTGCCCCCCAGCCCGCGGCGGCCAACGTCACGGAGATCACCGCCCCGAGCCAGATGTTGACTTGATCGGCGGCTGTGCGTCGCCCCTGTTGGTATTCGCGCTGGAGAAGGGCCGCCGGTGTGGCGGCCACGCCGTTCAGGGGCACGCACACGAGCATCAAGCGCACCACATCTGTCGCATCCGAGTCGCCCATTGCTGCGGCGAACGTCGGGGTCGCGAACCAGCCGGCTCCAAACACTGCGACGCTGGCGACCACAGATATCGTCGTGACTGTGGGAGCGATCCGGTACGGATCTCCCTCCCAACGCACGATCGCGAGACTGACACCCAACTCGTTGAAGCTCAGCACCGCGGCGAGCGCAACAAGGGCCACCGCGTAGGTGCCGAACTCCTCCGGCCCGAGGAGTCGGGCGATGACTATAGAGATGAAGAGCGTCCCGAACTTCCCGACGGCTGTATTGGTGAAACTCCACATCAGCGCCCGGCGTGCTCCGGGCTCACCGGTGTTAGTCATCTCCGGCCCAATAGCTCCACACTGCTGAGGCCAAGGCCTCGGCAGTGCGCTCCTGCTGTTCGACTGTCAGATGCGGGAACATCGGTAGCGACAGAATTCGCGTGGCCGCGCGCTCTGCTACCGGGAATTGGCCTGGTCGGTATCCCAGCGACGCGTACGCCTCGGTGAGGGGCACGATAGTCGGGTAGTGGATCGCGGTGGAGATACCGGCGGTGGCGAGACCGGCCATGACTTGTTCGCGCCCCTCGACCTGCACCACGTACAGGTGCCAGACGTCGATATTGCCCGTCCGCGTCCGCGGGAGCCAGACCCCGGCGGTATCCGCGAGAAGCATCTGGTAACGCTCGGCGGCGGCGCGGCGCGCCTCGTTCCATCTCTCCAGGCGGCGGAGTTTGGCTCGCAACACAGTCGCCTGAACGGCGTCCAGTCGCGCGTTCATCCCGACATGGTCGTGCAAATACTTCCTTGAACTGCCATGGGCGCCCAGGTTGCGGACGAGGGCGGCGGCCTCCGGATCCTTGGTCATCACTGCGCCCGCATCGCCTGCCGCACCGAGATTCTTCCCGGGATAGAAGCTGGTAGCAGAGATCGAAGCAATGGCGCCGGCTCGACCGGCCGGGCCTGATGCGCCCTGAGCCTGAGCTGCATCTTCGACGATCGTCAATCCGTACTTGTAAGCGATAGGCACGAGAGCTTCTACGGGCGCGGTCTGCCCGAACAAATGGACCGGAGCGACCGCGCGGGTTCGCTCGGTGATCGCAGCTTCGACGTGCTTCGGATCGATGAGGAGATGGTCTTTATCCACATCAACGAATACCGGCACCGCACCGATCCGAGACACCGCCTCCGCCGTCGCGATGAAGGTGTTGGCCGGCATGATGACCTCGTCGCCCCGGACAACCCCGGACGCGCGGAACGCGAGTTCAAGGGCGTCGGTGCCGTTCGAGACTCCGACGACATGCGGGACCCCTATGTAAGCCGCGAACTCCAATTCGAACGCTGTGACTTCCTCGCCGCCGATGAAGGCTCCGGTGGCGAGCTGCTGCTGCCACACCGGCAGTACCTCATCGGCGATCTCAGCCGATTGCGCCGTCAGGTCCAGAAAAGGAACGTCCCCCATCACCTTCCGCCTTTCAAGCGACGTGCGGGTACCCCGGCCCAGGTCTGGTCCCTCGGCAGATCTCCGATCACCACTGCCCCCATACCGACAGTTGAGTGTTGCCCGATTGAGCATCGGGGATACACGCACGCGTTCATCCCGACGTACGCGGCTTCCCCGATGTGAACGCCACCACCGAGTGAGGCGCCGGCGGCTAGGGTTGCGAAATCAGCCAGACGATCGTCGTGCGTGATCGTGCAGTTCGGCATGATCACCACATGGCTGCCGATCTCGACGTCTGCAGTGACGACGACGCCATCGAGCAGGATCGAACCGACGCCGACCGTGCTGGTTGATCCCACCACTGCCGACCCGGCGATGAACGTGGCATACCGGTCCGGGCCGACGCCCATGCGTTCAAGCCCGTTGACGACACGTTGCCTGGCCATACTCGGACCTATCGTGATCAGCAGCTGTTCGGGTCGATCGACCGCGGCCGCCACCGCCCCCAGGACGGGAGTGCCCGAGAGACTCCTCCCAGCCAGGCCCGGATCGTCATCGAGGACCCCGACGACCCCGAGGCCTGCGGCGAGCACTTCACGTGCGAGGCCGCTGGCACCGACCAGTAGCAGTCCCCCTGTCATGTCGCTGCCGGAGAGTGGAGGACGTCTATGACACGATCCTGTTCGGTGTCGGTCATCTGGTGATACACCGGCAGAATCAGCGTTCTGTCGTGAAGTCGTTCTGTCGCTGGCAGGCCGCCATCCGGGATGAGATCGCGATACGGCTCTTCGCGATGGGCCGCCATGATTCCGCGGCGCGCCGAGATGTCCTCCGCCGCCAACGCGCCGAGCAGCCCCTCGCGATCGGTGGGGTAGGGGTCGGAGACCTCCACCCAGAAAGACTGGAAGTTTGTCGTCCCGTGTTCCGGATCGGAGACGGCGCGCAGCCCGCGGATGTCGGAGATCGCCGCGGAGTAGCGGGCGGCGACTTCCCGACGCCGGGCCACGATAGCGGGCAACCTCCCGAGCTGAACTCGCCCGATGGCCGCCTGCACGTCTGTCATACGAAAGTTGAACCCGACCTCGGGGTACGACTCGGCTGCCGGCAATGTCGAGTTGTGACGCTCGGCTGCCGACACCGACATGGAATGCTCGCGCAACCGGCGCGCTCGTTCCGCCCACTCCCGGTTGTTGGTGGTGAGCATTCCGCCTTCGCCGGTGGTCAATAACTTGCGAGGGTGGAACGACCATGTCGTCAGAGCCGCGCGGGCACCCACAGGCGAGCCCTTGTAGGTGGAGCCAGCACCGCACGCGGCATCCTCCACCACCACGATGTCCAGAGGATCAGTAACCGCTCGAATGGCATCGAGATCGACGGGAACTCCGCCCTGGTCGACCACGATCACCGCGCGAGTCCGCGGCGTCAGCGCCTTCGTGACGGTTGCGGCGGTGACGTTGCCGCCTTCCGGTTCGACGTCAGCGAAGACCGGTTCCGCGCCGACATAGCGGACTGCGTTAGTTGTGGCGATGAATGAGAGCGACGGAACCACGACGTCGTCGCCAGGACCTATCCCTGCAACCACCAACGCCAGATGCAGGGCGGTGGTGCAACTTGAGGTGGCGACCGCGAAATCCGCCTGCATCGCGCTCGCGAACTCGTTCTCGAAGGCGATGACGCGCGGGCCTTGCGCAATCCAGCCGCTATCGATCGCCTCTGCGACCGCGTCGATTTCCTCCCGGCCGAGCCAGGGCTTCATGACGTTGATGCGCTCTCTCACAGCGCACCTGTCTTCCGGCCCGCGGCGACTTCGTCTCGCAACGGAGTCCACCACTCCACAAGCCGGCGTAGGCCGTCCTCCAACCCGATCGCGGCCTCGAACCCCAGGTCACGCCGGGCGGCGGCGGTGTCGGCCAGCCGTCGTGCGACCCCGTTCACGGCGCGCTCCGGACCGAACTCGATGTCCAGATCGGATTCCATGACCCTGAGGAGCATGCTCGCGAGTTCGCGGAGACTCGTCTCGGTTCCGCTCGCGACATTGTAGGTTCCGGCCGCTATTCCACTCGTAGCAGCGAGAATATTGGCTCGTGCGATATCCGGGACGCAGACGAAGTCCATGGTCTGGTGGCCGTCGCCAAAGATCAGCGGCGGTTCGCCGTCTGCGATCCGTTCCATCCACCGCACCAGCACCTCTGTGTAGACGCCGTGCACGTCCATGCGAGGTCCGTAGACGTTGAAGTACCGGAGCGCCACATAGTCCAATCCGCTCATCGCTCGAAAGCTCTTGAGCAGACCCTCGTTGAATGTCTTCGCCGCACCGTACAGGGTGTCGTTGTTCCCATGATGATGTCGCTCATCGGTCGGGAAGATTTCCGCCATTCCATAGACGGACGCGCTGGATGCGGCCACTACTTTGCCGACGTGGTGCCTGGCTGCGGCCTCGACCACATTGAACGTTCCGTCGACCATGACCTCCAGGGCCAGGCGTGGCTCTTCCGCACATTGCGTGATGCGGATAGCCGCTTGGTGGAATACGACGTCCTTCCCCGCAGTCACCTCGTCCACGAGTTCGGCGTCGCGGATATCACCCTCGGTGAAGTGGACCCGCCCGCTCTCGAGGGCGGCCTCGAGATTGGCGAGCCGCCCACGCACCAGATTGTCGAGAACATCGACCCGGGTGACCCCGGCTTCGAGAAGCTGATCGACGAGTGTTGATCCGATAGTCCCCGCGCCACCCGTGACCAGGACTTCCGCACCTTGGAGCTTTGTCATAGGACCGTCTCCAACTCGGGAACTTCGTGCTCGACGGCCACCGGCATCCCACCCCTGGCAAGGCTTTGAGCGGCTGCTTCCAGAACGGAGAGGACCCGGAGACCTGACCCGCCGCTCGTGCGAGCAGCGCGCCTACCCCGGATAGCGGACGCGAACTCCGTGGCCATGTTGGCTAGAGCTTCTTGCTCGGCCAGCGCGGGCGCCCACATGCTGCCGAGCCGGTACGAGACGGTCGCCGGCGTCACGTTCGCCTCGGTGCGCGATTGCGTGTCGAGGTCGATGCCACGGTCGTAGATGCTGATGCGCTGTTGGGGATTGAGATCATCCCAGACGATGGTTCGCAGGGAGCCAGCGATCACCATCCTCCGGATCTTGGTGGGGCTCAGCCAGTTCACGTGGACGTGAGCGATCCCGCCGCTTCCTAGAGGCAACGTCAGGTAGCCCACGCAGGCCTTGCCGGTATTCAGGGGGTCTGAACCCACTGCGCAGACCTCGGACATATCGAGCCCGTCGGGCAGGATGAAGTCGAGGATCGACAGATCGTGTGGCGCAAGATCCCACAGGACATCCACGTCCGGCTGGATCAGGCCAAGATTGATCCGGACGCTATCGATATAAAGGATTTCGCCGATTTCACCCAACTCGATGAGTTCGCGAATCTTCAGTACGGCCGGCGTGTAGCAGTAGGTGTGATCAGCCATCAGCACCAACCCGTTGCGTTCGGCGGCGTCACACATCTCCACGCCGATACCGCGTGAGTCGGCCAGCGGCTTCTCGACCACGACGTGTTTGCCCTTCCCGAGGGCGGCGGTGGCGATCTCCCCGTGAGCTCGGGCGGGCGTCGCGATCGCGATGGCGTGGATCGTGGGATCATCCAGTACCTCGTCCAGCGACGATGCGAAAGGGGCCCCGACCCGGTCAGCCACTGCTCGCGCTCGCTCCACATCGAGGTCGCATACGGCAGCAAGATCCCAGTCGGGGCTCTGGGCGAAGTTCCGGGCCAAGTTCGGTCCCCAGTACCCGGCGCCGATTACAGCGATCCGAAGTCTTTCAGCAGGCATCTCGTCCCTCTTCACGTTGACTTGAGTGGTGGTGATCGGATTCACGTTGCTGCCCCGTCGCGTGGCCGACATGCCCACCGGCAGTGAGGCATCAGTAGGCTCCGTCGCTGGAAAGAACCGCCCGAGCCGTCCGCCACAGGATCACGAGGTCCTGCATCAGTGACCAGTTCTCCACGTAGTAGAGATCCAGGCGGACGGACTCCTCCCATGTGAGGTCTGATCGTCCCGATACCTGCCACAGACCTGTCATCCCGGGCTTGACCAGCATTCGCCGGGAGATGCGTCCGTCGTACTTCTCGACCTCTTCCGTCAGCGGTGGCCGCGGGCCGACGATGCTCATGTCGCCTGCCAGGACGTTGAACAACTGCGGAATCTCGTCAAGGCTGTACCGCCGGATCCACTTCCCGACGCGGGTTACACGGGGATCGTCCTTCATCTTGAACAGGACGCCGTTACCGTCGTCCGTACCGGTCAGAGCTGCACGTCGGGCATCGGCGTCGATCACCATCGACCGGAATTTCCACATGCGGAACGGCTCATTCTGATATCCCACCCGAGCCGCGCGATAGAAGACCGGGCCACGGGAGTCGAACTTGATGGCGACGGCGACCGTCAGAAGTACCGGCGACAGAGCGAGAAGGAGCGCTGCTGCTCCCAGCTTGTCCGAAATGCCTTTCCAGAGCCGAACTGCGCTCTTGTACTGAGGCCGGCTGATGTGCAGCAACGGCAGACCCGCCAGCGGTCGCATGAGTACGCGTGGACCGGAGACATCGACCAGGCCCGGAGCGACGAAGAGACGGACATCCAACTCGTCGAGCTCCCAGCACAGGGACTGCATAATGCTGGGACCCAACATGTTCGCGGCCGTGACCGCCACGGTGGTCGCGCCGGACAGCGTCACGGCTTCGCCGACAGAATCCCAGTCCCCGACGATCGGTACGCCCAGCTTGTTGGTTGGGTCACTCTCAGCCTGGCCGAGAGCTCGCTCCGGGCGCGCGCAGAGACCCACCACCGCGTAGCCGAATGCAGGGGTCGCCGACAGACGTTCAGCCAGCGCCGAGGATGACTCGACCGATCCCACTATGAGGAGGCGTTCGAGAGCTTCGCCCCTCGAGCGTCGAGCCGAGAGGCGATGGCGCCAGTACCACCGGGTTGCCAGCAGGCCAGCACTGCCGAGAGGTAGTGCGATCGCCTCGAACCCTCGGGCGACGTCCGGCTGGAATACCACCTCGAAGATGGCCAGCCCGCCGAAGAGCCAGAACGACGCCCTGACGACCCGACTGTATTCGTCCGCCCCCGCGCCGAACACTCGTGGGTCATAGCTGTTGGTCAGACGGAGACATCCCACCCAGACCGCGGCGAGAGCGACTGCGACCAGCACGTAGGGCACCCTCTGATGCATCACCGCGATCTCCCGGGGCGCGATACCGAACCGCAGGAAGTGCGCGACGATCAGCGCCACGCCCACGACGATCACGTCCGAACACCACAGCTTGTGGCTGTAGGGGGAGGACCATCCGCCTTCGTGACGGCGGAACAATCCAGCTCTCGTCGTGTTCGACTTCTCCGCGGCGGACGGCGCGCACAATCCATTCGGGAGGAGCACGGGCCCCGGTTGAGGGGCTTCCGTTCGTCGGAGAGGTGTCGATGTCATGAGATGGGCCCTTAGGTGAGGCGATGGCTCAACCGAGCCGAGATAAGCGTCTTCCCATCGGGCCTCAACGTCAAGGGGGTCTATGAACAGTTACTTATACGAGATAAGTCAACGCGAGGAGCAGTAAATTCGCCGGGAACTTAAACTCGCTTGAAGTGGACTTTCGGGTAATTTAATCAAATCCTGCGGGCGCATTCTGAGAGAATGCTGTGTTCGGATTCGGGGCGAACTGGACAACGGTAAGGCGTGAAGTGTCTGCTCCCTGCCCTCAGATTTCGTCCGGGGATGGGAACGGCGGCGTGGTGAGGCCCAGCCGATCCACGTACTCTCGGAGCAGTCCTACTCGGGGGACGGTGTCAACAGGAGGCGGCGATGTCCCGCATTGACTTGTCCGGCGACAACACCTCGGAACCGGAACCGTCCGATCGAGGCCCCACGTTGACCGCTGGGACGACCGCGACCGGTACAGACGTCTCCATCGCATCCGGTCGACCTTCGGAGGCACCGACGCCGGAGGCTCTCGCCCCCCACGAGGAACCCAAGGGCTGGGGCATCGCCGGTGTCACGGCGGTGTCCCTCGCGGCCCTGTTCGTGGTGGTGTGGGGACTGTCCGAGCACGCGAGTCTGCTGATGCCGGCGTTCCTCGCGCTGAACCTGGTGATCGCCGCCCAGCCCCTGCAGCGGGTGCTGCAGCGGGCCGGGCTGCCACGGTGGGGCGCGATGATCATCGTCCTGGTGGTCCTCTACCTTTTGCTGGCGGCGCTGGTCGGGATGCTGGTGTGGGCGTTGTGGGTGGCGGCCGAGGAGATCCCGCAGTACCAGGACAAGTTCATCGAGCTGTACGAGCAGACGATCGCGTTCCTCGGCACCTTCGGGGTGAGCGAGGACCAGGTCACCTCGAGCCTGCAGGGCGTGGACCCCAACACCATCGTCGGCACCGTTCAGAACGTCGCCGGTCAGTTGTCCTCGGCCGGTGGCCAGCTCACCGTCCTGGTGATCGCGCTGACCTTCCTCGTCTTCGACATCCCCGGCATCACGAGGCGTCGCGCGGTGATCGCCCGGCAGCGGCCGCGGTTGGCCGATGCGCTGGGTTCGTTCACCGACGGCGTGAAGTCGTACTGGATCGTCTCCACGGTCTTCGGCCTCATCGTGGCGGTGATCGACACGGTGGCGCTGATGATCCTCGGGGTGCCGCTGGCGCTGGTGTGGGGCGTGCTCGCCTTTGTCACCAACTACATCCCCAACATCGGTTTCGTGCTGGGCCTGGTGCCGCCCGCGCTGTTCGCCCTGCTCACCGGCGGGCCGGTCGACGCGATCTGGGTGGTGGTGATCTACAGCGTCATCAACCTGGTCATGCAGAGCTTCATCCAGCCCAAGTTCACAGGCGACGCGGTGGGGCTGACCCCCACGGTGACGTTCCTGTCACTGGTGTTCTGGTCGGCGATCGCCGGAGCGCTGGGCGCCATCCTCGCCGTCCCGCTGACGTTGGCGGTCAAGGCGTTCCTCGTGGACGCTGATCCCCGGATGGCCTGGTTCTCCACGTTCCTCACCACGCCCGACGCGGACGCGAAGCGCGACAGGCGACGAGCGGAGCGGCTGCAGGCGACCCACGAGGGGTAGGTCCCGCGGTCAGTCGCCCGTCTCGTCCTCTCCGATGCGGGTGAAGGTGCCCAGGCCGTTTCCGTCGAGGAACTCCACGGTCACCGTGTCGCCGTCGAGGGTGACGCTGCCGCGGGACCCGGGCGGCCAGTTCTCGCCCACCGGACTCGCGGCGAAGGTGTCGCCGTCCCAGTGTTCGAGCGGCCAGACCAGCGGGCCCGGGCCCACGGCGAGCGCGAGGGAGGGCCCCGGCGTCGAGGCGCCGTCGGTATCCCGCTCGTCCGATCCCCGGTCGGCGGGTGCGGCGACGCGGCGGATCTCGATCTCGCCGTAGTAGTCGTTGCGGTAGACGCCCACCAGCTCGTCGGCCGGTCGCGGCGGCGCCGGAGCGGAGGGCTGGCGCGTCGAGACGAGGTCACCCACCGGGGCGAGCAGGGGACCGAACGCCTCGCCGTACAGCTCACGCCACTGCAGCGTCGGGTCGCCGAACTGTGCGTAGTCGGCGAAGCGGGAGTTGATCGTCTCCGCCACCCCGACGGGCGAGGCGTTGGTCAGGGTGATGATGCCGACGTCCAGGGCCGGCATCATCAGCATCGCCGTCCCGGCGCCGAGTGCGAACGCCCCGGAGTGGCTCCACTCGACCCGGCCGGAGGAACTGGTGGAGATGTTGAACCCGTAGCCGTAGCTCCCGGTGCGGTCCGCCGCGGACTGCGGGGGCGAGGACACCGCCTGCGGGGTCAGGGCCTGTCGGAGTGCGTCGGAGGGGACCACCTGCGAGCCACCGGGCCCCTTGCCGTCGTCGAGCACCATGGACATCCACCGCGCCATGTCCGACACCGAGGAGCTCAGGCCACCCGCGGGGGCCTGGGCGTCCGGATCGCGCGCGGGGTCGGCCGGGACCCAGTCGCCGGACGATTCGCCCGATTCGTCGGCGGCGGCGCGGACGTGGCCGACGACGCGGTTGTCGCGGTCGAGCAGGTCCTCGTAGGAGTAGGAGGTGTCCGACATCCCGAGCGGGTCGAAGATGCGCTGACCGCCCAGGTCTGCCCACGGGGTGCCCGCCGCGACCGCCACCGCCTCGGCCCCGGCGGTCAGCCCGAAGTTGGTGTACGCGTACGAGGTGCGGAAGTCGTCCAGTGGCAGACGGCGCAGGCCGTGCAGGATCGCGGGTCGTTCGTACCCGAGATCCTCGAGGTCATCGCCCGCGTGCTCGGGAAGTCCCGACCGGTGTGCGAACAGGTCGCCCACCGTGACCCGGGCCGTCACCCCGGGGTCGGACAGCTCGAACCACGGCAGGTGCTCGCGCACGGGCGTCGACCAGTCGACCTCGCCCGCGGCGGACTCCGCGGCCACCACGGTGGCGCTGACCGACTTGGAGATCGACGCCAGGGGGAAGACCGTGCGCTCGTCGACCGCCTCGTCGGTCTCGGTGCTGCGCACGCCGAACCCTTCGGCCACCACCACCTCACCACCATGGACCACCGCCACGGCGGCTCCGGGGATGCCAGAGGCCTCGAGTTCCTCCTCGACGATGTCGGTCACCTTGCCGATGGCGTACTCGACCCGGTCCTCCGAGACCTCCAGTCCGGAGTACGCCGCGGGGCTCTGGCCGGGTTCGGGCTTGGGCAGCGGGCTGCCGCACGCGGAGGCGGTGAGGGCGACTGTGAGCCCGAGCGCCGCAGCTCCGGCGGTCCGCCGGCGGCGCGTACGACTGGAGGGGGCCGGGTCCGGGGTCATTGCCTCAGGGTAGTCGCCCGGGCGGGCGACGGACGGTAGCGGCGCAGGTCGACGGGGTGGTCAGCGCGCCCGCTCCCAGTTGGAGGTCCACGCCTCGGCGCCGCCCATGAGCTGACGCTCGAGCTCGTCGCGGTCGGGCCCGGCGCGGTGCAGGAGATCGGCGGCCCAGTCGGCGTAGAGGCCGTACTGCGCGACGCCGTCGGTGTTGAGGTCGTACGTGCGTTCACCGAACCGCCACCGGTCCATCAGCTCGCCGTTGGGCGCGGTGAACGGGTACACGAGCGGGTCCTCCGCAGCGCTCGGCCGGGGATCGGCGAGCGGGGCCAGACCGTTGACGTCCGAGCCGAATCCGTAGCCGGTGAACGGCCGGGTGGCGCCCGCGGTGGTGGTCCGCCACTGCTCGAGGAAACCGGTCTCGAAGGTCTCGGTGGCCTCGGCGGGCCAGGCGAACCCGGCGACGAACCCGCCCTGCTCGTGCACGCGGCGGGTGTTGCCCCGGGTCGCCCAGTCGTGGTCCACGACGAGTCCGGTGTATCCCGCCTCGGCGGCGAGGTCGAGCGTGCGGTGGGCGGTCTTCACGCCCATGTGGTCGATGTTGATCACCATGCCGCGCGCCATCAGCCCGCGGATCGCGTGCTCACCCAGCGGGGTCAGGCCGCGGACGTTGCACAGCGGGGCCTCGGGATAGACGGGCAGTGCCGCGCCCGCGGGTGCGTCGGAGGACGCCGCCGCGAGCCCGTCGGCGACGGGCGTGCTGGCCAGGGGCTGGGCGTGGTCGGCGTCGGGACCGGTGCACGGTTCGGTCTCCCAGAAGCGGGCGCGGGCAAGCTTGTTGCCGATGTTGACCGCGAGGCCCGCCAGCTCCTCGTCCATGCGGGCGCCGCCCAGGGCGTTGTCGAATTTGTGTACCGGGAACACGGTCGACACGCCCCATGAGGCGAACTCGTCGAGCCCGCGGTCGATGTCCTCGATCGTGCACATCGGCGCGTCGCCCGCCACCCGGCAGCCGAACGGTTCGGACGCCTCCACGCCCAGGGTGACCGCGAGCTTGCCGTCCGCGGCGATCGCCCGCACCTCCTCCGGCGACCGGGCGATCCGGAACCACCCCTGCCCGGGGCCGCCGTGCTCGGCGTCGATGTGGGCCTCAATCCGCTCGAGGTAGTCCACCTGGCGTCGGAGTTGATCCATCTCATCGCATGACGAGCGCGCGGGCACCCCGATCCCGGCGAGGGCCTCGCAGAGGACCCGGTTGGCCACCAGATGGTTGTTGAGCACCCGCAGTCCACCGCGCCATGCCCGCTCTATACCGGTGTAGTAGGCCTGCTCGTGCAGTTGGGAGTCATGCGACGGCCACTGGGCGAAGGTGGGGAACCCCTGGGTCCCGCCGGGCACGGCGGTCCCTCCGAGGACCGATTCGAGCAGCGCGAAGTGCCCGGTGCCCGAGTGGCTCGGGCAGTCCGACATCGCCGCCGCGAGGCCGCCGGGGGAGAACGGCTCGCCGCAGCGTAGTGCCCCGCCGAACGCCTGGGAGGCCGCCAGGTGCGCGTGGGCGTCGACCATGCCGCTGATGGGGGACTCGCCGGGCGTGGTGGCCGCCCGGGTCGGTGCGGCGATCAGGGGAAAGAGAAGAGCGACGACGACGAGGAGTACCATCGCGGCCCACGCACGGCCTCCGGGATGTGCTGCCCTCGTCGTCGTCGCTTCTCCTGCCCCCATGGCGTGACACTAATCCCACCCCTCCGGCAGGGGAGGCGGTTTCGCCCGGCCGGGCGAGGGGCTCGCGTCAGAGCTGGCGCGCCACCTCGGAGGCGACCAGATCGAGGTGGTCGAGGTCGGACATGTCGAGCACCTGCAGGTAGATGCGCCGCGCCCCGACCTCCGCGTACCGGCCGATCGTGTCCACGACCTCCGCAGGAGTTCCGGCGGCGCCGTTGGCCCGCAGCTCTTCCACCTCGCGGCCGATGGCGTCCGCGCGCCGGGCGATCTGCGCCTCGTCGCGTCCACAGCACAGCACGAGGGCGGCGGAACGGATGATCTCCCCGGGGGCCCGGCCGCGCTCGGCGCACGCCTCGTCGACGCGACGGTACTGCGTCGCCACGGTGTCGAGGTCGGCGAACGGCACGTTGAACTCGTCGGCGAACCGGGCGGCCAGCGCCGGGGTCCGCTTCTTGCCGTGACCACCGACGATCACCGGCGGGCGCTGCTGCACGGGCTTGGGAAGGCCGGGGGAGTCCAGCATCTCCATGCGCTTCCCGCGGACGGAGACCGTCTCGCCGGCGGGCGTGGACCAGAAGGTCTCCAGTGCCCCGAGGGTGTCCTCCAGCAGGTCGAACCGCTCGCCCAGCGGTGGGAAGGGGATGCCGTAGGCGGTGTGCTCGTCGGCGTACCAGCCGGCGCCGAGTCCCACGTCGAGGCGGCCGCCGGACATCTCGTCGACCTGGGCCATCGAGATCGCCAGCGGGCCCGGGTGGCGGAACGTCACCGACGTGAGCAGCGTGCCGAGCCGGATGGTCGAGGTCTCCCGGGCCAGGGCGGCGAGGGTCAACCATGCGTCGGTGGGGCCGGGCAGCCCACTGATGTCGCCCATCTTGAGGTAGTGGTCCGACCGGAAGAAGGCCTCGTAGCCGAGGTCCTCGGCCGCGCGGGCGACGGCGAGCTGATCGGCGTACGTCGCGCCCTGCTGGGGCTCGACGAAGACGCGGAGGCTGACGGAGGAGGCGGGGTCGGGCGAGGCCGGATTGTCTGCTGGCATGACGTCCAGGATGCCAGTCCTCAGTTGGTGTCGGCGACCAGCGGCTCGATCGTGAGGTGCTCCATCTCCTTGGAGATGTACTGCAGCCGCCACTTGTCCCCGAACAGGGCCAGGAGCTCACCGTCGGTGCGCTGGAAGACCTCGACCCCGCGCTGGCGGCCGAGCTCGTCGGCGGATTCGGCGTCCGTGCGGCGGGCGATCGTGTACGGCAGGTTGTCCACCACGACCTCGACGTTGAACTCGGCCTTCATCCGGGCCGTGACCACCTCGAACTGCATGGGCCCGACCGCGGCCATGACCGGGTTCGCGTCGCCACGGGTGTCGTTGCGCAGGATCTGCACCACGCCCTCGGCGGCCAGCTGGTCGATGGCTTTGCGGAACTGCTTGTACTTGCCCAGCGACTGCGCGCGGACCACGGCGAAGTGCTCGGGTGCGAACTGCGGGATCGGCGGGAACTGCACCTTTTTGCCGCTGTAGAGAGTGTCGCCGGGGGCGAGGGCGGTGGCGTTGACCAGGCCCACCACGTCGCCGGGGTAGGCGGTCTCGACGGTCGTGCGGTCGCGGCCGAACACCGTCAGCGCGTACTTGGTGGTGAACGGCTTGCCCGTCTGAGCGTGCTGGACCACCATGCCGCGCTCGAACTCGCCGGAGACGACACGCATGAACGCCAGACGGTCGCGGTGTGCGGCGTCCATGCCGGCCTGCACCTTGAACACCATGGCGGAGAACGGTTCCGAGGTCGTGCGGGGCTCGCCCGAGACGGTCGGCCACTCGCGCGGCGGCGGCGCCAACTCGACGAGCGCGTCGAGGATCTGGTGCACACCGAAGTTGAGCATCGCGGAGGCGAAGATGACCGGGCTGGTCTCTCCGGCCAGGTACAGCTCCTGGTCGTGGTCCTGACCCATCGCCGAGAGCAGCTCGGACTCCTCGACGGCGGTCTCCCAGACCTCGCCCTCGCGCTCGGCGGCGGTGGCGGGGTCGTAGAGCTCCTCCGGTGCGATGGTCGAGCCGCCGGCGGTGCGGGTGAAGTGCACGTACTCCTCGGGAGCACCGTCCGGTCCGCGACGCAGCAGGCCCCGGTAGTCGCCCGCGATTCCCACGGGCATGAACAGCGGGGTGGGGACGAGGCCGATCTGCTCCGTGATTTCGTCGAGCAGCTCGAGCGGGGCCTGGCCGGGCCGGTCCCACTTGTTGATCACCGTGATGATCGGCAGGCCGTTGTGCTTGCACACCTGGAACAGTTTGAGGGTCTGCGGCTCGAGGCCCTTGGCGGCGTCGATGAGCATGACCGCCGCGTCGACGGCGGTGAGGACGCGGTAGGTGTCCTCGGAGAAGTCGGCGTGGCCGGGGGTGTCGACCAGGTTGATGACGTACGGGTCGTCGCCCGGGTCCGATCCCTCCGGTGCGTAGGTGAACTGCAGTGCCGTGGAGCTGACGGAGATACCGCGGGCCTTCTCCATCTCCATCCAGTCCGACACGGTGGAGCGGCGGCCCGACTTGCCGTGGACCGCGCCGGCCTCGGTGATCACCCGGGCGTGCAGCGCGAGCGCCTCCGTGAGCGTGGACTTGCCGGCGTCCGGATGCGCGATCACCGCGAACGTCCGGCGGCGCGCGACTTCGGAGCTGACGTCCGCGCCGGCATACGCACTCGTGGCGTGCCCGCCCGTTCCGGTGTCCTCGGCGGTCTCGGTCACACGCACTCCTCACGGCAGTCGACGGCCCTCGTCGTCGTCACCCAGGGTACGTCCGCGCACGTCCGAGCACCCAATCCGGAGGCAGGGTGACCGGGGGAGGCGGGGGCGTGAAAGTCGAGGTCAGGGGCGGCGAGGGACGCGGTGGACGCCGAGGGGGCGCGGTCGGGGTGGCGGGGACGCGGCCCCGGTCCGGCCGGAGATCGGTAGGTGCCGTAACGATCCGCCCCGTGGCAGCCGATGGTCAGGCAAGGAGAGGTTCCCGCCGTTCGGTGTCGGACCTGCTCGATACGGTGCGGACGAGCGGCGTCGCCTGACGCGCGGAGGCAGGGACCGGTATGGACGAGAGCAGTACCACGCACGGCGTCGAGGAACGCAGGGCTGCGTTCCTGCACCTGCTCCCCGTGGTCGATCGACTGCGGGCGGCCGACGGGGTGACCTGGGCGGGCGGCCGGCGGGACAGGGACGGAACCTACCTGGTGCGGTATCCGACCTACGGCGAGGACACGCTGGCCGTGATGGAGGCGTTCGGGGGGGGAGTGCTCACCCGGCACGGGTATCTGGACGAGTTGGAGCGGCGCGGGATGTCGGACGGCGCGCTGACCGATCTCACCGGGCTGGCGGAATGTTCGGACGAGGATCTGACCCGCGCGCTGCTCACCTGGGTGGTCCGGACGGAGCGGTTCGTCGACGGCTCGGTCGCGGAGGCCCTGAGGGAGGGCGCGTTGGTGGCACTTCTCGACCGGCTCCGGGAGCTGTACGACCTGTGACGTGCGGGCCGGTGCGACGGGTCAGGGCTGCTCACGGAGGGCGGCGAGGTAGCGGCGGGTGATCCGCTCCTGCTCGACGCGGGCGAGGGGTGCGCCCAGCCGCGCGAGCAGGGTCGCGTGCGCGGATTCGCCGGTGACGGTCAGCGCGACGGCGTCGGAGACGGGATCGTGACGGACGAGGAAGGTCTCCCACCCACGCTCGGGGTGGCCCGGGAGGGCGCGGTAGGTGAAACCACGTGCGTCGGGTCGGTCGATGACCTCCGTGACCTCGCAGGGGGCGGCCAGGCGTAACCACGCGCCGGGGCCGGTCCGCGGACGGAGGGTGACGGTGCGGCCGGGGGTGGCGGGTCCGGTGGCGACGACGACGAGGCCGGCCCGTCGATGCATGTCCCAGTTGATCAGTGCTGCACTCGCGCGGCGGAAGAGCTCGGCTCCGGTACCCAGGTGGGCCTCGCGCTCGAACCGCCGGGAGCGCGTCACGCCGAGTGGACCTGGTTCTGTGCCGTCTCCAGCCCGTGCTTGAGGAGGAGTTCGACGGCGTCGGCGGCGTCCTGGATGAGGAACGGCACGTCGGGCTGTTCGAGCTTGGAGAAGCGTTTGAGGACGAAGTCGGCCACCGCCATCCGGCCGGGCGGGCGGCCCACCCCGGTGCGCACGCGGATGTAGTCGCGGGTGCCCAGCGAGCCGGACATCGAGCGCAGGCCGTTGTGCCCGCCCTCGCCGCCGTCGCGCTTGAGGCGGACCTGACCGAAGTCGATGTCGATCTCGTCGTGGATCACGATGATGTCGGTGGGTTTGACCGAGAAGTACTTGGCGACCGCGGCGACCGGACCCCCCGAGAGGTTCATGTAGCTGCGGGGTCGGGCCAGGACGACCGGAGTGTCGGCGAGTCGGGTCTGGGCGATCTCGCAGTTGGTCCGCTTGTGGCTGGAGAAAGTCGCCGGCATCGGAAGTGCGCGGGAGGCCAACTCCTGCAGGACGTCCCAGCCGATGTTGTGGCGGGTTCCCTCGTAGTCGGGGCCGGGGTTGGCCAGGCCCACGATGAGGGTGGGGCCGGGCGTCTCAGCGGTAGTCACGGCGCCCATGATCCCAGACGGCGCGATCAGGCCCGCAGTTCGGTGCGGGCCGTGTCGAGGACCGCGGCGGTGAGGGCGTCGAGGTCCGGTGACTGCAGCTTCCAGTGTTGCCAGAACAGGGGGACGTCGAGGTGGTGATCGGGGGAGACGTCGACGATCTCACCGGAGACGAGCCACGGGGTCGCCAGCTGCTCGGGGATCAGGCCCCACCCCAGCCCCGCGACGATCGCGCGGACGTGATCGTGTGAGCTGGGGATGAAGTGCCGTGGCCCGGTGGGCTCGCGGCGGGCCAGGCGACGGTAATGGTGGTTCTGGTGGCCGTCGCTGCGGTCGAAGTCGACGATGGGGGCCCGCCCGAGCGCGGCGGTGGTCGAGCCGCCCCTCAGATGCCGGGAGACGAAGCCCGGGCTGGCGCAGGCCAGGTAGCGCATGGAGCCCAGGGGCTGCGACCGGCATCCCTGCACCGGGCGGGACTGGCTGGTCACTGCGGCCATCACCTCTCCGCGGCGCAGCAACTCGCTGGACAGTGACTCGTCCTCACGGCGGATGTCGAAGACCACCCGGCCGGCCGCGTGGACCTCGGTCATGGCATCGAGGAACCACGTCGCCAGGGAATCGGAGTTGCACGCCACAGCCAGCACCACGTGTTCCTGGGTGGACGCGGAGACGTCGAGTTCACCGGCGAGTGACTCCTCCAGGTGGAGCATCTGCCGTGCGGTGCGCAGGACTATCTCGCCGGAGTCGGTGGCCGAGATCGGGCGCTCGCGACGGACGAGGATCCGTCCCGCCGACTCCTCGAGGGCGCGGATCCGCTGGGACACCGCGGACTGGGTGATGTGCAGGTGGGCTGCGGCAGCCTCGAAGGACCCGAGGTCCACGACGGCGGCGAGGGTCCGGAGGTGCTCGAGCTGGAGAGTGTTCATAAGTGCAACTAATGCTAGAGCAGAAAGTGTAGTCGCACTACTGGATCGGGCGACCTAATCTGAACAGGTGACCACTACCTCGACTCTTCTCATGGGCGTCGGGATGGGCCTCGGGCTCATCGCCGCCGTCGGCGCGCAGAACGCCTACGTCCTCCAGCGATCGATCCGCGGAGATGTGGCGATGGTGCCGATCGTCGCGTTCTGCGTGGTGTCCGAGGCGGCGCTCATCCTGCTCGGGGTGGCCGGGGTGGGCGTGCTCATCGAGTCCGCGCCCGCGGCGATCACCGTGATGAAGTGGGTCGGCGTCGTGTTCCTGCTGGCGTACGGGGCGTTCGCCGCCTCCCGCGCGATCCGCCCCGGTGACGGATTACAGGTCAACGGCAGCGCCCGCGTGCCGTCCACGCTCGGTGCGGTGGCGGCCTGCGCGGCCTTCACGTGGCTCAACCCGCACGCCTACCTCGACTGCGTGGTGTTCCTCGGCACGCTCGCCAACCAGCAGGGGGCCGACCTGCGCTGGGTGTTCGCGGCGGGGGCCTTCATCGCGGGCGTGATGTGGTTCTCGCTCATCGGCTTCGGGGGGAAGGCGTTGAGGGGTCTGTTCGCCAAGCCGGGAGCATGGCGGGTGCTCGACGGTGGAATCGCCGTGATGATGCTGGTGCTGGCGCTGGGTCTCATCCGCGGCTGACCCCGATACGCGCGTGATCCTGATGCGCGAGCGGCCACGGGGGCATGGTCTTTTAGGAAGTACGGGACGGGCCCGGGATGACACTGTGGTCGTCCCGGGCCCGTGGCCGGTCGCCGCCGTTCAGGCGGCATGCGCGTGCTGTACGCGCGGGAGGATCAGGCCTCCTCGGCGGCCTTCGCGGCGTCCTCGGCAGCCTCGCCCTGGGGCGCGGACTCCTCGTCGGACTCGAGGTCGGACTCGGACGGCGCCTCGATGACGTTGACCAGCAGGGTCTCCGGATCGGAGACCAGGGTCGCGCCGGAGGGCAGCGTGATGTCCGCGGCGGTGAACTGGGTGCCGGCCTCGACACCGGAGAGCGAGAGCTCGAACTCCTCGGGGATGTCGGTCGCCTCGACCTCGATCTCGATGTAGTCGGCGTCCGTCGTGACCAGGGTGCCGGGGGCGGCCTCACCGGTGAGGACGACGTAGACCTCGACGACGACCTTCTCGCCCTTCTTCACCACGAGCAGGTCGGTGTGCTCGATGATGCGGGTCAGCGGGTGCACGTCGATCTGCTTGGGCAGCGCGAGCTGCTCCTCGCCCTCGATGTCGAGGGTGAGCAGGGAGTTGGTGCCGTGCGCACGGAGCACGGCGGCGAACTCGAGCGCGTCGAGCAGGAGGTGGCGGGGCTCGGTGTGGTGGCCGTACAGCACTGCCGGCACCTGGCCCTCACGACGGGCGCGGCGGGCGGAGCCCTTGCCGAACTCGGTGCGGGTGGAGGTCTTGAGGTTGTTGATTTCCTTGGCCATGACTGCCTTTTCGTCGGAGTGGGAGAGCGTGCCGCTCTACGAGTGGTACCTCCTCGGCGATCGAGACGATCGCCGAGGCCGGTCCACCGGGACCACGCCGACAATGATCGCGTCGATAACGGAGTGGCCCGGGTTGATGCGGGTCCTCCCTCGCCGAGATGACCCGACCAGCCTAGCGGTGCGGGGTGCGGCGCCCAAAATCGCCCGACCCGCCGCCCCGGGTGTGGAGCGGCGGGTCAGAGGATCTCCTCGACCGCCGCCGTGGGGCGCGCGAGGCGGGTGCCCTTGTCGGTGACGACGAAAGGCCGCTCGATCAGGCGGGGGTGGGCCACCATCGCGGCGAGCAGTTCATCATCGGAGGCGTCGATGAGTCCGAGTTCGGTGAACTCGGCCTCCTTGACGCGCACCGCCTCCCGCACCGTCAGGCCGGCGTCGGCGATGAGGGTGCGCAGCTGCTCGACGTCCGGGGGAGTGTCGAGGTACTTGATGATCGTCGGCTCCACGCCCCGCTCGCGCAGTAGTTCCAGCGCCTGCCGGGACTTGGAGCAGCGGGGATTGTGGTAGATGGTGGCGCCCACCGCCCGGTCCGCGGACATGCTAGGCGGAGCCGTTGAAGAGGCTGGTCACCGAGCCGTTCTCGAACACCTCGTGGATGGTCCGGGCCAGCAGCGGCGCGATGGACAGCACGGTGAGGTTCTCGAACCGCTTCTCCGGCGGGATGGGCAGCGTGTCGGTGGTGATGACCTCCTTGGCCCCGCAGGTGGCGAGACGCTCGGCGGCCGGATCGGAGAAGATGCCGTGGGTGGTGGCGATGATGACGTCACCGGCACCGGCGTCCTTGAGCACCTTGACGGCGCCGGCGATGGTGCCACCGGTGTCGATCATGTCGTCCATGAGGACGCAGGTCTTGCCCTCGACGTCACCGACCACGCGGTTGGACTTGACCTGGTTGGGCACGTTGGGATCGCGGGTCTTGTGGACGAACGCGAGCGGGGCGCCGTCGAGGGCGTCGGCCCACTTCTCGCCCACCTTGACGCGGCCGGCGTCGGGGGAGACCACGACGATGTTGTCCGTCCCGTAGTGCTGACGGACGTAGTCCGACAGCTGCCCCTGGGCGTGCATGTGGTCGACCGGGCCGTCGAAGAAGCCCTGGATCTGATCGGTGTGCAGGTCGACCGTGATGATGCGGTCGGCGCCGGCGGCCTTGAGCAGGTCCGCGATGAGACGGGCGGAGATGGGCTCACGGCCCCGGTGCTTCTTGTCCTGCCGCGCGTACGGGTAGAACGGCAGGACGGCGGTGATCCGCTTGGCGCTTCCCCGCTTGAGCGCGTCGATCATGATGAGCTGCTCCATGATCCACTTGTTCAGCGGCGCCGGGGCGCTCTGCAGCACGAACGCGTCGCAGCCACGGACGGACTGCTCGAAGCGGACGAAGATCTCGCCGTTGGCGAAGTCGCGCGCGGTCTGCGGGGTGACCTCGACGCCCAGTTCGGCGGCGACCTGCTCGGAGAGCTCGGGGTGTGCACGCCCCGCGAAAAACATCAGGTTCTTCTGGTTGTCGATCCAGTCGCTCACGTCGTGAGTCCGTCCTTCTGGGAGTCGTTCCGGGCACGACGGGCGGCCTCCGCCGAACCGGAATCCGGCCGGTTCTCGATCACCCAGTCGTCGATGTTCCTCTGCCGTCCACCCGAGACCGCGAGGGCGCCGGGAGGGACGTCATCCTTGATCACGGTACCCGCGCCCGAGTAGGCCCCGTCTCCGACGGTCACCGGCGCGACGAACATGGTGTCCGAACCGGTGCGGCAGTGATCGCCGATCACTGTACGGTTCTTGGTCACGCCGTCGTAATTGACGAACACGCTCGATGCCCCGATGTTGGTGTGCTCGCCGATCTGTGCGTCGCCAACATAGGTGAGGTGCGGAACCTTGGTGTGGGCACCGATCGTCGACTTCTTGACCTCGACGAACGTCCCGATCTTGCTGTGCTCGCCCAGGTCCGCCTCGGGCCGCAGGTACGCGAACGGGCCGACTTCCGCGCCAGCCCCGATTGTGGCGCTCACCGCATGTGAACGCACGACCGTCGCGCCCTCGCCGACCACCGTGTCCCGGAGCGTGGTGTCCGGTCCCACGGTCACACCGTCGCCGAGTTCGGTGGCGCCCTCCAGGTGGGTGCCCGGCAGGATCGTGACGTCACGGCCCGTCCGGACGCCCACGTCGAGCCACGTGCCGGACGGGTCGACGATCGTCGCCCCCGCCCGCATCGCCGACTCACAGAGGCGACGATTCATCTCGCCGGCCAGTGCCGCCAGCTGCACGCGATCGTTGACACCCGCGACCAGATCGGGGTCCTCGACGCGGTGACCGCGGATGAGACCGTTGTCCCGCCGGGCGAGCTGGATGACGTCGGTCAGGTACAGCTCGCCCTGCGAGTTGTCGGTGCCCAGCTGCCCGAGCTTGTCCCGCAGGACGCGGGCGTCGAAGGCGTAGATGCCGGAGTTGACCTCGTCGATCGCCCGCTCGTCCTCCGAGGCGTCCTTGTGCTCGACGATCCTGAGCACCTCGCCGTCGTCGTTCCTCACGATGCGGCCGTACCCCGTGGGGTCCGGTGCCGTCGACGTCAACACGGTGACCGCGGCGCGGGGGCGCATGTCGTGGCGCGTCACCACCTCGCGCAGGGTGTCGGCGTCGAGCAGGGGGATGTCCGAGGTGGTCACCAGGACGGTTCCGGAGAATCCGTCGGGCAGTGCCGACATCCCGGCCGCAACCGCGTCGCCCGTGCCGTTCTGCTCCTCCTGCACGGCGGTGGAGACCGGCACACCGAGCTCGGCCGACAACTCGTCGACCGCGGCCGAGACCTGCTCGCGCTGATGACCGACGACCACGACTATCGCGTCCGGCTCGAGCCCCGCCGCGGCGTGGAGTGCGTGGCCGAGCATCGTCCGCCCGCATACCCGGTGCAGCATCTTGGGGGTCGCGCTCTTCATCCGGGTGCCGGATCCGGCGGCCAGGACGATGACCGCGGTCTGTGCATGTTCGGGCGCTGAACGGTCGGTCTCGGGTGTGGTCATCAAATCTCCTCGGGCGTGGCAGCGCCGTGTGGGGGATGGGGGTCAACGTCTGTGCAATTGCAGCACTGTCTGTCCGAGGATAGAGGGTGACTCCGACGAATCGAACCGTCCCGGACCGGGGTAGCGTGCCCGGCGTGTCAGTTCTGAGGCGCCAGCTGGCGGATACCCGTCCCCTCCGGTCGCCGGATTTCCGCAGACTGTGGCTCGCGAACATCGTCACGGTAATCGGGGCGCAGCTGTCGATCGTCGCGGTGCCCCAGCAGGTCTTCGAGATCACCCGCAGCTCGGCGTATGTGGGGCTCACCGGCGTGTTCGCGCTGGTGCCCCTCGTCGTGTTCGGCCTGTGGGGCGGCGCGCTGGCCGACGCACTCGACCGGCGTCGCCTGCTGATGGTCACCACCACCGGGCTGATCGCCACCTCGCTGCTGTTCTGGGCGCAGGCCGCGGCGGGCAACCGGAACGTGTGGGTGGTGATGGCGCTGTTGTCGGTCCAGCAGGCGTTCTTCGCCGTCAACCAGCCCACCCGTTCGGCGATCATCCCGAGGATCGTCCCCTCCGATCAGCTGGCCTCCGCCTCGGCCCTGAACATGACGGTGATGCAGTTCGGGGCGATCGTCGGGCCCCTGTCCGCGGGCATCCTCATCCCGGTCCTGGGCCTGTCGACGATGTACCTGTTCACCGCGGTCGCGCTGCTCGCCACCCTGTACGCGGTGTTCCGGCTCCCCCCGCAGCCGGTCGAGGGGGAGCGGGGGTCGGTGGGGCTGAGGTCGGTGATCGACGGGTTCGCCTACCTGGCCACCCGCCGCATCCTGCTGGCCTCGTTCCTCGTGGACGTCATCGCGATGGTCTTCGGCATGCCGAGGGCGCTGTTCCCACAGATCGCCACCGAGTCGTTCGGCGACCCCGCGACGGGCGGCACCGCCCTCGGGCTGCTGTTCGCCGCGATGAGCGTGGGCGCCGTGGCCGGCGGGGTGTTCTCCGGCTGGATCCCGCGCGTGCGCAGGCAGGGCCTGGCGGTGCTGGTGTGCGTGGCGCTGTGGGGCCTGGCGATGGTGGCGTTCGGCGTGTTCGTGGCGGCGGCCTCGCCCGGCGGCTCGGCCTGGTGGCTGTGGCTCGCCCTCGCCGCGCTCGCGTTCGGCGGAGCGGTCGACATGGTCTCGGCGGCATTCCGGCAGGCCATCCTGCTGGACTCGGCCACCGATGAGATGCGCGGCCGGCTGCAGGGCGTGTTCATCGTGGTGGTGGCGGGCGGTCCGCGGATCGGCGACGTGGCCCACGGCGTGGCCGCGGCGTCTGTCGGTACGGCGGTCGCCGCGTCCGGCGGTGGCGTACTGGTGGTGATCGGCGTGGTGATCTGCGCGGTCGCCTTCCCGGCGTTCCTGCGCTACACCGTCCGCAGCGCGGTCGAGCGCGGCACGAAGGGTTAGACCGCCGGGTACTGCTCGCCCCGCAGGAGCCGCGCCAGGTGCACCGCGTTGGACGACAGCGTGGTGATGGTCGAGGCCACGGCCGACGGCGTCTCCGCGAGATCCTTGTAGTCCACCGGGTTCATGGCCTCGTTGTTCCAGTAGGTGCAGCCCTGCGCCGGGATGGTGAACCCGATGTCGTTCAGGCCCTGGAACATGTCGGCGACGATCTTGTGCGCGCCGTCCTCGTTACCCACCACTGCGACCACGGCGACTTTGCCGAACATCGCCGGACGGCCCTCGTCGTCGGTCGCCGACAGCTGCGCGTCGAGACGCTCCAGCACCCGCTGCGCGATGCTGGACGGATTGCCGAGCCAGGTCGGCGTGGACAGCACGAGGATGTCGGCGGTTCGGACCTTGTCGAGGATGGCGGGCCACTCGTCGCCGTCGCCCATGTCGTCGTCGACCCCCGGACGGACGTCGTGATCCGCGACCCGGACGGTTTCCCCGCCCACGCCGTGACCGGCGAGCTCGTCGAGGACCTGGCGGGCGATGAGGTCGCTGCTCGACTCGGCCGGCGAGGCCTTGAGCGAGCACACGAGCGCGAGCGCCTTCAGATCGGTCTCCATGCCGCGGACGATAGATCCGCCCCGTCCGCCGGACAACCGCTGGCGCGGGCCCGCGCCGCCGTGACCGGTGGAGACCCGCGGGTGCGGCCCCTACGGTGAGGGCCACTACGGCTGACGAGCGGAAGGGGCACGCGTATGACCACGGACAGGACGGTGGCCGACCTCGTCGTCGAACGATTGGTGGCGTGGGACGTCGAACGGATCTACGGCTACGCCGGGGACGGCAACAACCCGCTGCTCGGGGCGCTGCAGCGCTCCGAGATCGCCCCGGTCTTCGGGCGGGCGCGCCACGAGGAATCGGCGGCGTTCATGGCGGTCGCCGACGCCAAGTACTCGGGCGCGGTCGGGGTGATGACCTCGACGCAGGGCCCGGGCGCGATCCACCTGCTCAACGGCCTCTACGACGCCAAACTCGACAGCGTGCCCGTCGTGGCTCTCGTCGCGCAGCAGCACACCAGCGTGCTCGGGTCGGGCTACCAGCAGGAGATCAACCTCGGCAACGTCTTCGCGGATGTCGCGGGCCCGTATCTGCAGACGGTCGCGTCGGCCGAGCAGGCGCCCATGGTGATCGACCGGGCGTTCCGCTCCGCGCTGACGCACCGGACGCCCGTCGTCGTCATCCTTCCCCACGACGTGCAGAACGCGGAGGCGCCGGAACTGGGCGAGGACCTCGACCAGGAACACGGGGTGGTGGTCACCGCGCCCGAGTGGACCCACGGGGTCACCGTGCCCCGCGACGACGACGTGGCGCGCGCCGTGGAGGTGCTCGACGCGGGGGAGCGGATCGCGATCCTCGCCGGACGCGGAGTGGCCGGTGCGCAGGCCGAGCTGATGGAACTCGCCGAGCGCCTGGACGCCGGCGTGACGATGAGCCTGTTGGGGAAGCCCTACGTGGACGAGTCCTCGCCGTTGGTGGGCGGGACCATGGGCCATCTGGGGACGACGGCGAGCGCGCGCATCCTCCAGAACTGCGACACCCTGCTGATCGTCGGGTCGAACGACCCGTGGACCGAGTTCTACCCGGAGCCCGGGCGGGCGCGGGCGGTGCAGATCGACCTGGACCCGGTGCACCTGGCGAACCGGTATCCGATCGAGGTCGGCATGGTGGGCGACGCCGCGGCGGCGCTGCGTGAGCTCGCCGCGCGCGTCTCCGAGCGGGACCGCTCCGGCTGGCGCGGCGAGGTGGAGAAGTGGGTGGGACAGTGGCGGGAGATCTCCCGCGAGCGCGCCGAACTGCCCGCCCGGGGGGTGAACCCCGAGCTGGTCGCGCGGCGGCTGGCCGACCACCTGCCCCGCGACGCGCGCCTCGCGGTGGACGTGGGCAGCAGCGTCTACCACTACGTACGGCAGATGGACCTGCCGACGTCCGTGCCCGCCCACCTGTCGTCGACGTTGGCGTCGATGGGGTGCGGGATCCCGTACGCGATCGCCGCCAAGGCCACCGCGCCCGCCAAGCCGGTCGCGGTCCTGGCCGGGGACGGGGCGATCCAGATGCTGGGGATCAACGAGCTCATCACCGTGTCCGAGGCGTGGCCGAGCTGGGAGGACCCCACGATGGTGATCGTGGTGCTCAGCAACCGGGACCTTGCGGAGGTGAGCTGGGAACAACGCGAGAGCGAGTCGCAGCCCCGGTTCGCGCGGTCGCAGGACGTGCCGCCGTTCGACATGGCCGGCTACGCGGAACTGCTGGGGTTGCGTGGGGTGCGGGTGGAGGAGCCCGACCAGCTCGTGCCCGCCCTCGAGGCGGGGTTCCTCGCGGATCGACCGACCGTGATCGACGTGATCACCGACCCGGACGTCCCGCTGCTGCCGCCGTTCCCGCACGGCCGGGAGATGCTGGAGTCGATGCGTACGGGTCTGCGCGCGGAGGGTGCCGATGGTGAGCACGCACTCGAACTGTTGGAGACCTATGCCCGGATGGAGGAGGAGCGGTACTCGTGACGGGGATGAACGGACCCGGTCGACCGGAGCAGGACCCGACCTTCC
Source organism: Dietzia sp. B32 (assembly GCF_024732245.1). Lineage (NCBI taxonomy): Bacteria > Bacillati > Actinomycetota > Actinomycetes > Mycobacteriales > Dietziaceae > Dietzia > Dietzia sp. B32. Next base: position 903,559 of record NZ_CP093845.1, on the reverse strand, counting down.
CGCCCGACGACGAGGTGAAGCGCTCGCCGCGGCGCGCTCGGCAGCCGGCATTGACGGCGTTCGCGCTCATTGCGATCCTGCTGCTGGTGTTGGCGCTGGGGATCTTCGGCGGGATCTTCTAGCTCCCCCGCCAGGACTCGAACCTGAAATGCCTGAACCAAAATCAGGAGTGTTGCCGATTACACCACGGGGGAACGGCCCGCGAACGGGCCGTCACCAGTCTGGCACATGAGGTCGGGCCCACCGATGCGTACCTGCGCACCGATGGGCCCAACCTTCTGCGAGCAGCGACAATCGCCGCCGCGCGGGGTTACGCGGTCTGCGGGTCGGAAGCGGCTCCGGGGGTCGTCGGCGTCGCTGCCGCGATCTTGCCGGCGAGGTGCCCGAACACCAGGCCGAGCGAGATGGTGCCGCCGGCTCCGGCGTAGAAGCCCTTCGTGGGAGCGCCACCGGCGTTACCGGCCGAGTACAGGCCCGGAACAACAGCACCGGACGTGGTGATCACGCGACCGGAGGCATCGGTGACGGGACCGCCGACCGTGCCCAGTGCCGAGGCGTGCACCTTCACCGCGTAGAACGGGCCCTTCTCCAGCGGGCCGAGCGTCGACGAGCGGGGCGAGGAGAGCACCGGCTTCATGAACTTGGCCAGCGGCCCGACGAGTGCCTTACGGACCGCCTCGGCGTCGTTGCGCTGTGCGACCTTTTTCGCGGCGCGGTTGACGATCGGCGCGACTCCCAGGGCGAGCGCGATCTGGGCCTTCATGGTCGCGGCCGGGGCGAACGACCCGGAGGAGAAGCGACCGAGGAACGGCTTGTAGTCACCGAAGTACCGGTCGAACAGCGCCTCGCCGCGGCCGAACCACGGATCGCGACCCGCGGCGGCCTCGGGGTTGAACTCGTCGACCGTCTTGAGCAGGCCGACCTCGTCCACGCCGATCTTCTTCGCCAGCGCGGACAGCGAGGCCGCCTGGTGGATGTACTCGGGGACCTCGCCGCCGGGCACCGAGCCGAAGAGGCCGTACTTGTCCCAGAAGTTCTGGTCGAAGACGAAGTACGCCGGGTCGTTACTGCCGCCTGTCTCGTCGTTGGTCGCGCGCATGGCGCCGCCGAACTGGTCGTAGGACAGGGCCTCGTTGGCGAAACGCTTGCCGGCGGAGTTCACGATGATCGAGTGGGGCAGCGAACGCTCACCCAGCAGGAGCCGCGCGAACGGCACGCCGTCCAGGGTCTCGCCCGGGATCTGCACACCGGGCATCCACCAGGCGGCGTCCATCGTGGTGAGCTCGGCGCCGACCTCCTTGGCCAGCTGCACGGCGATGCCGTTGTGGCCCTTGGGGGAGACGTGCGTGCCCAGTGGCCCGTCCAGATACTCGGTGGCGAGCTCGTCGGAGGTCTCGAAGCCGCCCGAGGCGATGATCACGCCGTTGTTGGCGCGCACCGTGTGCTCGGTGCCGTCAGCCGAGATGACCAGGCCGGTGACCGCGCCGTTCTCGATCAACAGTCGCTCGGCCGGGGCCTGGACGCGCACCTCGACACCGGCGACCAGCCCGGCCTCGAGCAGCGCACCCACGAGCGCGGGGCCGGCCATCCAGGAGGCGTCGGTCGTGAGACCGGCCAGCGCCCAGAACGGCATCGGGTTCTTGGCCATACCCGAGGTCAGCGCCGGGCGGACGTACTGCGCGGCCTCGCCGAGGCCCTCGGCGTTGTACGGCCCGGGGAACAGGGCGCGGCCGACGGAGGCACCGGGGATGTCCGAGTGGTAGTCGGGCCAGATCACGGGGATCCAGCCGAACTTGGTGTTGGCCTCGATGTAGCGGGCGACCTTGGGGCCCTCTTGGAGGAAGGTCTCGATGACCTCGTGGTCGAGCGTCTCGCCGCGACCGTCACCGTAGATGTAGGTGCGGGCGTCATCGAGGGAGTCGTCCACCCCGAGTGCCTTGGTCGAATATCCGTGGGCGGGGATCCAGGCGGCGCCGGCCGAGACGCCGGTCGCGCCGCCGACGATCTCGAGGGACTCCACGACCAGCACGCTCGCGCCGTCCCTGGCGGCGGTCAACGCCGCGGTGAGGCCGGCGCCGCCGGAGCCGATCACCACGATGTCCACGGTCGAGGGGACTCCGTGCTCGGTCACGGTGCCGATGGTGCCGCGATGTCCGGGCTGTCGAATTGCCATTGTTCGCTCCTTCGCCTCAAGTTGGTGATGCGTCAACAATGATACATGCGTTCGGGTGCCGACGGGGTCGGTGAGCCGCCGAACGGGGGGAGCGTGATCGAGAGGTGGTTATTCTCGGGTCATCGGAAAAAGGGGTGGGACATGACGGGCGTGGGCGTACCGGCACCGAGGACCAGGATGTCTGCTGCCAAGCGGCGGCAGCAGCTGGTGGAGGTCGGTCGGCGGATCTTCGCGGAGAACGGGTACGACGCCGCGACCGTCGAGGACATCGCCGCGGCGGCGGGCGTGTCCAAGCCGGTGGTCTACGAGCACTTCGGCGGCAAGGAGGGTCTCTACGCGGTCGTGTGTGACCGAGAGCTCGCCTACCTCGGTGCGGAGATCACCGAGGCGCTGCAGGGTGAGGGGTCGCGGCGGCGCATCGAGCGCGCGGCGATGGCGCTGCTGCGCTACGTCGAGGAACGCACGGACGGCTTCCGCATCCTGGTGCGCGAATCGTCCCCGGTGGGCGGGGGCTCGTATTCGACCCTGCTCAACGACGCCACCGCGAGCGTGACCTACATCCTCGAGGAGGAGTTCGTCGCCCGTGGGTTCGACCCCATCACCACCAGCGTGTACGCGCAGGCCCTGGTCGGGATGGTCTCCGGTACCGCCCAGTGGTGGCTCGACGCCCGCACGCCGCCCAAGGAAGAGGTCGCCGCGCACATAGTCAACCTCTGTTTCAACGGGCTCTCGCATCTCGATCCCTCGCCGACGCTGGGGGTCGACGTCCTCGAGAAGTACGGCGAGCCGAGCCACCCCGGTGGCTCGCCGCAGGGTCGCGACATGCGCCCGGGGCCCGGAAGCCCGTAGTAGGTCGCACGGTCACATGGCAAAAGGGCCGGGCGTCGCACTTGGGACACCCGGCCCTTGCCGGTGGATGAGGGCGGCGCGGTTCAGGCTGCGACGGCCACCCGGCGCTCGAGCCGGTCGGAGTCGGCACGGAGTCGGAACGCCACCGCGACCATGACCACGCCCACGGCGAGACCGAACCAGCCGGCGAAGGTGACGAACGTGCCGATCGCCGCGGGGCCCACGACGCCCACTCCGAGCCCGACCACGGTCAGGACGATGCCGAGGGCCACCATGACCCACGGGTCGGGGATCGCCGAGCGCAGCGTGTGCGCGCCGAAGGCGACGAGGGCGCCGGAGGCGACCAGCCAGGCGGCGAAGAGCAGGGTCAGCGCGGTCGCCGAGATGCCGGGCCAGAACAGCACGACCAGCCCGAGGATCACGAAGCCAGCGCCGGCGAGGACGATCCCGCCGCGGCCGGGGGCGCGGTCCGGCAGCGCGAGGCCGGTGGTCATGGTCATCGCGCCGTCGCCGATGGCGAACGCGGCGACGAGGAACACCGCGAGCGTCATGGTCGTGGCAGGCGAGACCAGCGCGGTCGCGCCGAGGCTTATCGCCAGAGCTCCGCGGACGAGTTGGACCCACCAGTTCCGGGTCAACGATTCGATCATTTCTCCACTCTTCCTGTGCTGGCGGCGGTCGCCGCACGGTACTGTAGTGATCACTACAGTAAGTCTGGGGCGGGGAGTTCGCAATGAGTCGCCGGACACAGGAACGAGGGATCGGATGGCTGAGAAATCGACCGGGACCACGGGCAGGCGCACCCGGGCCAAAGGGAGGGAGTCCCGGCGCAGGATCATCGACGCCGCTGCCGCTGTCGCCGGTGAACGCGGGTACGAGGGAACCTCGATCGCACAGGTGAGCAAGGAGAGCGGGCTCCCCGCGAGCTCGATCTACTGGCACTTCGCGGACAAGGACGCACTGCTGGCGGCCGTGGTGGAGGAGAGCGTCGAACTCTGGCTGGGTCAGGTGACCCGCGGGGAAGGCGAGGACCTGCGGGAGCGCGTGACCGCCTTCTGCCTGGGGGTGGCCAGGACGTTCCGCGACTCGCCCGACTTCCTCCGCCTGTGTCTGATGCTGGCGCTGGAGCGCAGGCCCGTGGAGCCGGCCGCCCGCGGCATCTACCTCCGCCTGCGCCGGGAGGCTCTCGACCGCATCGCGGCGGAACTGTGCCGGGTCCGGCCGGGGCTGCCGGAGGGGGACGCCCGGGTGCTCGCGACGTACGCCCTCGCCGGCGGGGACGGAATCTTCCTCGCATCCCTGACCGGGGACGCGGACGTCCGGGAGTTGTTCCGGCTGCACACCGAGGCGATAGTGCATCTCGTCACTCGAGCGGAGGCCGAGGCCAAGGCTGAGGCGTTGGCTCCGGAGCCGCAGCTGGAGCCGGACTAGCTGCAGCCGGCAATCAGGCGCGGCGGAAGACCTCCAGGAGGAATCCCTCCTCGCGGTGGTGGACGATCCGGGTGAGGTCGGTGCGGCGCGCGAGCGCGGCGTGGACGTCCTCGCCGTGGCAGGCGTGGTCGTCGGAATGCCCCAGCCAGTGGCAGGCCACGACGGTCCCGCCGGGTTCGGCCAGCCGCAGCATGGACGTGAGCAGGTCGTCGAGCCCGTCGACCGGTGTGTAGTAGAGGAACTCCGAGAGGACGAGAAGGTCGCAGGACCTTCGCGGCCACGGATCCAGCGCGTCGGCGGTGCGGACGTGGACGTGGTCCAGCCCCGCACGTTCAACCCGTCGGCGGGCGTTCTCGGCAGCGGTGTCGACGACGTCCACCGCGTGAACCTCGTCGCACCGCCCGGCGAGCATCTCGGTGAGCACGCCCACCGAGCACGCGGGTTCGAAGCCCACGCGGTACCGCTGCTCGGGAAGCGAGGCGACGAGCAGTCGGTAGCGCCGCAGTTCGTACCAGGAGCCGGCGAAGTCCCAGGGGTCTGCCGACCCGGAGTACATCTCCTCGAAGTAACGGCCGGGGGTGCTCACCAGAACACCGTCTCCTCGCGGGTAACCAGGCGATCGAGGATCCAGTCGGGAAGGATGGCCTCGTCCCCCGGCTGATCCGAGAGCGGGGCGATCTGGGTGACGAACTCGCCGACGGCCGCCTGCTTGGCGGCGAACTCGGACTCCGTCAGGACGACGCGGCGTCTCCGGTCCCAGGGCACCCGCGGATCTCCCGGCTCGGCCCAGTGCCAGGTCCACACCGGGTACTCGAGCAACCGCGCCCCGGTGGCGGCGCAGGCCTCGGCGGCCGCGCGACCGGAGGCCTCGTGGTCCGGGTGGCCGTCGCCGCGCCAGGTGCTCAGTACGACGCAGTCCGGTCCGGGGACCCCACCGACGGCCTCCACGATCGCCTCCGCCAGCCGAGCCTCGTGCGCATGGACGCCCCCGTCCGGGAGGCCGACCCGCACAGGCTCGGGCAGGCCCAGTACGGCACAGGCGCGGCGGCTCTCGGAGACCCGCAGCGCGGCGAGCTGCGCGGGCGTCACGGTGGGGGAGTCGGGGTGCGAGGCGTCGCCGTCGGTGACGGCCACGATCGCCACCTCCACCCCGGCCGCGGCGAACCGGGTGGCGGTGACACCGACGCCGAGGACCTCGTCGTCGGGGTGGGGCGCGACCACGACCAGCCGCCGCGTCCCGGCGGGAACGGTCAGCTCCGGATCCGGGGCCCGCGCGCCGAGCCAGGCGTCCCAGCTCGCGTGGGGAGTGCCCCGGTCGCCGGGTCCGATGCCGGCCCACTGAGTGGAACCGGCCGCCGCGGGACCCGTCACCACGCCCACCCGCCGTGGGTACGGGCGGTGGCGCCCAGCCCGGCGAGGTCGTGCTCGGCGTGGAACTGCCGGATGTACACCTGGGCGTCGGACACGTTCTGCGCGTGACGGGGGTCCATCGCGAGGGGCGCCGGGCCGAGTGCCCGGCCGACGCGCCGGATGGTCTCGTCGACCGCGGCCTCGACCATCGCGCGGACCCGCACGGCCCGGTGGCGCGCGGCGGTGAGGTCGGCGTCGGGTCCGTCGCGATCGATCTCCGCGGCGGCCGCGTCCAGCGCCCACGAGGCCCCGCCCAGGGCCACGTCCACGCCTCCGAGGTGGGCCAGGGTGTGGGGGTCGACGTCGGGCCGGGTCGCCCTCGCGAGCAGCGGCCGCGCCACGGCGATCCCGGCGCCCAGCCAGCAGGCGGCCACCCCGACGCCGCCGTGCCAGAACCCGGGCCGGTCGAGGTAGGAGCGACGGTCGCCGACGGCGCGGGCCGGCACGTCGGTGAACTCGACGGCGGTGGTGCGGCTGCCCGCCATCCCCGGGTTCGCCCAGCCGTCCGCCCGGGGGGCGACACCGGGGTGACGCAGATCCACGGCGAACAAGCGGGGCTCGTCGTCGTCATCGTCGTCGCGGTCGAGGGCGGTGACCAGGGCGTGCGTGCACACGTCGCCGCCGGAGCACCAGCTCTTCACCCCGTCGAGCACCCACCCGTCACCCGGGGCGCGGCCCGAGCCGTCACCCGGGGCGCGGCCCGAGCCGTCGCCCGGGCGTCGGGCGGTGAGCACCGGCATCGGCGGCTCGGCGGCCCACACGCCCCACAGTTCGTCGCGCCCCACGCGGGTGCCCTCGATCTCGGCGAGGATCGCGTCGGCGTCCGCGTGGGCTTCGACGAGGCGTCCGGCGGCGATGTCGTGGGTGCACATCGCGGTGAGCTCGGCCCACCGCGTGCGGGTGTCGCCACGGGCGGGCAGGGGCAGGTCGGCACGACCCTCGCGAATCCACGCGCGGGCGAGGTCGGCGGATCCCATGGTGCCGGTGGGCGCGGGGGAGGCGGTGGGCGCGGAGGACGTGGTGGAGCCGTCGGTCGAGCTCATGGCGCAAGGGTCCCTTCGATGGCGGCGAGGTGGGCGGCGAATCCGTCGGGGGCTCGCCCGGACCGGCGGGACGAGGTCGTCACGGGCGCGGCGGTCGACCACACCACCGTCAGACCGGCGTCCTGCGCACGCCCGACCAGGCGGACGTCCTCGTGGACGGGAAGCGGGTCGAAGCCGCCCAGCCGACGGTAGGCCTCGCTGGAGAGGCCTATGTTGGCGCCGTGGATGTGCCGGTGGCCGGGGCCCGGGTGGTAGCCCTCGAGGTAGCGCAACCGGGTGGCGGGGGCCCAGTCCGACCAGGCGTCGACCTCGACCAGACCGGCCACGACGTCGGCGCCGGCGCGGGCCAATGCCAGCTGGTCGGTGAGCCACGAGCGGGGCACACGCGAGTCGGCGTCGGTGGTCGCGTACCAGCGCCGCGTGCGGGGCGCCGCTGGCAACGACGACGAGGGCGACGACGATGAGGGCGACGACGATGAGGGCGACGACGATGAGGGCGACGACGATGAGGGCGACGACGGCGAGGAACACCGCAGCGAGTCGAACCCGCGCGCCCGGGCGATGCCGACGTTGCGGGCGCTCGTCCGCACGAGACGGGCCCGCCCCCGCGCGATCTCCTCGGTGGCGTCGCTGCAGGAGTCCAGCACGACCGTGACGGTCACCGGGACCGGGGTGGCGGCGATGCAGTCCGCGAGCGCGTCGAGACAGCCCGCGAGCAGGTCCTGCTCATCGTGGGCGGGGATCACCACGTCGATCCCGGTGTACTCCACGGCCGGTCAGAGGTTGGCGAAGAAGTCGGCCCAGTAGAAGTCCCAAAAGGCCCACAGGATCACACCCGCCACCGCCAGGTACCAGACCACCACGGGCACCAGGTGCCATCGCTGCAGCGCGCGCACCCAGCCCGCGCGCGTGACCTTCGCCAGCACGTGCAGCAGCGTGTACCAGAACATGGGGATGGTCACGGCCCACACGACCATGCACCACGGGCACAGCACCTGGATGGAGAAGATCGACTGGAACGCGAGCCAGTGAACGAAGACCGCGGCGAACGTCAGTCCGAGCAGCGCGCCCACCCAGTACCAGCGGGGGAACCGCACCCCGGAGGCGGCGGCGACGCCGATCGCGATGACGATGCCGTACCCGACGAGCCCGATGAAGGGGTTGGGGAACCCGAACGCCTCGCCCTGGGCGGAGTTGATGACGCTCTTGCAGCTCATGAGGATGGAGAAGTTGCACGCCGGCGTGTACTCCGGGTTCTCCAGCAGCCGGATCTTGTCCAGGCTGAGCTGGAACGAGGCGACCAGCGCGATCGCCGAACCGATCGCCAGGAGCACGCCGATCCACCGGTCGGTGAAGACCCTTGCGCCGATCGTGTCGTGGGCGGTGTCGGTCTCGACGTGCTCGGCGTCTGTGGTCTCGCGCATAGGCACAGGCTACCGGGGCGGGTGCGCGGTTAGAGTGGAGGATCTGCGGCCCTTCAGGTGTGCGTCCCACCACCCGTGCGCTCCGCACACCCCGGCTCGACGAACCCCCTACCCGGAGGATCCACACGCGTGACCACCACCGCCCCCGCCACCACTCCCACGACCGCCGCCCTGTCCGGTCTGGCGGGTGCGGTCCTGGCCAACCCGGCGCTGGCCGACCTGCGCGACGGTCTGGACCGGGACACCGCGGTGGTGCGCGCCCCGGAGGCGCTGCGGCCCTTCCTCGTCGCCGCGTTGGCGCAGCGCACCCCCTTGTTGGTGGTGACCGCCACGGAGCGTGAGTGTGAGGAGCTGGCCGACGAGCTGTCGGGGCTGTACGACGACGAGGTCGCGCAGTTCCCGAGCTGGGAGACCTTGCCCCATGAGCGTCTCTCGCCGGCGGCGGACACGATCGGTCGCCGGCTCGAGGTGCTGAACTCGGTGATGTCCGGGCGGCCCCCGGGGATCGTCGTGGCGGCGGCGCGGTCGGTGGTGCAGCCGATCTCGCCCGGTGCGGCCCGCCGGGAGCCGGTGCGGCTGGCCAAGGGTGCCGAGGTCGACCCCACCGAGCTCATGGTGCGCCTGGCCGAGTTCGCGTACCTGCGCGAGGACATGGTGGCCCGGCGCGGCGACGTGGCGGTGCGCGGCGGCATCGTGGACGTCTTCCCGACCACCGCGGACCACCCGCTGCGTATCGAGTTCGACGGGGACACGATCGTCGAGATCCGCGAGTTCTCCGTGGCCGACCAGCGCTCCCTGCCCGACGGCGAGGTGGAGTCCGCAGTGTTGTTCCCGTGCCGCGAGCTGCTGCTCGACGACGCCGTGCGGGCGAAGGCGGGGGAGCTGGCCGCCGAGCACCGCGCCAACCCGACGCTCGCCGAGCTGCTGGACTCGCTGGCCGAGGGCATCCCGCGCGACGGCATGGAGGCACTGACCTCGGTGCTCGTGCCGGAGGACATGACGACCCTCCCGATGCTCATGCCCGCCGACACCCGCGTGGTGGTGTGCGACCCGGACAAGGTCCGCCGCCGCGCCGCCGACCTGGCCTCCGCCGGCCGGGAGTTCCTCGAGGCCTCGTGGACCGCCGCCACGATGGGCGGCGACGCCCCCGTGGACAGCGAGACGCTGGACCTGTCCGGGTCGGGCTACCGCACCTTCTCCGCCGTCCGCTCCGAGGCCACCGAGGCGGGCCGCGCCTGGTGGCAGTTGGTCCCGCCCGGATTCCTCACCGACCCCGAGGACGGACTGGTGGTCACCGTCCCCGCCGGCGACCCGCCCGCCCCTCGTGGCAAGGACTCGGAGATGGAGGCCATGTTCGTCCGGCTCCGGGCCCTGGTCGGCGGCGGCGGACGGGCCGCGATGGTCGTGCCCGGCCACGGCACCGTCACCCGGATCCTGGAACGCCTCTCGGAGGCCGAGGTCCCCGCCACGGCCGCGACGGCGGGATCCGAGCCCGCCGCCGGACTGGTGTCGGTCTACGAGGCCGTCCTGCACGGCGGGTTCTCGCTCTCCACCGGCGCTGGCGCTGCCGGGGGCACTGTCGCCGCCGGGGTGGCGGACGACCTCGTCGTCGTCTCCGAAACGGACCTCACCGGCAACCGCCTCGGTTCCACCACCCGCCCCAAGGCGCGCCACTCCAAGCGCCGCAACCAGGTCGACCCGCTGGCGCTCAAGGCCGGCGACTGGGTGGTGCACGACCAGCACGGCATCGGCAAGTTCGTGGAGATGGTCGAGCGGCAGGTGCGCGGCGGCGACGGCTCGTCGCGGCGCGAGTACCTGGTCATCGAGTACGCGCCCGGCAAGCGCGGCGCGGCCGGTGACCGGCTCTACGTGCCCATGGAGTCGCTCGGTCAGCTCAGCCGGTACGTCGGCGGCGAGGCCCCGACGCTGTCCAAGATGGGCGGCGCCGACTGGCAGAACACCAAGCGCAAGGCCCGCAAGGCGGTCCGCGAGATCGCCACCGAGCTGGTGCAGCTCTACGCCAAGAGGCAGTCCGCGCCCGGGCGCGCCTTCGGCCCCGACACCCCGTGGCAGCGCGAGATGGAGGACGCGTTCCCCTTCACCGAGACCGTCGACCAGCTCACGGCGATCGAGGACGTCAAGCACGACATGGAGAAGACCGCCCCCATGGACCGCGTGGTGGTGGGCGACGTCGGCTACGGCAAGACCGAGGTGGCCGTGCGCGCCGCGTTCAAGGCGGTGCAGGACGGCACCCAGGTCGCGGTGCTCGTGCCGACCACGCTGCTAGCGCAGCAGCACCTGGCCACGTTCACCGAGCGCATGACCGGTTTCCCCGTCACCATCAAGGGACTCAGCCGCTTCACCTCCGACGCCGAGGCCAAGCAGACGCTCAAGGGCCTCGCCGACGGCACGGTGGACGTGGTGATCGGCACGCACCGGCTCCTCGCGACCGGGGTGCAGTGGAAGAACCTGGGCCTGGTGATCGTGGACGAGGAGCAGCGCTTCGGCGTCGAGCACAAGGAGCACATCACCTCCCTGCGCACCCACGTGGACGTGCTCACCATGTCCGCCACCCCGATCCCGCGCACGCTCGAGATGTCGCTCGCCGGCATCCGCGAGATGAGCCAGATCCTCACCCCGCCGGAAGAGCGGCTGCCCGTGCTGACGTACGTGGGCGCGTACTCGGACAAGCACGTCGCCGCCGCGATCCGGCGCGAGCTGCTGCGCGAGGGGCAGATCTTCTACGTCCACAACCGCGTGCGGACCATCGACTCCACCGCGGCGAGGATCCGGGACCTGGTGCCCGAGGCGCGCGTCGTGGTGGCGCACGGGCAGATGGGGGAGGAGCAACTCGAGCAGACCGTCGGCGGCTTCTGGAACCGCGACTACGACGTTCTGGTGTGTACGACCATCGTCGAGACCGGCCTGGACATCTCCAACGCCAACACCCTCATCGTGGACCGCTCGGACCAGCTGGGCCTGTCCCAGATGCACCAGCTCCGCGGGCGAGTGGGCAGGTCCCGGGAGCGCGGGTACGCCTACTTCCTCTACGACCCGGAGAAGCCGCTCACCGAGACCGCCTACGACCGGCTCGCGACCATCGCGCAGAACAACGACCTGGGCGCCGGCATGGCCGTGGCGATGAAGGACCTTGAGCTGCGCGGCGCCGGCAACGTGCTGGGCGCGGAGCAATCGGGTCACATCGCGGGCGTCGGGTTCGACCTCTACATCCGTCTCGTGGGCGAGGCGGTGGAGGCGTACCGCGCGGTGGCCGACGGCGAGACGGTGGAGGTCGAGGAGGAACTCGGGGAGATCCGGATCGAGCTGCCCGTCGACGCGTACATCCCCGTGGAGTACGTCGACGGTGACCGGCTCCGGCTGGAGGCCTATCGCAAGCTCTCGCAGGCTCGGGAGGTCGCGGACATCGACGCCGTGGTCGAGGAACTGCTCGACCGCTACGGGCCGCTGCCCGTCGAGGCCCGCCGCGTGGTGTCCGTCTCGCGGCTGCGACTGGTCGCGCAGAAGTACCGGGTCCGCGAGATCGTGCTCGCCGGGTCCCGACTGCGCGTGGGCCCGCTCGACCTGTTGGATTCGCAGCAGATGCGGCTCAAGCGCATGTACCCCGCCGCCCAGTACCGGGCCACGCAGAAGACCGTGCTGCTCCCACTGCCCAAGGCCGCCGGCGCGCGTGCGGGTGCCGGTGGGGAGAAGGCGCGCGACGACGAGATGCTGCAGTACGCCGCCGACTTCCTCACGGCGATGGCCGGGGATCCGGAGGGGTCGAACCCGGTGATCCAGCCGGAGACGGCGCCGGCGCGATGAGCTCCGGCGCTTCGGCCCGCGACGCCCACCCCGACCCCCACCGCGACGCCCACCTTCCCCATCGAGAAGACGGTTCCGCACAAGGCCACTCGGCAGATGCGCGCGAAACTGTCTTCTCGACGGCGTCGGGCGCTCGGGGGGGCGCCGCCGGCGATCGCCTGGCCGAGGCCGTCGAGGTGATGGCCCGCATCCGCCGCGACGGCGAGTGGGAGTCCGCCCAGACCCACGCCTCCCTCCTGCGGTACCTGCTCGAGGAGTCGTGGGAGCTGGTCGACGCGGTGGCCGACGGTGACCGCGACGAGCTGGTCTCCGAGCTGGGCGACCTGCTGCTGCAGGTGCTGTTCCACGCGGCGATCGGGGCGGAGCGGGACTCCGAGCCGTTCGACGTGCACGACGTGGCCGGGGCGCTGCTCGACAAGCTCCGCCGCCGGGCTCCGTACTGGTTCACCGACGAGCCCGGCAGTGAGCCCGGTCGTGGGCCCGGGGCTGCGCCCGGCAGTGCGCCCGGCAACGGGTCCGGGTCCCTCAATGCGGCGGAGCAGGACCGTCTGTGGCAGCAGGCCAAGGCCGCCGAGCGCGCAGGCCGCCCGCCGCGCGGTGTGGTCGAGGGCATCTCCTGGGACATGCCCGCCCTGGCGCTGGGGCAGAAGGTGCTGGAGCGTGTCCGCTCGGCCGGGATCCCCGACGATCTCGTTCCCGCCGGGATGCGGGTCGTCCACGTGGACCCCACGGGGTTGTTCCGCGCTCGCGGGGACGACGCGGACGATTCGGGTTCCGCGGAGGTCGAGTACCGGAAAGTGGTCCGGCGGTTCGCGAGCGCCGTCAGTGCAGCCGAATCGCGTCTATCGGGGCCCGTGGACGCCGCGACCGCCGATGACTGGCGCGAGGCATGGCGTTCGGCCCACTCCGCCCAGGCCGTTCACGACACCGCCGAGTCCGGGCACGACGTCAGCTAGGCCGGGCGCTCAGCTCCTCCTGCCCCATCGGTGACCTCTTCCTTAAGTTGACGCGTCTCTGCGTCCCGGTGAGCCGACGTTCCGAGGCCGCGGACCGGAGTTTCCCGACCGGGCATCTCGCCTGCCCAGAGACGGTATTTGTTGCACTCGGGTGAGAATTGTTGGGTGTGTGCGGGTGGCCGGGAGATTTCTACAACGCAGCCTGAGTGCGGGACGGGATTTGGCGCTTCCCTCCATCGGCACCCCAGAAATCCGGGCGAGATCTCGGCACATCGGTTGCCGTCTTTGGAGCTCTCCGACAACCGCCCTCCCCGGGAGGATTCTCAGTTTCCGCCCAGACTTCTCTATGGTGGGAACGTTGGTCTAACAAAAGAAGAGGGAAAGGGGCAGAAAGGTTGCTTGAAACCACAGCATTGAGCGCGACCGCTGTCGTGTTACTTCTACTGTTGTTCTACGGCGGAACCATGTTCGGTTCCATGCGGATCGCGCAGAAGGACGAGAACGCCGACGACTTCATGACCGCCGGTCACAAGATCGGGTTCGGCATGTCGGCGGCATCGATGACCGCTACGTGGATCTGGGCGTCATCCATGTACGCCTCGGTCAACTCGGGCTACCTCTACGGCATCTCGGGGCCGATCCACTACGGGCTCTGGGGTGCCCTGATGATCCTGTTCATCTACCCCTTCGGGCGACGCATCCGGAAGGTCGCGCCCCAGGCGCACACCCTCGCGGAGGTCATGTTCGCCCGCCACGGCCGGTCCTCCCAGCTCATGCTGGCCGGATCCAACATCCTCGGTTCCGTCATCTCGCTGACGTCGAACTTCATCGCCGGCGGCGCGCTGATCTCCATGCTCAGCCCGTTCAGCTTCATCCAGGGCGTGATCGTGATCGCCGGCGGCGTCCTGCTCTACACCCTGTGGTCGGGTTTCCGTGCCTCGGTGCTGACGGACTTCGGCCAGGTGCTGGCGATGCTCGGCGCGGTGATCATCATCGTGCCGGCGATGTTCTTCTTCCTCGGCGGCATCGAGTTGTTCGAGTCCGGCGCCCAGAACCTCACGCCGCAGCAGCAGTCGTTCTTCTCCTCCGATGCGTTCCTCAACCAGGGCGCCCCGTACATCGCGGCCGTGCTGGCCTACGCCATCGGTAACCAGACCATCGCCCAGCGACTGTTCGCGGTGCGTGAGGACCTGATCAAGCCGACGTTCATCACGGCGACCATCGGCTACGGCGCCACGATCATCGGTATCGGCATGGTGGGGGTGCTGGCGCTGTACGCGGGCATCGATCCCTCCGACGGCGACCCGAACAACCTGCTCCCGCAGGTCGCCGCCGAGTACCTGCCGGGCGTGCTCGTCGCCGTCTTCTTCATCATGATCATCGGCTCGCTGTCCTCGACGGCGGACTCGGATCTGGCGGCCATGTCCTCGATCGCGATGACCGACATGTACGGCCAGAGCCTGCGCAGCCGGGGCAGGATTCCCAACCCGCGCACGATGCTCATCATCGGCCGCGTCACCATGATCCTGGCGACGGTGGCGGCGTTGATCTTCGCGAACATCCGGTTCAACATCCTGGACCTGCTGGTGTTCGTGGGCGCCCTGTGGGGTGCGCTCGTGTTCCCGGTGATCGCGAGCTTCTACTGGAAGAAGGTCACCAACTCCGCGTTCACCGTCTCCGTGCTGGTGGCGCTGGCCGTGTTCATCCCGACCCGTTTCGGGCTCGTCCCGGACACGGGTGTGCTGCCCATCGCGATCGAGGCCCTGGCCGTGGTCGGTGTAGGCGTGGTGCTGGGCCTGATGGTGTTCGGCTTCATCGGGCTCCGTCCGGCGCTGGTGGTCGCGGTGATCGCCGCGGTGGCCAGTTCGCCGTTCATCTTCGGCTTCCTGCGCGACTACGACACGCTGACCGCCTCGCTCGTGGCGTACGCGGTGAGCACGCTCGTCTGTGCCGGCATGTCGTTCCGTAGCTCGATGGAGTTCGACTTCGCCACGATCGCCGGTGACACCGCCGACTACGACACGGAGGAGGTCGCGGAGGAGCTCGAGGCCGAGGCCGAGGGTGACGCAGCCGTGGTCGCCGCCGGGAGTGATCGGCGCCGACGCGATGACGACGACAACGACGACGACGACCTGGTTCGGGTCTAGGAAAGGCAGGTCAGATACTCATGACACCGATTCTTCTCACCATCTATGTGCTCATATGGCCGGTGATCGTGGCCGGCGTCCTGGCCGTGCTCGTGCGTGGCTTCGTCAAGGAGGTCGCGGAGTCCAGGCGCGACGGCGAGGCGATCATCTAGTCGCCCGTCATCACCTCCGGCAGGGGCCGGCTGGCGGCGCGCTCTCCATGAGCATGCGATCGCTGCCCGGCTCCTGCCACTTTCGAGGCAGTCCTAGCCGCCATGTTCGGTCGAAATCGACTGCGCACTTTGTCGGTCCCGATCCTTTGACAGGTCGTCCCCTCAGACGTTTAAGCAACCGTTCGGTCGGACCGATCGGCGTGCTCAGGGCCGTCTCCTAGGAGCCCGGCTCGTACTGCCAGATGGTTCCGACGTGGGTGAGGCGCCGGTAGTCGCAGAATGCCTCTTGCCCGTTGGACGGGTCGATTGCCCTGGTTCCAACGTTGGGGCACGGTTTAGCACCGAGCGAATTTGCGACCTCGGTGAAGTTCGGCAGGCCAGGAGCGAGGGCGGGAGCCGGGTACGGAACCGGGGTCGGATACGGCGCCCAGAGGCGGGCATCCGTGCGGCTCAACTGAGCGCACCAGAGCTGGGTGCCATCTTGTGCGAATGCTCGCTGGTTTGGAGCGGGACAGTAGCTGAACGGGACCACCCAATTCGATGCCACGTACTGAGGAACCCGGGGTGCCGGTGCGACGAGGTCGTGCCAGACGAGCGGGTAGGGGAGTGTCGGCAGCTGGGCGCTTGTAGACCCGGCAGGTACTGGAACAGGTACCGACGCCATCGGGGGCAGCTCGACCGAGCCGCCGGGCAGGACCTGGCCGCCGGCGGTCGGTGTGAGGGTGGCGGTGATGGCGATCGCGCCAGCAAACCCGGCGAACAATGTGCGAGTACGTGACATTGCAAGTCCACTTTCCTTAAGGGTGCTGCCAATTAGAACAGCGAGCCCCTAGCAATTGGCGGAGTTCTAGAATTCCCACTACTCAGGGTTGCTAATATCCGCCGTGGATAAGATAACCCGATTCATAAGGGTACTTATCCGGACTGTCCTGAGCTTATGAAGAGGGGTCCCAGTGAAGCGCCATGCCACCACCTTGGTTCTCGCGCCAGTTGTTGTCGGAATGGCTTTAGCGCTGGCGCCCACCGCCAGCGCGCAGCCAGCCATCGGGTCGGTAGTCGACGCAATCGTTGTTCCGCGTCCGTTCGATATTCCGATCTGGCAGCTTCCCCCGCTGCCATACCCGTTTGAATGGGAGTTCCATCTCCCGCCGCTGCCGCCCCCGCCGGCAGCGCCCAACCCGCGACCAGGAGATATCTGCCCGCAGTCGAGGATCGGCGAACTGTCGCCCAATAAGCTCCGCTGCACCTTCATGGGTACTCCCAACCCTGCACGTTGGGTGGAAGTCGCTCCGAACGCCCTAAACCCAGATGGAACTCTCAAGCCGGGCGCTGGGGGCTGAGCTAGAACTTCCTCCGGATGGGGCAGAATACCGGCCAGTGGGCTCAAGAGCGCCCGCGCACCATGGCGGTCGAGGACTGGCCGGGCAGGGTCGGCACGGAGCCCACCGCCTCGAATCCGAAACGCTCGTAGAGCCGACGGCTCGCCGGGGTGGTGGACTCGAGGAACGCGAGCGGGGTCTGCGATTGGTCGACGACCCGCAGGCGGTGCTCGAGCAGTGCAGATCCGACGCCCTTGCCGCGGGCTTCGGGTCCGGTGCCGATGTCGCGGATGTACCAGTGCGGTGTGGTGGGCCGGTAGGCCTCGATCTGGTGGGTGTGGCGGGTGCCGCGTCCGAGGGGCAGCCGGCCCAGGGTCCAGCGCGCAGCGCCGGAGATTCCGCGCGCGGCGGTGGCGAGGGCACCGGTGTCGGCCGGGGGCGCCCACATGATCGCGCCGACGAGGCGTCCGTCGTCCATCGCGACGTCGATCCACTGGGGGTGTCGCCGCACGCGGCGGAGGTAGTACGCGGTCAGCTTGGCGGCTCGGGTCTCGTCATTGGGCAGGGTGACCGACCACGCAGGGTCGTCGCGGAAGGCCTCGGTGAGGATGCGGGCGATCGCGGGGGCATCGGCGCGCGTGGCCGTACGGACTGTGACCATGGGCGGTCTCCTGGGGCTGGGAGCGGGGAGCGGGGAGCTGGTGCTGGGAGCTGGTGCGGGGCGGACTCTAGGTCAGGTGCGCGGTGGTTAGACAGGTGAGGTCGTCGTCACCGGTGGAGATCGGTACCTCCGAGGTCGCGCCGTCGTGCTCGATGGTGAGGGTGCCGGTGAGATCGCGGGGGAGCCACAGTCCGACGAAGCCGTTGTCGTAGACCGTGCGCGTCTCCTCGAGGATCGACTGTCCCGCGTCGTCGGTCACTGTGATGTCGACGGTCTCGCCGCCCAACTCACCGAGACAGGTGGTCAGGCTGTGGAAGAGGCAGTCATGGGTCCGGTCCCGGTACGGCGCGACGGAAAGGTAGAACTCGTCGTCCGGCATCGGCAGGGTCGCGATGGAGCCGCCGGCGTTGTCGGTGAGGACGAGTTCGGTCGGCTGGACCGAGGCCACGAGCGTGGTGGGGCGCTCGGCGACGGGCATCGTGTCGAGGTGTTCGATCACCCCGCGGGCATCCATGTCGGCCAGGCCGTACTGGTCGAGGACCTCGGCCGCCGCGGTCTGGCCCGCCGCGGTCCGGCCCGGTTCTCCCGGGTTCGACTGCGTGGTGCCGCAGGCTGCGAGGGTGAGGCAGCTCGCGGTGAGGGCTGCGGCCAGGGCGCGGCGCCGCGGGCGAGGGGTGGGGGGCATTTCCGGGTGGGCTCCTTGTCCGGTCTCGCGGTAACGGTGAGGTCTCACATCGCGGAGAGCATGTCACGCATGGTGGCGATCTCCCGCTGCTGGGTGTCGATGATCGACCGGGCCAGGTCGATGGTCGGCTGATACCCGCCGTCCGCCACCTCGCCCCGGGCCATGTCTATGGCTCCCTCGTGGTGGGCGATCATCTGCTCGAGGAACAGTCGTACGGCGTCGGTGCCCTCGCTATCGGACAACTGTTGGAGCTCGTCGGCGGAGAGCATGCCGCCCATCATCGACATGTCCTCACCCATGTTCATGCCGCCGTCGCCCTGGCTGCCGCCACCGTGACCACCGTGGCCGTCCCGCGGTCCGGTCGGCTGATCCCACTCGTCCAGCCACGCCTCCATCTGCTCGATCTCCGGGCCCTGCTCGGCCTTGATCTTCTCGGCGAGGGCGGTGACGTCTGCGGGGATGTCGGGCTTGGCCAGGATGATGTCGCTCATCTCGATCGCCTGCTCGTGGTGCGGGATCATCATCCGGGAGAACATCACGTCGGCGGCGGTGGGTTCCCCGGCCTCGGCGGGGGCGTCGGAGTCGGACTCGGCGGGCGCGCCGGACTCCGCGCTGGTGCCGGACTCTGCGCCTGCGCCGGCGGAGCTGGTGGGTGCGGCCGCCGGGTCGTCACCGCTGTCGGCGCAGGCGGTCAGGGCCAGCGCGGAGGCGGCCACTGCGGCGGAGATCAGAATCCTCGTGCGGGTCATGGCGGGTGTCCTCTCCTCGGGGATCGGTACCGTGCTCAGCCCAGGGTATGCAGAATCGCGAGACCGAGCGCCCCGCACGCGGCGGCGACGAGAAGTGAGGCGAGCGTGCCGATGATGAACCGCTCGCTGACCGCGGGATTCTCCCGGATCTCGGGATAGCGACCGAGCGCCTTGATCGCCACCACCACCGCGGCGAGCTCGAAGCGGCCGGCGAGGATGGCGGCCGTGAGCCCGATGCGTTCGAGGATCCCGATCCACATCCCGCCGCGCAGCACCTCGCGGACGACCGGGGTGGGGTCGTCCCGTCGGCGCACCACGGGCCGGCGCGAGTCACCACTCACCTCGACGGTCGGGGGTTCGGGCACCCGCGCCGAGCGCAGGACGAGCGACGCGATCGGCGAACCGAGCGCCGCGGAGGCGATCAGACTCAGCGTCACCACGATCGCGACGAGGATCCAGTCGGGCCAGGTGCTCATCGGCTGGCCTTCCCGTGCTGGCTTCTCGCAGGGCTGCCGGTCCTGCCCACGGCCGCGTCGCCGGTCCTGCCGACGGCGGCGTCGTGCGTGCCCGCCAGCAGGCGATCGAGCACCGGATAGGCGGCGCGCTCCTCCCGGATCCGCGACAGCCGCAGCGCCCCGGTGACCGAGGCGGGGGTGATGCCCAGTTCCTCGGCGGCCGCGACCTGCGTGGGGGAGCGGTCGACGGCGTCCACCACCCGCCACTGCGCCTCGGTGCGGCCGAGCACGAGCGGCGCGACGAGGGCCCACACCGCCTCGCAGTCGGCGGCCCAGGCCGTCGCCGAGGTGCCGTCGTCACGTGATCCGGGGTCGCCCGTCACCCGTATCGCCACCGAGCCGGGGAGGCCCTTCGCGGCATCGACCGCGACGCGGGCCGCGAGATAGGCGTCCCCGCGACCGGCCCTGGTCCCGGAGGAGTAGGACTCGTCGTCGACCTCTCCCGCCCCGACGCCGCAGTGCCAGTCACCCTCGCGCAGTGCGACGAGCAGCGCGGACCGTACCGCGGCCGGATCCTCGAGCAGGCCCTGGACCTCGTCGCCGGCCGTGCGCTCGAACGCGGCCGCGGTCGGGACGTCCGCCAGGGCGTCGAGCAGGGCGGGTACCCGGTCGGCGCTGGTGCGGCTGCGGCGCTGGTCGATGGTCACCACGTACATAGCGCGATCGTGCCACACCGCGCGGACATAAGGTCAAAACACCTCAAACTTACAAATAAGCCGTTATTGCCTCATTTGTCTGATTGAGGCGGAGAGGCCTCACGTGCCGGCGTCCCTGCCCCTGCCCCTGCCCCCGCCACCGCGGGTGGCGGGGGGCGTGCGCGCCGCCCGCAGCCCGTTGAGGATCACGACGACCTCGGCGACCTCGTGGATGAGCACCACCGCGGCGAGACCGAGGACGCCGGTGACGGCCAGCGGGACCAGGGCCGTGATGAGGACCAGAGAGAGGACGATGTTCTGGTTGATGATCCGGCGGCCCCGCCGGGCGTGTGCGAGTGCGCGGGGCAGGAGCCGCAGGTCGGTGCCGGTGAAGGCCACGTCGGCGGACTCGATGGCGGCGTCGGATCCGGCCGCGCCCATGGCGATCCCGACGTCTGCGGTCGCGAGCGCCGGGGCGTCGTTGATGCCGTCGCCGATCATCGCCGTGGGCCGGGACCGGGCCAGTCCGGCGACCGCGTCGGCCTTGCCCGCGGGCGAGAGGTCGGCGCGGATGTCGCCGATGCCGGCCTGCGCGCCGAGAGCGGCCGCGGTGCGCGGGTTGTCTCCGGTCAGCATGCTCACGCCGATGCGGTGGTCGGCCAGGGTGGCGACGACGACGAGGGCCTCGGGCCGCAACTCGTCGCGGATGCCGATGGCGCCGATCGGGCGGCCGTCGCGGTGGACCACCACCACGGTCATGCCCTCGTGCTCGAGGGCCGTGATCTGCTCGGTGAGCTCCCCGGTGGCGAGCCGGCGCGGTGATCCCACGGTGATGAGGTGGCCGCCGACGGTGCCGCAGGGCGGCGGAGGTGATGGCGGAGGCCAGCGGGTGGGTGCTGTGGCGCTCGACGGCCGCGGCGCTGAACTATCTGCCCGGCCTTGCCATCGACAAGACAGTTCGGCACACCCCCTTCTCGGGCGATGTGTGCCGAACCGTCTTCTGGACGCGGCGGCGGGGGGCGGCATCGACGGCTGGGGCCCGCCTCGACGGCGGGGGACGAGCGGGCCCGTCTCGGGCCGGCGTCAGGCGGTGGCGGGACGGCCGATGTCGGGCCGGGAGTCGCCGAAGGTCTCCTTGCGCTCCCGGGCGCGGACCTTCTCGCCCCACGACTCGAGCCGGGCTCGGCCCCACGGCGTGCGGTAGCGCAGGGTGTTGAGCGGGACCAGGTAGGCGTGCGCCCACGGCGGGCGGACCGGTAGGCCGAACTCGTGCATCGATTCGCGGCCGAGCAGGACGGTGAGCATGCTCAGCAGCCGTTCATGGCCGATCCGGGCCCGCAGGCGGGGCAGCGGCCCGCTGCGGTGGCGGCGTCGCTGCGACTCCACCAGGGCCTGCGTGAGCTTCGGTCCGGCCTCGGAGATGCCGGCCTGCGACAGCAGGATGTGGTAGTTGACGCGATGGCGTTCGCGCTCGCCCTCGACCAGGTAGTGGTCGGCCACGCCCATCAGCCAGCCGACGTAGCGCCACATGTGCATCACCGCGTCCGAGTCCTTGCGGCTCACCGCCACGCCCAGGGTGCGCACCCCGAGCAGGACCACGGCGTCGAACAGGCCGAGGGTCGAGGCCAGGTCGCTCTGGTTGATGGGCAGGCCCCACCGCTGGCTGTCCCAGCGCGGCTCCATGGCGTTGTTGACCACCGCGTGCATGGCCCGAACGTGACCGGTCAGTCGCCACGCCTCGCCGCCCGGCCGCAGCCCGTCCGGGATGGACAGGGACATGGTCCAGTGGCTGGTCTCGGCCAGCCGGCGCAGCGTGGTCTCACCGGTCAGGCCGCCGGTGGCCACCAGTAGATCGGTGGGGCCGCCGAACCGGTAGCCGCCGATGAGGGACAGCTGCAGCAGGATGTCGGCGGCGTTCTGGCCGAAGCGCAGGTAGGCCTTCTGCCCCCGCTCGATCTTCTCCCAGTCGACCCAGTCCGGGGTGTTCTCGAGGTGCGCGATGTAGTCCCGCAGGATCTGAGGCGCGTCGTCGGGCAGGCCGGCCGAGCCGGAGTGCAGCGCCTCGTCGAGTTGGCGGCGGGTCACCGCGCCGGGCTCGCCGGACCGCAGCCGCATGGCGCGGGCGAGCTGATCGCCCAGATCGTCGCGCTCGAAGTAGTCGCGACCGATCCTGTCCATGAGCTTCTCGTCGAGGTGGCCCACGCCGGCGATGGGCTTGAGGGCGCGGCCGAGGCGACGGCCACGCTCCTCACCCTCGCGAAAGCGCTGGGGGTACGGCATCACGGCGGCTGTCTTCTCGGACGTAACAGTCATGCCATGACTATGACGCGAGTTTTTACTCGCATACAATTCGCGTTCATGAGAAGGGTGCCCAAGCAGGCGAGATCCCGCGCGATGGTGGAGCGGATCGTGGAGGCTGCTCGCGTTGTGCTCGTGCGCGACGGCTACGAGTCGTTCACCACCAACCGCGTCGCGGACGAGGCGGAGGTCAGCCCCGGCTCGCTGTACCAGTACTTCCCGGACAAGTCCGCGCTGGTCGCGGTGGTGATGGACCGGTGGTCGGCGGAGATCTCGGACCGGGTCGCGGCGTCGCTCTCGGCCACGGGCCCGGTCGACGTGAACAACCCGGCGACGGCCCGGTCGATCGCCGACGCGCTGCTCACCGCGCTCGAGGCCGACGCCGGACTGCTGCGCATCATGTGGGAGGAGCTGCCCGCGGTGCGGCACCGGGCGGCCCAGCACGCCCTCGAACAGCGGGTCCGCGAACTCCTGGCGGTCTACCTCGCCGCCGCCGGGGCCACGACCGGGGATCCCGCGGCCCGGGCCTGGGTGATCGTCATGGCGGTGGAGAACATCGCCGTGCGCTGGGTGCTGGACCGCCCCGCCATCAGCCGGGACGCACTGCTCGACGAGCTCACCGCGCTGGCCGGGGGATTCGGCGGGCGCGGCTGACCCCGGCACCGGACGCGCGAGGCGCCGGCCCGCCGGGAATCGGGGGATACCCCGACGCGCTGCCGGGCCCCGCTCGGGCAGACTTGAGCGCGATGCCCACCCTGACCCCCCGCGCCACCGCGAGTCTCGCGGGCCTGGTCGCCGTTGCCGTGTTGTCGTCGTCGTGTTCCTACGGGCCCACCCGCGAGGCGCCGACGCCCATCCCCCCGGGCATCCCGCCCGCCGCCGGTGCCCCGGTACCGACGATCGACATCAACGCGCCCGGCCGCACCTCCGACCAGCTGCGCGAGTGGGCGGCGGGCCTTAACGAGCCGATGAATATCCCTGTCGCCGCGCTCGCCGCCTACGGGAACGCCGCCGAGACCATGCGGCAGACTCGGCCCGAGTGCAATCTCGCCTGGACGACGCTCGCCGGGATCGGGCACGTGGAGACGCGGCACGGCCGGTACCGCGGGGCGTCATTGAGTGACGACGGCTACGCGCTCCCGCCGATCATCGGCATCAAACTCGACGGCTCGCCCGGCTTCGCCGACATTCCCGACACCGACGGCGGCGAGCTGGACGGCGACACCGAGAACGACCGGGCCGTCGGGCCGATGCAGTTCATCCCCGAATCGTGGCGCAAGTACGGCGTCGACGCCGACGGCGACGGGCGCGCCGATCCGAACCAGATCGACGACGCCGCCGTGTCCGCCGCGCGCCTGCTGTGCACCAACGGGGGAGACCTCTCGCAGGCCGAGAACTGGCAGCGGGCCGTGCTCGCCTACAACGCGTCGCGCGAATACGTCATGGACGTGCGCGACGCGGCGGCCGCCTACTCGGTGGGGACCACGGCGCCGTAGGCGGGCGCAGTAGGGGGACGCCACGCTGGGGACTGCCTCACCCATCGGGATGCGACTGACCTACGGGGCCCCGCAGGTGAGGCGCAATCCGACAGGTGAGGTGTGGGCGCCGCTGCGCGGGCCCCGCGAACTACGCTGCTGAGTCGGCCGAGTTTGCAGGCGAGATCACCAACGGCGGGAGTCCCACACCCATGTCAGCACCGATGTCGACGCGCCGGCAGTCCGCGGGCGCCCCGACCCCGGCGGATGCGCCGACCACCGCCAACGGGCTCCTGCTCCGCGCGGTCCGGCGCCGCCGGCACCTGGTGGTCCCCGGCCTGGTGCTCATGACCCTGTGGCAGCTGTGCGAGGCGCTGGTGCCCATCGCGATCGGTGTGATCGTCGACGTCGCGATCATCCCGCTCGACCGGTGGGCCCTGCTGTGGTCGGTCGTCGGGCTCATCGCGCTGTTCACCGTGCTCAGCCTCGGCTACCGGTTCGGCGCCCGGATGAGCAACCGGGCGCTGCAGGAGGAGGCGCACGATCTGCGGGTCGAGGTGACGCGGGTGCCGCTGACCCGGCGGCGCGCGATGGACGGTGCGAGCTCCGGAGACGTGCTCTCGGTGTGCTCGGCCGACGCCGACGTGGCCGCGTTGGTCTTCCGGCAGATCGCGCTCGGCGGGTCGGCGGTGATCAGCATCGTGGGGATCTCGGTCTACCTGTTGTGGACCGACTGGCTGGTCGGGCTCATCGTGCTCATCGGCGTCCCGCTCAGCCTGGTGCTGGTGGCCCTGCCCAGCCGCGCCATCTCCCGGCACAGCACCGCCCAGCAGGCCGCGATCGGGCGGGCGAGCAGCCGCGCGACCGACATCATGGCGGGCCTGCGCGTGCTCAAGGCCGGCGGCGGGGAGCGCTGGGCCGCGGAGCAGTACCGCACGGCGTCCGAGGAGGCGGCCGCGGCGGGGATCGTCACCGCCGAGCGGACGGGGCGGGTCCAGGGGATCGGCTCGCTCGGGATGGCCGTGGTCCTGGCGCTGGTCCTGCTGGCCGCCGGTTACCGGGTCCTGGCGGGGGAGATGGAGATCGGCACGCTCGTCTCCGTGGTGGGCGTGGCCGTGTTCTTTGAGGAGCCGGTCCGGATGATCACCCAGATGGTGTCGATCTCCGCCCGGTCCCACGGCGCGGCGCAGCGGCTGGTCGACCTGCTGGGGTCGGCGCCGGTCGACGACTCGGGCGACGAGGTCCCCGCGGGGGCGCGGTTGGAGGTGCGGGGGCTGGCGCTGCCCGACGGCCGCCCGCTCGACCTGGAGGTGGCCGAAGGTGAGGTCGTCGCGCTCGTGGCCGATCAGCCCGCCGCCGCGAACGCTGTCACCCTGGCGATCGCCGGGCACGGCGACGGGGCCGACGCCGTCCTGGTGGGCGGGCACCGACGCAGTCACCTGGCACCCGCCATCGCCGAGCATCTCGTCGCCGCGCCGCACCGAGTGGACCTGTTCGTCGGCACCATCCGTTCCAACATCGCGATGAAGCACGTCGGCGCGGGGGACGACGACGAGCTCGGTGGCCCGGGGGGCGGCGGTTCGGGACATGGCGGCCCGGGGGACGACGACGAGCTCGGTGAGTCCGGTGCCAGTGGCGAGGCCGCCACGCCGATCTCTCATGAGGTCCTGCGCGCCTCGGCCGTCGCGGAGATCATCGAGCACCTGCCCGACGGGCTCGACCACGCGGTGCAGGAAGGCGGGCGGAACCTCTCCGGCGGTCAGCGCCAGCGGATCGCGCTCGCCCGCGCCCTCCACGCCGACCCGGACGTCCTCGTTCTCCACGAACCGACCAGTGCTGTCGACGCCGTCACCGAGTGGGAGATCGCCCAGGCCGTCCGCCGACTGCGGACGAGTCGGCCGCGGCAGGCCACGCTGATCGTCACGTCGTCGCCGCCGTTCCTCGCGACCGCCGACCGGGTCGTCCACCTGCCCCGCAGTGGCGAGACGCGCACGGGCACCCACCTCGAGCTGCGCGAGGCGTCAGCCTCCTACCGGACGGCGGTCGACCGATGAGCACCACCGAGACGGGGGCGACCCGCGAGATGACGAACACCACCACCGCCACCGCCACTGCCGCGGACGGCCCGGACGCGGCAGGATCCTCCGGCGCGCTGCCGCTGGCGACGGGCCGCGAGTCCCTGGCCGTCCTGTGGCCGCTGCTCCGGCAGCGGCGCGGATACCTGGCGCTGGTGTGCCTGGCCGGGCTGATCGGATCCGTGGCGGGACTCGTCGCGCCGTGGGTGATCGGCCGGCTCGTCGACGACCTGCCCGGCAGCGAGGACTACACCGCCGTGTGGATCGGCGCGGGCGCGATCGCCATGGCCGGCATCGTGGGCGCCGGCTGCACCTGGGCCGGCCAGGCCTGGCTCGCCCGGCTCACCGAACCGACCGTCGCCCGTCTGCGCGAGATGGTGATGGACCGCTCCCTGCGCCTGGGCGCGGCGCAGATGGAGACGACCGAGACCGGCGACCTCGTCTCGCGCGTCGCCGAGGACGCCCGCGAGATCAGCCAGGCCGCGACCGCCGTGATCCCGCTGGTCGTGCAGTCGGCGTTCACGGTGATCGTCTCCGGGGTCGGGCTCGCGACGGTCGACTGGCGGCTCGGGCTGGTGGGGCTGCTCGCGCTGCCGATGTACTGGACGACCCTGCGCTGGTACCTGCCCCGGTCCGGCCCCATCTATGCCGCCGAGCGCGCCGCCTTCGGCACCCGGGCCAGCCGTCTCCTCGGCGGGATCTCCGGATCTCGGACCCTGCACGCCTACGACGCCCAGGACTCCGAGCTGGAGCGGATCACCGCCGCCTCCGCCCGCGCCCGGGACCTGTCCATCCAGGTGTTCCACTTCGTCACCCGCGCCTTCAGCCGCAACAACCGCGCCGAGGTCACCGTCCTCGGGCTGCTGCTGGTCGTGGGGTTCTTCCTCGTGGACTCCGGCGCCATCACCGCCGGTGCCGTGACCACGGCGGCGTTGCTGTTCCATCGCCTGTTCAACCCGATCGGTGCGCTGGTCGGCATGGTCGATCAAGTCCAGTCCGCCGGGGCCTCGCTGGTGCGGATGGTCGGAGTCATCACCATGCCCGTGCCCGAGCGCACCGCCACGCTGCACTCCGCCGCCGCCGGGCCCGGCCCGCTCGAGCTCACCGGCGTCACCCACACCTATGGAGAGGGTGCCCCGGCGCTCATCGATGTGGACCTCACGGTCGCGCCGGGCGAGGTGGTCGCGGTGGTCGGATCCACGGGCGCCGGCAAGAGCACGCTGGCGTTGGTCGCCGCCGGCTCGGTGGTTCCGACGCGGGGGAGTGCGCGACTGGGTGGGGTCCCGCTGACCGACGTCGACCCGGTGGAGCTGCGGCAGCACGTCACGATGGTCTCGCAAGAAGTGCACACCTTCGCGACCACCGTGGTCGAGAACGTCCGCGCGCCCCGGCCCGAGGCCGGCCTCGCCGAGGTGCGCGCCGCGCTGGAGACCGTCGGCGCGGACTGGGTCGACGACCTGCCCGACGGCGTCGACACCCTCATCGGTGAAGGCGGACATGCGCTCGACCCCATGCAGAGCCAGATGATCGCGCTGGCCCGCGTCGAGCTGGCCGACCCGGACGTGGTGATCCTCGACGAGGCCACGGCCGAGGCCGGGTCCGCCGGAGCCCGCCGTCTCGACGCGGCCGCCGCAGCGGTACTCCGCGACCGGGCCGGTCTGGTGGTGGCGCATCGGCTGAGCCAGGCGGCGGCCGCCGACAGGATCCTGGTGATGGACCACGGCCGGATCGTCGAATCCGGCACGCACGACGAGCTGCTCCGGGCGAACGGGCGGTACGCCGAACTCAGTCGGGCGTGGTTCGGGGGCGCGTGACGTAGGCGTGCGTCGGTGGCGTCAGCGACAACGACGACAACGACAACGACGACGACGAGGGCGATCGTTCGAACCGGTCGGCGTCCTCAGAGCCCGCGGCACAGCGCGAGGAGCCGCCGGGCGGTGAGGACGGCGAACACCGACCAGGGCAGCAGCGAGGCAAGGGCGAAGGCGAGCCCGACCGCGCCGACATTCGACGGCACCGCCATGAGGACCGCGGCCGCGAGACCCCACACCGCGGTGGCGCG
The DNA here is from genome assembly GCF_024732245.1 of Dietzia sp. B32. Lineage (NCBI taxonomy): Bacteria > Bacillati > Actinomycetota > Actinomycetes > Mycobacteriales > Dietziaceae > Dietzia > Dietzia sp. B32. The sequence goes on along the minus strand of NZ_CP093845.1, from coordinate 875,678 downwards.
ACTGAACACGGCGCTGCGGTAGATGAGAATGCCGAAGATGAGCAGGGCGGCGAAGTTGAGGACGTAGTAGACGTCGAAGGCGGTGCCCGTCCACGTGGCGAGCATGCCCTCCCCGGTCGCCAGCAGCGCCGCCTCACCGGCGGGGCCGGCCTCCGCGTAGGCGCGGGCCAGGTGGAGCATCTCGATCGGGCGGGGAGAGGACATGTAGGCCGCCATCCCGATCCCGCCCAGCCCCAGCGCGATCACGACCGCGGACCGGCTGTCCCGCCACAGCACGACCGCCAGAGCGGCGTAGAGCAGGAGGGTCAGCAGATTGCTCACCGGGTAGAGCAGGTCCAGCATGAGCAGCCCCGCGACGGGATTGTCGGCGAGCACGAGGAAGAAGCCCTCGACGGTGTCCGGGGGAGGCCAGAGGAGGTAGACGATGATCTGCACCGCGATGAGCCCCACGCTGGCCAACGCCGCCCACGCACCGGTCCGGACGAGACCACGCCAGCTCCGGACGTCCGCGCGGACTGCGGCATCGTCGATCGGCGTCATCGCGGACATCCACTCTGTCGGACTCGTATTGTGTGAAGTGTAGGCGGAGGAGTCATCGTGACCAGTCGCACGCGGGAACCGAAAGGCCGGGCCCACGCGTGGGTCACCGCGGCCGCTGTGGTCGTCGCCGTCGTCGTCTTCCTCCCCGTCCTCCTGTTGCCCCTGACCACCTCGGTCCCGATCTGGGCGTGGCTTCCTCTGCTCGTGCTCGCCGTGGCCGCGCTGGTCTGGCTCGTCGTCGGGCGCCGACGCCGATGGGTCAGGCCGGCCGCGGTAGCAGTGGTGGCCCTTGCCGCGATCGGGGCGGTCGTCGCCTCGCAGACGCTGGCGGTGACGCCGCCGATCACCGGGCCGGACGGCGAGCGGGTGCCCGGCAGCATCGCCTCGATGGAGAAGGTGGAGCTGAACGGCAGCGAGCAATGGATCACCATCCGCGGCCACGACGAGTCCAATCCGGTACTGCTCAACCTGGGGATGGGCGGGCCCGGGGGCGGTGGGTTCTTCAACTCGAGCGAGTTCCGGCCGCTGGAGGAGCACTTCACGGTGGTGAACTGGGATGAGCCCGGAACCGGCAGGTCCTACGGCGCCGTGCCGTTCGACGAGCTCGACCGGGAGCGGTTCGTGGACGACGCCACCGCCCTCACCAACCACCTCCGTGAGCGGTTCGGGCAGGACAAGATCTACCTCTACGGGGTGTCGTGGTCGAGCATCATCGGCATCTGGCTGGTGCAGGAGCATCCCGAGCTCTTCCATGCGTTCATCAGCAGCGGTCAGATGGTCAACACAGGCGAGAACGATCGGATGGGCTACGAGCTCGCTCTGGCACACCTCGAGGAACAGGGGGAGACCGGGCGAGCGGAGAAACTCCGTGAGAACGGGCCGCCCCCGTACCGCGGCGACGCGGTGGTGTGGCCGTACGTGGACTTTCTCGACGTCCTCAACGAAATCATGGGGGTTCCCCGCTACACGCTGGTCGTGCCGCTGCTCGGGTTCCTCGTGCCCGAGTACGGCTACGTCGACACGGTCAACCACACCCGCGGTCTGATCAATTCGTTCAACGCCGTCTATCCGCAGCTGGAGAACCTGGACTTCGTCGAACAGGCTCCGGTGCTCGAGGTGCCGGTGTTCTTCTTCGTCGGCCGTCACGACGTCAACGCGATGCCGAGCCTGGTGGAGGAGTACGTCGACGTGCTCGAGACGCCGGAGAAGGAACTGATCTGGCTCGAGGGTGCGCACGGGCTCGGCAGCGCGGCGAACAAGGACGTGTTCGTCGACGTGATGCTCGAGCGGGTGCGGCCGCTGGCGCAGTAGGCGGCTCAAGCGGGTCCGGGCGTCACGCCTTTACGCGGCTCGGGGGAGCGGTCGAAGGCTTGCCCATCGAGTGCACCAACCTCCAGAGGACCACCGCCGACGCGAGGGCGACGGTGCCGATAGGAACGACAACGGGCCACCCGGGGTCTTCCCCTCGAGCCTGCGCCACGAAGGGCGTGACCAGGATCGGCAGGCTGGTCAGGAGCAGCCAGACCAGCGACCCCGGGGCAGCGACGACACCCATCCGGCGACCTCGGAGCAGGAGCACGCCCACCACGCAGACTGCCGGGAGGAAGAACGCCAGGTCCAGGACGTGGACCGGATTGGTGGGGACCTCCCAGGCGGTCGCGCTGGTCGAACCCCTCCCGCTGAGCAGGTCGGGCACGATCTCGCTCAGCCACAGCAGAGCGAACGCCAGCGGGACGACGACGAGGAACCACCCCGACACCCGCACCGCGGTGCCGCGGGGACGAGTCGCAGAAGCCGAACCGGCGAGGGAGGCCAGACTCCCGGCGAGGGCGAAGACGGCCATCCCGAGCACCGCCACCCAGAGGAGGAACAGCGGACCGAAGTGGATGGAGAACGCGTAGATCGCGTAGTTGTAGGCGGTGAAGGCCAGGAAGCCGACGAGGCAGAGTCCCGACGTGACCGCGCCCCTCCGGGCCGCCGCGGCGAGGACGACCGTGAGCGGGGCGACGACGACCAGGTTCACCAGATCCTGGGCGAGGACGGCGACGACGAGCTCGGTGGTCTCGTCCCCGTAGAGACGCTCCGGCATGAGGAAGCCGAGAATGCTGCCCACTGCGGACAGGACCGCTGCCGACACCGCGAGCCAGGTCCACAGTGCCGGTAGCCGAAGCGGCTGGTTCATGGGCAGACCCTTCCGATGATCGTGCGGGGTCCGGTGACGTCAGTCCAGCTCGTCGCGGCTGTTTCTCACTCGATCCTCATCATTCACCGCGCCTGCCGGGAGCACAATGAGGTCCAGTCAGCCGACCCGCTCGTGCAGGCAATTCGGAAGGAGCGCCGCTGTGACCTCCAAGCGCCCATGGGCCGCGTATTCGCTCACCGCCGGGATCGCGATCTGGACGGTGATGGCGTTCGGGGGCAGCGTCGGCCTGAGCTTCTCGCCGGACGGGTCCGCCATGGGCTTCGATACCGCGTGGCTAAAGAACACGCCCTTCGGCGACTACTTCCTCCCGGGCGTGGTCCTCGGTCTCCTCGGCCTGGGTGGAGCCATGCTCACCGCGCTCCTGGTCCGAGGCCTGCGTGCGTCGTCGCGGCGGGGGAGGCGTCGGGGCGGCCCCTCGAGCTGGCAGTGGTACTTCGCTGTTGCCGTGACACTCGCCCAGCTCGGGTGGATGGTCGGCGAGATCGCCCTCATGTGGACCCCCGTCGCAGCGCTCTCGTCGGAGCAGAAGACGTTCTTCTACGGGTTTTGGTGGGTGTTCGGCCTGCTGAGCGTCGCGAACCTCGGGTTGGTGGTCGCGCGGCCCACTCGCCGCATCCTCGGAGGCCCTGGCGGACGGGGACGTCAGACCTGACCCACGCCACCGAGCCGCAGGAGATCGTCGAGGATCTCCGGGGCCTTCTGGATGAGGGAGAGGTGCCCCTCGCCCTCGACCAGATGAGCCTGGGCGCCGGCGACGTTCGCCGCCAGCCATTGTGCGTGGGCGAACGGCACCATCGCGTCCAGCCGGCCCTGCCAGATCGAGACCGGAACGGTGATCTCCGGCAGGTCGAAGCCCCAGGGGCGGGTGTGGGTGAGGTCGTCGTCGCGCCATCCCACGATGCCCTGATGGCCTGCGGCGTTGACCGAGGCGGCCAGGTACCCGGCGAGCTCCCCGTCGAGCGCGGCGCGGTCCACCGGCGGGGCGAGCGCGCCGAGCCCCGCGGCGACGTCCTCGGCGCTCACGGTGAAGAACCCGGTCTGGGTCTCCAGGAACTCCTCGAGCGCCTCGACGCCGGTGAGGGCGGCCGTGTACTCCGCGACGTTCTCCTCGGCCATGCCGTCGCGGATGTCGCCGTTGTACTGGTCTGCCGGGGCGATGCCGACGCAACAGGCGGCCGCCAGACATCGCCCGGGCAGAAGCGCTGCGCAGGCGAGCGCCCGCGGTCCTCCTCCGGACCAGCCGATCGTCAGAAACTCGCCGACGCCCAGGCTGTCGAGGACTGTGGCGGTGTCGGCGGCATCGTCGGCGACCTGCGCTGTTGTCGGCCCGTCCCCGCGCGGGGACGACGACCCGTACCCGGGCCGCGAGTAGGAGATGACCCGGAGCCCGAGGTCTGCTGCCGCGCGTTCCAGGGTCGGGAACGGCACCGCGCCCTGCGGCGTGCCGTGGTGATAGACGAGCGGGAATCCCTCGACCGGACCCGTGTCGCGCACATCGAGGTCGCGGCCGTCCTTTGTTCGAACAATCTCGTGATGGGTCACTGTTCACCTTTCGCAAGCAGCCGCCGCATGCCACCGCGAGCGAGCATTAGTGCCACGATGAGGGCGGTCACCGCGACGAAGCCACCCAGTTGGACGGCGTCGCCGAAGGCGAGGGCGACCAGCTCCAGAACCAGGAACTTACTGCCCGGCAGCACCAACACCAGCGCGGCCACGTTCACGACGCGAACCGGGAGCGTCCTGTCCGAGCGGATGCGACCCACAAGCCCTTTCTTGACCCGCAGCACGATCTCCAGGACGACCTTGAGCAGGACCGCTGTGAGAAGCGCCAGCAGGAACGTCTCCGACAGGACCGCGGGGAAGAGCTGGATGAACACGCCCAGGACGACGAGATAGGCGAGGACATCCACGAGGTCGATGGGACGAAGCCGCACTCTGGGAGTCTATCGGCCGTGCCGTCGGGTGGTTCAGCGATATTGGGGCGAAAGTCTGGTGCCGGCCAGCAGGTCGAGGTGCAACTATCGGCCGCGGAAATGCGTCCACCCCAAGCGGGGCCGATATCGGAGAGGCGGACGAGTGCCGCCGGGGTCCGATCACGCCGGTTGTGGGAAGGACCACGTAGGTGACGACGAAGAGGGCGTTCGCTGAACCTGTCTGCGTGTCGTGACTGGCACCCGAGGACGGTGAGCGCTCAGTTGGTCATTGTCCGCGAGTTCGACGGACCGCCCGACGGATTCTGACGCCCCATGGCGCTCGATTGAGCTTGATCGGCCTGTCTTCGGATACAGAGGGCTGGGGCCAGTCCCAGTTGCCAGAACGGATGGCTGGGTACGAATGCACGGTGTGCTCGGTGGTGTTCCCGGCCCCGTCGGTGATGCGAATCGTAGAGCAGAGGTGGACGTACCACGCATTACGCGCATGCGTGATCCCGTAGGTGGACCAGTTCTTTGTGTGCTCACACACTTCGAATTCCGTGGAGGGAGGCCAGATCGCCTCTACAAGCCACGAGTCGCTGTCGGGGTCGTTTGAGTGCAGGTGCAGGTCCCCGTCGATGTCGCTGTGCAGTCCGTATGCCATCAGGGTCTCCTCGGGAATAATTGTCGCGGTGTTAAAAGTGCGCCGGATTCCCCAAGCGTGTCACCGGGCAGCCCTGCGCGGATCCGAACGGAGACGTACTCCTTTTAATCTCGCGGTCGATCAGACGTCATCACATAGCCGAGTGATTCCAGCTGCGCAGCAACCGTCGCGGCGCCACCAGAGAATTCGCTCGCCAATAGTGCGGAGCGTCCCGCGAGAAACCCATGCGCGGCACCCGCTATAGCCTTCGAGTCGTAGTGCTTTCCATCTCGAACTAAGTAATAGTCTCGTGCCTTCCCGAAGCCATACTTGTGCAAGAACGACTCACGCCCCAATCGGTCGAATTCGCCGAGCGCGGCGTCTACTGCGGGGCGGGTAATATCCGACAAGGGCATCTATGGACAGTAGCGTTCCCAGCGTAATGGGCCGGTGACTATCAGGTTTCCGAGTACTTTCAAGCCACTTCACAGGATCGCCTCAGACCGGGTGAGCTGAGCTCTCTCGGAGCGGGCCATGACGGAAACGAGTTCGGCATCGGTGAGGCGCACCGAGGCAGCTCGGTGCAGCGCGATCGAATCGGAAGCGGCGTCTTAGCCGAGCTCGTCCGCCAGTCGGACGGCGGGGATCCAGTCGATACCGAACGCCCGGGCCACCTCGGAGAAGGTGGAGGCGTCCGCATCGGTGCTGGTCGCCGAGGCGATGAGACGGGACAGCATCACCGTCCCGGCCCGCTCCTCGATCGTGCCGGCCGCCGCCAGAAGCGACCAGGCGCAGACCTGATGGTTCCGGTGTGCGCGGCCCATCGTCTGCTCCGCCAGCAGCCCCGAGTAGCGGGCCTGATGGAAGAAGCCCCTGCGCGGGGTGGCGGTCGCGAACGAGCCGTCGGCGAACTGCTCTCGGGCCTGCAGGTTGATCGCGGTGGGCGTGTTGAACACCACCACCGGCGCCTCGCCCCGCTGGAACCGCATCCGCTCGGACTCGGCCTGCGGGTTCGAGCCATAGATCCGTGCGACCGGGATCCCGTCGGCCTCGAGCATCTCGGCCACAGGGTGAGCGGCGGTGGACACCATCTCGGTGGCAATCAGAACCTGGTAGCCGCGCTCGAATTCGGCCTTCGCCGCCGCGACCGTGTGCTCGACCCGGATCATCGACGCCTTCTGACGCAGCCTCACCAGTGCGGCCAGCCCGCGGGCGACGTTGTTGCCCGTCCGGGCCAGCTGCATCTCGCGTTGGAAGTCGCCCCACTCCAGCTCGTAGGCCCGCCACTGGTCCGGGGTCAGCTCCACCAGGTCCACATCAAACGGAGGCGGGCCCCACGGCGCTGACCGGGTGAGCATCAGCGGCGGCTCGTGCCGCAGCAGGATGTCGCGCACGTCGCTGATCGCGGCCTGCTGCGTCGGTAGCGAGTCCTTGGCCTCCGCGGTCCACGTCCACTTGCCGTACGAGGTCTCCAGGGGCACGCCCCGCTCGGACAGGGCCCGCCCGAAGTCCGTCCACGCGGCCGGGGAATCGCCGTGGACCTGCGCATACAGCGACGACAGGTATCCCCATTCGCCCGGGTGATGGCCCGGGGTGGCGGTGATCGACAGCACGAACGGCGCCTTCTCGTGCGGGCCGTCCATGCGGGTCAGACGTCGCATGTAGCTGGTGCGCTTGCTGGCGTGCCGGAACTGGTGGGCCTCGTCGATCACCGCGACGTCGACCTTGAGCCGCGGGCGCCCGTTTCGCGCCATGAGTTTGCCGAGGCTGTCGGAGGACATGATGATCCACCGGAGGCCGTCATCGCCCAGCGCGGCGATGGTGCGACGCCACGACGGGATGGTGATGCGGGCCGGCCGGTCCACAGTCACGAGGACCGTGTGTGCGCCGCGCATCTTGGCGATGGCTTTCGCCGCGGCCACCGCCACCAGGGTCTTTCCGGTGCCCACATCGTTGGCCAGGTGGACCTGCCGAAACTGCTGCTCGGCAGCCGCGACGATCGCGTCCACGTCCGTGCGTTGCTCCGGGCGCAGCGTCATCGGTGCGGCGGTTGCGCCCGGGCCCTCGCTGCCGTTGAGTTCGTCCTCCAGCCACCGCAGGTAGGAGTACGGCTTGCTGGCGTAGGCCTCAAGTGCGCTCGGCAGGGTAGTTCCGACGTAGGCGTGCGCGGTGAGTGACTTGTAGTAGGTCACCCCGGCCGGTATCCCGCCGTCGAGCCCTCCCCAGGGGAGCTCCAGCAGCCACACCCGCTGGCCGGGAGGGATCGACGGAACCGCAGGCGTCGCGCTGATCTTCTTGGTCGCCTTCTCCCGCGTGGAGCCCGCCTTCTTTGCTGCCATCGACCGCGAGGAACTCGTTTTGCGCCTGGTCGTGGCCTTGCGCGAGGACCGGGCAGCCATCAGATCTCGCCGCCGTTGCGGGCGGCGGCGAGGGCAAGTGAGTCCACGGTGTTCTCCTGGGTGGTCCCGGCGGGGTCGGGCTCACTCTAGGGGCCGGGTGCGTCGACGCCGGTTTCCGCTGGTGGGCGCCCCGCCGAACCGCTGGGGCGAGCGTGGGGAACCGAAGTAAGGCCGCGCGTTCCGGGTGAAGTTCATGACGATCACGACGACGACGCGGGTCCGCCGCGGCCAGAGTTCTTGCTGCGGGTTGGTTCGTATTCACGCAGGACCTCGTCGGAGGCGAAGAATTGGCATAGTTTCCCGACAGGGGTGATGAGTATGCAGAGCCGGAATAGTGAGGACGTAGTCAGGCTTGCGACACTTCGTGCAGCAATCGAGCTGGGCTGGGATGACTTGGAGGCGGGCCGCTACGTGGATGTGGGCGACTCGGACCTTGACGACGCTATTGCGGACATCGGCGCGCGAGCGTGACGACCGACGTTTGATGACTGGAATGACGTGCCGCCGGACGCGTCTTCTGAGCACGCGTCGAGGATGCTTGTCCACTTGTGTCTGTGAATTCCGGTGCCGGTTGTATCGGTGCTCAATGGTGCCAGGACGCTAACGATCGAATCGACATTGACTCGAGCATTTCCCGCGGTCTGCGTGGACATGATCGTGCGGCCCAGGGCCGGGTAGGTACTCACGATGGCAGTCTGGTTGTTGAAGTCGGCGTGGTGTACCTTGCTGTCGGGGTGGCAGTAATACACGCAGGTATTAACCCATGGCGGTGTGATCCCACGCGTCGTGAGGAAAGCGCTGAGTCGTTGCGCCTGAAGACGCGCTTGACCCGCCGGGCTCGACGTCCTGAGCCTTACGTGGTCATCTTCGCGGTACAGATGCACTGCTTGCTGGCGGGTCAGGTCCCCGACGAGATCACCGAACAAGATGTGCAGCGCATCAGATTGCGCGCGGAAGTCGACCCCGTCGAATACGGCGTACTTCCAGTACTTGCTCTCCACAATCAGCAGGCCGCGTTCAGTCACCACGAGGTGGTCGACTTGAGCGTGGAATACCTTGCCATCAGCTGCCTCAGGTGGTCTGAACAACACGTTCGACATGACTACCGCGTCAATCCTGGCTTCACGGCACGCCGACAAGATATGCGCGCGAGATGTTCTCTCCCCGGCTGAGAGTTGAAGACGTGAACGGATCTGACGGTAGAAGTCATGCTCGTTCGCAATAGCGCGACTATGCGCTGCCCGTGCCTCAGAGAGCGTCGCTGAATGCCGCTGCTCAGCCTGCGACAGTTCCGTGGAGATGGCCGTGAGTTGTGCCTGCCATCTCTTCTGAGCACTCGCATGCCACAAGACTCCCAGGACGATGGCCGCAAGGAGCCCGAGCGTCAGGAGCGGAAGAGTTTCTGTCACTGGACTTTCCTCTCATCGAGTTGATGCCCGGAACATAGTTCACGCGCGCAGTGCTTATCCGCGGTTGTGCGACTTTGGACTCGGGGGGAGGTGTCGCCGGTGGGCCCGCCGGTCCACCCCCCGGCCCAGCCTCGGCCCGCCCTGTAGATCGACGTGGAACAATGGGCCCCGGACTGCGCCCGCCCAGCGGCGCCGGCCACGCACACGAACCCACGAACTTCCCCCAAGGAGCACAGATGGCGCTTATCGAGCAGGTCGGAGCCCGGGAGATCCTCGATTCGCGAGGCAACCCCACCGTCGAGGTGGAGGTGCTTCTGGACGACGGCTCGTTCGGCCGCGCCGCCGTGCCGTCCGGTGCGTCCACCGGCGCCCACGAGGCCGTGGAGCTGCGCGACGAAGACGACCGCTACATGGGTAAGGGCGTCACCAAGGCCGTCGAGGCCGTGCTGGACGTTCTCGCCCCCGCCGTCATCGGCATCCCCGCCGAGGACCAGCGCGTCGTGGACGAGGCCCTCCTCGACGCCGATGGCACCCCCAACAAGTCGACCGTCGGCGCCAACGCCGTCCTCGGCGTCTCGCTGGCCGTGGCCCGCGCCGCCGCCGAGTCCTCGGGCCTCGAGCTGTACCGCTTCATCGGTGGCGCCAACGCCCACGTGCTGCCCGTGCCGATGATGAACATCCTCAACGGTGGCGCCCACGCGGACTCGGGCGTCGACGTCCAGGAGTTCATGATCGCCCCCATCGGCGCGCCGACCTTCCGTGAGGCCCTGCGCATGGGCACCGAGGTGTACCACCACCTCAAGACCGTCATCAAGGACCGCGGCCTGTCGACCGGCCTGGGCGACGAGGGCGGGTTCGCCCCCTCCGTCGAGTCCACCACCGCCGCGCTCGACCTCATCGCCGAGGCCATCGAGAAGGCCGGCTACTCCCTCGGCACCGACGTCGCCCTCGCGCTCGACGTCGCCGCCACCGAGTTCTACTCCGGCGGCAAGTACCACTTCGAGGGCAAGCAGCTCTCCGCCGCCGAGATGGCCGACGTCTACGCCGAGCTCGTCAACAAGTACGCGCTGGTCTCCATCGAGGACCCGCTCGACGAGGACGACTGGGACGGCTGGAAGACCCTGACCGACATGATCGGCGACAAGGTCCAGCTGGTCGGCGACGACCTCTTCGTCACCAACCCGCAGCGCCTGGCCGAGGGCATCGAGAAGGGCCTGGCCAACGCCCTGCTGGTCAAGGTCAACCAGATCGGCACCCTCACCGAGACGCTGGACGCCGTGGACCTGGCCCACCGCAACCGCTACGCCTCGATGATGTCGCACCGCTCCGGCGAGACCGAGGACACGACCATCGCCGACCTCGCCGTGGCCTGCAACTGTGGCCAGATCAAGACCGGCGCCCCGGCCCGCTCCGAGCGCGTGGCCAAGTACAACCAGCTGCTGCGCATCGAGGAGATGCTCGGCGACGCCGCCCGGTACGCCGGCGCCGAGGCGTTCCCGCGCTTCAACGCCTGACGGCACCAACACCGCCCGTCAGCAGTTCACCGCTGACGGGCACGTAGTCGGAAAGGAAGGCGCATGGCCCGCCCGCCCCGCCCCTCGGACCGCCGGGGAGACGCACGCGATCGCGCGGCGTCCCGGCGGCCCGGGGAGGCGTCGGGCGCCATCCGTCGCCGTGCGAACGGGACGGGCCGTGGGACCGCCGCGGACCGGGGGAGCAGCACCGGCCGCGGCCCGGGTGCTGTCGGCCGCGACGGGGTCGACGGGCAGAGCGGTGCCGACCAGCCCGCTGACCCCACCCGCCGTGAGCCGACCCGCCGGCGGACGCCGAGCCGCGAACGGGACCGGCCCGTCCCGGCCTCTGCCCGCTCCGGCCGGGTCGGCACCACCGCGCATCCGGAGGCCCACCGCCTCACCACGCGCACGGACCTGTCCGACACCCTGCTGGGCCCGCGGAACTACACCCCGCGGCGGATCGGACTCCTCGCCGTCGTCGCCATCATCCTGCTCGTCACCGTGTCGTTCCCGTTGCGCAATCACTACCAGTTCCTGCGCGACGAGAAGACCGTGGCGCAGGAGCGGGCTGCGCTGGAGGCGACGATCGCCGAGCTCGAGGCCGAGGAGCAGATGCTCTCGGACCCGGCGTACATCGAGCAGCAGGCGCGCATCCGCTTTGGCGCCGTGAAGCCGGGGGAGACCCCGTACCGCGTGTCCATGGTCGACCCGGTCGAGCAGGCCGTGGCCGAGCAGAAGGCCGCCGAGCTGGCGGCGCAGCCGTGGCAGACGCGTGTGTGGAACTCCATCGCCGAGCCCGCGGAGCCGATCATGCCGGAGGATTCGACGGTCCTCCAGGGCACGTCCATCCCCGGTGGCCCCGACACCCCGCCGGTGCCGGTCGTGCCCGGCGTGCCCGGTGCCGACGACCCCGCCGCCCCCATCCCGGGCGGCGTCCAAGATCAATCACAGGAGGACCCCCCAGCGTGAGCGCCGAGCAGAGCGTGTCCAGCGAAGACCTCGACGCGATCCAGGCCCAGCTGGGCCGGCCGCCGCGGGGCGTGCTGGAGGTGTCCTACCGCAGTCCCGACGGTCAGCCCGGGGTGGTCAAGACCGCGCCGCGGCTGGAGGACGGCACCCCGTTCCCCACGCTGTACTACCTCACCGATCCGCGGCTCACCGCCGAGGCGAGTCGGCAGGAGTCCGCGGGGATCATGAGAGGTATGACGACGAGGTTGGCCCAGGAGCCCGAGCTGGCCGCCAACTACGTGCAGGCGCACGAGCGGTTCCTCGCCAAGCGCAACGAGATCGAGGACCTCGGCACGGACTTCAGCGGCGGCGGCATGCCTGAGCGTGTCAAGTGCCTGCACGTGCTCATGGCGTACGCGCTCGCGGAGGGGCCCGGCGTGGTCTGGCTGGGCGACGAGTCCGTGGCGCTGGCCTGCGAGGCCGGGCTGCGCGGCACGGCGCTGCCGGAGGATTGGCCGACCCCCGAGGAGCTGGGGATCCCGGACTACATGGCCATGGACCAGCAGTGAGTTCGGCTGCCGGAGAGGAACGCAGCGGCTCAGTGCGAGTTGGCCGTGTTCGGGTCGGAGCTGTCGACTGCGGCACCAACTCCATCCGGCTGCTCGTCGCCGAGGGCGCCCCCGGCGAGGCCGGGCTGACCGACGTGGTGCGCGAGATGCGGATCATCCGCCTGGGCGAGGGCGTGGACGCGACCGGACGGCTGTCCGAGGGCGCGATCTCCCGCTGCCGCACCGCGCTCACCGACTACGCGGCGACCATGGCCGAGCTCGGCGTGCAGGCGGTGCGCATGGTGGCCACCTCCGCCACCCGCGACGCGGACAACAAGGACGAGTTCTTCCACATGGCCGCCGAGGTGCTCGGCGAGCACTTCCCGGGCGCGCAGGCCGAGGTGATCTCCGGGCAGACCGAGGCGGAGCTGACCTTCGCCGGCGGGGTGTCGGACCTGTCGCCTACCGACGGCCCGTTTGTGGTGACCGACCTCGGCGGCGGGTCCACGGAGATCGTCGTGGGCGAGCTAGTCCGCGGCGAGGTGAAGATACTCGGCGCCCGCAGCCTCGACGTGGGCTGCGTGCGGATCACCGAGCGGGTGCTGCACTCGGATCCGCCGACTGAGGACGAGATCGCCGAGGCACGGGCCGTGATCGCCGACGCGCTGGCCGAGGCCGGCGACGTCCCGGTCGGCCGCGCCGCCCGCTGGGTGGGCGTGGCCGGCACCTTCACGACGCTCTCTGCGTTGGCGCAGGGGTTGGGGGAGTACGACCCCGAGCGGATCCACGGCAGCGTCATCGCGCTGGATCGCATGCGCGAGGTGTGCGACCGCCTGGTGGCGTCGACGGTCACTGAACGCCGTAGCCTGGGGCCGATGCACCCGGGCCGCGCGGATGTGATCGGCGGGGGCTCCATCGTGGTCCAGGCTCTGTGTGATGTGATGGCAGAGCGCGCGGGGCTGTCGGAGCTCACGGTGAGTGAGAAAGACATCCTGGACGGCATCGCGATGTCGGTGCTGACCCGGCTGGCCGGCTAAACCCGGCCCGTGGCGCACTGCGCGCCACCCGGCCCCGCCCCGGCGGGGCGGACCAGCCCCCATAGCCCAATTGGCAGAGGCAAACGGCTTAAAACCGTTTCAGTGTCGGTTCGAGTCCGACTGGGGGCACTCTATCTCACACACACACCGTTAATGCTGTGAACTGAGATAGCTGTGACGTTCAATTCGCAAAGTTCGGGACCATGACACGTTCCCCGAAAATTCTGGTTAGTGCGAGGAATTCGCCGAAGGTGGCTTGGTCTTAAGAACCACCGAAGGCGTTCCGAAATCTGCCCGCCTAGCGCAATGGGGCTCGTCCAATTCAGAAGGGCCAGAGGAAGTCCGAACTCACTGTGGCGTCTCTTGATGGACGCTCTCCCGCAAGAGACGCTGTGCTACAATGTGCTACAAGACTTCTAGTTCGCGTTGGGAGAGAACGATCAACTACAACCCGACCACCACCATCCGCATCGCGCCGCCGCTCAAGCTCGAAGCCAACGCGGTCTTCAAAGAGCTGGGGATCACCATGAGCACCGCCGTAAACGCCTTCCTCGCCGCAGTGGTCCGCACCGGTCGCATACCCTTTGATCTCGAAATCTCACAGCCATCGACCTCGGGGCACAACCGACCCTCTTCGTCAGACTTGCCGAGGAATGCTGCACTCAACCGCGCGTTTCGGGCAAAGAAGGACGAATTTTATACGCAGTACGAAGATGTTGACAAAGAACTCGCTCACTACCCTGGCCAGTTCAACGGCAAGCACGTGCTATGTAACTGCGATGACCCCTTTGAGTCCGCATTCTTCCGGTATTTCCTTTTGCACTTCGACGAGCTGGGGCTCGCAAGTCTAACGTCGACGTGCTATTCATCCTCCCCGGTGGCCGGGCAGGAGTACCAGCTAGAGACGGGCCAATGGCCATACATCGCTGTCGTGACGCGAACGCCAGACGGAGACCTAATCCTGCCCGATGATTCGCTCGACCTTGAGACCGTCTTCGACATGGAGGGCAACGAGATTTCTTGGTTGGAGGGGGACGGGGACTTTCGCTCCGCGGAGTGCGTCGACCTTCTGAAGGAGGCGGACATCGTCGTCACCAACCCGCCATTCAGTCTTTTTCGTGAGTACATGGCCCAACTGGTCGAACACAACAAAAAGTTTCTTATCCTCGGGAACATGAACGCGGCGACGTACCGCGAGGTTTTTCCTCTCTTCCGCGACAATAAAGTCTGGTACGGAGTGTCCATCCGTTCGGGAGACCGGAAGTTCCACGTGCCAGACTCCTATCCTTTGGGTGCCTCGAACTGCGGCATTGATGAGTCCGGGAGGCGCTTTATTCGCGTTAAGGGCGTGCGCTGGTTTACCAACCTTGATAACGCGCGGCGACACGAAGAATTGATATTGACCCGAAAGTTCAATCCCTCCGATTATCCGCGGTTCGATAATTACGACGCGATCGAGGTAAGTCGCACGATGGACATTCCAGCGGACTACGACGGGCTTATTGGAGTACCCATTACCTACCTTGACCGATACAATCCGAGCCAGTTCGAGATTGTGATGCTCGCCAACGGTAACGCTAGAACGAACGTCACGGCCGAGACTCTCAGCGCCGTAGGGTACGTTCCGGACCCAGGCGACAAGGGCGGGGTCGGGATGATCGACGGACAGCGCTCATACGCGCGCATCCTCGTACGTCGGGTCGCAGCTTGACGCCGCCTCTGAAAGTCCCATGTACCTATCAAGGGGGCAAGCAACGCGTCGCCGCGCAGATCGCGGACATATTGCTTAATGCCGCACCACACGCGAATAGCCAGTTTTTCGACCTGTGCTGCGGGTCCGGTGCCATCTCCGTCGAACTAGTGAACCGAGGAGTTGCGCCTGAGCGCATCACGATGCTCGACTCGAGTTCGTGGGGCGCCTTCTGGGCTGCGGTCGGTACGAGTACGTTCCGCATCGAGGTGTTCGAGAAGCATCTCGCCCGCATCCCCGAGGAAAAGTGCCGAGTAAAAGCACACATGGCAGAGCTGTCACGCCAGCACCCTGCCGAATTTGAGGCGGAAATCTATCCGATCCTGCAGTCTTGTTCTTTCGGAGGGAAGCAGCTCTGGTGGGACGGCGTCGCCTGGAAGAATGCGTTTTTCCGAGACTATTGGCAACCCACTGCCACGAGCGTGCGCCGCAGCCCTGCAAACCCAATGCAGCCCCGGCCGGAAGAGCTGTACCGGCGGGTCCGTGAGATCACGCTACGCATGGCTGGCGTCACCGGGTTACGCACGGATATCGCCTCGATCTTGGACGGTGAGGTTCCTGCAGACGCAGTTGTCTACATTGATCCGCCCTATTCGGGGACGACAAACTACGGCTTCGACTTCGATATTCTTGGTTTCACTCAAGCCTTTCGTGCCCGGACCGACGCCGCCCTGTTTGTCTCCGAGGGTCGTGCGCTGAGCGAGGTTGCCGTCGAGCTGCGCTTTGGCGGGGCCAACGGCGGAATATCAGGCAATCGTGCCAGCAAACACCGCGAGTGGCTGACGCGCTTTTAGAAGATGCCGAGCAGCTTGGCGTTTCGGGTACGGCCGTTGTATGCGGTTACCACCGCGGCATCTACGAAATCGTTTAGGTCAGATTCGCTGAAGACAGATAGGTAATAATAGTCGTCCCGCACACGCGTGAAGGTCACGATTTTTTGCGGTAGGAAGTAGCCGCCGCTGGCAAGCTCAGAAAAGACCTTGGTTATCCTCACTCCGTCGGCCGACTTGCCCTTAATCTGCACCCTCCAGGTGCCATTGGCGTGCTCGCCTTCAGGGAACTTAATGGTGTTACCAGAATAGTCAATACCTTCGAAGTTAATTACTATTTCCTTCTCGTGCTCGGTGTCTTCTGGGTCGACTCCGAAGAACTCGACTGCCCCGCGCATAAAGCCCGGCTCAGTGTGTTCATAGTGTGTGCCTGCAACATCGCCGCTGTGCAGAAGCGAGGTTTTGGAGAGGTCGAGAATGTTACGCGAACCGCCGGTCATTTTTCGCGTTTCCAGCCACAGCGTTGGGTCGCCGGACTTGTTAGCGTCGAGAACCGGGATCGTGGATTCCTCCGGCACGGTCCTAGGTTCCTCCCGCACCTTCGCAGGTTCCTCCCGGACTATCTCGGGCTCCCCGGGCGCGGTCACAGATTTCTCCCGCACCGTCGTGCGCTCCTCCTGCGCCGTAGGAGAAATTCGTGGCAGCGAGGGCAAGTACGCACGCGGCCCGGTACCGAAGAGTGGTTGGCCGGGTGCCGTCGCTTCCGCGGCTTGGCGGCGCCGGATCTGCGTCTTAACTTCCTTTTCGACGTATTGGTTGGACAGCAGCGTGTGGATGTCCTCCTCGTTTTCGATTAGCTTAGTCGTATCCGTGAGAGCGCGCAGGCGCTTGAGGTGGGCGTCGACAGATCGGCGCATTTGCAAGTGATCCGGAGTCCCGCTTTCCAGGCTCAGCAGAATCGAGGACTCAAAATTGGACCACAACCCTCCCGCAGTGAAGTTGTGAGAGCCGACAACGAGCACCGACCGCTCCGGCGCCTCAAAGTTGTATAGCTTTGTGTGAAAAGTCTGACCGTTCTCGTCATGAATGACGCGGAGACTGGTCGCGACGGCGAGCAGGTTTACTAGAGCCTCGTATGATGTCCCGTTCATGTCTAGACCTACATAGAAGTGCAGGTCTCCACCGCTGTCTCGGAATCTCCGCATAGATTCCCGCAACCGCAAGACGCCGCTGTTCTTCGCAAAGGCAACTACAACGCTCAGTGTGTCGAATTCGCCAGATTCGAGGGTTTCTGAAAGGTACTCGCCAAGCTGACCGTCAGAGGGTTGGGACAGTAGGATCATTGCGTCGATCTTAAATGAGACCAAGCTAGCCGGGGCACGAACGCCCGGACAATTTAGTCGGCGTAAGGGTTGGAGGCCGCGGGTTCGGGCTTGGCGATTTAGACAGCTAGTCAATTGGCCCTCGGGATTCAGAGTGCGTAGTTGGGATCCACCGGTGCAGGTGCTGGGTGGCGAGCCTTCTGGGGTCCGGCCGGTCCCAGGTGGTCACCGGGAGGTCGCCAACGACGTGGGCGACGTCCGATTGTCGGTAGTCGGGGCCCGAGGCCAGCGCGCCGGCGAGGGCGACTCCGGAGGGATCCATTACGAACTTCGGGGCCGTCCCGCCCATAGCCCCGCGACGGGTGGGCGCCCGCCGGCCTGACGTTGTCGTCGTCGTACACACGGCGGTGACCGCCTCCCACCACCTCTGCCCCCGCACGCGCACTCCTAGACTGTCCCCTCGGCGCACGACCCGCCGTCGCCCACAGTCCAGCCACCCCGAGGAGCCCCACGTGGAGTACGCGCAGATCGAGGCGCTGCGCGAGCGGCATCCCGCCTGGCGGATGCTGCGCGCCACGCACGCGCCGCTGCTGCTCACGGTGCTGGGCCGGTTCTTCGTGGAGGAGGGCCGCGGCGCCAGCTCCGAGGGCGAGCTGGTGGCGGCGCTGGACGACCAGCTCTACGCCGTCAACGCCCAGGATCCACAGAACCCGCGCTTCCTGCGCACGGCCGCCGAGTACCTGGCGGACTGGGCCGGCCCGGAGGCGGGCTTCCTGCGCCGCTTCTACCCGCTGGGCGCCGACGAGATCCACTACGACGCCACCCCGGCTCTGGAGAAGGCCTATGCCTGGGTGCAGGGGCTGTCCGAGACCTCCTTCGTGGGCACCGAGTCGCGCCTGCAGACCGCGGTGGACCTGCTGCGCCAGATCGCTCAGGGCACCGAGTCCGATCCCGCCAAGCGCCTGGACCAACTCGAGCGCCGCAAGCAGGACATCGAGCGGGAGATCGACCAGCTCCGCCAGGACCCGGCTTCCGGCCTGCTGGACCGCACCGCGGTGCGCGAGCGCTACCAGCAGTTCGCCACCACCGCCCGCGAGCTGCTGGCCGACTTCCGCCAGGTGGAGGAGAACTTCCGCGCCCTGGACCGCTCGGCGCGCGAACGCATCGCCACGTGGCAGGGCAGCAAGGGCGAGTTGCTGGCCGAACTCGTGCACGGCCGCAGCATGATCGACTCCTCCGACCAGGGCCGCAGCTTCCAGGCCTTCTACGACCTGCTGCTATCCACCTCGGGCCAGGAGGAGCTGTCCATGCTGCTCGAGCGCCTCACCGGCATCGACGAGCTCGGCGCGGACCGGCGCCTGCGCACCGTGCACCACGGCTGGGCGGAGGCCGCGGAGCGCACCCAGCAGACGGTCCGCAACATCTCCGAGCAGCTGCGCCGCTTCACCGACGACCAGGTGTGGCTGGAGAACCGCCGGGTGCTGGACCTGGTGCGCCAGATCGAGACGTCGGCGCTGCAGGTCCGCGAGGGCGAGCTGCCGGACCTCGGGCTGGAGCTGGAGGAGACTGCCGTCGACGTGGCCCTGCCCACCGATCGTCCGCTGTTCACCGCACGACCCGCCGCGGAGGTCAACAGCCTGCTCGATCCCGTGGACACCGAGGACGTCGACACCTCGGTGCTGACCGACCAGGTCGTCGTCGACCCCGCACGCCTGGCCTCCCGCATCCGGGCGCTGATCCCGGTCCGCGGCACCGCCCGCCTGGAGGACATCGTCACCATGTACCCCCTGCAGCACGGGGCGGCCGAGATCGTCGGCTACCTGGCGCTGAAGGACGACGACCTCGAGGTGACCACCGACGAGCACGAGGAGACCGTGATCCAGTACCACGAGGCCGGCAGGTCCATGCGTGCGGTGATGCCGCGGGTGGAGGTCAGGCGCCGATGAGCGACGCACCCCGCACCCCATCCGACCGGGCCGCACCTGAACGCGCGGTGGCCGTCAGCGCCATCCGCCTCATGCAGGGAGTCGTGTACCAGGAGACCGACTCCTGGGACGACCTCGTGCGCCACCAGGGGGCCGTCCGCGACCACTTTGCGGTGGTCGGCCTGGATGTAGTGATCGACGACGACGAGGGCTACGCCTACCTCCGCACCGCCGACACCCCGGAGGGCGAGGACGCGCTTCCCCGGGTGATCCGCCGCCGCAGCCTGACCTACGCCGACAGCCTGCTGTTGGTGCTCCTGCGCAAGCGTCTCGCCGAGTTCGAGTCCGCTGGCGACCCGGGGCAGCTGGTGCTCACCCACGACGAGATCGTGGAGATAATCCAGCTCTTCCTGGCCCGCAGCACCGACGAGGCCCGCGAGGCTCACCAGGTGGACGCCTCCATCAACCGCCTGGTCGGGATGGGGTTCCTGCGCCAGCTCAAGGACCGCAAGGGCACGTGGGAGGTGCGCCGCATCCTCAAGGCGTACGTCGACGCCGAAACCCTGTCCGATTTCTCGGCCAAGCTCGCCGAGTACGCCGAAGCGGGGGCACAGAATGACTAGCGGCCTGACCAGCGCCACGACCAGCGGACTGTTCTCCTCCGTCGAGCTGGGGGTCAAGGGCCGGCCCGGGTTCCGCCTGGCCCGCCTGGAGGTCCTCAACTGGGGAACCTTCGACTCCCGGGTGTGGCACCTGGACCCGGCGGGGGAGACGCTCCTGCTCACCGGCGACATCGGCAGCGGCAAGTCCACCCTCGTGGACGCGGTGAGCACGCTGATGCTGCCCTCGCACCGGATCGACTACAACAAGGCCGCCGGCGCCGCCCGCAAGGAGCGCACCCTGCGGTCCTACGTCGAGGGCCACCACAAGACCGAGCGCAACGAGGCCACCGGCACCGTCCGGCCCGTGGGGCTGCGGGACGCGCGCTCGTACTCGGTGATCCTGGGCGTGTTCCGCAACGAGGGCTACGGCGACGAGGTCACCCTCGCGCAGGTCTTCCAGCAGCAGGACGCCACCGGCCAGCCGTGGCGCCGGTTCGTCACCGCCGACCGGGCGCTGTCGATCGAGGGTGACTTCACCGACTTCGGCACCGACCTGTCCGCGCTGCTCACCCGGCTCAAGGACTCCGGCGCCGCGGTGGAGAAGGACTTCCCGACCTACGGCCGGGCGATGCGCCGCCTGCTGGGGATCCGGTCCGAGCAGGCCATGGAGCTGTTCCACCAGACCATCTCCATGAAGTCGGTGGGCGACCTCAACGAGTTCGTCCGCACCCACATGCTCGAACCCGCCGACGCCTCGGCGCGGATCGAGGGGATCCTGCGGCACTTCGAGGACCTCACCCGCGCCCACGACGCCGTCAAGCGGGCTCGCACCCAGCTGGACGCCCTGGAGCCGCTGGTCGAGTCCATCGAGACCTACGACGCTGCCCTCCGGCGCCGCGAGCGCCTGCGGGACGAGCGGATGGCGATCCGGCCCTACTTCGCCGAACTCCGGCTGGCCCTGCGCCAGTCCGAGATCGACACCCTGGGCCACGAGGTCGCCACCGCCGTCGCCGAGCTGGCCCGCATGCGCGAGCGCACGCAGGAGCTGGCCACCGAGCGCGATGGCCTGGTCACCGTGCGCGCCGAATCCGGCGGCAACCGCGTCGGGGATCTTGAGCGAGACGCCTCCGCCGCCCGGGAGCAGTTCGAGGAGCGTCGTCGTCGTCGGGACCGGTTCACCGACGCCCTCCACCGCGCCGGACTGGATCCGGTGACCGACGAGGCGGGGTTCACCCGCCTGGCCGAGCACGTCACCGCCCGCCAGGCAGAGCTCGACGCCCTGGCCGCCGACCTCAAGACCCGGCACGACGCCCTGGTCATGGACCACGGCGAGCGCCGGCGACTGCTGCGCGAGGTGACTCAGGAGCTGGAGAGCGCGTCCGCGCGCTCGAGCAACATCCCCACCGAGCAGCTGCAGGTCCGCGACCAGCTGTGCGCCGAACTCGGCGTGGACGCCGTCGACCTGCCCTTCGCGGGCGAGCTGATGGACGTGGCACAGGAGCACGCGCAGTGGCGCGGCGCGGCCGAGCGGGTGCTGCGCGGGTTCGCCCTGTCCCTGCTGGTGCCGGAGAGCCTGTACGCGGGCGTGTCCGAGTGGGTGAACTCGCGCCGGCTCACCGCCCGCCGCTCCGACGGGCGCGAGGTGGGCGTCCGCCTGGTCTACGAGCGGGTGCCCGAGCGGCACGTGCCGCTGCAGCGGCCGCAGGCGGCGGGGTTGCTGCTGGCCGACACCATCGAGATCGCCGACTCCCCACTGCGGGGCTACCTGGCCAAGGAGCTCTACGCCCGCGCCGACCACCGGTGCGCGGACACCATGGAGGAGTTCCGCGCCGCCGACCGCGCTGTGACCATCCAGGGGCAGATCCGCTCCCGGGGCTGGCACGTCAAGGACGACCGGCAGTCGGCGACCGACGCCCGCGGCTGGGTGCTGGGTTGGCGGACCGCGGACAAGGTGACCGCGCTGCGGTCCCGGCGCGCCCAGCTGGAGGGCGAGGTCGCCGAGCGGGCCGCCCGCCTGGACGCCGCGGTGCGCGACCAGGCCACGCTGGGGGAGGCGCGCACCGCGCTGATCCGCCTGGCGGAGTACACCACGTGGCGGGACCTGGACTGGGCCGAGGCCAAGGCGCGGGCCGAGTCCGCCGAGGCGGAGCGGCGCCGGTTGGTCGAGGGCAGCAGCGAGATGGCCGAGATCGATCGCCGGCTGGCCGACCTCGACAGCCGTCGGGCTGCGCTGGCGGAGGACGAGCGGGAGCTGGCCGATCACCGGAGCCGCTGGCAGAGCAGTATCGACCACGAGACGCGGCAGATGGCGCGGGACCAGCGCGCTCTGGCCGAGCTCGACGACGAGCTGCTGTACGCCGCCCGGGAGGTGTACCCGCAGCTGCGTGAGCGCCTGGGTTACACCGAGGACAAGGGTGCCGAGTACGCCCAGACGGCGGACGAGGCCCACACCGCCGAGCAGGCGCTGGCCGACGCCGTGGACGCCGACGTGGAGCGGGCCCAGCGGGAGCTCAACGCGCTCACCACCCGCATCCAGCAGGCCATGGCCGAGATCTGCCGGCGCTGGCCGGACCAGACCAAAGAGATGGACGCCTCGATCGCCGCGCGGGACGAGTTCGTGCGGTTCCACGCCCGCCTGGCCGACGACGACCTCCCGCGGTTCGTGGGCGAGTTCGAGGAGCAGCTTCGCAAGAACACGATCCGCGAGCTGGCAGGCTTCCACAACTGGCTGCTGCGCCAGGCCGACGACATCGGTCAGAAGATCGAGAAGACCAACGAGGCGCTGGGGGCGATCGACTTCAACCCCGGCCGGTACGTGCGCCTGGACCGGGAGAACACGGTCAACCAGGAGGTCCGCCAGTTCCGCGCCGACCTGCGCGGGGTCACCGACCAGGCGTTCGGCGGCGAGGGGCAGTACTCCGAGGAGCGGTACGAGCAGGTCCGGGCCATCCTCGAGCGGCTGCGGGGCCGAGAGGGTCACAGCGACGGCGACCGCGCCTGGCGCACCCGGGTCACCGACGTGCGCAACTGGTACACCTTCTCTGCCTCCGAGCGGGACCGCGAGACCGATCAGGAATGGGAGCACTACCGGGATTCCGACGGCAAGTCCGGCGGGCAGAAGGAGAAGCTGGCCTACACCATCCTGGCCGCGTCGCTGGCGTACCAGTTCGGGCTGGAATGGGGAGCCGACAAGGCCCGCGACTTCCGCTTCGCAGTGATCGACGAGGCCTTTGGCCGCGGCTCCGACTCCTCGACCCGCTACGCGCTGGAGCTGTTCGCCAAACTCGGCATCCAGCTGCTGATCGTCACCCCGCTGCAGAAGGTGCAGGTGATCGCGCCCTACGTGCGGTCGATCGGCTACGTGGACAACGTGGACGGCCGCTGTTCGCGGCTGGTGCAGATGACGACCGAGGAGTATCACGAGCTGCGCGGGGGCAGTAGCGGCCGATGAGAAGCAGCGCTGCTGGCCGCCACCGGCTGTAGCTAGGCCGTCGTAACTCCACATCAGAGCCACTTCGCACTCCAGCGGAACGCCGCGAACTAACCCCCGGTATCGGCGCACGAGAGCCGGTGGCCCCGCTCTCCGGCCACTGGCTCTCAATACAACTAGCAGCGGCTCCGGTCCTGAGTTTCGAGGAGATTTTGCACAGTTCAAGCACTCGCTATTGGTGCCGTCTGTAGCATCAGCGACGACATACAGCGGCATTTTCCAGGATCGGCCTAGCAAAACCGCAAGCTGGAGCGGCGGCAAGGTGCCCAGATTTCGAATCGAACTGTTGGGAGACAACATGCTGAATCGTGTCGACACGCCGTCACAGTCCGGAAATTCTGCTAACCGAGGCTCGATCGACGCGGAGGTGCCTGAGTTCTCTGTGATCGACTATGACGGCCCAGTGCGAAGAGAAGCAGGAAAGCTTCTTTCAATCGTCCGGAACGGCGGGTCGGTCCTGACAGATCGGGATGTCTGGACTGACGCGAACATCGAGACTCTCGTTGAGAGGTTCGTAAAGCAACCCGATGCCTCTGGCGAGTCCTTTTTCACTAAGCTCGATGGGCAGCTCGAGGGCGCTGATGATGACGTCCGGATTTTGTTCGCCGAAATTTTCTTGCTCCAGATGCTGCCGATTACGCAATTCCGTAAGGAAACAAAGGTTCGGAACATTAATCGCGTTTTGCGGGACGCAAAGGGGGCCTATGAAATTCCCCCAGAAATTCTAGAAGCTTTCGACTTCCCAGTTTTCAACGGCGGGACAGCCTACGGCGTTCGTCGCTACTTCCAATTGTCGATGCTGATCCAGTTTGTTCGCTACCTGCGCACGCTTTCCAAAAAAGAACTTGACGCGGCATTTGCCGAGCCTCTCGTATGGCGCGAACTCGTGAGGAATGCGCCGGGAACACCTGAACCTTCTTTGCGAGGGTCCCTCGTCTACATGGGGCATCCGGAGTATTTTTTTCCCATCGTCGCGGAGTGGCACAAGCAGGAGATAGTCGATGCATTCTACCCAGAGGTAACGAACCGGCAGCCCACGGGCGATTTCGATATCGATCTCGCTGCAATTCGAGATTGGCTAACGTCAGATCGCGGAATCACCCCGGATTTCTACAACGGGCCACTTGCGCTTTATTGGCGAGAAGACGAAGAGGATGAAGACGGCGATGAAGGTGAAGTAATTATTGATGACGAAGATGTTGCTGAATATACGATTCAGTCGATTGTCGAAGACGGTGCCTTTCATGCAGCCGAGGACCTCCGAGCAATCGTCGAGCGGTGGGCGGCCACTCGCAACGTGGTGTTGCAGGGGGCTCCGGGCACGGGGAAGTCGTGGCTCGCGAAGCGGCTCGCTTTCGCGCTAATTGGCCGTAAGCTCAAGGACGCCGTACGTACGGTTCAGTTCCACCCCGGAACGTCGTACGAAGATTTCGTGCGCGGATGGCGGCCTGGCGGGGACGGCCAACTCACGCTGGTGGACGGACCCCTCCTCCAGCATGCTGAGCGCGCGCGGGACTACCCGGACATCCCGCACGTGATGATCATCGAAGAGTTCAACCGCGGAAACCCAGCGCAAGCTCTCGGTGAAATGCTTACCCTGCTTGAGCGAACTAAGCGCAACGAGGAAGACGCCCTCGAGCTAATTTATATGCTCGAAGACGAGGAGGCCTTCTGGCTCCCCGAGAACCTCTACATTATAGGGACTATGAATACCGCCGACCGGTCACTGGCGTTGGTTGACTTCGCTCTTCGACGTAGGTTCGCATTCTTCGAAATTGAGCCTCAGCTGAACGAGAAGTGGAAGGGGCACTTGAGTGCGCGCTTCCGCACCGAACCGCGCCGGCACATCAATGAAGCGGCACAGCGTGTTAACGCTATGAACCGCCGTATCGCGAGCGACCGCACCCTCGGGCCGTCTTTTCAGATCGGTCACTCTTACTTCTCCGCAGAGAAGGAAGCAAGCGAGTTTCAACCGTGGTTCCGTTCAGTGGTGCAAACTTCGGTCGCCCCACAGTTGGCAGAGTACTGGCACGATGACCCAGACACGGTCAATGAGATAACCGGTCAGCTCTTGGCAGAGTTCTGACGTGTTCGCAGCCGGCGTTGGCTCCACACTCATCAATGTACGAAGCGTGTGGTTCTTGCTCCTCTACGCGTCCGATCTTCTGGATATTCTCACGGCATCTGAAAAGGAGAAGCTCGCCGGGGGCGACCGGGATAACGACCTGCTTGATGCCCTCGCCGATGTCTTGGCAGCTCAAGTGGAGGTACGCCTTCGGTCGATGCTGGCCCGCGGGTATCAAAGTAGAAGTGAGCCTCTTGCGCGAGTACGGGGCCGCATCGACCACCTCGGTACGGAAAGGCGCCGGCTCATGGAATCTGGCAAGATTCAGTGCCGCTACATGGAGCAGACTGTCAACCTCCCAAGGTATCGCTTCATGTTAGTTACCCTCCGCCGAGCGGCGCGCGGTGCGGTTTCGGAGAGTGTGAGCCGTCGCTGTCTTACGACTGCGCAATTGCTTGAACGCAGCGGTGTGTCATCCATGGACCCGACGCCGAGCGAAATATCCAAAGAACATTACGGGCACTTCGACCAGCCTGACCGCAAGCTGATGGCAGTGAGCACGCTGGTGAGGGAGATGTGTGCACCAGAGCACTCTTCTGGCATGGACGAGCTTCCTGCGATTCTTCGAAACGAGCATGCTCTTCGAGGCCTCTTTGAAAAGGCTATTCGTGGCTTCTACCGACACCATCTCGTACCGACCGGCTACATGGTGAGTGCCAAGTCCACGGCATGGCCCGCTGCAGGGGAAAACACGGCGCTCGCGTTCCTGCCCCGACTGAACGCTGATGTGCTGATCCGCGGGCCCGGCCATCAGACGGTAGTCGAGTGCAAGTTTGCTCCCATCTTCGTGGAACGCCAAGGGAAGGTGATGCTGGATCCTGGCTACCTGCGTCAGCTGTACTCGTATGCATCCGTGTTCAGCCACGGGTTCAACGGGCGCACATGCGCACTCCTGCTGGGTGCCCTCGTGGATAGATCGTCTGGGCGGAATCTCGACTTTGTGCTCGACGGCATTCCGTTCACGGTCCGCCAGATTGATCTCTCTTCTCGACCTCGTGAAATTCGAGAAGCCCTTCTAGCGGCATTCTCGGCCGGGCTGCCTGAGGCATCTCACCGCCAATGACCGTGGCGGCAACGGTGACAGCGTCGCCGAATTTCCGGACGCACACCGCCATGGCACCTGCGGTGACCGCTACGGCAGTCACGGGAGATTGGTTGAAGCTATCGGGCGCGGCACAGCCGGATCGTCCCATTTTCGCCATGAGTCAGGGGGTTGCGAAGTGCAGATAATTCTCGAACCCGCTCACCATATACCGACTCACAACCAGCCCGGGGCGGAGGAAACAGCCTAGAACTTCCACTTGAATTTTCGTCGCTCATTTCGCGCTCTGCGGGGCGGCTCTCGGTGATTTGGGTCTCTTGTCGTCGTCTTCTCCTCACCCTCCGCGCGCCCCACCAACTTCCGAGGCGTCGCTCCCTCCAAGCTCTAGTTCGGCGCAGTCAGCCTGTCCCGCACCGCCTTCGTCAGCCGAACGTACTCACCCGTGTCAGGATCGCGGATCCAGGTACGCGGGCCGGCCTTCGGCAGCCCCCGGGCTGCGAGCGTCCTGGGGTCGGGCCGGTACCAGTTGGTCACCCGGATGTCTTTGACGACGTGGACGATGTCCGGTTGTCCGGCGGGCGGGACCGAGGCCAGCGCGCCACCGATGTCGGCCGCGGTAATCGGATCTGAGCCCCATAGGTTCACCGCGGCGACGGCGACCGGGCCCATAGCGCCATCCACCTCGTACAGCACGGCGAGGTCTACCTCAGGCAGATCCCCGAGTGCGTCGGCGACCTGGACCGGGTAGACGGGACCATGCTCGGTGTGGACGACCGAGCTCGCTGAGCCGAGCAGCCAGAAGTCCCCGTCCCTGTCACGCTCGAAGATGTCATTGGTCGACACCCACGTGTCGCCGGGGCGGAACACCCCACGGAGTTGGCGCACGGAAGCGTCCAATCCGAGCCGGGGCCGGGCGAGAAGTACGCCGGGTGCATCGACCTCACTGGGTATGGCGAAGCCGTCGGGGCCGGCGAGGATCGCGCCGGTGTCGGGATCGACCTCGACGAGACGCACGTCGGCGGTGCCGGGCAGTGGACGTCCGCGCGCGCCCGGCTTGGAGGTGGTGAGGTTGGCCAGGACCACATCGGACTCGGTACCGGCATAGAACTCAAGGACCCGCGTGCCCGGGTAGCGGTCCAGGACCCGCCGCCACAGCCCACGGGGCATGCCTGACCCCATGAACAGTGAGAGTGTCGGGAGCGTCTCGCGCGGATGCACTGGCCCGCGCACCAACTCGCGCATCATCGCCCAGGTGTAGGACACCACCGTCACGCCGTAGCGGCGGATCTCCTCGTCGAAGGTCGCCGGATCGAAACCGCGGGAGAGCGCGATCCGGGCTCCTCCCGCCACGGCGCCGCCGACGGTGGTGAGCAGCCCCGATGGGTGGTGGAGAGGGCTGAGGCAGTAGACGGTGGACTCGGTGGTGAGACGCGCGGCGCTGGCGGTGCCGAACGCGGACGCCGCCCACCGGTGGTTGGTGACGAGCTTGGTCTGCCACGTGCCCGTGGAGCGGGTGAAGAACACAAAGGCCAGGTCGCCCCCTCGGCCGGGATTCGGCCGGTACCAGCGGGGCAGCTCCACCGCCTCGGGGTCGATGCGCTCGAGGTCGACGACGTCCTCGCCGAGGTCCGCAGGCAGGTCGCGCTCACCGCCACCACCGCCGAGCACGAGCGCCCGCGCCCCGGCATCGGTGACCTTGGACGCGTGCTCGGGGTCCGCGACCACGTCGGTCACGGAACTGAGCTGGAGGAGTTCGGGCAGGGACTGGGACGGGGGCAGTAGGACGGCCACGGCACCGAGACGCGACAGTGCGGCGATCGCGACCAGCGCCGAGGGCCGCGTCTCCATGACCACGCCGACGTGGTCGCCCTGGCGCACGCCGACCGTGATGAGGCCCTTGACCACGTTCGTGATCCGGGTGTCGACGGCCGAGTACGTGTGGACGCGGTCGGAGAACAGGAAGCACGCGTCGTTCGGCTGGTTCCGGGCGCGTTCGTCGATGATCTTGGCGAAGGAGATCCGGGTCGCGGGCTGGATCTGACCCAGCCGGATGAGACGCGGTGCCGCGCGCACCGCTTCGTATCCGACAGCTCGCGTCGTCCGCAGCGCGCCCAAGGCGAGCTGCCCCGCACCGCGCACCACGCCGACCCCGAGTCCGGCGGCCTGGAACGCGCCATCTGCCGCGAGCATGATCGCTTTGGTGGGGGAGGAGTCGATGACGGAGTCGGGGTCGACCTCGGTAATGCCGTCCGGTCGAGTCCCTCGGTCTTCGATCCAGTCGACCCACTTGGCGACGGTGGGCCACGTCAGCGAGGCGGCGGTCGAGCCCACGACGAGGCCGAAGTGCCCGGCGCGGACCGGAAAATCGTAGACATCGGCCGCGGGAGCGACGGACGCGATCTTGCGGACGCCGGCCGGGACGCCGATTTCGTCGACCTCGCCGAAGACGGCGAGGACGGGGCAGGTGATGTCGGCGAGGGAGACGACGTGGTCGCCGACGACGAAGCCGCCGACCATCATCCGGTTCTGGACGATCACCTGCTGCAACATGTCGACGAGCGCCGGGCCGGACCAGGCTACGAATCCCTCGCCCCCGATGAAGCGGCGCTGCCGTTCGTGGCCGAGAAGTGCATCGCGGTCGTGAAGCTGGCGCAGGAAGTCCACCTGGGAGCGGGCGGTCTTGATCGGATCGAGCAGGCGGAATGCCGCCGAGGCCAACCACCCGGGCAGTGGGCGTTCGTTGAAGACGTAGTCGGCGACAAGGCGCGCGATGGTGACGACCACCTGCTCGGGAATGCCGAGCGGGGCATTGCCGCGCCAGTCAACGGGGGAGCCGAACGTCACGATGCTCTCCAGGTCGCGTGAGCGCCGGTAGGCCGCGGCCTGGTAGCAGAACATGCCGCCCTGGCTGTACCCACCGAGATGCACCGAACGGCCGGTGGCCGCGGTGACGAGGTCGACGGCGTCGCTCACAGCCACTACGTGGTCGGTGAGAGTGCGCTCGAGACCGCCGGTCTCGAGGTCCGGGGCGCCGAAGTCGATCACCCACGGGTCCATGCCTGCCTCGTGCAGTGCGGCCACTGCGCTGGTCGAGGGTGACACGTCCCAGACTTCCGCGGAGATCATCATCGGCGGAACGAGCACGATCGGCGGCCGCGGCGTGCCGACCTCACTGATGCCGACGCCACCATCACCGGAAGGCCCCGCCGCCGGCGGGTAGTAGCGGCGCAGCCGGAACATTGGGCGCCGTGCGACGATCTCGAACGGAGACTGCTCCTCGTCTGTCTGAAGGCCGCCGAAACGCACGACCTCGACCGCGTTCAGTACGAACGACGTCGCTGTCTTGAGCGCGGCCGAGACGATGTCAGGGTTGGGCGGCATGGTGCTTCCGAGGGTAGAGGGTGCAGCACGGGCACCGAGAAGATCCAGCGGATAGCTCCGCGACTTGCGGCTGTCCGCCCCCGCCGGGCCGATCTCGTCGTCGCTCGCATCCCCGCTACAAAGCCGGGATCCTTCAGCATGGCCAGACCCACTTAGACGCTGCTCCCGAACGAGTGTCTTACTGAGAAGCTACTCTCCACCAATGGCCTCTCTTAATAACTCGCTTATCCCAAACTGGGTGCCCGATCCCGCTGTCGCCACGTGGGCAGATCAGCAGGGCTTCGGGCCGGCGACCCAGATGTCTGACAAGTCGCTCAGAGCTCTAGCGAAAAGGCGGAGCGGTAAGCTGGCGGGTCTGTACATGTGGGAGGGTGAGGCCAACGAGGTGTACGTAGGAATCTCGAGCACGTCGGTGGTGTCGAGGCTGCGGCAGCACGTCAAGGACTATGATCACGCGAATATACAGTCGTTCCGATATATGCCGGAATCTGCGAACACGGCAACCTTGAGGGCGGCAGAGCGCGAACTGATTTACGACCTCTGCCGAAACGGGTTCACCTGTTTCAACCGAGAGCACAGCGCGGTGATCTACGGGACGTCCGTTTTAGACGAGCTCGTCTCGGTGGAGGAACAGAAGGCATGGTTCAACAGCCCTGCGGAAGCCAATCTCGCTGATCTTCGGTCTGGCGAAGCCGATCGGTCTGTCCTCGGCGGAAAATCGGCGGAGGTGCGCTCGAAGGTCAGGTTCGAAGAGCTTTCTTCGCACCCTGAGTTCGAGTCGATTCTGGAAGCGCTTGCGACGTATCTGCACGGGTGCGTGCTCTTCCCGAGGCGCACGCAGGGCCAGTTCTGGTCCCTGTCGTGTCTCCCGAGCCTGAGAATGGGAGGCGGAGTCAAGCGTCTGGTGACGCTCAATATGGGGATGCTCGAGGTCTTTTACCTCAACGAGTTACCGGGCGGGAGGCTGGAACTCGGTGTCGCGACGGACAGCACCGTACTTCCGGCCCGCATGACGTGGTGGGCACTGAAGCATCGCGGTGCGTCGATGGCTGGTCCCGTGCACAAGTCCTCGGGACCCAACGCGGAGTATCTCAT
Organism: Dietzia sp. B32; assembly: GCF_024732245.1. Taxonomy (NCBI): domain Bacteria; kingdom Bacillati; phylum Actinomycetota; class Actinomycetes; order Mycobacteriales; family Dietziaceae; genus Dietzia; species Dietzia sp. B32. The sequence goes on along the minus strand of NZ_CP093845.1, from coordinate 845,022 downwards.
CTTTAGGTCTCCAACTGCGTTCGTGAAGGCGATGAAGAAGTCCGACAAGATTCGCTCCGCAGCGGCGAGGTACTCCCTGGACAGAACTCGTAGAGGCCGGGTTTCTGGGCGGTACGCCGATGCGCACAACGGGTTGCTGGCTGGGGCGGCGATCGACCGGGCGGCTGGAATTGGCTTGCCGACTGTGGGTCTGCGTGATGCCCTCGGTGCCGATGACGAGTAGTTGCTCGTAGCCGACTGAGCCGGCAAGGCAGCACCTGGTAGGGGATTGCAAGACGCACTCGCTGGCGTCGTCGTCGTCCCTTTCACCCCGTCAACTACAACCCACCGCCCCAAAAACTGGAACCTGTTCTCGACACCCGTCAACTCGGGCGTATCATGATCGACGTGACGACCCTCACCTCATTCCCTCGCCTCATGTCGCCCGGCCGCATCGGCCCCATGGAGACGCCCAACCGCATCGTCCTGCCCGCCATGGACATGAACGTGTCCGAGGACGGCGAGATCGAGCAGCGGGAGATCGACCACTACGTCGCCCGCGCGGCCGGGGGAGCGGGGCTCATCATCACCGGTGCGTGCGCGATCGCGTTCCCCGTGGGCGCGGCGTCCATGAAGGAGCCGGGTCTGTCGGATGACAAGTACATCCCGGGCCTCAAGGCGCTGGCCGACGCGGTGCATGCGGCCGGGTCCAAGCTGTGCGTGCAGTCCACGCACCACGGCAAGGTCGCGCGCGTGGACATCGCCAACGACCGCCCCCTCATCGCGCCGAGCACCCCGGACTACGACTACGACTACTCCGCCCTGGCCGACAGCACCGGCGAGGAGTTGGGTCGGATGGGCGCGGCCACCGGCGGCAAGAAGACGGTCTACAAGGAGATGGACCACGACGACATCTCGTGGCTCATCGAGACCTGGGCCGACGCCGCCGAGCGGATCGCCAAGGCCGGCGCGGACGCCATCGAGATCCACGTGGCCCACGGCTACATCCTGGGCGTGTTCCTCAACCGCCGCGACAACCTGCGCACCGATGAGTACGGCGGGTCGCTGGCCAACCGGGCGCGGCTGACGTGCGAGGTCATCGCCGCGGTCAAGGCGCGGGTGGGCGACAAGCTCGCCGTGCTGGTGCGCGTGTCCGGCGAGGAGTACGGACAGGAGGGCGGGCTGACCCTGCCCGAGGCGACCGAGGCCGCGGTGCTGTTCGAGCGCGCGGGCGCCGACGCCATCCACGTGACCGGCTGGGGCCGCAACCCCTTCGACAACTTCACCGACGGCCCCCTCCCGGACACGATCGGCGCGTACGTGGACAACGCCGCGGCCATCAAGAAGGCCGTGTCGATCCCCGTCATCGCCGTGGGCCGCATGTTGCCGGAGGTGGCGGAAAAGGCGATTGACGACGACAAGGTCGACTTCGCCGCCATGGGCCGGCAGTTGCTCGCCGATCCGAACCTGCCCAACAAGTTGGCCGCCGGAACGCCGGAGCGCGTGCGCCCGTGCATCAACTGCTACCTCTGCGTGGCGGAGAACTTCTTCGACGACACCCCGTTCTGCGCGGTGAACCCGGCGCTCGGCAACGAGACCCTGCTGCCGCTGACGCCCGCACCCAAGCGCGAGCACGTCGTGGTGGTGGGCGCCGGACCCGCGGGTCTCGAGTCGGCCCTGGTCCTGACCGAGCGTGGGCACCGCGTCACCGTGCTGGACAAGGCCGACCGCCTCGGCGGCACCATGTGGTTCTCCACCCTCACCACGCCCGACAATGAGCCGCTCATCCGCTTCTTCGAGGCTGAGGTGAAGCGGCTGGGCATCGACGTGCGGTTGAACACCGAAGCCACCGTCGAGTCGATCCGTGCCCTCGGCGCCGACCGCGTGATCGTGGCGACCGGCGCCAAGCGTCCGGCCCCGGCCATCCCCGGCGGCGACCTGCCCCACGTGCACACGGGCGACTCGCTGCGCGCCACCATGCTGGGCACCGCCACGGCCAACGAGGCCGGGGTCTTCCTGCGGACCGTCGGCCGGCTAGGCAGGCTCTCGACCATCACCAAGCGCCCCTCGTGGATCCGGCGACTGACCAAGATCGCGCTGCCGATGGGCAAGAACGTCGTGGTGATCGGCGGCTCGCTGGTCGGCCTAGAGCTCGCGGAGTTCCTCGCCGAGCGCGGCCGCAAGGTCACCCTCCTGCACGAGTCTCAGCAGCTCGGGTTGCCGCTGGCGATGCCGCGCCGCTGGACTGCGGTGCGCCACGCCAAGGAGCACGGCGTCGACATCCAGCGCCGGGTGAAGGTCAGCCACATCACCGAGTCGACGGTGGCCTGGACCGATGCCAAGGGTCGCGCCCAGTCCGCCGCTGCCGACATGGTGATCTACGCCGACGGCACCACCGCCGCGGCCCCGCTGGCCGACGAGCTCCGCACGGCCGGCATCGACTGCGAGGTCATCGGCGACGCCGGCGAGGTGGGCTACATCCACGGCGCGATCCACTCGGCGTGGAAGGTGGCGGCGGTGGGGTGAGAAGCGGCTGGCGGGACTCCGTGCCCTGGATTACAGGAGGGACGGAGCGGGGGATTCTCGTGCTCAGTCGACGGGTTCGTGGCCCTCTTCGTGCACCTGGAAGCCCGCTGGACCGGCCGATACCAGATCCTTATAAACGGTTCTGGTTCCGCTGCCCCAGTTGTTCGCAATCAACCATGTTCTACCGTTTTCGACAATTGGTGAAGCGAGGTGCCACCGAATCCTATTCGCATGAGAACGGCCGTGTTGTGTGCGCGCAGCGGCCCATAGTTCATCTTCGTTGTCGTAAACGCCATCGATAACTAGCGTCTTGCTCGGGGGCAGGTGCTTGCGAACTTCAGACATCGGGACTCCGAATTCGATGAGTCTCTGGACTAATTCCAAGGTGGCCCAGCGCTTTGGGAGCGGCTCTGAACGCCCCGTGGGAGTTTCTATGATGAACTTGGTTCGGTCTACCGATTGCCTCTTAGCTTGTTTGCTTGCAGTCTCCTTTTCGCGGGCTTTGACTGTATAGTCCGATGCCTCGGGTAACGGTATAACCTGCTGGGCATCGAGGATAATTCGATCTTCCAACGTGTATGGTGTCAGGCGAACGCAGCGGATATCGAAATCATGGAACTCATTCAGCCATAAGACTGTAGTTGTGATTTCCTGACTAAAGTCTTCCGAAGCCAGGATGATTCCGACGTCCCTCGAAAGCTCGCCGTCTTCAACTGGTTCTTCCGATTCGTCGAACCACTCCAGGAGATCGGAGGCCGCCTCCTCAGCGGTCGTATTGAGTTCTCCGCGGCGCACACGATATGCGGCATAGACCTTTGCAAGGTGAGAAAACGTCATGGTTGAGACCATTGCCGCATAGCGAAGTGCTTGTAGCTCCATATGGCCGCCGTCGACCGTTCGTTTAATCTCGATCACGACTAGTCTGCGGTACCTGTCTACGCAGAGGAGGTCGATACGTCGCGAAACTCCCTCGAATTCGCTGTACTCCTCAGATACTACGAGAAGTTCACTATCGATTACCTCTATATAGTCCCTCAGGGCGGCTTGGATGTGTTGCCTTTCCATAATTCCCTGCTCGGCGAATGATGTACTCCGCAATTTTATTAGGGGCGTACTCGAATCGCTGGAAGATTGTTTAATGTGCGTTATATCGTATAGGGCCATGGCATCTCTCGCTAAAACTCGGAAATTGATATTCGCGGTATTCTGGATAATCTGGAGGGAGCTCTGGATAATTGATGCTCACGCGTTGTCGATGAGCGACAGGACTGCATCCCGAAGCCGAAGGTCATCAGGTTCGAGCCCGTCGAGCACGCCCGAAAGGCTGACATCCGTCTGCGTGATTCGCGAGATCCCTTCGCCGGTTGGGGCCTGAAGCGTGACGAACACTCGGGAGTAGTCCGGGTCGTTGAGCGGTAGGGGAATGCGGGCGTTTTCCACGACCGCAGTGGGGCCGAACTCGAGGAAGACCGCGGGCAGTTCGTCGCGCCGCTGCAGTTCAACGCACCACTCCCATTGCCCGACGAACCGTGTTGCCACCTTATCGATCGTCCCGTGACTGAGAGACGCGTTGAGCTGGTCTGTCAGCACTGTACGGGCGAAAGTGCGCAGCCTGTCCTTGACCGATGCGAGCGTTGCCCGGCTGTCTTCAAATTGCCGCCGAGCGTGCTCCGCCACGAGATCCGCGAACTCCTGGGCTGCTCGCTCCTGGGGCCGGTGTCCATATCGCGCGGACTCTCCGGTCTCGCACATCGTCTTGATGAAGCGGATCTGCTCGTCGACGTTCACTGCGGCTGGACCTTCCACGAAGTACTCGATCATCTGGCGGAGGAAAAAGAGTTGGTCAGGGTGGCGATCCTGCCATCGCCGATGGCCGTCAACGTGCGCGTGCAACTCTGTGAGCAGATCGGCGTAGGTGATGACAATGGCTTGCTCCCAACCGTTACGAAGACGGTGGAAGTCGTGCCTGTGACAGAGCAGAACGACCGCCGCCGGTCGTCCGCCCGCGGTTCCGTGGGCGAGGTAGCGCTGGTAGTCGTGCCCGTGTCCGTCGGAGGTTTCGAAGTTCTCCACCACTACGGCTGCATCAGGCCGGGAGAGCACGATGTCGGCGATGTCCATGACTGCGCCAGCCGCGATCTCATCACTTGCTCGTGTGTCGACCTCCTGGACAACCCGGTATCCAGAGTCCGGCAGCGTGCCTTGTACGGGGAGCGCAGCATTGATGCGGGCGAGAAATATCCGCTGGAAAGTGTCTTCGAGACCGTGGGTCGCATCAGTGGTCAGCAACCAGGCGAAGACGTTCGAGAGCTGCTTCTCGTGGGTGCCGTGGTGCATCACCCGGAAGATGTTGAACTGCTCGGCCAAGCTCTTCGATAGCGAGGGCAGGAGAGCCGTGACGAAGCCGCCCATGCTCGTCGAGTGAGGAGACATGGCCCGATGCTATGTCGAAGCAACGGGGCTGGCGCGGGAGGCGATCTCCCCGTCGTCATCAGAAACTTGATCCGAGTAGCCCCCGCTGTGCCCCGCCCGGCCGCAATTACCGCTGGTGATACCGCAACGATGCGCAGCTACTCGTCTATCGATTTGGACCTTTGGTCCGTCGCACGTACTGTCAGTGAGGCAATCGACGCGGGGTGGAGCAGCTCGGTAGCTCGCTGGGCTCATAACCCAGAGGTCGCAGGTTCAAATCCTGTCCCCGCTACACACGCACTCGAGCCCGGTTCCCTGATGGGGGAGCCGGGCTCGAGTGCTATCCGCGCCCGGGGCCCCGATCTACCGACGAGCGGAGGCGGTCAGTGCTGGGCAATTAGAGACGACTGCGGCACGCGCGCTCGCGCGGGAGGTCGACGACGGCCTGTGACCTGGGGTGCCCTGCACGGGGCGTTCAGGGCGCCCCTGGTCAGCGGCCTGGCGCTACCCCGCGACGATGAACCACCCCCAGAGCCCGGCGGCGGCGACCGCAGCGAAGGACACTATCGCGGCGAGTGCAGTAGCGAGGGTCGCCTGTCCCTGCCGATTGCCACGGATTCTTATCACCACGACGCCGACGAGAGCCCCGAGTGCCATCGCCGGGAAAACCGGGGCGCTGACGTTCGCGGCCCCGTGAGTAGCGATCTGCCACGCCGTCCACGCGGTCGTGAGGAGAAAGAGGATCCCGTAGGTGCCCGCGAGCGCCGCGAACGTCTTCTTCCTCAACGCTGTGTCTCCTCCGGTCGGGTCCATGTCTGTGTGACGCTAACAGCGCCAGGTCGGTGCCTTCCGACAATGCGGACGGATCGCGAGGGAGTACTCCTCGTCGTCGTCGCCCATTCCCGACCCCGTGCCCGCGGGCGCGAACCGTGTGGCTCGGCTGCCCTCCCAGGGCCAGTGGGACGACATCGCGGTCGCCCAGGGCGCGCGTGCGGTAGATGGGTGTGGAATCGGCGGAGTGCACCGCCGCGGGCACGGGTCGACATCCAGCGTCGTGTGAAGAACAGCGGTGGCGAGGTTGAAGGCGCCCACGGGTCTATCCATTCTGCTTGCCGCTGTGCCTGCCGACTGATGGCCTCTTCTGAGTTAAGGGACGTCGGCTCGAACAGCGGCTTCTATAGTGCGGCAATGGGACCCGACGATTACCTTGAGAAGTCCCCGGACTCTGGACGAATGGGTAAGGCGGCGGAGCTGCTCGTCGCCGCCACATGCATCCTGCAGTCCCGCGCGAAGCTCAACGTGTCGACGTCGATCATCGACGACGAGGGCGTCGACCTGGTTTTCCACCTGCGCGAGCACACCGCCACTCTGGCCGTCCAAGTGAAGGCGCGAATGTCGGATGGGCTTGTGGTGCAACGCGGCCGTTTTCAGGCTGTTGTCCGCGACTCGTCCTTCTACCCACGCAGCGACCTGGACATGCTGTTCGTCTACGTAGACGTGACGCGGGGGTCGATCGCGCAGTCGTGGATGGTGCCGAGCCCCGTTTTCGAGGCGAACACGACTGTGAACGCACGGGGTCGGCGCGTCTTCTCGGCTTCGATGTCCGCCGAGAGTGGCGACAAGTGGTCGAAGTACAGGCTCGCGGAAGGCGAGTTGGCTCCCCGGGTGGTGCAGCGTCTGGAGTCAAGCGACCTGTGACTGCCCGGTGGCGATTCCGGCGACGGAGGCACAGGCGGTAGAGCGCATGGGTCTTCCGTCAGCAAATGCAGCCAAAATCCTGAGGCTATGACGAGCACCGCCCCGACTCCCGAATCGCTCGCCTTGCGTGAGCTCATCGAGGCGCGTCGAGACGAGTTCCGAGCCCTCCTTGCCAAGTACGCTGCGACGAATCCGATGCTGTTCGGATCAGTCGCCCGCGGTACTGCGAATGGCGGGAGCGACGTGGACATCCTGGTCGATATGGACCCAGCCGACGGCAACCTCCTCATGCGAGCCTCTGGCTTGTTGGAAGAAGTTCGTATGCTCTTCGGTCGCGAGGACATCGACATCTTCCCCGAGCAGTTGCTCAAGCGACCTATCGCGGACGTAGCGCTGAGGCAGGCGTCGGCGTTGTGACGCTGCGCGCCCGGCGAGAACCTACGAGCTGAGAACGACCAACTGCTGCGTCGCTCGCGTCATCGCCACGTAGTGGTCGACTGCACCGGTGACGCCCGAGCCGAACGAACCCGGGTCGACAAGGACCACCAGGTCGAACTCGAGGCCCTTGGCCTGCGCGGGGGTCAGCGAGCGGACGCGGTCGGATCCGTTGAATTCGGAAACGGTAGCGCCGGACCCGCAAATAATGCCGACCGTGCCCTCGGAGTGGGTAGCGAGCCACCCGTCGATCACGTGCTGGAGATCCTCGACGTGGCCGTACTCGACGGGGATCCCGCTGCGGCGCACCGACTCGGGGACGTTGGCGTCGGGACGGACCGACCGGATCACGGGTGCAGCGGCCTCCATGACCTCGGCGGGGGTGCGGTAATTGATGCTCAGATGCACGGAAGTGATGCGGGCAGGGGAGAGGCCAATGCGCTCCAGCCGGCCGGGCCAGGACTCGTCGAAGTCGCGGCGGGACTGCGCGCGATCGCCGACCACCGTGAGGCTGCCCGACGGGCAGCGGCGCAGGATCATCCGCCACTCGGCATCGGTGAGCTCCTGAGCCTCGTCGACGATGATGTGTCCGAACACGCCCGCGAGGCGGGACACGCCAGCAGTCGGGTCGTCGTCGGTCGACGGGTCGAGCAGGGATTCCTGCAGATCGGCGTGGCGGAGCATGGGGGAGACCCCCTCGGGATCGTCATCGGCGGCGATGAGGTCGTCGATCACCCGCTGGCGCCTTGCGAGTTCTGCGGATCGCTCGGCCCGGTGACGCTGCGTTCTGCGCTTCCGGTCGGCATCACCCAGCCGGTGGTGGGCCGCGTCCAGGAGCGGCAGGTCCGCGGTCGTCCATGAGTCGGCCGCGGGTCGCTGAAGGAGTTGCAGCTGCTCGGTGGTCAGCCACGGTGCGCACAGGCGCAGGTACGCCGGGACGGTCCACAGGTCCCCGACAAGATCGGTGGCGTTGATCATCGGCCATGCCCGGTACAGGGCACGGTGCAGGTCCGGGTGTGCTGCGAGCTCTGCGCGGAGGATGTCCGCCGGCACGCCACCGCCTGCACTGTTATGGAGGGCCCGGTCAACGAGGATCTCGGCGAGCGTTTCGCGGATCTGCGGGTGAGCTTCGTTGTGTGGTGTGCCGTCCTCCACGGAGGCAAATGCCTCGGCCCAGTCGGCCGGCGTCAGGCGCAGGTCCAGCCACTCGGTCTGCATCACCATCGACTGCTCGGGCGGCTGCTCGTAGAAGCGCACCGCGGCCTCGATCGTCTCGACCATGCGGAGCTCTGACTTCAGTCGGGCGACCTCGGGATCGGGTTCGTCGGGCAGTCCGCCGGGCGGTGCCGCGATCGTCCCGCCGAGCGCGGCGACGCCGAGATCGGCCACGGTCGCCGTCTGCACGCTGTGCTCACCGAGGGAGGGGAGTACATCCGCCACGTAGTCCAGATACGGCCGGTGCGGCCCGACGAGGAGCAGGTTGCCGCGCCGCAGCCCCTCACGGGACTGCGCGTGCAGCAGATACGCCGCCCGGTGCAGGGCCACGACGGTCTTGCCGGTGCCGGGCCCGCCGTCCACGATGAGGGCTCCCCGGGAGTCCGCGCGGATGATGGCGTCCTGATCGGCCTGGATCGTGGTGAGCACATCGCGCATTCGGCCGGTCCGCGCCTCGGACAAGCTCGAGACGAACGCCGAGAGGTCGTCGGGGCTGACGTGAGCGAAGACCTCGTCGTCGTCGCCAAAGACCTCATCCCAGTAATCCACGATGCGCCCGCCCGACCACCGGTACCGCCGGCGATACGTCACACCCCTCGGATCGGCGAGCGTCGCGGCGAAGAACGGCTCCGCGGCCGGGGTGCGCCAGTCCACGAGGAGGGGAGTGCCGGCCGCATCGGTGAGGCCGATGCGGCCCACGTACACCGGCGCGGCCTCGGCTGCGGTGGGGCTGGAGTCGAATTGAGGGGCGCGGGAGGCGGCGGCGGTGGCGTAGTGGCCGATGCACACGTCCAGCCCGAAGCGGCGCAGCGTGGCGAGCTCGGCGACGAGGCGGCGGATGTCGGCGTCGCGCTCGATGGTCTGCGCGCCGCGGCCGGCCGGGTCGCGGCGGCGGGCGTCCAGACGGGCGGACAGCACCGCGATCTTCTGGTCGAGGGCGCGGGAGATGGCGGCGAGGTGGCGCTCGTCGTCGTCGATGTGCGCCGGGTCAGCCTTGTGGGCGAGGTGGTCGGGGAGGGCGAAGATGCCGGGTGCCTCGGGGGACATTGCGCAAGTGTGCGCCCCCACCGGGGTCTTGCCGCAAGACCTCCTACCAGCTATAACTTGAGAAGGGGAGGGGTTTCCGGCAGGAATCTAGTTGCCTGGAGGCTGCCAGATCGACGCTGCGCCTCGCAGTGGCTCGCCCCCACGCTTGTCGTCAATGACGCTCTCGACATCGACCGGCCGGATGGTCACGGTCTCAGGGTGGTCACTGGGTCTATACTCGTATAGCGGCGGAAGGGGTGTCATGACGGCCAAACAGCTGAACACCAAGTTGGACGACGAAACCATCGCCCGTCTGGACCATCTGGCTCGAATCACCGGCAGGTCCAAGTCGTTCTACGCGAGCGAGTTCATCCGCAGCGGACTCGACGAGATGGAGGACTGGTACTTGGCCCGGCACCGTCTGGAGGAATTCAGGCAGTCAGACGATTCCGCGATCCCGTTGGACCAGGTGGACTGGTCCTGAGGTGGCGTATCTGGTCGAGGTCACGCCGCACGTCCAGAAGGTCATCACCAAACTCGGTCGACAGGATAGGACTGCGCAGCAGAGAATCCGGGCATTCCTCGAGGAGCGAATACACGGGTGCGAAGACCCCAGGTATCTCGGGAAGGCACTTCGCGGCGACCAGCACCTCTGGCGGTACCGCGTGGGCGACTACCGGATCATCTGCTCGATCGAGGATCAACGGGTGACCGTCCTCGTTGTCGATATTGCCCATCGGCGCGAGGTCTATCGATAGCGGCCCTTGCTGCTTCTGCCCTGTCACACCCCGGGCGCGCGGGCCTCGACGACCCAGGTTCCGGCACCCAGACGGACCTCGCCGTCGGTGACATGCTCACCCAGCGCGGCCACGGCCGCGGCGACGGCGGAGTCGCGGGCGTCGGGGTTGGCGGCCATCGCCATCATGGCCTGGGGGTTCTGTTCCAGCGCCTGCCGGGCGAGTTGTTCGAGGCGGTCGGCGGGGCCGAGGGTGACCTCGTCGGGGCCGGGGTTCACCTCGACAGACTCGAAGCCGGCGGTCTCCAACACGCTGCGCACGCGGTCCGGGTCAGCGAACGAGAACGGTCCCGGCGCGCCCGGCGGAGGCACAGGGGCACCACCGAGCCGGGCCAACGCGGCGCCGGTGGGGACGGTGATGAACGGGTTCGCGGCGGGCGCGGCAAAGCAGACGAACGCGAGCCGGCCGCCCGGTCGGAGGGCCGCCCGGACGGCGGAGAACGCCACCTCGGGTCGGTCGAAGAACATCACGCCCATCCGCGAGAACGCGGCGTCGAACAGGCCGGGCAACGGCTCGCTCTCCACGTCGAGGGTGAGGAACTCGACGTTCTCCGCATCGGCCTCGTCCACCAGGCGAGCCTGCGCGCACTCGACCATCGGTCGGGACACGTCCACGCCGACCGCCGACCCGTCCGGGCGCACCCGGCGTCCGATCTCCAAGGTCGTTGTCCCGGTCCCGCACCCGATGTCCAGCACCCGCTGCGGTGGGCCGAGGTCCAGGCGGTCGAGGGCCGCGCGACCGAGCGGCTCGAGAATCGTGTCGTACGCGAGCGCATTGCGCACCCACGACTGCCCGACGGGACCACTCCAGAGGTCGGCCTGCGATGCACTCATGATGAGCTCCAATGCCTCGACTCCCATCGTAGAACCGGGGAGAGGCGACCGGAACCCTCACGGCAGCGGCACCACACTCACAGGGCACGCGACTCTCCACAGGCTGCGGTGCCGGGGACCGTGACGCGGGCGAGGACGCCGCCGACGGGTGTGACGCTGTCGGCCATGCACATCGCCACACCCATCTCTGGCACTCGCTACGACACCGTGCTCCGCCAGGCCCTCGCCTACGTTCGCGCCGGGGACTACCGCGCTCGCCGAATCACCCTGAGGGGAGCGCCCGGGGTCTTCGCCGACAGGACCGCGATCGTCACACCCCATCGCGACAGCTCCGGCGCATTCGATGCCGATGATCTCGCGGCCCAGCTCTACGCGCTCGCCCACGGCATCCCGTCCGACACGGCCACCTACACCGACGGCTACTTCATCAGCGGGGGACGGATGCACTCGGCCCGGGCCGAGCCGTATGAGATCGACTGGCCGTGACCGGTCGGCGGCGGAGCTGAGACACTGGGTGCGGCCCGGTTCGCGGGTAGCTTGCTCTCGCGCGTCATTCCTCCCTACGGTCGAGGGCGCGCCCGTCCGAAGGACTCACGTGTCTTCTCCTGCCGCCCCCGGGTCGCCTGTGACCACCGTCAGTTGGCGAGAGAAGGGCGAGGACCGCACTGCCGGGTGGCACTCCGAGAACGGCGCGCCGCCGCCGCGGGACATCGTGGTGATCCACGACGACATCGCCGCGGACAAGGCGCTTCGGATGATCCGGCGGGGCACCGGACTGCTCTGGCGAGGCGACTTCCACAACGCCCGCCAGCTCATGCGCGCCCTCGACCGGCGACTGCAGAAGCGGGCGTCCCGGGCGCCGCAGAGCTCCGAACCCGGGGAGGTGTTCCTCGCCGACCGGAAGGCACGCGCGCAGCGGGCGGAGACGCTGGGCAAGATCCTCATCCCACTCGAGCAGGATTACTCGGTCAGACTGCGCCGAGCGCCCGACGTACGCGACGCCTGCACCCATGCCTACGGGCCGCCGACCCACAACGGCAACGACTCGACCGGTCGGGAGACGCTGGTCTCGCTACCCGAGCTCCTCGGCGTCATCAGTGCCTACGAGTGGCACCTTGGCGGCATCGAGGTCGCCGCGTTGGGGGCCCGGATCCATCCCGCCTACGGCGTGTTCGCCCCTACCCGAGACGAGTACATCGACCTGGTCGCCGACGCCCCCTGGCCGCAGGGTGTCGAGGATCCGATCGTGTGGGACATCGGCACGGGCACCGGTGTGCTCGCGGCCGTCCTGGCCCGGCGCGGGGCACGGCAGGTCGTGGCGTCCGACATCAACCCGCGCGCGGTGCAGTGCGCGCGCGACAACGTGGGTCGGCTGGGGTTGGCGGACCGGGTGGACGTGGTGGAGGCCGACCTGTGGCCTTATGACGACGACGAGGTGGGCGACGCCGGGCGAGCCGACGTGGTGGTGTGCAACCCGCCGTGGATTCCCGGTCGTCCGACCTCGGCACTGGAGCAGGGGATCTACGACCCGGGCTCGGACGTGCTCAGCCGCTTCCTCGGTGGGCTCGCCGACCACCTCACGCCGCAGGGCGAAGGGTGGCTGATCCTGTCCGACCTCGCGGAGCAGCTCGGCCTACGAGCCAGCGACGAGCTCCTCCACCGCATCGCCGACGCCGGGCTGACGGTTCTGGGAACGCACGAGACGACGCCTCGCCACCCGCGCGCGGCCGACAGCGCCGATCCACTGCACGCCGCCCGGTCCCGCGAGCGGACCATCCTGTGGCGACTGGCCGCGCGGCCCTCGTGACGGCCCGCGCGGGGGCGGCTGGGTGACTTCGTCCGCCGGCAGCGGGACAGCAGAGGTATTCAGTCGCCGGCGTCGATGTCAGGCGGGCCCGACGGGTGGTTCTTGCGGAGAAGCCCGGTGGTCGTCCTGATGAGGACATCGGCCACCAGCAGCGGCGCGATGACGAACACCGCGCCCCACCCGGTGGCCGCGACCGGCACCCAGTTCTCCCACCACATGCTGGCGTCGCGGGCGTAGTTCCGGCGCCGGGACAGCGTCAGCAGTCGCCGCGAGGTGGTGCCGTCGTTCGGATCGTGGGCGCGCCCAGCATGCGGTGAGCCCGCGAGCAGGCCCGATACGTCCGATTCGGACGCTTTCACGTGGAAGCTCGCCTGCCGAGGAGAGCGCGGAACCGTGTCCATGATGAGGATTCGACACCGGACGGACATCGGATGGGGAGGCGGGCGCCCGTGGTCCCGACCCCGGGCGCCCCGCCATCAGTCAGTCGGGGTACCGCGGATCGCGTCCGTCGAAGAACGCCGCGGCACCCTCCTGCAGGTCACCGTCGGGAATGAGGTCGATCCACAGTTCGCGCTCGAGTTCGAGCCCGGCGGGCAGGTCGACGTCCAGGCCGCGATCCACGCACTGCTTGACGCTGCGGATCGCTCGCGGGCTGTTGACCGCCATCGTCTCGGCCAGTTCCAGGGCGAGCGGCAGCGGGTCGTAACCGTCGGAGACCGCTTCGACCAGCCCGATGCGCAGCGCCTCGGCAGCGTCGACGGGCCGGGCGGTGAACATCATCAGCTTGGACATGCCCGGCCCCACCAACCGTGCGAGGCGTTGCGTACCGCCGGCCCCGGCGAGGATTCCCCACCTAACTTCGGGCTGGCCCAGCTTCGCGCGCGCGCCGGCGACCCGCACGTCGCAGGCCAGGGCCAGCTCGCACCCGCCGCCGAGGGCCGTGCCGTTGACCGCGGCGATGACGGGCATCGGTAGCGCGGCCACGCGGTCCATGAGCCCCTGCACCCGCTCCACGAACTCGCGGGCGGTGGTCTCGTCGGTGATCTGCTGGAACCGGTGGAAGTCGCCGCCGGCGCTGAAGTGTCGGCCGGTGCCGGTGATGACCACGGCGCGGGCCGCCGAGGACTCCAGTTCGGTGAGGGCCGCTTCCATGGCCTCGACGAACGGGTCGGTCCAGGCGTTGACCGGCGGGCTCTGCATCCTCAGCACCGCGATCTGGTCCGAGTGCGGGAAGAGGTCGACCAACGGCATGGTCTGGTCAGCGTCTGTTCTGTCAGTGCCCGTCACGTGAGCGTCCCTTCCGCGCCACGCGCTGAGACTCGTCGGTGGGCCTGGCGGTGAGTTCGTTCTTGAGGATCTTGCCGGAGACGTTGCGGGGGATCTGGTCGACGAACTCGATGAACCGCGGGGCCTTGTACCCGGCCACCTCCGTGCGGACGGCCTCGTCGAGTTCCGCGCGGGTCAGCTCGACGCCGGGCTCGGGGATGACGAACGCCTTGACCGTCTCGCCCCACTCGGCGTCGGGGATTCCGGCCACCGCCACGTCCGCGACCTTCGGATGCACCTTGAGGATGTTCTCCACCTCCTGCGGGTAGACGTTCTCCCCGCCGGTCTTGATGAGGTACTTGGTCCGGTCCACCATCCGCAGCGTGCCATCGTCCTGGAGGACAAAGACGTCGCCGGTGTGGTGCCAGCCGCCGGCGAGGGTCTCCGCGGTGGCAGCCGGGCGGTTCCAGTAGCCCTGCATCACCGTGCTGCCCCGCAGCAAGAGCTCGCCGGGCTCGCCGGGCGCCACGTCACGGCCGGCGTCGTCGACGAGTCGGTAGGCCAGAGCCGGCATCACGGTTCCGTACGTCGACGGGTTGCGGTCCACCTGATCCTGGGTGGCCCACGTGGTCTTGGTCCCGGACTCCGTCTGACCGTAGATGCCCATGTACTCCACGCCGAGGCGGGTACGGGTGGCCTCGATGACCTCGCGTGACTCCAGCCCGACGGCCGAGACGAGCAGGCGCAGTGTCGTGTCCCCGGCCGGGGCCGCGTCGGGGTGGGTGACGAACGGGCCGGAGATGCCCGGGACCACCATGACGATGGTGACGCCGTGCTTCTTCACGGCGGCGTGCATCTGCGCCGGGTCGGCGGCGGCCTGCGTGACCACGGTGCCGCCGAGGATGAGCTGCGAGTGGAGCAGTCCGAGGCCCGCCACGTGGAAGAGCGGCAGGAACGCGAGGTAGGTGTCGTCGCGGTTCATCCGCAGGGAGCTCGTCATGTTCTGCGCGTACCCCACCCACGTGCGTTGGGCGAGCATGCAGCCCTTGGCGCGGCCAGTGGTCCCACTGGTGTAGAGGATGGTGGAGGTGGCCTCGCCGTGGGACTCGTCCGGCACCGGGGTGGCGGCGAGGGTCGCCGTATCTACGGTGGCGGCGGCGCGATCGAGCGGGGTCCATCCTTCCGCGGTGCCGTCCAGGAGGAACCGGGCGACGACGACGAGGTCGTCCGCGATCGACGTCGCCGCCTCCCGGTGTGCCGAGTCGGCGACGAGCGCGGTGACCCCGGCATCCTGCAGGTTGGTCGTCAGCTCCGCGGCGTGGAGCCGGGTGTTCTGGGGCACCGCGATCGCGCCCACCTCGGACAGGGCGAGAAGCGTGACGGCGTAGGGCAGGGAGTTCACCCCGAGGATGCCCACGCGGTCGCCCGGTGCGATGCCCGCCGCGCGGAACTGCTCGGCCTGGGCCAGGACCCGGCCGAGCAGGTCGGGGTAGGTGAGCGACTCGCCGGTGGCACCGTCGATCAGCGCGGTGCGCCCCGGCTGCTCGAGGGTGTGGCGACGAAGGAACGAGGTGATTGCGGGCGAAGAGAGGGCGGGGGAGCCGGGGCCCGGGTGTGTGGTGGCGATGCCAACCTCCTGAAGGTGAGTGTCACGTCAGGTTAATCCCAATTCCCGGCGTGCCCCGGCCCTCGTGCCCCGTTCAGGGCTGGGGCGCGCCCACGAGGTTGCCGCCCCGGAACCGCACCTCGCTGCGCTCGAGGACCCCGTTGCAGCAGTTGCACGTGAACTGCGGGAGGAGCTCCGCCCCGCATGCGCGGTGGATCATGGACAGCCCCGAGTGGCCGTCGTCGGCCAGCCAACTCCTCGCCCAGTCGTTGAGCATCGCCGAGACGGGGAAGAAGTCCTGCCCGGCAGGGGTGAGGCGGTAGACCTGCCGCCGCCCGCCCTCCCGGTGCGACTCCCGGGTGAGGATCCCGGCGTCGACGAAGTCCTTCAGCCGGCTGGTCAGGGTGGCGGGGGAGATGTCCAGGCTGTCCTGGAAATCCTGGAAGTGGACGTCGCCCATGAGGGCGCACGCCAGGACGAGCGAGGCCCAGTGGTCGCCCAGGACGCGGGAGGAGTCGATCGGCCCATCCGAGCGGGTCGCGCGGCGGGAGCGGGTGGCACGGACGTCGCGCAGCAGGTTCGCGTCCGGCCGGGCAGTGATGTCGCGGGCGCGGAGCCCGATGGCACCACACGCGCCGCAGCCCAGGACCGGATGGGTGGCCTGCCCGCACGGGCGGTGTAGCAGTTCGATCTCCGAGTCGCCGTGGGCGGGGCCGGCCCAAGACTGATCCCACGAGCGGATGGCGACCATCACGCGCCACAGGTCCTTGCCGGCGTCGGTCAGCCGGTACTCCCGCGATCCGGGGTCGGGATCGTCGTCCGGATGGGTGAGCACGCCGTCGGCCACGAGGTCGGCCAGGCGCCGCGCCAGGACGGCGTCGGAGATGCCGAGCGCCTGGCGGAGCGCGCCGAAGCTGCGGTGGCCCACGAAGATCGCGCGCACGATCCGCAGGCCCCACGAATCGCCCACGATCACCAGGGCCCGCCCCAGGCCGGGGACGGACGCGGCCTGGTCCTGCGCGGTCGGGACCGCCATGCCGCCACCACCTCCCGATTTGCGACTCGGGCCAGCGTATCAGCCGCGGCGCAGTGCTCGCGCATGTGAAGTGATCTACTGCCGACTGTTGCTTCAGCTGGCCTTACGGTGGTCATCACGCTTTCACTGTTGTAGTAATCGCCGGGTGGCGCTACATTGACGACAGGCGTGACCTGCGCCACTCTCGTCCGTGTCGGGCCGGGCGTCGGGTCACGGAGCGAAGAGACGAACAGATGCGGGCGGGACAGCGTTCCCGTCGGGTGGAGGTAGGACCAGATGAGTGAGCCCGTGTACGTCCTCGGCGGCGGCCGGACCGACTTCGCGCGCAAGTGGTCGTCGGAGGGCCTGGGCCTGTTCGACATGTTCACCGAGGTCATCCCGGCCACACTCGCCGGCGCCCGGATCGACGCGAGCGACGTGGACGTGATCCACGTGGGCAACCTCGCCGGCGAACTGTTCTCCGGACAGGCGCAGCTCGGAGGCATGGTCGTGGCCGCCGAGCCCGCCCTGGACGGCGTGCCCAGCACCCGGCACGAGGCGGCCTGCGCCTCCGGGTCCACCGCCGTGCTCGCCGCGAGCGCGGACATCGCCTCGGGCCGATACGACGTCGCCCTCGTGCTGGGCATCGAACTCATGCGCAACGTCTCCGCCAAGCAGGCCGCCGACAACCTCGGCACCGCCGCGTGGGCCGGCCGCGAGGCACTCGATGCCGAGTTCGCCTGGCCGGCCCTGTTCGCCGAGATCGCCGCCGAGTACGACACCCGCTACGGCCTGGACCCCGCACACCTGGGCCGGTTCGCGGAGATCGCCTTCGCCAACGGCCGCCGCAACGCCCAGGCCCAGACCCGGGCCTGGGACCTCGAGCCGGCCGCGTTCACTCCGGACGACTATGCGAACCCACTCGTCGAGGGCATGCTCCGCAAGACCGACTGCGGTCGCATCACCGACGGCGCCGCCGGCGTCGTCCTCGTCAGCCGCCGCTTCGCCGAGGCCTGGGCCGAGCGCACGGGCGCGGATCTGGGGAACGAGGCCGTGCTCGCGGGATTCGGCCACCGCACCTCCACCCTGCTGCTGGCCGACAAGCTCGCCCAGAGCGCAGGAGCGGAGCACATGTTCCCGCACCTGGCGGGTGCGGTCGAGGACGCCTACCGCCGGGCCGGTCTGGACGGGGTCGACGACCTCGACGTGGCCGAGATCCACGACTGCTTCTCCATCAACGGCATCGTCACCATCGAACACATGGGCCTGGCCGCACCCGGCGCCGGCGGTGCCGCCGTCGCCGAGGGTGCGATCGACCGCGACGGCCGGCTGCCCGTCAACCCGGGCGGCGGACTGCTCGCCGACGGCCACCCGGTCGGTGCCACCGGCGTGCGCATGGTGCTCGACGCCGCGAACCAGGTCACCGGCCGTGCGGGCGAGCAACAGGTCGACGGAGCCCGCACCGCCATGACCGTCAATGTGGGCGGCTCGTTCACCACCGCCGTCGCCACCGTCCTCACCCGGGGTGTCCGATGAGCGCCGGTCGCGAGGTCTACATCCTGGGCTCGCTGCGCACCCCGCGCGGCAAGGGCCACGCCGGCGGAGCGCTCGCCGGGATCACCCCGCTGAGCCTGGTCGAGCAGCTCCTGAACGGACTGGTCGACAGCGTGGGCCTCGACCCGGCGGCGGTCGACGACATCATCCTCGGCTCGGCCACCCAGACCGGGGCCCAGGGCGCCAACCTGGCCCGCACCGCCGCGCTCACCGCCGGCTGGGACCACTCGGTCGCCGGTCAGACGGTCAACCGCTTCTGCGCCTCCGGCATCGACGCCATCAAGAACGCGGCCGGGCTCATCGGCTCCGGGCAGGCCGACCTCATCGTGGCCGGGGGAGTGGAGTCGGTCTCCCAGGCGCCGATGTTCGCCGATCGCGGCCCTCTCTGGGCGGATGCGGAGGTCATCTCGTCCATCGGCAGCGTCCACATGGGCATCGCCGCTGACATCGGGGCCACCGAACTCGGGCTGACCCGCGAAGAACTCGACGCCTACGGTGTCCGCACCCAGGAGCTGGCGGCCCGCGCGTGGGACCGTGGGTTCTTCGACTCCACCCTGATGCCGGTCCGCGACGCCGACGGCCGGGTGGTGCTCAGCCGCGACGAGCTGATGCGCCCGGTCACCGCCGAGCAGCTCGCCACCCTGGAGCCCGCGTTCGCCGCCCTCGGCGCCGACGGACAGGACGCCCTCGCCCTGGAACACCTCCCGGAACTGGACAGGATCGACCACCTGCACACCCGGGGAACGTCGCCCTCGCTCGCGGACGGAGCGGCCCTCGTCGTCGTCGGCACGCTCGCCGCCGCCGTGCGTGCCGGCCTCACACCCCTGGCGCGCATCGTCGCCGGCGCCTCCGTCGGCGCCGACCCGGTGCGCATGCTCGGCGCCGGACAGGCCGCCATCGGGTGCGCCCTCACCCGCGCCGACCTCACCCCGGACCAGATGGACGTGGTGGAGTTCGCCGAGGCGTTCTCCGCGTTCTGCCTGAAGATCCAACGCGAGTGCGGCTTCGGTGACGACCGCTTCAACGTCAACGGCGGCACCATCGCCATGGGCCACGCCTTCGGAGCCACCGGCGCGATCCTCACGATCCAGGCCGTCGAGCAGCTGCGCGTGGGTGGTGGCCGCTACGCCACCGCCGCCGTCAGTGGCGCCGCCGGGCTGGGCACCGCGCTGATCCTCGAGGCCGCCCGCTGAGCGCCGAACCGCTCGCACCGCGCACCCCCCCACTTCTCTGACCGAAAGGACCACCCCATGGAGACCGAGGTTCTGGGCCGCATCCTCAGCACGCTGCCCGCCGACGACGACCACCCCTACCGCACCGGCCCCTGGCGCCCGCAGCACACCGAGCGCGCGGCCGACGACCTCGAGGTGATCGGCGACCTGCCCGACGACCTCGACGGCGTCTACCTGCGCAACACCGAGAACCCGGTGCACAACGCACTGTCGGGCATCTACCACCCCTTCGACGGTGACGCGATGATGCACGTCGTGGGCTTCCGCGACGGCGAGGCGTTCTACCGCAACCGCTTCGTCCGCACCGACGGGCTGCTCGCCGAGCAGGAGGCCGGCGGGCCGCTGTGGCCGGGCATCGCCGAGAAGCCGACCGCCGCCCGGGTCGACCACGGGTGGGGCGCGCGCGGCCTGCTCAAGGACTCCTCCAGCACCGACGTCACCGTCCACAACGGCCGGGCGCTGACCAGCTTCTACCAGTGCGGCGACCTGTACCAGCTCGACCCGCTCACCCTGGAGACCCGCGGCAAGGCCACCTGGGACGGGGCGTTCCCCACCGACCTGGGCGTGTCCGCGCACCCGAAGGTCGACCTGGCCACCGGCGAGATGCTGTTCTTCAACTACGGCACCGAGGCCCCCTACATGCACTACGGGGTGGTCGACTCGAACGACACGCTGGTCCACTACACCGAGGTCCCGCTGCCCGGGCCGCGTCTGCCGCACGACATGGCGTACACCGAGAACTACGCGATCCTCAACGACTGCCCGCTGTTCTGGGACCCCGAAGCGCTGGCCCACGGCAAGTACGCCAACCGCTTCTACCCGGACATCCCCACCCGCCTGGCCGTGATCCCGCGCCGCGGCAGCGCCGAGGACATCGTGTGGTTCGAGGCCGACCCCACCTTCGTCCTGCACTGGACCAACGCCTACGAAAGTGGCGACGAGGTCATCCTCGACGGCTTCTTCCAGAAGTTCCCCCTACCGGGCGACACCGGCGTGGGCACCGCCTACGAGCGTGCGTTCCGCTTCCTCGCCGCCGACCGCATGGGCACCCGCCTGCACCGCTGGCACCTCAACATGCGTACCGGGCAGGTCCGCGAGTACGACCTGTCGGACCGCGTCACCGAGTTCGGGATGATCAACGACCGCCTCCGCGGGCAGGAGTACCGCTACACCTACGCCGCGCAGAACAAGCCCGGCTGGTTCCTGTTCAACGGCGTGGTCAAGCACGACCTGCTCACCGGCGCCGAGACCTCCTACGAGTTCGAGGAGGGCGTGTTCTGCAGCGAGACCGCCATGGCCCCGCGCGTCGGCGCCACCGCCGAGGACGACGGCTACCTCATCACCATCACCGTCGACATGAACCGCGACCTGTCCGAGTGCCTGGTTCTCGACGCGCAGCGGGTCGAGGACGGGCCGATCGCGCGCGTTCGCCTGCCCGAGCGGGTGTCCTCCGGTACCCACTCCACCTGGGCGTCGGGCGCGGAGATCCCCGGCTGGCGCACCCACGACTCGATGGCCGACGCGCTGCGGCTCTGACGGGCCCGCACCGGTTCCACCCCCCATCCACGCACGTCCGATTCAAGGAGACAGACAGATGGTCCAGTTCACCGAGGGGATGCACTCACCCGAGCGCGTGGCCGACTACCGCGCCCGCGGCTGGTGGGACGACCGCACCCTGTACGGCGAGTTCCTCGCCCGGGTCGCCGAGCGCGGCGACGCCGTGGCCGTGGTCGACCCCCTCAACCGCGAGTCCCTGGTGGGTTCGCCGCCGCGGCGGCTCACCTGGAACGAGGTCGACGACGAGGTGGTGCACCTGGCGGCCCGTCTGCTGGAGCACGGGGTGCGCGCGGGTGACGTCGTGGGGATCCAGATGCCCAACTCGGTGGAGCTGGCCGAGGCCCTGCTGGCCACCTGGGCGATCGGGGCGGTCGCCTCCCCGTTGGCGATGCAGTACCGCGAGTACGAACTGAGCACCATGGGCCGCAAGGCCGGCTTCCGGGCGATCCTCACGACCAGCCGTTTCCAGGACCGCAGCCCCGCCGCGGAGTCGATCGCCGCCCGCTCGGCCATGTCCCCGCAGCCGGTCGTGCTCACCGTCGGCGCCGCCTCCGAGGCCGGTGAGGTCGCCGACGCCCACATCGTCTCCGGCCCCGCGAGCGACGCGGACCGCGCCCGCGTCGAGGCATGGCGCGCCGAGCACTCCCACGACCCCAACCACTGCGTCACCCTGTGCTGGACCTCCGGCACCGAGGGCGAGCCCAAGGGCGTCCCGCGCGCCGACTACGAGTGGGTGTCCATCGGCGACGGCACCACCTCCGGGCCCAAGGTCACCGTGGACAGCGTCCTGCTCAACCCGTTCCCCATGATCAACATGGCCGGGATCAGCGGCATGTTCCTGCCCTGGCTGTTCACCGGCAGCCTGCTGGTCCAGCACCACCCGTTCGACGCGCCCACCTTCTTCGCGCAGATCGCAGGCGAGCGCGTCACCTACACGCTGGCCCCGCCGGCGCTGCTGTGGATGCTGCTCAACAACGACGCACTGCTGGCCAAGGTCGACCTGTCCAGCCTCGAACAGCTCGGCTCCGGCTCGGCGCCGCTGCAGCCGGCCATGGTGCGCGGCTGGCAGGACCGGTTCGGCCTCAGCGTGATCAACAACTTCGGCTCCAACGAGGGCCTGGCCCTGCAGTCGCTGCCCGAGGACTTCCCGAACCCCGACGAGCGGGCCCGCTTCTTCCCGCGCCACGGCGCGCCGGGCGTGGAGTGGGAGGTGTTCCTGGGCGACCGCGTGGGCGTGCACCTGGTGGACCTCGAGACGGGGGAGGACATCACCACCGCGGGCGTCCCGGGCGAGCTGCGCATCGACGGGCCCACCGTGTTCGCCGGCTACCTCGACGGCGAGAACCTCTCGAGCCCCTTCGACGAGCAGGGTCGCCTGTGCACCGGAGACGTGTTCGAGATCGCCGGCGAGGACGGGCGGTTCCTCGAGTACGTCGACCGCAACAAGGACCTCATCATCCGCGGCGGCATGAACATCGCCCCCGTGGCGCTGGAGGCCATGATCGCCGAGCACCCGGCCGTCGCCGAGGTCGCCGTGATCGGCGACCGCGATGAGGTCCTGGGGGAGCGGGTCGCCGCCGTCGTCGCGCTGCGCGAAGGGCAGAGCCTCACGCTCGAGGAGCTGGTGTCATTCCTGCGGGACCGCAGGATCGGCTCGTATCAACTGCCCGAGCGACTCGAGGTGCGCCCCGAGCTGCCCCGCAACGCCGTGGGCAAACTGCTCAAGCGCGACCTGCGCCGCCAGCCCGTCGCCGTGAGCGGCGAATCGAAGTGAGCCGGGCAGTGCACGTGGAGAGCGAGCACGCGGAGAGCGAGCACGCGGAGCTGCTGTCCCGGCTGCGGATCCCCGTGGTCGCCGCGCCGATGTTCCTCGTCTCCGGACCGGAACTCGTGGTGGCGGCCTGTCGGGCCGGCGTGATCGGCTCGTTCCCCACCCAGAACTGCCGCACGGTCGACGAGCTCGACCGGTGGTTCCGCGAGATCACCGACCAGCTTCAGGACGCCGGCCCCGCCGCGGCGCCGTGGGCCGTCAACCTCGTCACCCACCGCAGCAACCGCCGCCTCGCCGACGACCTGCGACTGGTGGCCGAGTACCAGCCGCCCATCGTCATCACCGCCCTCGGGTCACCGCGCCCGGTCATGGAGGTGGTCCACGGCTACGGCGGCATCGTGGTCGCCGACGTCGTGAACATGTCCCTGGCGCACAAGGCGGCCGAGGCCGGCGTCGACGGCATGGCCTGCATCTCCGCCGGCGCCGGCGGGCACACCGGCCACATGTCCCCGTTCGCGTTCATCTCCGCCGTCCGCGAGTTTTTCGACGGACTGGTGATCATCGGCGGCGGGATCGCCGACGGCGCCGGGGTGGCCGGAGCCGTCGCGGCGGGCGCCGACCTGGTCTACATGGGCACCCGCTTCCTCGCGGCGCAGGAGAGTCACGCGCAGCAGCCGTACAAGCAGATGGTCGTGGACCACGGCCCGGATGATCTCATCGTCAGCAACGCCATCACCGGGACCCCGGCGTCGTGGCTGCGACCCAGCCTGGTGGCCAACGGGATGGACCCCGACGACCTGCGACCACTGCTCGCCGACCGCGACTACACCTCCGGCGACGAGGGCATCAAGAGGTGGAAGGACCTGTGGGCGGCCGGCCAGGGGCTGCAGTCCATCCGCGCGATCGACCCGGTCGCCGGAATCGTCGACCAGCTGGCCGGGGAGTACGAGGACCGCCTCGCCGCCGTCGCGGAGAGGCGGGCGCTGACCGTGCGGTGAGCGGGCCCCGGACGGCCGGTGAACGCCTCGTCGTCGTTGTCGTTGTCGTCGTCGTCGCCCCTCACTCCCCGCGGTGACCCTGGTCGGACGGCCCCGGCGACACGGCGGCGTCGCGCGGCGCGGGCTCCGGTGTCCGCGACTTCTGCCACGGCCAGCGGCCCGAGATCTCCAGCTCCAGCGACCAGCTGAGGAAGGTCCTGATCACGACGATCGCGGCCAGCACCGCCACGCTCTCGAGCGTCGGGGTGACCGCGACCGTCTTGATGATGTCCGCCGCCACGAGGATCTCCAGCCCGAGCAGGATCGACCTGCCGAGAAACCGGCGGAAATGCCGGTAGGTGTCCGGCTGTCGGCTGAGCAGACGCCACGTGGCGATGAGCGTGGCCGCCAGGATGCCGATGACGATCGCGGCCACCCCGAGCGCATCGATCACCTCGCCGACGGCCTCGATGGTCTCCTGAAGGTTCATGTCGCTCTCCTCGCAATCGGGTCCCGCCAGGGCGGTCGACCTCTCGCCGCAAGCCTAGGGAGCACGCCGCCGCGAGCCCCGGGGTTCGGTGATTCGCGACCAGTTGCGCGAGCGCCCCACTTGGGTACGTTTGTGGCCCACGACCCCCGCGCGTCACCCGCCGCCCATCACCAACCGAGGAGACCACCGGTTTTGCAGACTCCCACCGCACTCGCCACCGACGCAGCCGTGGACACGGCCGCCCATCCCGTGCAGGACCCCCACGAGCGCCTGCGCGACCCGGACAAGGGCTACGTGGCGTTGCTCGGCTGGGTGCCCAACGCCGTCGACGCGCTCAGCCGCTTCGACCGGCGCTACGTGGTGGTGGCCCCGATCTGGGCGGCCGACTACTGCCGCGAGCACCAGATCCCGTTCGTCCCGTGGGACTTCGAGCGCCTCAACGACCGCTCGATGGAGATCGCCGAGACGCTCCGCGACATGGGCGTGGACGTGGCGATACCGCTGTTCGAGGAGACCGTCGAGTGGGCGGGCGCCATCAACTCCATGCTCATGGACAACCCGACGCTGTACGGGCAGTCGCTGCTGCTGCGCGACAAGGCCCTGATGAAGCGTCGCGCGCAGCTCGGCGGCATCCGAGTGGGGATCTTCGAGGAGGCGCACGAGCGGGACGACGTCATCCGGTTCCTCAAGCGCGTCAACCAGACGCTGCTCAAGCTCGACGGCGACCCCAACGACCCCATCCACCTCAAGGCGTTCGACAAGGCCGGCTGCCTCGGCCACCGCGTCATCCGCACGCCCGACGAGGTCGACACGATCCCCGACGAAGAGTTCCCGGTGCTCATGGAGTCCCACCTCGACGGCTGGGAGTTCGCCGTGGAGGCCTGGATCCACAACGGGAAGATCGTCTTCCTCAACATCTCCGAGTACGTGACGCTCGGGTACTCGGTGTTCGTCCCCGCCTCGCCCGAGCTGGAGAAGTACAGGCCCGAGATCACCCGGCAGATCGAGAAGCTCATCAAGACCTTCGACATCAAGTTCGGGTTCGTGCACCCCGAGTACTTCGTCACCAGCGACGGCGAGATGTACTTCGGCGAGGTGGCCTACCGGCCGCCGGGGTTCAAGGTCTTCGAGCTGCTCGAGCGCGTCTACGGGTTCAACGCCTACCAGGGCCTCGTGTTGGCGTTCGACCCCAGGACCACCGAGGAGGAGATCGAGGCGTTCTTCCCCCGCGAGGTGGTCGACGCGTCCGGGCACGCGGGCTGCTTCGGGGTCTACCCGCGGCGTCGGGTGGTCTCCACGCTCGCGATCCCCGAGGAGACGGAGGACCACGAGTACTTCGAATCCCACGAGCTCACCGCACCCGTAGAGGAGACCGTCACCAAACGCACCGCCTTCGGCACCCACTGGGGCCTGGTCTACTTCCACGGCGACGACGCCTACGAGATGCGCTCGGTGCTGCGGCGCCAGGAGGACCTCGACTTCTACGTGTGACGCCTCGGCCGGGTGCCCGCGCGGGTACGGTACCGGCGAGCGGACGTGGTCAGAGGTCGGGCGACGTGGCAGACGCCGCCGCGAAGGACGGAGAGTGGACCAGTGGGAGACGACGAGCCCGACGCGGCGCGAGTGCTCGACAAGCGGGTGGCCTCGCTCGTCGACGCCGCCCGATCGCTCGCCGAGGCCGGCGACGTGGCCAAGGCGTCGCGACTGCGACGGGTGTTGGACGGCGTGCGTCTGGTGCTTCTCCGGGGCGGGGGAGCGCGGGCCGTGCAGTCGATGGCGCACGACCTCGAGGCCGCCGGCTTCTTCGACGGCACCGACTGGGCGTCGCCGGCGTCGCTGATCCCCGCACTGAGTGCGGGCACGCTCCGTAGTCCCGACTCCGACAAGGTCGTCATCGAGATCGTCAGCGACCTGCGGCTCGTCGCCGTGGCGCTGGGCGAGTACGAGCACCCGGAGGTGACACCCGAGCAGGCGCGGCAGCACCTCACCGAGGTCCTCGCCGTCAACGCCTCATTGCTGTTCACCGTCGCCACCGAGGCCGAGCGCAGCCAGCAGGGCCGCATGGCGACGGTCACCCGCGCCGCGCTGGCGCACATCGCCGCGGAGATCGGCCTCGACGGCGTGCTCGACCAACTGGTCGAGGAGATCTGGCGCATCCTGCGGCAACGCCCCATCCAGGTGGACCAGATCAAACACACCATCACCCAGATCGCGATCGCGCGCCGGGACCCGCAGGTCGACACCAGCGGCGGCGGCGTGGGCATCGACCGGCTGATCAGCAGCATCTACGGCACCACCGACGCGAGCCGTGAGGATCCCGGGGTGGAGGTCTACCTCTCCCGGCTGGAGTCGATGGACGAGGGTTCGCTGCAGTACGAGGCGACCGGGTTCGCCCGGTCCATGCACGACACCGGGCTCGTCTCCCCGTACCACCCGGTGTTGGTCCGGTTCCTCCGGGAGAAGGGCAGCTTCCTGCTCAGCGAGGCGCTGGGACTGTCCAGCACGGGGCGCGAGAGCCTGCTCTGCTTCCACGCTCTCGTCGACGCCCTCATCGACGCGGCCGTCCACCCCGAGACCGCGCAATCCGTGTACGGGCTGGCGCTGCTGCTCGAGCGGGGGATCCTCTTCCAGCCGCCCGTCGCGCCGGCGCTGTGGCGGCTGTCGGCACTTCCGTTGTCCGACTACGCGGCCGAGCGGCTCGCACTCTCCTGCGGCCCCGCCCACGAGGGGCGCGTGTGGCTGCTCGCCGGGACCATGTCGATGCTCGGCCAGCCGCTGGGCGTGGGCCAGGGCGACAACCCCACCTGCCAGTCCGCCCGGGCGTTGTCGATCTGGGCGTACAACGACCCCGACTACCTGCTGCAGATCATCGCGTGGGCCGCGCGGGACAACGAGGTGGTCATGCACTTCGAGGGGCGGCCGATCTCCTCCCGCGAACTCGACGCGGGCCTGGCCACCACGCTGCCCGTGGACCTGGACCCCGTCTCGCTGCTCGTGGTGCCGCACCTGGACCGGATCTACGCCGAGATGGGTCGGCAGTGTGCGGACCGCCCGGGCGACCCCCACCGGTGGGTCAACCCCGAGTTCCACGGCTGGTGGTCGGCCCGGGGCTTCCGCATCAACGTGGACGTGGAGACCGGCAGGCTGACCGGGCTCGAGGACTTCCTGCGCCACTTCTACGGCAGCTACCACCCTTTCCACAACGGCAATCAGCCGCTGATCCACCCGCAGCCCGCGGGCGTGGCCGTCACCGATTCCTCCGCGAGGTTCGTGGGGTGGCACGCCATCACGATCCTGCGGGTCGCGCTGGACCCGGACGAGACCATGCGCGTCTACTTCTTCAACCCCAACAACGACAGCGGGCAGGACTGGGGCAACGGCGTAGTGGTGAGCACCGCCGGGAGCGGCGAGCGGTTCGGTGAGTCGTCACTGCCGTTCGAGGAGTTCGTCTCGCGGCTGTACATCTTCCACTTCGACACCCTCGAACCCGGCGAGACCGCATCGGTCACGGCCGAGGAGATCTCGCGGGTGACCGACCTGATCCACGGCAGTTGGGGCGCCGACCGGCTGCCGGAGCTCTGAGGGCTGCGGCGCGGCCCGGCCCGGCCCGGCTGCGCCCGCAGCGCCCCTCACCCCGTGCCTCCCGAGCGGCAGCATGAGCGGCCGGCTCGAGGTCGGGTCCTCGATCACGACCGCGTCGAGCCCGAACACCGCGCGCACCATCTCCGGCGTGAGCACCTCGTCGGGCGCACCGCTGCAGTGCACGCGGCCGTCGGCCAGCGCGACCAGGTGGTCGGCGTAGCGGGCGGCGAGGTTGAGGTCGTGCAGCACCATGACGATGGTCGTGCCGCGGTCGCGGTTGAGGTCCACCAGCAGGTCCAGCACCTCCACCTGGTGCGCCACGTCGAGGAACGTGGTGGGCTCGTCGAGCAGGAGCAGGTCGGTGTTCTGGGCCAGGGCCATGGCGATCCACACGCGCTGGCGCTGACCGCCCGACAGCTCGTCCACCGCCCGGTCGGCCAGCTCGAGGGTGTCGGTCGCCTCGAGGGCTGCGGCCACGGCCTCGTCGTCGTCCCTCGACCACCTCGACAAGATCCCCTGGTGCGGGTTCCGACCGCGCCCCACCAGGTCGGAGACGGTGATGCCCTCGGGCGCGATCGGCGACTGGGGGAGCAGCCCCAGGGTGCGGGCGAGTTTCTTGGCGGGGATGTGGTGGACCTGCTCGCCGTCGAGGAGCACCTGCCCGCCGCGGGGCCGCAGTAGTCGGGACATCGAGCGCAGCAGGGTGGACTTGCCGCACGCGTTGGCGCCGACGATCGCGGTGATCGTCCCCGGCGGCACCTGCAGGTCCAGGTCGCGGATGACGGCGCGGTCCCGGTAGCCCAGGTCCAACCCGGTGGCCTCGAGCGAGTGGTCGGCGGTCACAGTGAGCCTCCGGTGCGGTTGGTGCGGGCGATGAGGTAGACGAGGTACGGGGCGCCCAGGGCCCCGGTGATCACGCCGACGGGGTAGCGGGAGCCGAACGCGTACTGGCCCACCAGGTCGGCGGCCAGCACCAGCACCACGCCGACCAGCGCGGCCGGGATGAGCGGCGAGCCGTGTGGACCGACCAGCCGCGCGGCGATGGGGCCGGCGAGGAACGCGACGAAGGCGATGGGTCCGGCAGCCGCTGTGGCGAAGGCGATCAGGCCAACGGCGGCGATGATGAGCACGATCCGGGTGCGTTCGGTGCGCACCCCCAGCGCGGAGGCGGTGTCATCGCCGAGCCGCAGCAGCCCCAGGTCGCGCGCGAGCAGCAACAGCACGGGCGCCAACACCACGGTCGCGGCCAGCACGGGCCGGACCTGCTCCCACGACGCGCCGTTGAGGCTGCCGGTGAGCCACCGCATGGCCTCCTGCAGTTCCCACTGCGGGGCGGTCTTGAGGATGTAGTCGGTGACCGCGTTGAGGGTGGCGGCGATCCCGATGCCGATGAGCACCAGCCGCGTGCCGGCCACGCCGCCGCGGTAGGCGAGCCCGTAGATCCCCAGTGCCACCGCGATGCCGGCGACGATCGCGAACGCCGACACCTGCGCGCCGCCCAGGCCCAGCACGACGATCGCGAAGGCGGCTGCGGCGCTCGCGCCGGAGCTGATGCCGATGATGTCCGGGGAGGCCAGGGGGTTGCGCAGCATGGTCTGGAACGTCATGCCGCCCAGCCCGAAGCACGCGCCGGTGAGCACGGCCAGCACCGCGCGGGGCAGCCGGAGGCGTCCGACGGTGAAGGTCGCCCCGTCGACGTCGTGGCCGAGGATCACGCCAAGTACCTCGGCGGGGGAGTAGAAGGTCTTGCCCACCATGAGGGAGGCAGCGACCAGGCCGACGGCCGCCACGACGAGCAGGCCCATCACCAGCCGACGCCGGCGACCGCGGGCACGCCGGCCCGCGGCCACCACCTCGGCGGCGGACGAGTGCACGGGGGCGAGAGCCCGCGCGCCGCGACCCACGACGGCGGTCACAGCTCCCTGACTTTCTGCCGGCGCACGATCGCGATGAGGAACGGCGCCCCCACCAGTGCGGTGATGATGCCCACGTCGATCTCGGCGGGCCGGGCGACGATCCGGCCGAGGACGTCGGAGGCGGTGACGAGCACGGCGCCGGTGAGCGCGGAGAACGGCAGCAGCCAGCGGTGGTCCACGCCGACGAGCAGCCGGCAGGCGTGGGGGACGATGAGGCCGACGAAGGCGATGGGCCCGGCCACCGCGGTCGCGGCGCCGCACAGCAGGACCGCACCGAGGGAGGCCACGGCGCGGGTGGCGAGCACGTGCTCACCGAGCCCGGCGGCCAGGTCGTCGCCCAGCGCGAGCGAGTTGAGCGGCCGGGCGGCGAGGAAGCAGATCAGTGCGCCCACGGCGAGGAACGGCAGCACCTGCTCGATGGGTTCGAGGCTCGCCCCACCGACGCCGCCGATCTGCCAGGACCGCACGCCGCCGGCGATGTCCCCGCGCGGCAGCACCACCGCGCTGATGAACGACGACGCCGCCGCCGAGGTGGCCGCCCCCGCCAGCGCGAGCTTGAGGGGTGTCGCGCCGCCTCGGCCGAGCGAGCCCACGACGTAGACGAACACGGCGGTGACGGCGGCGCCGGCGATCGCGGTCCAGATGTAGCCGGTGAAGCTCCACAGTCCGAACCACGCGATACCCACGACCACCGCGAGCGAGGCGCCCATGGTCACGCCGAGGATCCCGGGGTCGGCGAGCGGGTTGCGGGTCACGCCCTGCATCACCGCGCCGGCCACGCCCAGGGCCGCGCCCACGAGCACGGCGAGGACGGTGCGCCAGACGCGTTTGGTCACCGCGGCCTCGCCCAGGCCGTCGGTGGAGCCGCCCAGCGCCGCGACGATCTCGTCGGGGGAGACGGTGCGGGAGCCGATGGTGACCGAGGCGATGACGACGACGACGAGGACCGCGATCGTCACCGTGAGCCACAGCAGACGCACGCGCGCCGGGCGTCGCACGGCCTGGACGGCTGACCTCGCGACGCCCGACGCGGGGGCTGCGTCCGGGGCCGTGGCCGGGTCGGCGGTCACCTGCCGGCGGCCTCCGCGAGCTGCGCGACGTAGTCGTCGAGCACCCACGAGATGGCCAGCGGCGTGGGGTTGGCCGCAGTGCCCATGGGGCCGTTGCCGTCCAGGAACACGATCGCGTCGTTCTTCACGGCCGGCATCTGCGACAGCAGCGGGTCCGCGCGCAGCGTGTCGACCAGCGACTGGTCGCCGTAGGTGACGATGAGCTCGACGTCGTCGAACATGTCGAGCTGCTCGGCGCTCACGCTGCCCGAGAACTTCCCGCCGGCCGACGCCTCGGCCACCGCCTTCGGGGTGGCCAGGCCCAGATCCTCGAAGAACGCGGCCCGGGTGTCGGCGGCGGTGTAGAAGTTCACCGTGGACAGGTCGGTGGGGTCGACGTGCGTCATGAACATGGTCGCGGTGCCGTCCAGCTGCGGGTACTCGGCGGTCGCCTCGGCGATCTCGCCCTCGATCCGTCCGATGAGCTCGTCACCCTCGGCCTGCATCCCGAGGCCCTGGGAGTTGAAGCGGATGACGTCGCGCCACGAGGTGGCCCACGCCTCCTCGGGGTAGGCCACGACCGGCGCGATCTCGCTGAGCGTGTCGTAGTCCTCCTGCGTCAGGCCCGAGTAGGCGGCGAGGATGACGTCCGGGTCGGTGTCGGCGACGGCCTCGAAGTCGATCCCGTCGGTCTCGTCGAACAGCACCGGGGTCTCGGCGCCCAGCTCCTCGAGCTTCTCCTCGACCCACGGGAGCAGGCCGTCGCCGTCGTCGTCGCCGAAGTTCGCGGCGGCCATGCCCACGGGCACGACGCCGAGGGCGAGCGGCACCTCGTGGTTGGCCCACGCGACGGTGGCCACCCGTTCGGGTGCCTGCTCGATGGTCGTGGTGCCGAGGGCGTGTTCGACGACGACGGGGAACGCCCCGGAGTCGCCGGACGCGGCGGCACCGCCGGGGGAATCGGCCTCGGACGACGACCCGCACGCGGTCAACACCAGCGCGGCCGTGGAGGCGATCAGGACAGAGGCAATACCGCGAGAACGCATCAGGGCGGCTCTCTCACTCTCAAAAAGGTCGACAGGGCGGCCCACCCGACACCACCATCGGCGTTAGGTGAGGCTGGCCTAAGACGTTACGACCCGGCTGGTGGGCGGCGCAATCGCTTGATCAGGACGCCGGGTATAGCGATTCGGACAGGGCGGAGGCGGCGTGGGCCCCGGCGGGGTCGCCCGCCCCGCGGAAATGCCCCGGGGTGAGGCCGGTGGTCCGGCGGAACGCGGCGCCGAACGCGCTGGCGGAGCTGTAACCGACCCGCACCGCGACCTCGTCGACAGGCATCCCGCCGCCGAGCATCACGGCGGCGTGCTGCGCGCGCAGCGCCGCCTGCCACGCACCGAAGCTCAGCCCCGTCTCGGCGCGGAACGTCCGGGTGACGGTCCGTTCGCTCACCCCGAGCCGGGCCGCCCACTCACCGAGCGAGCGGGTGTCGCCGGGGTTCACCTCGAGTGCGTCGACGATCGGGCGCAGCAGCGCGCAGTCCGGGCGCTGCACGAGCAGGGCGTGCGGTGAGGGCTCGAGCAGGTCGAACACCATCTGCTCGGTGAGCTCCCGCGAGCCCGGTTGGAGTGTCTGGTCGACCAGGCGCTCGAGCAGCAGGGTCAGCAGCGGGGTCACCTCCACCGCCACGGGTTCTTCCGGCAGGGGAGAGCGGGTCCGCGTATCGACGTGGGCCGTGCGGTACCACGTGCCTGCCGGGGCCGTGGCCGAGTGCAGGACCCCCGCGGGGATCCACAGACCGATCGACGGGGTGATTGTCCAGGTGCGCGCGCCGATGGTCGCGGTCGACGCCCCGGCGCGATTCCACAGCAGCTCGTGCGTGGGGTGCGAGTGCGGCTTCCACACGGTGTCGCGGTCCACGCGCTCGGCCATGCCCGTGATGACGAACGGCATCACCACCGCGCCCGCCTCGTACACGGGCAGTGTGCGCGTCTCCACGCGGCCAGGGTAGACCTGATCTGACCGGCGGGGACCCGGCGGCCGGCGTGAGGAGGAGCATGCGCGCGAGCGTGGAGTGGATGGAGCGGCACCAGGTGTCGCTCTACCTGGCGGGCCTCCTCGTGGGCGGGGTCGTCGGGGTGCTCGCGCCCGCGGTGGCCCGCCCGGCGGGGCTCGCGATCCAGCCCGTGCTCGCGCTGCTGTTGTACGCGACGTTCCTCGGCATCCCGTTCGCGCGCATCGGCGGGGCGTTCCGTGACTGGCGTTTCCTCGGCACGATCCTCGCGGTCAACTTTCTGCTGGTGCCGCCGATCGTCTGGCTGCTGACGCGGATCGTCGACCACGACCGGGTGCTCCTGGTGGGCGTGTTGTTCGTCCTGCTGACCCCGTGTATCGACTACGTCCTCGTGTTTGCCGGCCTCGCCGGAGCCGACGTGCACCGGCTCCTGGCCGCGACCCCGCTGCTCATGCTCGCCCAGATGTCGCTACTGCCGCTGTACCTGTGGATGTTCGTCGGATCCGAATTGGTTGCGGCGGTGGAGCTTGAGCCATTCGTCGAGGCGTTCGTGCTGCTCATCGCGCTGCCCCTCAGCGCCGCGGCGCTGACGCAGTATCTCGCCGGGCGGGGTGCCCGCGTCGCGAGGGCGGTGGCGCAGGGCGCGGCCGCGGCGATGGTCCCGCTCATGGTCGCCACGCTGGCTCTCGTGGTCGCCTCCCAGATCAGCGCGGTCAGCGAGCGGCTCGGCGCGCTGGTGCAGGTGGTCCCGGTGTATGTGGCGTTCGTCATGGTCACGGTGCCGGCGGGCATGGCGGCCGGGCGGCTGGCGGGCCTCGATGTGCCGGGCAGGCGGGCGATCGCGTTCAGTGGCGCGACCCGAAATTCCCTGGTCGTCCTCCCGCTGGTCCTGGCACTGCCCGCGGCGTTCGATCTGGCAGCCCTCGTCGTCGTCACCCAGACCCTCGTCGAGCTCGTCGCCATGGTCGTCCTCGTTCGGCTCGTCCCCCGTCTCATCCCCGAGGTAACGCCGGTCACTTGACCCGCCATCCGAACCGTGGTTCCGGTAGCTTCATAGGGTTCCCGTGCGCGGCTCCGCCGGCGCCGGATTCTGCTCTCTGCTCACACCGCAATCCCAGAGGACGACCGTGACGTCTGAAGTCTCCGCCACCCCCCATTCCACACAGGCGGCCCGGGCCCCGCAGGCCTCCCCGCCGATGCCCGCCGCCACCGTGCGGCTCATCGCCCTGCTCGTCGGCGCCGCGTTCGTGGTGATCCTCAACGAGACCATCATGTCCGTGGCACTGCCCGAGCTCATGGGCGAGTTCGCGGTCACCGCCGCCACCGCGCAGTGGCTGACCACCGCGTTCATGCTCACGATGGCGG
Organism: Dietzia sp. B32; assembly: GCF_024732245.1. Classification (NCBI taxonomy): domain Bacteria; kingdom Bacillati; phylum Actinomycetota; class Actinomycetes; order Mycobacteriales; family Dietziaceae; genus Dietzia; species Dietzia sp. B32. Next base: position 810,903 of record NZ_CP093845.1, on the reverse strand, counting down.
TGGTCATCCCGTTCACCGGGTGGCTGCTCGTGCGCCTGCCGCTGCGGTCCGTGTTCGTCATCGCGATGAGCACGTTCACCGCGGGCACCCTGCTGGCGTCGCTGGCCATGGTGTTCCCCATGCTCGTCGCCGGCCGGGTCGTCCAGGCGGTCGGCACCGCCATCATGATCCCGCTGCTCATGACCACCGTGCTCAACGTGGTTCCCGCCGACCGTCGCGGCCGCACCATGGGCGTCATCTCCATCGTGATCGCCGTCGCCCCGGCCATCGGACCCACCGTGGGCGGCCTGGTGCTGGACGTGCTCAGCTGGCGCTGGATGTTCTGGTCCGTGCTGCCCATCGGTGTGCTGGCACTCGTGGCCGGAGCGGTGCTGATCCGCAACGTCACCGAGCCCCGGCGCATCCCGCTCGACATCCTCTCCGGCGTCCTCTCGGCGATCGGGTTCGCCGGCCTCATCTTCGGTCTCAGCTCGATCGGCGAGGCCGCCAGCGACAACGCCCTCATCTCGCCGTGGATCCCCGTGGCGATCGGTGTGGTCGCCCTGGCCGTGTTCGTCTGGCGCCAGCTCTCGCTCAAGGACTACGCGCTGCTCGACGTGCGGGCGTTCGCGTTCCCGACCTTCACCGTGAGCCTGGCCCTCATGCTCATCTCGATGATGTCGCTGTTCGGCACCCTCATCCTGCTGCCGCTCTACATGCAGCAGGTCGTGGGCACCAGCACCCTGAACTCCGGGCTGGCACTGCTGCCCGGCGGCCTGATCATGGGCGTGCTCGGCTGGTTCGTCGGCCGCGCGTTCGACCGGATCGGCCCCCGGCCGCTCATCATCCCCGGCTCCATCCTCGCGTCCGCCGGCCTGTGGGGGATGTACACGTTCTTCTCCGCCGACAGTTCGCTGGTCACGGTCGTCGTCTGGCACATCGTGCTCAGCGTGGGCCTGGCGTTCCTGTTCTCGCCCCTCATGACCTCCGCGCTCGGCTCCCTGCCGCCGCACCTGTACTCGCACGGCTCGGCGCTGCTCAACACCCTGCAGCAGGTCGCCGCCGCCGCGGGTACGGCGCTGTTCATCACCGTCATGACGCTGGGCATCGTCTCCGGCGCCGAGTCCGGCCTGGGCGACGTCGCCGCGCAGATGACCGGCGTCCACAACGCACTGTTGCTGGGCGCGTGCATCTCGCTCATCACCGTGGTCGGCGTGTGGTTCGTCCGCAACAGCGCGCAGACCGAGGGGCCCGCGTCGGTGCCGCAGTCCGAGGGGTCCGAGACCGCCACGGCGGAGGAGACCGCCTCGGCGTAACCGGTCGAGATACCGGGCAGATTGGCCGACGGCCGGCCCTGCGCATCTCCGCCGAGGTGTTCTCGCCGCTCATCCCGCAGATCGGCTGATGCGCGATGGCGGTGATGGGTCTGTCCCTCGGGGTCGCGGCCGTGGCCACTGCCGGGGACGTCCTCCGGCACGATCGCGGGTCGAGCCGGCCGAGGCAGGACCTCGTCGTCGTCGTACTCTTTGTCATCCTCGTCACCGAGTGGTGGTTCCGACACCGGGGGCGGAGCCCGGCGCACCGGGTGCGGCGCGTGGACGGTTGGTTCGACTCGGGCTCAGACGAGTCGGCGGCCCACCATGCCGGCGGCATCGTCGAGCACGGCCCGGAACAGGGCGTCGTCTCGCTGCTCGAGCCAGCCCAGGGCTGCACCGAACATCAGCGTCATGGTCTGTTCGGCCACCAGCACGACGTCGGCGTCCCACCGGAGGCCCGCACGCTCGGCCAGATCGCTGAGCAGGGTCACGATGATCCGGCGGTACTCGTGGTGGGACTGCACGGACAGAGCGCGCAGCTGCTCGTCGCGGGCCGCCATCAGAGACAACTCGAAGTAGGCGATCTCCGTCGTCGGATCGGCGAGGACGGAATCCGCATAGGCCGCGAAGAGCTCGGCCACGGCTGCCGTCACGTCGTCGCGTCCGTGTACCGGCCGGTCCTGCTGCGTCTGCACCAGGTCCGACAGATGCGTCAGGTCCAGACCCAGCACCGAACGCATCAGCTCGTCCTTCGATGAGAACGCGTAGTGCACGGACCCGTGGGGCACCCCGGCCGCCTTGGCCAGGGCCCGCGTGGTGAGCGCCCACGCCCCGTCCCGAGCCATCACCGTCACCGCGGTCTCGGTGAGTTCCCGGCGGCGCTGCTCGATCGGCACCTGTGCGCGGCGCGACTCAGCCACGGCGCACCTCCGCAACGGCGGTGGACGCGGTGGACGCGGTGGACGCGGTGGACGCGGTGGCGTGTTCCGGCGCGGACGGCGGCCGGGCCGCTCGCGACTCCGAGCGCATGCCACGCCAGGCCAACGCCAGGGTGAGCGCCGCCGTGCCGATGCCGATCACGGCCACCAGGTCCATGCCCGCCAGGAAGGCGGAGTCCGCGATCTCGAGGAGGCTGATACCCCCGTCGGGCAGCGTCCTCGCGATCTCGTGGGCCCCGGCCAGGGTCTGGGAGGCGGCGATCGCGGAGTCGACATCCATGCCGGGCAGGGACGCGGTCTCGACCACGCGGCTCGAATAGACGGCCATCCCCGCTGTGCCGAGTACGGCGGTGCCCATCGCGCCACCGAATTCGTAGCCGGTCTCCGAGATCGCTGCGGCGGCGCCGGCGCGGTCGCTCGGGGCGGCGGTGAGGATGACGTCATTCGTGAGGGTCTCGGCCAGGCCGACGCCGATGCCGAACAGGGCCGACAGGAGCGTGAACAGGAGCATCGTCTCGGCGGTGTCCAGTCGGGTGCCGATCACGAACCCGACGATCACGAGGGACAGGCCCGTCATGATCACGGTCCGCACCGAGACCAGCCGGGCCAGGGCGGGGGCCAGCAGAGTGCCGACGACGGCGGCCACCGCGAGCGGGAGCATCCACAGGCCGGCCTCGGCCGTACCCATGCCGCGCACGAGCATGAGGTACTGCGGGAGGAAGAACATCAGCCCCATGAACGCGAACACGGAGATCACGTTGATCGACACCGCCGACGTGAACGCGAAGTTCCCGAAGAGCGAGACGTCGATCATGGGGTTCTCTCGGCGGCGCTGGCGGGACACGAACCAGGTCAGCGCGGCGACACCGAGGACGAGGGCGGCGAGCACCGCCGCATCGACTCCCTTCACACCGGTCTTGAGGGCGAAGACCAGGGAGATCATGCCGACGATCGAGAGGATCACGGAGGTCGGGTCGAACGGTCCCGGGTTCGGGTCCTTCGCCTCGGGCAGCAGGAACGGGGCGGAGAGGAGGAACAGCACGATCACCGGCACGTTCAGGAGGAACGCCGAGCCCCACCAGAAATGCTCCAGCAGTAACCCGCCGACGACGGGGCCCAGGGCGGCGCCGCCGGAGAACGCGGTCGCCCACACGGCGATCGCGGTGCGGCGCTCGGTGCGGTCCGGGAAGATCGCGCGGATCAGACCGAGTGTGGAGGGCATGAGGGTGGCGCCACCGATGCCGAGCAGTGCACGGGCGACGATCAGCATCTCCGGGCTGGTGGCAAAGGCGGCGACCAGGGAGGCGGCACCGAACAGCGGTGCGCCGATCATGAGGATGCGCTTGCGACCGATCCGGTCCCCGAGCGAACCGGTGAAGATCAGCAGGCCGGCGAGCAGGAACGAGTAGAGGTCGATGATCCAGAGCAGCTGGTTGGACGTCGGCTGCAGATCGGCGGACAGCGCCGGCACGGCGATGCCGAGAACCGACATGTCGATCGAGATCAGCAAAACGGGAAGGACGAGGACGAGCAGGGCCGTCCAGCGGCGTACGGGGGACACGGGCGCCTCTCCAGGGCGGTCGGACTGCGGGACGGTGTGCACGCAGCGATGCCGGGGTGTTCTGCGCCCGGCGAGAGCCATCCTGGCACGGGGTTGGCCATCTGGCCAACTCGGTTTGGCCAGGTGGCCATAAGTGCGGGGAATGCCACCGGCGGGAGCGCTCGCGGTTCGCGCACTTGGATCATTCCGCTGCCGTCCGCGTGGGTGCTTCCTAGGGTTCACCCCATGAGCGGGCGCGCGCGACGGGCAGGACATCCGACGATCATCCGGAGGGCACTTCCACTGCTGCTGGCGCTCGTGCTCGCCGTGGCGGTGGCCCCCCAGTTGCAGCCGGGCGCAGCGGCCCAGCCTGGTGGGGGACCGGCCGAACCGGGCTCCGGCTTCCACTGGGGCGTCGCGACGTCGGGCTTCCAGGTGGAGGGCTCGAATCCGGACTCCAACTGGAAGCGCTACGTCGGCGCGACCTCGCCAAGGGGTCAGACGGACCCGGTGGGCGACGCGGTGGACTTCTGGAACCGCTATGAGGAGGACATCGCCAACGCCGCGGCGATGGGCGTGAACACCTTCCGGCTGAGCGTGGAGTGGGCGCGGATCGAACCCGCGCCGGGGGAGTACGACGACGAGGCCCTCAGACACTACGACCGGATCATCGACACGGTCCGCCGACATGGCATGACCCCCATGATCACGATGGTGCACTTCGTCTATCCCGGGTGGCTGGCCGACCGGGGCGGGATGCTCGCGGACAACGCGGTGGAATCGTTCGGCCGCTTCGCGGACCTCATCACCGACCGGTGGGCGGGCGACGGCACCATGTGGGTGACGTTCAACGAGCCGCTGGTGTTCTTCAAGCACGAGATGACCATCGGACGGGTTCAGTTCGCCGACTTCTCCCGCTTCCTCGCCACCATCGAGGCCGCCCACCGACTCGGCTATGCGGCCGCCCACCGGGCCGACCCGGACGCGATGGTCACGATGAACGAGGCCTACCTTCCGATGGCCACCGGGTTCACCGACACGCTGATCGGGGACCGGGTGGCCGACGCGGTCGACTACGTGGGCATCGACTACTACTACGGCGTCGCGCTGAACAACCTCACCGCCATCAACGCGGCGTGGGACGACTTCGCGGCCGTGCGGCCACAGCCGGAGGGGATCTACGAGGCGATCACGCACTACGCCCACGCCTACCCGGGAAAACCGATCTACATCGTCGAGAACGGAATGCCGACTCTCAATGGTGGGCGCGCCGACGGGATCGAGCGGGGCGACTTCCTGCGCGACACGGTGTTCTGGCTCCAGCGGGCCGTGGCCGACGGGTACCCGGTGATCGGCTACAACCACTGGTCGCTGGTCGACAACTACGAATGGGGCGACTACTCCGCCCGCTTCGGGCTGTACCGGGTGGACGTGCTCGGAGACCCGACCCTGACACGCCAACCCACGTCGGGGGTCGACGCCTACCGCGAGATCATCGCGGGCGGGGGAGTGCCCGACGGATACCGTCCGGTGCTGCCGGCGGCGTGGTGCTCGCTGGCCACGATCCCGGACAGCTGCATCGGGCCGGTGTCGGCAGAAGGGCCCTTGACGACGCTGGCAGGGCGATAACAGGATCGACCTCACACGCGATTGCCCTAGTGGACCCGCCCGTTGACGACGAGAGGACCGATGAGATGTTTCCCGCCGGCTCGATCGAGAATCCGCTGCGTTTTCTGTTCGGCCCCGGGCCGGATGACTCCGCGTGCCTCGCTCTCACACCGGAGTGCATGGGCCTGATCCCGTACCTGGCCTCTCGGTTCGGTATTGCCAGCTGACGAGCCCCGACTGACGGCCCCCGGCCGACCAGACGCGGAGCCCTTGGCAGCACGCATTAATCCGCCCCTCGGATGTTCGTCCGCTCGCGGGGGCCGCAGCGTGGATCGAAATCCGAGGGGCGGATCGAGTGCAGGTCGAAATCCAGGGGGCGGATCGAAGACGGATCGAACTCCGCCAGGCTCGACGGCGGCGGCGGCCGGGACTACCTGCTGAACATCTTCGCGAAGAAGCCGTCCTTGACGGCGGGGACGTCCGACTCGTGGCCCGGGCAGCGGTCGGCCTTGGGCACACCGGCCATCACCTGGTCGACGTGCATTCCGCATCCGGCCCAGGTGGTCTTGCCGCACTTCTTGCAGGTGGCGGGACGGCACATTATGAGACTCCTCAGGGGGTGGGGTTGTCGTCGGCGTGAATCGCGCCGACCGCCGGCCGATGATCCGACTGGCTGATGCCCCGAGATTACATACCCCTAGGGGTATCGGTCAACCCTGCCGGTTCGCCGCGTCCGGTCCAGCTCACCAGTCGCCGCGGGTTAGGCCGTCGCCCCATGCTCGCGCCCGTTCCAGCTCGCCGGGCAGGAGCGGGCCCTCGTAGCCGTCCACGTAGAAGGTCTCGGCATCCGCCACCGGGTGACACCCGAGCTTGCGCAGCTTCTTGGCGGCCTTCCTGCCGGCGTGACCGGGCAGATCGGGGTGGCGAACGTGGGTGTCGAAAGTGGCCACGGCCAGGGAGGCGGAGCCGGCGGCGTCGAGCCACTCGCGCACTCCGGACGGGATCAACTCGCCGCCGCGGGCGTGCGCGTCCTCGCGGGTGCCGTCCCTGGGCAGTCCGAACGCGTGGGTCGGCGCGCCCACCACGAGCAGGTCCACGTGTAGGTCGGCCAGTGGCGGGGCCTCGTGTGCGGCCACCACCTCCGCCGGCAGGTGGGGGGACAGGCCGTCGCAGATCGCCTCGGCGACGAGCCTGGTGTTCCCCCACGCGGATTCGTACACGACGAGCGCGCTCATGGCTGGCCCTTTCCGCAGATCCTGAACTCAGTCTGCGCCTCGGCCGAGCCTCGCACAACGGCTCGTCAGAAACCATTTATTGACAAGCACCACCGGTGGATGTCACTGTATTAATCACCTAATACAGCAACACGGAAGTGGGGCGATGATGCAGTTCGACAACTCGTCCCCGATCTGGGTGCAGCTCGTCGAGGAGTTCTCGCGACGCATCGTGACCGGGGAATGGGAGGCCGGGGACAAGATGCCCGGCGTCCGGGAGTTGGCGGCCGATCTCGGCGTCAACCCCAACACCGCCCAGCGGGCCCTCGCGGAACTGGAACGGCTCGAACTGTGCCGGTCCGAGCGGGCGACCGGGCGGTTCGTGACGCTGGACTCCGAGCGGATAGACGAGGTCCGCGCCGACCTCGCCACCGACGCCGCCGACGCCTATATCCGACGCGTCCGCGGCCTGGGAATGGCGCACGACAAAGCCCGAACGCTGCTCGACCACAGATGGGACACCCATGAACACACCACTACCGATGAGCACGACGGAGGTGCCTGACATGAGCGCCACCGATCATGCCTCCACCGCGAGCCCCGCCACTACACTCGTTGAGGCCACCGGGCTCCGCATGACGTACGGCGCCACCACCGCTCTCGACGGCCTGGACATGGCCCTGGCCCCGGGGCAGATCGTGGGCCTGCTGGGCGAGAACGGCTGCGGCAAGACCACGCTGCTCAAGATCCTCGCCGGCGTCCTGGCCGGGTACTCCGGCGACGTGCGGATCGCCGGTCACGTCCCCGGTCCGGAGTCCAAGGCACTGGTGTCCTACCTGCCCGACACCAGCTTCCTGCCCGACGCCGCGCGGGTGAGCTACTGCCTCGAGCTGTACACGGATTTCTTCGCCGACTTCCAGCCCGAGAAGGCGCGCGACCTCATCGGCTTCTTCGGCCTGAGCGAGTCCGCGCGGCTCAAGCAGATGTCCAAGGGCATGCGCGAGAAGGTCCAGATCGCACTGGCCATGTCCCGCGACGCGCGCGTGTTCCTCCTCGACGAGCCCATCTCGGGCGTCGACCCGGCCGCGCGTCAGGTGATCCTCGACGGGATCGTACGCAACCTCTCCGAGGACTCGCTCCTGCTCATCACCACCCACCTTGTCCACGACCTCGAGCCGATCCTCGACGCCGCCGTCATGATGCGCCACGGCCGCGTCCTGCTCTCCGGCGACGCCGACGACCTCCGCGGCAGCCGCGGCGCCAGCCTCGACCAGATCTTCAGGGAGACCTACCGATGAGAGCGACGACGACAACACTCCTCAAGCACGAGTGGCTGCGCACGCGCGGTCCGCTCGCGACCCTCTTCGGCCTGGTCAGCCTGGTCGGGGTGGTGGGCAGCCTGCTCGGTGCCTCGGGATGGCCGCTGTTGTCCGAGCTCGGGCTGGCCGCGGGCATCCTCGCGGCAGTTGTCGCGGTCCCGGCCGTCCAGCTGGCGCTCGCCGCCGACTACTGGCGGTCCGGCTACGGCCGCACCGGGTACTTCACGCACTCCATCCCGGTCCGTGGGTCCCGCATCTTCTGGGCCAAGCTGGCGTGGACGATGCTCGTCTCGCTGGTCGCGATCGTTCTGACGGTCGTACTCGTGGTGCTTGCGTGGTGGGCGAACGCGCAGCGGTCAGGGGGTGCCCCGCCGTCGTGGTCGATACTGGGCGACGCGTGGGCGACCCTCACCGCCGTGTCCCCGGCGTGGATGATCGTGGCGGGCGTCGTCCTGCTGGTCGCCTCGGTCCTGGTGTGGCCGGTGTACTACTACTTCTCGATCTCGGTGGGGCACGAGCGGCGACTGGCCGGGCTCGGCGCCGGCGGACCCGTGGTGGTGTTCGTGGTGGTCTACCTGGCGACCCAGGCGCTCGCCCTGCTCGGCATGCTCGTGCTGCCGTTCGGGGTGGGGGAGGCCGACGGCGAGACGCTGGGCCTGGTGAGGTTCGACCTGGTCGGCGAGCTCGCGGCGGGGAACGCGACCAGCGAGGTCATGCCGATCGGCTTCGTGGTCTCGCTGGTGGCGCTCGCGGCGTACTGCCTGTGGCGCACCGCGCGGTCGTGGAACCGCAAGGTGGCCCTCGGTTGACAGGGATGGGCTGCTGACGGGGATGGGCTGACGCGTCCGGGTTGATAAGGAATCTTTGGCGGACGGCGCGCGGTGGAGTAATGTTCACATTCTCACCGCGCGTCGTCCTCTCGCTACCGCGGGCCCCTCACCTCCCTCGAAAGTCCGCGAACATGCCGATCGTCCTGCCCTCCATGGCGCGTCCCACCCTCACCGAACCGGCCTACGTCGCGCCCCCGGCCTGGAAGCCGGTCCTGGCCTGGGCCGGCCTGGTCGTGGGTGGGCTCGTCGTGGTGGCGGCGCTCGGCACGCTCGGCAGCGGCGTCATCGAGTCGGTCGCGATGGCGCTGATCGGCCTGGCCATGGCAGTGCCCGGCGGTTGGTGGGTCCACTGCGAGCGCGAGGACCGCACGCGCGCCGAGGAGGACTTCCTGCTCGACCGGCAGTCGGCGGAGGCCGCCCGGTCGATGTCCGGCTACGTCTCCCCGGATGCGCTGAGCCCGTTGACCTGGAGTACCCCGTTGGCCCCGTTCGTCCGCCGCTGGCCGGTGGTCGGCGCGGTCTCGGTCGCCATGCTCGTCCTCGGCGCGGCGCTGATGCCCACTCCCGAGCCGGCAGCGACCCCGGCCTCGAGTCCGGTGGCCGCGACCAGCACCGTCACCACCACGGCCCGGGCCACCGCGCCGACCACAACCGCGCCGACCACCCTGAGCCAGGCCCCGGCGAGCTCACCGGAATCGGCGACGCCGGTCGCGACCGGCGTCCCTCAGTCCACCTACGCGCCGGTTCCGGAGCCCGCCCCCGAGCCGACCTATGCGCCGCCGCAGACCTACGCGCCCGCCCCGCTGGCGGAGCCGGTCCAGCAGGCGACCTACTACCCCAACTGCTCCGCGGCCCGCGCGGCCGGGGCAGCCCCGCTCTACCGCGGCCAGCCCGGGTACGCCTCGAAGCTCGACCGCGACAACGACGGTGTCGCCTGCGAGTGACGGCGGTGCGCGAGAACGCCGGGGCCTACTCGCCGGCGTCCGCCAGCAGGCCGTAGAGGCGCTTGCGCAGTGCGACCAGTTCGTCGGTCGCGGCGGAGCCGGCGGCAGCGTCCCCGGTCTGCACCACGGCCCGCACGGCCACGGCGGCATCGCCGAGCGCCTTCCACAACTCCACGCTCCCGCCGAGTCCGGCGGTGGCTTCCTGGGTGGCGTCCTCCCAGGGCGCCGGGCGGTCCTTGAGTGCGTCGACCTCGTCCCGACCGGCGTCGGTGAGTCGGTAGTGCTTGGGGCCGGCGTCCTCTGCGGGTTCGATCAGCCCCTCGTCCTCAAGCAGTGACAGGGCGGGGTACACGGCGCCGGAGCTGGGTCGCCAGGTCCCGCCACTGCGCTCGGCCAGCTCGCGGATGATGCTGTAACCGTTGCGGGGGCTCTCGGCGATCAGCAGGAGAGCGCCGTGTCGGACATCTCCTCGTCGTCGTCGTTGATGGGGGCCGCGCCGCGACCCTCGTGGCTGGTCGAACGAACCGAACGGACCTCCGGGTCCGAAGGGGCCGCCCGGGCCGAACGGACCCCCGGGGCCGAAGGGGCCGCCCGGACCGAACGGGCCTCCACCGTGCCCGTGGTCGTGTCGACGGTCGCGCTGGTGGCCGCGGTGGTGGCCGGGCCTTGCGCCGCGGCGGGGGTGGCCTCCGTGTCCGCGGGGTCCCGGACGGTCGTACTCGCCCGGGTCATGACTGATGTCGTAGTCACGCATCGTCGTCTCCTCTGGGGTGCGGACTCGGGAGTCGAGTCCTCTTGCGACGAGTATCCACGCCATGACAAAGACTGTCAACGACATATCGTTAGCGCAGGTCTCGATAGAGGACCATCCGCCCGTCGTGCTCGTGCGGCAGGATGGGTTCCGGCGCCGGGAACACACAGGTGGGCCCGCGCGTTGCACTGGTACGAGTGATTCGTCGGTGACCCGGCGGGGACTCTCGATCAACGACCTTCCCCGACAATTCCGAAGGGACCTCGATGCGCACAAGCAGCAACCCGGTCTTCAGTTCACTGTCCACGGACAGCGCCCGTGGCGCCACTCACCTCGGTGGTGCCGGCCGCGGCGCGTTCCAGCAGGGCCAGTACGGCCAGCAGGGCTTCGGCGGCCAGGCCGGTTACGGTGCACCGCAGGCGCACCCGCAGTTCGCCGCCGACACGCGGCCCATGACGATCGACGACGTCGTCGCGAAGACCGGAATGACCCTCGGTCTGCTCAGCATCGTCGGCGCGATCGCCTTCTACCTGATCACCATGAACCCGGGACTCCTGTTCCCGTTCATCCTGGTCGGCGGTATTGGTGGCCTGGTCACCGTGCTGATCGCCACCTTCGCGCGCAAGATGGACTCGGCCCCCGTCACCCTGACCTACGGTGCCCTCGAGGGCCTGTTCGTCGGAGCGGCGACGTACCTGTTCACCATCGACCTGCAGGGCACCGGCGGCGTCCTCGGCGCGGTGGGTGCCGCGATCCTCGGCACCATCGGCGTGTTCGTGGGCATGCTCTTCGTCTACAAGACCGGCGCCGTGCGCGTCACGCCCAAGTTCACCCGCTTCATGTCGGCGGCGTTGATCGGCGTGCTGTTCGCGGCCCTGGGCAGCATCGTGCTGAGCCTGTTCACCGGCACCAACCCGCTGTACAACGGTGGCCCGATCGCGATCGGCTTCTGCCTCCTGTGCATCGGCCTGGCCGCCTTCAGCTTCCTGATGGACTTCGACAACGCCGACCGCCTCGTGCGCGCCGGCGCCCCGTCCAAGATGGCGTGGGGCGTTGCGCTCGGCCTGACGGTCACCCTGGTGTGGCTCTACGTCGAGATCCTGCGTCTCATGAGCTACTTCCGCGACTGAGTTCGCGTCTGGCGCGGGTCTGACCCGCGAACACCACGGCCCCGGCCCCCGCGAGGGGAGCCGGGGCCGTCGGCATTTCGGGAGCAGTGTTCCGGCGCGGCCCGAGAAAACCCGTGCGCCGCCGCCCCGGGTCAGTCCCGGAGTGCGGGCTCGATGTACTCCCATCCGGCGTCGAAGTGCCGCATGAAGGTCGCCCAGTTGTGCAGGCCGTTGTCTCCGTAGTCCGCACGGTGGTCGACCCCGGCGTCCGTCAACGCCCGCGAGAACGCCTGTGTCGCCTCGTGCACGCCACGCTCGAGGACGATGCCGAACCACATCGCGAACTTCTCGCTTCCGTACTCGCCCGGATCCGCCGGACCGATGTCACCGGTGCCGGCCGACATGTAGACGGCCGTGTCCTGCAGCTTCTCCGGGTGCGAGATGGTGTCGTGATACCGCCACCGCTCACTTCCGTACGGCCCCCACATGTTGTCGAGATCGCCGCCACGGGTCACGACGCTCAGCCGCACCGTTTGATATCCGAGCGGGTCCATTGTCGAGTAGTTGCCGCTTAATGCCATCACCGCGTCGTACAGATCCGGATGTTGGGCGGCCAGATGCATCGCCGCCTGGGCGCCCATCGAGTTGCCCGCGATGGCCGACTTGCCGTTGGTGTCCAGCTCTTCCGCGACGATGGGCGGCAGCTCCTCGGTGAGGAAAGTCTCCCACTTGTGGTTGCCGAGCACCGGGTCCACTTTCTCCCAGTCCGAGTAGAAGGAGGCGAACGCGCCCGCCGGGTTGACGATATGGACGTTCTCGTCCGCCATCACCTCGTGGATGTCCGCGACGTGGTTCCAGCCCGTGCTGTACTCGGGTGCCCCGACGCCGTCGAGCATGTACAGGACAGGTGCCGGCCCCGTGCCGCGGGACCTGACGACCTCCACGGTGACCACCCGCTGCATGGCTGCGGACTGGACGGACCAGTACTCGTACACGTTGTCCGGGCCGTCGTAGCGATCGACGCCGAGGAACTCGGTCGTCCTGATGGAAGGGTCGACCCTCGTCGGGACGCCGACCTCCTCGACGGACGCGGGGACGATCGGGACGTTCGCCGATCCGACCGAGCCCAACAGTTCGGCGGTGGAGCCGACGGGAGTCTGCTCGAGGCTCCCGGCGACCGCGTCGAACGCCACCTCGCCCACGGAGGACGAGGATCCGGCCTGCCCGTCCTCGGCTACGGCCGGCATGACCGAGCCCGCGACGAGGGCGAGGGCGAGTGCGCTGGAGCCGAGGGCGCGGTGGGGGAGGGAAGAACGCGGGGACATGGGACTCCGATGTGAATGGCGGTGACTGACAAAAGAGTAATACGCACCTGCGACATTCCGCCCGCCCGGTCTGTGCGAACGTCCATCGGAAAGCTCCGACGCGACGGCCATCGGGCGACACCGCCGCCACAACGAGAAGAGCGTCCCGACCACGTTCCTCTGGGGAATCGTGGTCGGAACGCTCTTCGCGTGGCCCCGCGAGAGGGGGCGTGGGATCAGCTGAGGCGCTCGAGCACCATCGCCATGCCCTGGCCGCCGCCGACGCACATGGTCTCGACGCCGAACTGCTTGTCCTCGGCCTGCAGGTTGTTGATGAGCGATGCGGTGATGCGGGCGCCCGTCATGCCGAAGGGGTGGCCCAGCGCGATGGCGCCGCCGTTGATGTTGAGCTTGTCCTCGTCGATGCCGAGCTCGCGGGCCGAACCGAGCACCTGCACGGCGAACGCCTCGTTGATCTCGAACAGGTCGATGTCGGAGATCGACTTGCCGGCGATGCGCAGGGCGTTCTTGACGGCCTCGATCGGGCCCAGGCCCATGATCTCGGGCGACAGGCCGGACACGCCGGTGGAGACGACGCGCGCGAGCGGGGTGAGGCCCAGCTCCTTGGCCTTGGTGTCGGACATGATCACCAGGGCGGCGGCACCGTCGTTGAGCGGGCAGCAGTTGCCGGCCGCGATGGTGCCGTCGGGGCGGAACACCGGGTTGAGCTGCGAGACCTTCTCGTAGGTCGTGCCGGCGCGGGGGCCGTCGTCGGTGGTGACGACGGTGCCGTCGGGCATCGTGACCGCGGAGATCTCGTTGGCGAAGTGTCCACGCTCGATGGCCTCGATGGCCCGGCTGTGCGAGCGCACGCCCCAGCGGTCCTGCTCCTCGCGGGTGATGCCCGTCATCTGGGCGACGTTCTCGGCGGTCTGGCCCATGGGGATGTAGACGTCCGGGAGCTGGCCGTTCACCCGCGGGTCGGTCCAGGTCTCGGCGCCACCCTCGGCGCGCTTGGCGGTGCGGGCCTCGGCGTCGGCGAAGATCGGGTTGTGGGTGTCCGGCCAGTGGTCGGCGGTGCCCTTGGCGAAGTTCGAGACGGTCTCCACACCGGCGGAGATGAAGACGTCACCCTCGCCGGCCTTGATCGCGTGCAGCGCCATACGGGTGGTCTGCAGCGAGGAGGAGCAGTAGCGGTTCACGGTGGTGCCCGGAACGGTGTCCAGGCCGGCGAGCACGGAGACGACACGGCCCATGTTGAAGCCCTGCTCGCCACCCGGCAGGCCACAACCCAGCATGAGGTCGTCGATCTGGGTGGGGTCGAGCGCGGGGACCTTGTCCAGTGCGGCCTTGACCATCTGGGCGGTGAGGTCGTCGGAGCGGATGCCCACGAGGGAACCCTTGTTGGCGCGCCCGATGGGGGAACGGGCGTACGAGACGATCACGGCTTCCGGCATGGAAAGCTCCTTCGTTGCGGGTGAGTGCTGCTGTGGTCGGATCAGTCCTGCCGGTCCGGGTCGTCCCGCGTCGAGCGGGTCAGCCTCAGGATCCGGCTACGGCGGCGGAGTGTGTCCGCGGCCACGCGGGCGTACCCCGTGTTCTCTGGGTCACCGTCCACGCCCTCATTATGCAGGAACGTGTTCCGTTCCCCGTCGTCCGCATCCTCGTGGGTGCGGACGAAGTCGGTGAGGCGTGTGGTCAGACGGGCGACCACGGACTCGCGGTGCTCGATGTGCGCAGCGGACCGGTCGCGCGCGTCCACGTCCGTGCCCTCGTCGACCGCGGGCTCAGCTGCGTGCTCGGTCGCATTCCCGGCCTCGTCGGCTGCGCGCTCGGCCTCCACGAGCGAGGCGGCGGCCTCGTCGGCGCCGCGGGGCCGGAGGTCTTCGGGCACCTCGTCCCACACACCCAGGGCCACGCACACGGCGGGCAACAACAGCCCTGCGGCGAGCTCGTACCCGGCGGAGTTGGGGTGGAAGCGGTCGGGCGAGAACAGACTCTCGCCGCGTCGGTGGAACTCGGGCGCGAGCGTCTCGGCCAGCGAGACGGGGACGCCGCCGGCCTTGCGCGCCTGCACGGCCTGCGCGGCGGCGAGACGCCGGCTCAGCCCGGACATGACCGAGCGCAGCGGCTGGGGGACCGGTTTGATGATGCTCAGATCGGGGCAGGTTCCCACCACGACGTGGGAGCCGTTCCCGCGCAGCGCCTGAACCGCCTCGCCCACCCGGCGAGCCGACGGGCCGATCGCGTTGCGGGAGGTGATGTCGTTCCCGCCGATGAGGATCACCGAGATGTCAGGGTCGCCGTGGGCGATCTGCATGGCCTCGACCTGCCCGGGCAGTCCCTTGGAGGTGGCACCCACGATCGCCTTGATGCTCAGCCGTACGTTCCAGCCCGATTCCTCGGCCAGGCCGCGCGCCAGCAGCACGCCGGGCAGCTCGTCCGGGGAGTCGGCACCGAGGCCAGCGGCGAGCGAGTCGCCGAAGATCATCATGTGCACGTCGCACGTCATGCCGGGCCGCCACGGTTCCGGGGAGCGGGCCCCGGGTCGGTAGAGCCCGTCGCCCTCATAGGGCCGGGAGGTGGGTTTGGGGATCACCCGGCGCGCGATCCTGGCCTGCTGAGCCAGCACCTCGTACGCGCCGCGGTACGCCCCCACCGTGCCCACGGCTGCCAGCCCGAGGCTCATCCACATGCGTCGCGAGGCGTCGTCGGCGTCGGTCATCGGGCGTGTCGTCTCCCTTCGGCGTCGTGTGACCCTGTGCTGTGATCTGACCCTGTGCCGTGACCTGGCTCCGTGCGATGACGTGACCCGGTGCGGTGCCGCGATTCGGTTCGGTGGCGCGCGGCGGGCGGTGCGGCCAGCTCACGGGCGTGCTCGGCCAACTCGACGATAGCCCGCTGGCTCTCGGCGGGGCCGCGGGAGAGGTCCACCGGGTACTCCACGATCGAGATGTCGGTGTGCACGATCCGCCGCGGCTGGGGGGCGTCGTCGCGCCGCTGGGCCGGGTAGACCAGGTACGCCCGATCCACCCCGAGCGCGGTGCAGGCGGCCAACAGTCGATAGTGCTCGGCGGCGCGAGCCCGGCGGTCCGTGGGATAGGTCGGTACGAACGTGGTGACCGGCTCGCCGTCGACCTCGTAGACCAACCCCGTGCGCACGGAGATGTGGTCACCGTCGTCGGGCGGCGCGCTGTGGCGCCCCGACGGCGCGTCACCGGCCTCGGTACCGGAGTCCAGATTGACGACGGGGTTCTGCAGCAGTCGGCCCCCGTGGCCGTCGAGGGCGGCGGTCAGTTCGGCCTCCACGAAGCGTTCGAAGAGCGACGGCATCTCGGTGACGAAGGCCGCCGAGGCGGCGTGGCCGTCCTCGACCTCCACCGAGATCCGCCGCACGATGCGGTCCGCCAGCGCGAGCGCGTCCTGGTAGCGGGCGTTGAGCCGGCTGGGCGTCCACGCGGGCACGGGTGAGCCCTGGCCGATGAGTGTGGCATCCGACAGTCGAGCGTCGACCATGGCCAGTCGGCGGCGGGTGGCGTCGGGCAGTTCGGGCAGGAACTGCAGGCGGTGGGCGGCCGTGCGCAGGATGCGGTTCTCGGCGATGTCCGGGGTGAACTCGGAGTAGGTGACCTCGAGTGGGATGGTCATGCCCGGATGGCGGCGGATCTGGTCACCCAGGCGGATCCTGCCGCGCACCGTGGTCAGCGCCTCGTCGACCCTGCGGTACCCGCGCAGAAGTCCGGGGGCCAGCGCCTGGTGCGCCAACCGGGCCATGGACTCGGCGACGGAGGTCCACAGCTCGTCGTCGTCCCTGGCCTGCACCGACGAGGCGAGGAAGGGGTCGTCGGCCGCGTGGTCGAGCAGGAAGAACAGCTGCGTCAGCCCCAGGCTCGCGGCGGGCATGACCCGCACCGACAGGCCCTCGACCCGGACCGAACCCACGGCGCCGCAGGGGATGAGCCGCCACGTGTCGCGGCCGGCGGGCAGCACCTCCACCAGTCCGGTCTGCGAGAGGTGCTGGGCGCCCTCCCAGCTGAGCGTGACGAGCCGGCCCCGGCGGTCGAACTCGTCGAACTCAAGGGCCACCGTGGACGCCGTCGACTGTGCCGGCGCCGTCGACGCCCCCGGGTCGGTCGAGGGTGCGGTCACGCCCGCCCGATCTTGCGGCGAAGTGCCGCGAGACCGAATCGCTCGTGCACCTCGGCCCGGGTGAGCCGTCCGTAGTAGTGCTCCTCGAGCAGCGGGAGCAGGTCGAAGCGCCAGATCGCCTCGAGTCCGCCCGGCTCGGTGGCCTGGTCCTTCATGAAGTATGACGGCCCGATGCGCAGGTCGCGGTCGGAGTCGTCGATCTCGGAGTTGAGCGCCTCGAGCAGCTCGGCGGGTTCGGTCGTCACGCCGCGGGCCTCCAGGTGGCGGCGCAGCACGCCGGCCACCGGCGGGGTGTCGGGGTGCAGTTCCATGAACGCGAAGCGTCGCCGGATGGCGGCGTCGACCATGGCGATCGACCGGTCGGCGGTGTTCATGGTGCCGATGATGAACAGGTTGCGCGGCAGCCGGAACGAGGTGTCGGGGGAGTACTGGGGCAGCACGGTCCGATCTCGGTACTCGAGCAGGAAGTACATCTCGCCGAACACGCGTGCCAGGTCGGCGCGGTTCATCTCGTCGATGATGAGGAAACTCGGGTGCTCGCGACCCGACTCCGAGGTCGCCCGCGCGGCCTGGCGCCGCAGCGGCCCGGCCTGGAGGGCGAAGCCCGGCTGGCCCGACTCGGTGAGCGTGGGCCGGTAGCCCTCGAAGAAGTCCTCGTAGGCGTAGCTGGGGTGGAACTGCACCAGCTGGACGCGGCTGGGGTCGTCGGGGCCGGCGAGGAAGCGGGCCAGCTCCTGGGCGAGGAAGGTCTTGCCGGTGCCGGGCGGGCCGTAGAACACGATCTGCTGTCTCTGCTGCAGGGTGTCGACGATCTCCTGCAGCTCCGCGCGGGGCATGTGCAGGCTGTCGGCCAGCTCCTCGGTGACCTCGGGCAGGGTCGGCACCGCGCCGGCGGCGGGTGCCTCGGCGACCTGCGACGCCGCGGAGTGGCGGCCGGGGTGCATGGCCGACAGCATCGCGTCGAGTCCGTCGGTGAGGTCGACGACCGTGCCGGGCTCGCCGATCAGCTCGGACAGCGGGCTGGGCAGTGTCTCCAGGTCGAGGGTGACGGCGCTCCACAGCACCGAGCGCTCGAGTTGCTGGCCGCCGTCGTCGACGTAGCCGAGGTCGTCGGTGAGGGTGCCCAGGTGCAGCTTGGCGTCGGCGACCGTCGCCACCACGTCCTGCGGGTTCATCCGGGACAAAAAGGTGTGCAGCTCGGCGGTGAGCTGGAACCGGGCCTGGTAGTCCAGGTGGGGGTAGCCCTGCTCGACGGCCTGGGACACCTCGAGGCGACTGGCGTGCGCGGGGATCCGCGGAAGGTGCGAGGCGGGCAACGCGATGCGGTTCTGGGCGACCCATTGGCCTGCCTGACCGACGCCGCCCCGGCCGGGCCGTACGAGCCAGGCGCGCCGAGAGTGGTCGTCGCGGTGGCGCTGCCACTGGTTGGCCACGGACCCGCGGTACCAGTCGACAGGTTGGCCGAGCTGCGCGGACAGGACCTCGGAGATCCGGTGCAGGTCCTGGTCGATGTCCAGCTCGTCGATGCCCGACGGGCCGCCGATGAGGTCGGCGAACGCGTCGCGGATGCGGGTCTTGTGCTCGTGCTTGACGATCGGCTGGAAGTACCCGGGCCACACGAGGTACTGGAGGCTGTAGCGGATGGCCCGCCAGTCACCGGGAGTGGAACGGGCGGCGCGCTGGAACTCCCACGGGTCCGAGAGCGCGGCGTCGCGGACGGACGCGTCGAGCTCGGCCCAGTGGATGACGAACGAGCACAGCCAGCGCAGGTGCTCGCGCATCTGCACGTTGAAACCCAGCCCGCCGGTGAGCGGGCCCTTCTCGCTGAGGACCTCGTCCAGATCGGCCGGGATCTCGGGGGCGTCCTCGATCCAGGACAGCACGTCCCGGACACGGCCGCGCTTGAGGCGGGCCGTGACCGTGGACAGGGGCAACTGCTGGATGAAGAGCAGCTCCGCGGCGAGCAGGACCACGGGGCGCGGGGCGCCCTCGAGCTGATCGTGCAGGGCCTGCATCACGGGGGAGCGGGTCGACCCCGATGCGGCGGCGCCCGCCGCGCCCGCCGTGCCTTCTTCGGGGTCCGCGTCGAGACGGCGGGCCAGCTCCTCGGCCACCTCGGGCGTCCAGGTGTAGAGGTCGTCCTCGAAGGGGGACTGACCGGTCCGCAGTGCCGGTCCCAGGACCCGCCCGGCCGCCGCTTCGATAGTCGGGGCCGGGCCGTGGGGCCTGTCCTGGGAACCGTCTGACACGTGGAACTCCTGCTGACGCCGGGGCGGATTCGGGCCCGCCAGAAGGCGACCCGACATTCGTGAAGAACCTACCACCGGGTCCGGTCGGGGCCGGTCAGCTCTGGTACGGCTCCGCGGTCACGATGGTGACGGAGACCTTCTTGCCGTTGGGGGCGGTGTACTCGCGGGACTCACCGTTCTTGGCGCCGAGCACGGCCTTGCCCAGCGGGGACTCGGGGGAGTAGATCTCCAGGTCGTCCTTGCCGGAGCCCTCGCCGCGGGTACCGATGAGGAAGGTCTCCTTGGTGTCCTCGTTGCCGTTGTAGTAGGCGCGGACGACGGAGCCGATGAGCGCGACGCCGGACTCGGTGGGCGTCTCGCCGACCTGGGCGTTGGCCAGCAGGTCGTCGATCGTCCGGATGCGGGCCTCTTCCTGGCCTTGCTGCTCACGCGCGGCGTGGTAGCCGGCGTTCTCCTTGAGATCGCCCTCTTCGCGCCGCTCGTTGATCTCGGCGGCGATGACCGGACGGTTAGCGATCAGCGCCTCCTTCTCGGCCATGAGGCGGTCGTACGATTCCTGGGTCAACCAGTGGACCTGGGTGTCGTTCGCCATGAGCGCACTCCAATCTGTTCGCGTGCGTAGATGTAAGAAAAACACGGCCCCGCGTAGATAGGGGCCGTGCTGATGCGCCGATTCTAACACAGGGCCCGCCGCCGGTCGGCCGGCGGAGCTGGACCCGACGACGGTCCCGTCCCTGGCCCTACCGGCGCAGGTAGTCGGGGACGTCGTCGCCACACCCGTAGACGTCGGCGACGAACGCGCGCCCGGTGGTGAAGACGGAGGCGTCGATCTGGATCGTGTTGTTCTCGGACGGCGGGACGTACACCTCGCGCCGGCCGAGCTCGCCCTTCGACTCCTCCTGGGCCCGGACGATGCAGTAGGCGGGCGTGCCGGGCTCCTCCCGGGTGACGGTGAACGACAGATCGACCCGGGTGTCGTCGACGACCTCCACCCCGATCGCCTCGCCGGTGATGTCCGGTGTCTGGTTGAGCCTCCACATGGTGTAGACGCCCGCGACCAGGAGGCCGCCCACGAGCAGTGCGAGCACCACGGCGATGACCTTGCCCATCACGCGCGACCCGCGGTCGGCGTCTCCGTAGCGGTCGGCGGGCGGGCCCACGGGGTGCTGCGACGGGGCGTCCGACCTCGGCTCACTCATGGGAGCCAGGGTATCCGGGTGGCGCGCGGTCAGCGGTCGGGGGTCGTCGCCGGGGCCCGCCGCGGGCACCGCCGACCTCGCCGCCCATAGAATGGTGCGGTCATCCACTACGTGAAGAGAACGGCAGGTGCTCCGATGGCCGGTCTGCGGCTGATGGCGGTCCACGCCCACCCCGACGACGAGTCGTCCAAGGGCTCGGCGACCATGGCCAGGTACGCCGCCGAGGGCGTCCACGTACTGGTGGAGACGTGCACCGGGGGTGAGCGCGGTGACATTCTCAACCCCGCGATGGACCGCCCCGACATCACCGCGGACCTGCCCGCCGTGCGGGTGCGCGAGATGGCGCGCGCCGCCGACATCCTGGGGGTCGACCACCACTGGCTGGGGTACGTGGACTCGGGGTTGCCGGAGGGTGACCCCACGCCGCCCTTGCCGGAGGGGTGCTTCGCACTGGCCGACGACGACGAGGTCACCGAGGCCCTGGTCCGCAGGATCCGTGAGTTCCGCCCGCACGTGATGATCACCTACGACGAGAACGGCGGGTATCCCCACCCGGATCACCTGAAGGTGCACTCGGCGTCGATGGCCGCGTACGAGGCCGCCGCCGACCCCGCCCGGTATCCGGATGCCGGCGAGCCGTGGGCGATCGCGAAGGTCTACTACACCCACGGCTTCCCCAAGAGCCGTCTCCAGTTGCTGGACGAGGAGCTGTTCGCCCGCGACGGCGTCCGCCACTTCGAGGAGTTCCTGTCCCGATGGGGCGACCGCCCGGACATCATGGAGCGGGTCACCACACGGGTGGAGTGCGCGGGCTACTTCGAGCAGCGCAACTCTGCTCTGCTGGCGCACGCCACTCAGATCGACCCGAACGGCTGGTTCTTCGCCGCACCCGTGGAGATGCAACAGCGGGTGTGGCCCACCGAGGAGTTCGAGCTCGCCGCCAGCCGGGTGGGCTTCCCTGAGCTCGGTGAGGGAGAATACGAGACAGACCTGTTCGCGGGAGTCGACCCGTACGTCGCGCTCCCCGTCGGCCCGAGCACGAGTGAGGACGCACGATGATCACCCTGGGACCGGACGTCCAGATCCTGGCGTATCAGTCGGTGATGGTGCTCGCGCAGAACCAGTCGCCCGGTACGCCCGGGTACAACGACAACCCGGTGGGGCCGGAGTTCGGCAAGGCCTCGCCGATCGGCATTCCCGTGATCCTGCTGCTGCTCATCGCCACCGTGCTGCTCATCCGCAACATGAACAAGCACATCAAGAACCTGCCGGAGAGCTTCGACGCCGAGCACCCCGAGCCGGATCAGCTCGCCGACGAGGGCACCGACCGTGGAGCCGTCCCGCCCCTGTCTCAGTCCGACGGGCAGCCCGACCCCCGCTGAGCCCGACATTCCGAATCCAGCACACGATCCGCCCCTCAGATGTCGATCCGCCCTGCGGGTCCCGCGAGCGAATCGACGTCTGAAGGGCGGATCGTGATGGGGCGGGACCTGCCCGCCGGTTCAGCGGCCCAGGAGGTCGCCCATCGGGACGAAGTCGCTGAACTCGTCGTCGTCGGTCTTGCGTCCCCGACCGGAGTCCGCGCGCGTCGGTGCCACCGCGCCGGCGGTGACCCCCGCGAACCTCAGCATGTAATCGGAGAGCTCGGTGCCCACCCGGGCCGTACGGGTGCGCAGTGAGTCCTCCTCCCCGTCGGTGGCGACGGCGCCGAAGTCCTCCGCCGCCGCGAACACGGTGGTGGGGACGATGTCGGCCTTGAGGTAGGCGAACATCGGCCGCAGTGCGTAGTCGACCGCGAGCGAGTGCCGCCCGGTCCCGCCGGTCGCGCCGAGCGCGACCGGCACCCCGGCGAGCGTGCCCGGGTCAATGACGTCGAACAGTGACTTGAACAGGCCCGAGTACGACTGGTTGTAGATCGGCGTCACCGCGATCAGTCCGTCCGCCCGGCCGATCTCGTCGATCGCCGCGGAGAGTTTCTCCCCGGGAAAGCGGGTGAAGGTGGCGTCGACGACCTCGTGCGCCAGTTCGCGCGCCTCGAGGACCGTCACGTCGACCGCCCGGCCGTGGCGTGCGAGGGCGTCCCGGGTCGCGACGGTGAGTTGGTCGGCGAGCATCCGGGTGCTGGAGGGCACGGAGGTTCCGGCGGCGACGACGACGAGGTTAAGCGGTCGCTCGGTAGTGCTACCGGGATGGTCGTGGTGCGTGGTGGTCACTTGGACTCCTTCCCGGCCGGCGCCTCGGCGAGGCGGGCCTGGTTCCGGCGTGCGCGGGCCAGCGACTGCTCCTGGGCGAGCTGCCCGCCCTCGGCGGTGAGGCCCGTCCAGTTGTCACCGGTTCCGAAGCGGTAGGCGTCGGAGTAGGCGGGATCGCCTGCGGCGGCCAGATCGGCGTCGCGGGCGGCGACCCGCGCCGAATGGGTGGGGCCGTCCGGCACGTGGGCCGGGCGCAGGGCGTCGAGCTCGCGGCGGAGGGTCGGCACGATCTCGGTGCCCAGGATCTCGATCTGCTCCAGCACGGTCGTGCGGGGCAGGCCGGCGTGGTCGATGAGGAACAGCTGGCGCTGGTAGTCGCCCACGTGCTCGCGCATGGTCATGTACCGGTCGATGATCTGCTGCGGCGAGCCGACGGTCAGCGGGGTCTGGGCCGTGAAGTCCTCGAGCGACGGGCCGTGGCCGTAGACCGGGGCGTTGTCGAAGTACGGGCGGAACTCGTTGACCGCGTCCTGGCTGTTGGCGCGCGCGAAGAACTGGCCGCCGAGGCCGACGATCGCCTGGTCTGCGGAGCCGTGCCCGTAGTGCTCGTAGCGGCGGCGGTACAGCTCGACCATCTGCTTGGTGTGGTGGATCGGCCAGAAGATGTTGTTGTGGAAGAAGCCGTCACCGTAGAACGCGGCCTGCTCGGCGATCTGCGGCGAGCGGATCGATCCGTGCCACACGAAGGGAGCGACGCCGTCCAGCGGGCGCGGGGTCGAGGTGAACTGCTGGAGCGCCGTGCGGAACTTGCCCTCCCAGTCCACGACGTCCTCGTGCCACAGGCGGTGGAGCAGCTCGTAGTTCTCGATCGCGATCGGCAGCCCCTGCCGGATGTCCTGGCCGAACCACGGGTACACCGGCCCGGTGTTCCCGCGGCCCATCGTCAGGTCGACCCGGCCACCGGACAGGTGCTGCAGCATGGCGTAGTCCTCGGCGATCTTCACCGGGTCGTTGGTGGTGATGAGCGTGGTGGCCGTCGACAGGATGATCTCGGAGGTCCTGCCGGCGACGTAGCCCAGGGTCGTGGTGGGGGAGGACGTCACGAACGGCGGGTTGTGGTGTTCACCCAGCGCGAAGACGTCCAGGCCCACCTGCTCGGCCAGAGTGGCGTACTCGACGATCGACTCCAGCCGCTCGTGCTCGGTGGGTATCCGCCCGCTGGTGGGGTCCGGGGTGATGTCGGCGATGCTGAAGATTCCGAACTGCATGATGATGGCCTCTCGTCTGTTGGTGATCCCATCGTAACTTGCTGACATGTCAAACAAAAGGCCGGGACGCGGTATTCCCCCCTCACATGTCGGGTGCCGCCCGGCCTCGACTCTGAGCGAGTCCGGTGACCCTTTGTCGCGCGGAACGACTTCGGGCCGCGAAGACACCGTCATGGTGAACGGTCGACGAGTCCCCTATGTCCGTAACAGCAGGTTCGAGGCGAAGCGGGCGTCCCGAATGCTCGCAGAGCACGTCGGGTTCCCGGTGCCGGTTATCGGGTTGATAGCGGTCGTGGGCGCGCGACGCGGCTTCACGGTGAAGGCCCAGCCTGCAGACGGTGCGGTTGCTGTTGTCCCGCGACGGGGGATCGGCCGATTCCTCACGACTCAACCGCGTCGCCTGGGCTTGCGCGAGATCGACGCGATCCATGAGGTGGCCCGGCGGTCGACCACCTGGGAACGCTGACGCCCGGTCGGCATCAAGCCGCGCGGGCCGCGGCGTGCCTGGCGGCCCCGGCGTGGACGGATTCGCAGCCGCCCGTGGGGATGGCGTCTCGCCTGCGCATCGGTACACGCCAGACGCCATGGCGGCGGGCGGCTGTGCCCTGGACGATCAGGCGCGCGAGCAAGACGCCAGGCGCGGGAGCGGCTGCGGGGTGACTCCGGCCGGCCCGGGTCCGTCTGCTACGGTGTCAGCCATGTCGAACGCTCGCGCATATTGGCGCTTTATGTGGGCTCCGGGTGGAGCCCGCGCCGCGAGCGCACGCGTCCGCTAGTCGGACGTCTCGACACCCGGAGCCCAGAGGCGGTGACCACCATGGTCGCCGCCTCCCGCCTTTCCAGAGGGCGGGTCCGGGTGCGCGAGTCACAGGGCACCGAAGAGATCACGGCATCCGGCCCGCCACGACCACACCGCCAGGAGTGCACAGCCGTGACCATCACCGCCGAGAATCCCACCCAGACCGCCGACCGGCGCGTCCTGTCCTACTCTCCGCTGCCGACGCCGACCGAGATCCTCGGCGAGCTCCCGCTGGGCGAAGCCCGTGAGGCGTTGGTCGAGCGCAGCCGCGCCGAGGTCGCCGATGTGCTGGCCGGCCGCGACGACCGTCTGATCGTGGTCGTTGGACCCTGCTCCGTCCACGACACCGAGGCCGCGCTCGACTACGCCGCGCGACTCGCGGCGCTGGCCGAGGAGACGGCCGAGGACCTGTTGATCGTCATGCGCGTGTACTTCGAGAAGCCGCGCACGACGGTGGGGTGGAAGGGTCTCATCAACGACCCCGCGCTCGACGGCAGCTACGACATCCCGCGCGGCCTGCGCACCGCCCGCAAGCTGCTGCTCGACGTGCTCGACCTGGGCCTGCCCGTGGGCACCGAGTTCCTCGAGCCCACCAGCCCGCAGTACATCGCCGACGCCGTGTCCTGGGGCGCGATCGGCGCCCGCACCACGGAGAGCCAGGTGCACCGCCAGCTCGTCTCGGGCCTGTCGATGCCTGTGGGCTTCAAGAACGGGACCGACGGCGAGGTCCAGGTCGCGGTGGACGGCTGCCGGTCGTCGGCGGCGCGGCACGTCTTCTTCGGCACCGACGCCGAGGGGCGCGCGGCGGTCGTGGAGACCGCGGGCAACACCGACTGCCACGTGATTCTGCGTGGTGGCACCGCGGGGCCCAACCACGATCCCGAGTCCGTCGCCTCGGCGGTGGCGGCGGTCGGGAAGGTCGGGCTGCCCGGTCTTGTGATGGTGGACGCGAGCCACGCCAACTCGGGCAAGTCGCACGAGCGGCAGGCCGAGGTCGTGGCCGAGCTCGCCGAGCGGATCGGCGCGGGGGAGCCGGGGATCTCCGGGTTGATGATCGAGAGCTTCCTCGAGCCGGGTGCCCAGTCGGTGGAGGCCGACGAACTGGTCTACGGCCAGTCCGTCACGGACGCGTGCATCGGGTGGGACACCACCGCCGACAGCCTGCGCGCGCTCGCCACCGCCGTCCGGCGGGGCCGACGCGGCTGAGCCCCACTGCACCTCGCGGGCCGCTCGCTAACCGCTCGTCGGCCGCTCGCCGGCGGCTCGCCGGCCGGGCCCGGACCGGCGAGGGGCACGACGGGGCAGGCGGCGGCGCGCGGTACCCTTTTCGCGTGGCCGTCTCCTTCCCCCTGTATTCGATCTACGAGGCGCGACTGCGCTCGTCGCTCGAGGGTGCGAAGCTGCCGCGTCACGTCGCGGTGATGTGCGACGGCAATCGCCGGTGGGCCAAGGAGGCGGGGTTCACCGACGTCGCGCACGGTCACCGGGCGGGCGCGGTCAAGATCGCCGAGATGCTGGGGTGGTGTGACGACCTCGGCGTGGACGTGGCCACCATCTACCTGCTCAGCACGGAGAATCTCGGTCGCGATGCCGAGGAACTCGATGAACTGCTGCAGATCATCGCGGACGTGGTGGACGAGATCACCGCCCCGGGCAAGAACTGGGAGGTCCGGATCGTCGGGCGCCTGGAGGTGCTCCCGGACTGGCTGGCCGATCGGCTGCGTCACGCGGAGCGGGTGAGCAGCGGCAGGCCGGGCGTCAAGGTCAACGTGGCGGTGGGGTACGGCGGGCGGCAGGAGATCGCCGACGCCGCCCGCGAGCTGGTCCAGGAACTGATCGACAAGGGCTGCAGCGGGCAGGAGCTGGTCGACGCGATCACCGTCGACGGCATCGGCGAGCACCTCTACACCTCGGGCCAACCCGATCCGGACCTCGTCATCCGCACCTCTGGCGAGCAGCGGCTCTCGGGCTTCCTCCTGTGGCAGAGCGCGTACTCGGAGATCTGGTTCACCGAGGCGTACTGGCCCGCGTTCCGGCGGGTGGATTTCCTCCGGGCGATGCGCGAGTACGGAGCCCGCAACCGCCGGTTCGGACAGTGATGGCCGACGCGGAGGCGACGCGGGCACCGGTCGGGGTGGGCGAGGTGTTCACCGTCCGCGCCGTGTGCGTGGTCGACCACCTGATCGAGGTGCCCGGCCGGGTCGGCGTCACGGCGATCGACAAGCGGCCCGTCGACGGACCCGTCCAGGTGCGCGAGTACGGACTCCACGGTGACGTGCAGGCCGACCGCCAGCACCACGGAGGGATGTGGAAGGCCGTCTACCTGCTGTCGGAGTCCGACGTCGAGCAGTGGGAGCCGGAGTTCGGCGGCCCGATCCCACCCGGGTTCTTCGGTGAGAACCTGCGCGTGACCGGCGTCGACACCTCGCAGTTGCAGATCGGCACCGTGCTGGAGGTGGGCCGCCTGCGCATGGAGGTCACCACCCCGCGGATCCCGTGTCAGACCTTCGGCCACCACGTGGGCAAGCCGCGCTGGGTGCGTCGTTTCACCGAGGGCGGGCGGCCGGGCGCGTACGCGCGGGTCCTCACCGCGGGCCCCGTCGAGGCCGGGGATGAGATCCGGGTGGTCGCCGTGCCCACGCACGGGGTCACGATCGGGCGGGTCTTCGCCGGGGTCGACGACGACGAGGCCCGGCGGCTCCTCGACGAGTACGCGCTGTCCGACCTGGCGCCCAGTCTGGTCCGGAAGCTGGATCCGGCCACCGACGACAGGCCCGTGGACGCGGACTGACCGGGCCTGCGCCCGCGCGGAGTGGCTCGGCCGCGGAATCGCTCAGCTGCGGGGCTCGGCCAGGTGGTCCCACACCGGACCCGCGGTACGCCACAACTCGGGCGCCTGCTCGAGGCCCACGTCGGGTAACCGGAAGGCACCGCCGCCGCCAGCAGCTGTGACGACAAGGGTGGCCAGTCCGGCGCGCCGCTGGAGAGGTGAGCGCCGGATGTTGCAGCCGAGGATCCCCTCGCGCTCGAGGATGTCCGTGCGCCGCAGCAGCGACCCCTTGCGCAGGGCTACCACCCCTCCGGTGACCGCGTGCCCGAGCCCTCGCGCGTTGTCGACGGCGGCCCAGAGCGCCACGGCCGCGCTCGTCGCGAACGCGAGCACGGGGACCCACCAGAGCCACACCCAGATCACCGCCGGCACCAGCCCCACGGCCGTGAGGACGGCGATGACCGCGGTCGCGCGTACGAGTCGGCGGCGGCGAGCGGCGGACGGATGGGCGACGAGACCGGTGGGCACGGGCTCCCCGAGAACCTGCCGGGCGACGCCGGTCGGTACGTCGCGCGGCGCCGCAGGTACGAGCCCGGGGCTCTGCTTCTGCTTGCCGTCCTCGTCCTTGCCGATACCGACGCCCGAGGCGATCACATCGAGCCGTGCGGCGCCCAGAGCGCGGAACCCCGGGGGTTCGTGGAGCGTCACTCCTCGGATACGCCGGCCGTCGAAGGTGGTGTGACGACCCACCACCAGACCGCGCCGCAATTCCAGTGATCCGTCCTCGTGATGGTCGAGTCGTAGGTTCCACCAGTTCTCGATGAACAGGGCCACCGACGCGATCGTCCCCGCCAGGAGGGCGAGCACCAGGACCCCGACAGCGATGACGGGGATCGGCAGGCCGCCGATGCGGTTCCAGATCCATGCCAGCACCTCGGGGACGGCGCCGAACCAGTCGGCGACCTGCAGCACGAGCCCGATCCCCAGGAGGCCGAACAGCGGCGTCATGACGCTGGCGGGGGCGTAGCGGACCCACCGCGGGTCGAGGCGGAGAATCTCGCTGGTGTCGGTGGTGGCCCGTTCGGCGAGCAGGCGTCGACGCAGGTCCTCGGCGGCCACGCGGTCGAGCGCGCCGAGGGTCATACGCGATCCGTCGGTCTCGCCGCTGGCCAGGCGGACCGTGGCGATGCCCAGCCGGCGTTGGACGATGTCCGCGGAGATCTCGACGTTGCGCACCCTGCTAGTGGACAGTGTCGTGGTGGTGCTCGATAGGAAGCTGACGCGGCGCTCGATGCGGTGGGGATCGACCCGGTACCGGGTGACAGCCAGACGGACGGTCTCGCCGACGGCGGCCGCGGCGGTACCGACGAGGGTGCCTCCTACCGTCCAGAGCAGTACCCAGCCGAGGCCGAGGCCGCTGAGCAGCATGCCCAGGGCGACTGGCACCGCCGTGGCGGCTAACGCGGCGGCCGCCACCGTCGTCGTGGCGGGGATCGTTCGGGGGTCCAGGCGTACCCAACCGTCGTCATGGGTGGTCATGTCGCGTCCCGCTGATCGTCCTCGGCGAGGAGGGTGAGTCGGTCGGCCATCTCCTCGGCCTGCATTGCGTCGAGGGCGCTGATGCGCACCGCGCCCTTGGACGAGGCGGTGGTGACCACCACGGTGGCGAGTCCGAACTGTCGTTGGAGCGGGCCGCGGGTCTTGTCGACGGTCTGGACACGCGACAGGGGAGCCGCCCGCCACTCCTCCCAGAACAGCCCACTACGGCTGTAGACAGCGGTGTCGGTGGCCTCCCAGCGGTGGATGGCCCACCGGACCCGCGGGACCACGACAAGCGCGGCGACGGTGAGGACCGCCCACACGGCCGCCGCTGCGAGCAGCCACGGGGTGAGCAGCAGGCCCAGTACGAACAGCACAGGCAGGGGCCAGAGCGTCCACAGCGCGACCTGCGCCGTCCACCATCGTCGGCACCGGGGATCGACGTGATTCCGGGGCGGACGGAGGCCGAGTCGAGTCCCGAGTTGAGTCGCATTCACGGCTCCACCCTAAGCCGATTATGGGACGCTGATCCGCATGGGACTCCTCCGGCGATACCGGGCGACCGGCGCAGACCTGCCCTTCGGCGATCCGCTCCGCGCACACGACGTGGCCATGGAGGGGTACTTCCTCCGCGTCACCGACCGCGAGCGCGGGCGCGTCGTGATCGCCCTCATCGGGGTCAACCGGGGACCCGACGGGCACTGGGCGACGCTCGGGCTCGCCTCCGACGAGGCGCCGATCCCGATCGAGGCCGGTGGGTCGCGCAGGGACGGAGACGGGGGTTCGTCGTCGTCGTCGTTCTCGTCGTCCTCCACGCTGCGCCTCATGGCCGCGCCCGACGGCTGGGCCGACCCGGGCCGGATCGGCGCCCGTTCCGGCGAACTGTTCGAGTACCGACCCGACGGGGTCCGCGTCGACATGGGGGAGGGCGCTCGCCTGCACGTGGACATCACCGACCCGGTGCAGTGGCCGCACCACGCCGTCGGCGGCTCGAGCATCTTCCAGTCCGTCCCCGCGCTCAACCAGTACTGGCATCCCTGGTTGCTCGGCGGTCGCGCTTCCGGGTGGGCCGAGCTCGACGGCGAGCGCTGGGAGTTCGCCGGCGCCGAGGTGTACGGGGAAAAGAACTGGGGCGCCGAGGGTTTCCCCGACTCGTGGTGGTGGGGGCAGGCGCAGGCGTTCTCCGAGCCGAACACGTGCGTGGCGTTCGCCGGCGGGCAGATCCACTCCGGGCCCCTGCGCACCGAGGTGACGGCCGTTGTCGTGCGACTACCCGGCGGGAAGGTGATCCGGCTGGGCAACCCGGTGGTCTCGCCGGTCCGCGCCGGGGTCACCGATGAGCGGTGGGAGTTCGAGGGTCGCGGCTACGGCTGGCAGGTGCGCATCAGCGGGCGTTCGCCCCTGGATCGTGCGCACGTGTTGCCGGTCCCGCTGCCGTCGGAGAAACGGAATTCCGCCGGGTCGATCGAGCACCTCGCTGGAGAGCTCGAGGTGGAGGTGCGACGGCACGGTCGGCTGGTGTGGTCGGACCGGAGCTCTCTGGCCGCCCTCGAGCACGGTGGACTCGACCGGGCCGAGGCCGAGCTGCGGCGGCGGGGTGTTCCGGAGGGCGAGACGGGGGCGCCGCCGGTGTAGTTGTGCACTGAGTGCGCGTTGTCGGGTTGTGCGCAAGAGCAGCAGCTGGATGGAATGGTCCGAGTTGTAGCAGAGCACCTGCGTCTCGCGCGCCCGTCTCAGTCGACACCCTCCATTACGCGCGGGTCTCCGGAGCTCCACGAGACCGTCTGTCGACGATGGACGATTCGCCATCCCTCAGTGCGGCGCTCGACGCGGTCGTCGTAGCCTCCCGCGACGGTGAAGAGGGCGAGGTCTCCGTCGATGATCCGGACGTGCTGGGCGTGGAAGTAGTACGACACGGAATGGAACTCGGCTCCGAACTCCACGAGAGGGGAGCCGACGAGGTGCTGGCTCCCCTCCAGCGGGGCCAGTGCCCGGGCGCAGACTCGCCCGATCGCTTCGGGGCCGGTCGCTGAAGGGAGCCCGGCGAACTCCATCACCGCGTCCTCGGAGAAGACCATCGCAAGTTGAGCCCAGTCGCGGCGATCCAGCGCATGGGCGTACCGGGATCCGAGCGTGAAGATCTCCCACCGATCGGTTTCGGATAGCTGAGCCATGGTCAAGCCTTGCCGGATGCGGTCAGGGCGGCGGAGTGCCCGTGGGTGATCTGGACTATGGCGTCGGAGGGTGATTCTGGGCTCATGAGGGGTCCTCTCGGAGGTGCGTTCAGGCGCGGTAGGACCTGAACTGAAGTTGCGCCGAACCGTAGTGGTGGAGGCGGCACCGTGTAGACAACTTGAGCAAATCGACGACAATTGCGCCTTGACCTGCGTGTTCTTCGCCCAAGGCTAGTGCGGGCTCCGTCGTTGACAGTGTGCTGTTCGTCACATATGGTCCAGAAGCGAGTTCAATTCATTCGAAGGGATGCCGATATGGCGGACAGTAGCAACGAGGTTCGAGCCACCTCGGAAATGAAGATCCACGACGACGTCACGATCGACGATCTCCGGGCGATACTCGCCGAGGTGAGCGCCAGCTCCTCGGCCGAGGGGGAGCACATTCGCGGCCACAACTTCTACCTGGATGAGGAGGCTCGGATCCTCTTCGCCCACGAGCACTATGCGGACGCCGACGCGATGCTTCGGCACCTCAAGGAGATGGATCAGGACAAGATCGGGCAGCTCATGTCGACCGTCGATGTGCTGGATCTGCGGATCTACGGCCCCATGAACGACGAGCTTCACGGTCTACTGGAGGGCTTCGGAAGCGTCAGGACCTTCGACTTCGTCAGTGGTTTCACGCACATCGGAGGCGTCAGGTGACCACCAGCTACGAGTACGAGAAATTCTTCGGGTTAGACGCCGAGCAACTCAAGTGCCCGCACACCGCCTTCGACGAGGTGCGCTCGGAATGCCCGGTCTCTCGCAGTGACGCCCTGGGGTTCTGGGTTGTGGCCGACCACGAGAACGCACAGAAGGTCTTCAAAGATGCCTCGGTGTTCTCGACAAAGAAGATGCTGGGGGAGCAGGTCTCCGATGAGTGGCAGCGGATGGTCGAGATGGCTGCCAAACGTCCCGGGGCCAAGAAGGAACTGGGTGACGACTACGGGTCGAGTGACCGGAAGGTCCTGCTCTTCGCCGACCCGCCTGAGCACGGTCGCCATCGCCGGCTGATCATGGGCGCGCTCACGCCGAACGCGCTCAAGTCCTGGGCTCCGCGCATCGAGGAGACCGCGGACATCTTCGTCGACGGAGTCGATGCCGGCGAGGAGGTCGAGTTTGTCGATGACTTCGCCAACAAGTACACAATGACTGTCATCGCCGACATCCTCGGATTCCCGCGGGACATGGTCCCTCAGATGCTCGACTGGACCGAGGGGTTCAACTCAATGGTCGGTAACCCTGACCAGACCGACGAGCAGATCGAGGCGCTCGTCGATACCAGGTACGGATTCGACGCCTACTGCAACAAACAGATCGATGACAGGGAGGTGAACCCGACCGAAGACCTCATCTCGAGGATCGTGAAACTCAATACCGCCAGCGAGAGCCCGCTCAACCGGGACGACTTGTTCCAAGTGCTCCAGCTGACGATGGTCGGTGGCAGCGAGACCTCGGCTACCGCCCTGTCGAAGATGGTCGAGTACCTCGGCCGCCATCCTGAGATGTGGGCCGAACTGAAGGCGGACACCGAACGGATTCCGCAGTTCATGGAGGAGATGCTGCGCATGTTCTCCCCGGTCCAGGGGTCGTTCCGAGCTGTCACCGAGGACATCGAACTCGGCGGACAGCAGCTCAGGGCCGGCGACATGCTCTGGGTAGGTATGGGTACCTCGAACCGCGACCCGAAGGTTTTCGAGGACCCCGACCGCATGGACATTGACCGGAAGCAGCTCGCGGCCAGTCACGTCGCGTTCGGCGGCGGGCCGCATGTCTGCCCCGGTACGTCGCTGACCCGCATGGAGCTGAGAATGGTGCTGGAGAAGATCATCACCCGGTTCTCCGGCGTCGAACTGGTGGACCCGGATCCGGCCGCCAAGAAGAGTTTCAACTTCTACGGGCCCGCCGCGCTCCCGGTGCGGTTCGTCGCCTAGCCCGGCGCCAGTATCACCCCCAGACCCTAAGCCCGGCAGGTCAGTCGCTGCCGGCGTAAATCCGAAAGGACCGGAAAATGGCCCACATCGAGAATCAGCCCACGTATCTCTTCGCGCTTTACCGGTGGGCGGGTACCTCCCCCGAGGAGTTCCGTGACCATTACCTGAGCAAGCACGCCGACATAGGAAAGTCCATTCCGGGCGTGGCCTGGTGGCACACCTTCCTCAATAACAACTCGATGGTGAACTGGGGGCTCCCGGAAGGGGCCCCCAAGCCGGATGCGTTCTCGATCATGGCGTTTGAGTCGCAGGAGGCGCTGGCCAAGGCACCTGAGAGTGAGGGGTGGGCGGCCGCCAACGGCGACAACACCGGCTTCGTCCAGCACATCGATGTGTACGACGTGTCGCGAGTCCAGCTGGTAGCTGAGGAGGGCCGCGAGTAGGGCCTTGTCCGACGACGAGGCAGAACGGGCCCGGGGGCACCCCCCGGGCCCGTTCTGCTTGCCTGGAAGGCGCCTCGGAGCGCTCCGAGGTTCCCACTTGAATGGACGCTTGTCCTCTTGGGTGTCGCATCAGCAAATTTCCGGGCCTACCAGCAAGGACCATTGGCAACATTCGGAAATAGCTCTGACCTGCGAACTTGTTCGCTGTGCGAACAAGCGAGGACTTCCAAGTATTTAGTCAATATGTCTTGCATCACAGTGTGGCGGAGGTTACAGTCGCCCTAAGTGAATTCAACTCGGATGTACGGAGGGGTACGACATGTCAGACGATCGACGAGGCAAGAACTTGGACCTGGTGCAGGCGTACACGGATGCGCTCAACAAGTGGGACATCGACACCATGCGGGACCTGTCAACCGAGGACGTCGTCTTTGAACTCCCGTTCCGTCCGCCGACGTTCGAGCGCGAGACTGTGGGTCGCGACGCGTACATGGAGGTTCTCGCCCAGGCTCGGGACCACATGATCGACGGTTCAGAGAACCTGCACGACATGCAGATGGACACCCTCGCTTCGGACCCGGACGTCGTGATCGCCACCTACAAGAGCGACATGAAGCTCCGCAGCGGTGTGCAGTACACGAACGAGTACATCTCGCGCTTTGTCTGCCGCGACGGCAAGATCGCTCGATTCGTCGAGTACTACGACTCGATCATCCTGTTCCGTGCACTCGGCGGAACCCTGCAGGAGGCGGAGGAGTCGGAGCTCCTGCCCGAGGGGCTCAGGTCCTGACAACCCGGCGAGCCGCCGACACCCTCATCCCCTCAAGCCCCAAGGAGAACACCAAAATGGGTAAGGAACTGCCCGATCCGAACACTGTCGTCGCCGACCAGCCGAAGTGCCCGTTCGTCGACATGTGGTCCGAGGAGTACAACGAGAAGAACCTGGAGCTCCTCAAGCATCTCCGCGAGGAGCATGATCTCGCCTTCCACAAGCAGGGCAACACCACCGTCCCGCTCGTGACCCGCTACAAGGACCTGTGGAAGATCCATCGTGATTGGAGGACCTTCCAGTCCGGTCGCGCCGCCTCACATCTGGCCGACCGTCGGTACGACGACCCGAATGATGACCCCACCTTCGTCCCGCTCGACACCGACCCGCCGGTCCACAGCGAGTGGCGCAAGATCCTCGAGCCGCTGATGACGCTCAACAAGATGGAAGCGCACGCCGAGCTGATCGAGAGCATCGCGGACGACCTGCTCACGGGACTCGAGGGGCGCACCACCTTCAATGTCATGGACGAGTTCGTCCGCCCCTTGCAGGCACGGGCGATCTTCGCCGTGATCCTGGGCGTGCCCGCCGACAGCGACCGCATCATCCAATTCTCTGAGTGGGCGCAAGATGCGCTGATCGTTCCCGAGCGGGCGGTCGAGGCCTTCGGGAAGCTCACCGAAGCGCTCAACGAGATCCTCCAGGAACGGCGGACCAACCCGCGCGACGATGACGACATCGTGACCGTACTGTCCAACTGCAGGCCCGGCGGCGAGGTCCCGGACGACGGCGATCTCCTCAAGATCATGATTGCGCTCACCCTGGGCGGACTCGAGTCCACCGGAACCGTGTTGAGCGGCACGATCCACCACATGGCCACGCATCCCGACGACCTCAAGGAGCTCCAGGACGACATGTCCCTACTCGATGAGGCGATCGAGGAGGCTCTGCGTCTGTTCGTCAACGTGACGCTCACCCAGCGGACCGTCACCAAGGAAACGACACTCAACGGCTACGACCTCAAGCCCGGGGACAAGATCTGGAACCTCCCGGGTTCGGCCAACCGCGACGAGTCGGTGTTCCCCGATGCTGACACCTGGGACGTGCACCGCGAGAACAAGCGCCACGTCTCGTTCGGGGCCGGCATCCATCGCTGCCTGGGGTCGAACCTCGCCCGGATCTTCCTGCGGGTGGCCTTCACCGCGGTTCTCACCCGCATGCCGGGCATCGCACTCGTCCCGGACCAGGAGATCCACACCCACTCCATGCCGACGCGCGGACTCACCGAGTTCGAGGTATCGGTCGACGAGATCATCCCTGCCGCGTCGGCTCGCTGAGGCCCACGCCGGAAACCCGAAAGGACACAGCATGAAGGTCAAGATCGACTACGAGTTCTGCGTGGGCCACGCCCGCTGCTACACCCTCGAGCCGGACTACATCGCCGAGGACGAGCGCGGCCGCGGCGTGGTGCGCGAGGACGCCCCGGAGATGTCTCCCGAGACGGCGCGCCGACTCGTCAGGGCGTGCCCGGAAGCCGCGATCTCGATCGTGCGCGAGTAACTGAGTTAGACGACTAGGTGAGTTAGAGATGACCATGGTTCAGGAACCACTGCACGACCCGCTCGTCGATACCGGCGATCTCCCCGAGGGCGACGCCTCGCTCCTCGCTGTGATCGCCGGTCGGCGAGAGTGCGCCGACGGAGTCGTCGAACTCGTCCTCGAGTCCGCCGCCGGCCTCGATCTCCCCGCCTGGAAGCCCGGCGCGCACGTCGACCTGGTCCTCGACGACGACCTCATCCGGCAGTACTCCCTGTGCGGTGATCCCGCGGACCGGAGGTCGTACCGGGTCGCAGTCCTCCTCGAGCCGGAAGGCAAGGGCGGGTCTCGACGGATCCACGAGTCACTCGAACCCGGATCGAAGGTCGAGGTGAGGGGCCCGCGGAACCACTTTCCGCTCCACGAATCACCTCGGTACCTCTTCATCGCCGGTGGCATCGGGATCACCCCGATACTGACGATGGTGCGGGCCGCCGAGCAGGCTGGCGCTGACTGGCGACTGGTCTACGGCGGTCGGTCAGAGGCGTCGATGGCGTACGTCGACGAGCTCAGGGCGCTGGGCGACCGGGTGACCTTCTGGCCGGCGGATCGCAACGGCCTGATCGACCTTGAGGCTGTGCTCGGGACGCCGACGGAGGAGACCCTCGTCTACAGCTGTGGCCCCGAACCTCTGCTGGCAGCTGTGGAGGAGCAGTGCATGTCCTGGCCCCGGGGCACGTTGAATCTCGAGCGGTTCTCGGCGGTGGAGGTCGACACGTCGGCCGACACCGGGTTCGAGGTCGTGCTCGAGCAGACCGGGATCACGCTTCACGTGGGGGAGGACCAGACGATCCTCGAGGTGGTGACGGAGGCCGACGTCTACGTGCCGACGTCCTGCACCGAGGGGACGTGTGGGTCCTGTGAGACCCCGATCCTGGAGGGCACCGCCGAGCACCGGGACGTCGTTCTGTCCCCGGAGGAGCAGGCGGCGCAGGAGACCATGATGATCTGCGTCTCGCGCGCGTCCTGTCCCCGCCTCGTACTGGACCTCTAGCCCCCGCCCTGGTCACGGAAAGACCCCGTGCCACATCACATGCAATCAGGAGGATCGATGCTCCCCAGGAGCTACAGCGAGTTCTACATCGACGGACAGTGGCGGTCAACGGACTCGACCGAGAAATTCACGGTCGTGTCCCCGTCCACCGGTGAACCGATCGGTGATGTGCCCCGGGCGACACGCGGCGACATCGATGCGGCGGTCGAGGCCGCGCGGCGCGCGTTCTACGAGACCGACTGGGCCACGCGGCCCGTCGAGGAGCGCGCCGCACTGTGTGAGGCGCTCGCGACGAGGCTGTACGAGGTCAAGGACGAAATGGCCGAACTCCTGGTGGACGAGTTGGGGTGCACCCGCATGCTCGCGGACGTCTACCAAGCCGTGGCGCCCACCCTGCACTGGAACTACAACGCGGAGGTGGGCCGGAACTACCCGTTCCAAGAGGTCCGGACCGCCGACCTCGGGCCGCTGGCCGGAGGCTCGGCGGGAGGCATGATCATGCCCTACGAGACTCAGGCGCTCGTGGTGAAGGAACCGGTGGGCGTGGTGGCGACCATGGTCGCCTACAACTTCACCATGCCTGGGACCTCGCAGAAGGTCGCGCCAGCGATCGTCGCGGGCTGCACGGTTGTGATCAAGGTCCCCGAGCCCGACCCGCTCGCTGTGTTCGCGCTGGGCCAACTCGTCCACGAGGTCGGATTCCCTCCCGGCGTGATCAACATCGTGGCGGCCGGCCCCGAGGAGTCCGCATACCTCGTCTCACACCCGGACGTCGACATGGTCAGCTTCACCGGATCGACCACGGTCGGGTCGCATATCGGGCGCGAGTGCGGCTCGCTCATCCGCCCGGTCGTGTTGGAGCTCGGCGGCAAGTCGGCGGCGATCGTCCTGGACGATGCCGACCTCGACACGACCGTGCCGACTCTGCTGGGCGTCAGCGTGATCCCCTCGAGCGGGCAGAGCTGTGTGTGCCAGAGCCGGTTCCTGGTATCCGAGGCTCGACACGACGATCTCGTCGACCGCCTGGTCACCGCGATGGCGGACATCAAGGTCGGGGACCCCCACGACCCTGATGTGGACATGGGGCCGCTCATCACCGAGACCCATCGCGAGCGTGTTCTCGGCATGATCCGGCGCGCCGTAGAGCAGGGCGCCACGGTGGCGTTCGGCGGCGGTGTGCCCGAGGGGCTCGACAAGGGCTGGTACGTCGAGCCGACGCTGCTCACCGGCGTCACCCCGGACATGGAGATCGCGCAGGAGGAGGTCTTCGGTCCCGTCGTTGCCGTGGTCGCCTACAAGGACGAGCAGGACGCGATCCGGATCGCCAACGACAGCCGCTACGGTCTCGCGGGCTCGGTTTACACCACCGACGTCGAGCGCGGTTTCGCGATCGCGCGGAAGATCCGTACCGGAACGTTCTCCGTCAACTCCTTCTCGGCGGACTTCAACTCGCCCTTCGGCGGCTTCAAGCAGTCTGGTATCGGTCGTGAGCACGGTGTCGCCGGCCTGGAGGGGTACCTCATCCCCAAGACCATCTCGGTTGATCCGTCGATGATCATCCCGGAGTCGGTGGTCGAGCAGGCGGACGTCGTGACAACCGGCGTCCGGAAGGGAGCCTGATCGCCATGGCGTCTGACATGTCGAGGCAGGACAGGATCGACCGCATGCTGGCGATCGAGGAGATCAAGGATCTGCGGCTGGCCTATTCAGCCTACTTCGACAACCAAGACATCGAGAAGCTCGGCTCGATCTTCACCGAGGACGCGGTCTGCGAGTTCGACGAGCAGTACGGCGGTGACTGGGTGGGCAGGGAGACCATTCGTGCGAACTACGCCGCCGTGGCCGAGCAGGTCGGTGCGCCCTACAACGCGATCCATGCGGTCACCAATCCGTGGATCGAGCTGACGGGAGAAAACACGGCCAAGGGCCGCTGGTACCTGATTGAATACCTCACTCGACAGGGCACGTTGAGCTCCCCGGGCGGGCACGAGAACCCACTGTTCTACCTGGGGATTTATCAGGACGAGTATCGAAAGGTCGACGGGGAGTGGCTGATCTCCCGTGTCCGGCTCGAGTTCCTCTGGCCGGAACGCACCTTTTAGGAGAACAACGACTGGACCCCGTTGATCGCGGGCCGCAGCCCTCCTCCTCGCGAGGGCTGCGGCCCTGTCGTCTATCCGGGGCCCACAGCCCGCGGCCCGGCGTCAGATCTTGCGCAGACGCAGTCGCTGGATGGAGTGGTCCGAGTTCTTGCGCAGCACCAGCGTCGCGCGCGGCCGGGTCGGCAGGATGTTCTCCACCAGGTTCGGGCGGTTGATCGACATCCAGATCTCGCGGGCGGCGAGCCGGGCCGCCTGGTCGGACAGGTCCGCGTAGTGCGCGAAGTGCGAGTTGGGGTTGGAGAACGACGTGCTGCGCAGTTCGAGGAAGCGCTCGACGTACCACTGCTCGATGTCCTCGATGCGCGCGTCGACGTAGAGCGAGAAGTCGAACAGGTCCGAGACCATGAGGCGCGGCCCGGTCTGCAGGACGTTGAGGCCCTCCACGATGAGGATGTCCGGGCGGCGGACCTCGATGAACTCGTCGGGCACGATGTCGTACTTGGTGTGTGAGTACACGGGGGCACGCACGACCGGTGCACCGGACTTGACCTCGGTGACGAACCGTAGGAGGGCGCGTCGGTCGTAGGACTCCGGGTAGCCCTTGCGGTGCATCAGCCCACGCCGCTGGAGCTCGCGGTTGGGGTGGAGGAAACCGTCGGTGGTGATGAGGTCCACCCGGGGGTGGGAGTCCCAGCGGGTGAGCAGCGCGCGCAGCACACGGGCGGAGGTGGACTTACCGACCGCCACCGATCCGGCCACCCCGATCACGAACGGCATGGGGGCGTCCACGGTCTCGCCGAGGAACAGGTTGGTCGACTGGAACAGCCGCTGCCGGGCGGAAACCTGCAGGTGGATGAGTCGACTAAGTGGCAGGTAGATCTCCGCGATCTCGTCCAGATCGAGGTGCTCGCCGAGGCCGCGCAGGCCCTCGAGGTCCTGTTCGGTGAGCACCATGGGCATCGCACGACGCAGCCGCCGCCAGCTCCGGCGGTCGAACTCGACGTACGGCGTGTAGTCGCCGGCATGTCTGCTCACGGTTCCCGATTGTGGCAGGTGGCCACGGGGGAGGGGGTGTCAGGGTGGCGTGGCACTAGACTGACGACGACGACGAGACGAGCCGTGGCCCCACACGATTCGTACGCAGTGAGAAGCCCACGCGCGAGGAGCAACGATGACCGACCCGAACACCGACGTGTTCACTGCCTCCCTGTCCGAGCTCGATCCGGAGGTCGCCGAGGCGATGGCCGGCGAGCTCGCACGACAGCGAGACACGCTCGAGATGATCGCGTCGGAGAACTTCGTGCCGCGCTCGGTCCTGCAGGCGCAGGGTTCCGTGCTCACGAACAAATACGCCGAGGGCTACCCGGGCCGGCGCTACTACGGCGGGTGCGAGCACGTCGACGTGGTGGAGAACCTCGCGCGGGACCGCGCCAAGGAGGTCTTCGGCGCCAAGTACGCGAACGTCCAGCCCCACGCGGGCGCCCAGGCCAACGCCGCGGTGCTCATGGCGCTCGCGAAGCCGGGCTCCAAGATCATGGGCCTGTCGCTGGCTCACGGTGGGCACCTCACGCACGGGATGAAGCTCAACTTCTCCGGCCAGCTCTACGAGGTCGCCGCCTACGAGGTGGACCCGGAGACCATGCAGGTCAACATGGACACCGTCCGTGAGATGGCGCTGGCGGAGAAGCCGGATGTCATCATCGCCGGCTGGTCGGCCTACCCGCGGACCCTGGATTTCGCCAAGTTCCGCGAGATCGCCGACGAGGTCGGCGCCAAGCTGTGGGTGGACATGGCCCACTTCGCCGGCCTCGTGGCCGCCGGCCTGCACCCGAGCCCCGTCCCGCACGCCGACGTCGTGTCCACCACCGTGCACAAGACGCTCGGCGGGCCGCGCTCGGGCATGATCCTCACCAACGACCTCGACCTGTTCAAGAAGCTCAACTCGTCGGTGTTCCCGGGCCAGCAGGGCGGCCCGCTCATGCACGCGATCGCCGCCAAGGCGACCGCGATGAAGATCGCCGGGACCGAGCAGTTCCGCGAGCGTCAGCAGCGCACCCTCGAGGGCGCCGCGATCCTCGCCGAGCGGCTGACCGCCCAGGACTGCCGTGACGCCGGCGTCTCCGTGCTCACCGGCGGCACCGACGTTCACCTGGTGCTGGTCGACCTCCGCGACTCCCAGCTCGACGGCCAGCAGGCAGAGGACCTCCTCCACGAGGTGGGCATCACGGTGAACCGCAACGCGGTGCCGTTCGACCCGCGTCCGCCGATGGTGACCTCGGGCCTGCGGATCGGCACGCCCGCGCTGGCCACCCGCGGGTTCGAGACCGCCGACTTCCGTGAGGTCGCGGACATCATCGGCACCGCGCTGGCCGCGGGCTCGGGTGCGGACGTCACCGCCCTGCGCGAGCGCGTGTCCGCGCTGGCCGCGTCGAAGCCGCTGTACGAGGGGCTCGAGGACTGGAAGATCCTGGGCTGACGCGCCCCCGCGTAGACGAGAAACCCCCGCAGCCCGGCTGCGGGGGTTTCTGCCGTCCCGGGGGTGACCCGGTGGCGGTGATTCAGTCGGTGAAGCGGACCTTGGGGCTGCGGCAGATGAGCAGGCGCCGGACCTTGTCGCCCTCGGTGAGCTGGGCGCTGGCGTTGAAGCTCGCCTCGAACTCGCCGTCCCTGCGGGTCTCCCCGAGGCACAGCTCGGTGTCCCCGACGCGGGTGCCGCTGAGGATGTGGTGCGTCAGGACGCTCTTCTCACGCTGCTCGAGGTAGACCACCAGACCGGCGCGGTCACCGTCGAACTCGGCCGCGGACTCGCCCTTGGAGAAGAGGATGGACAGCTGGAAGTCGTCGGTGATGTGGTCGAGCACCCGGTCGGGGTCGTCCGAGTCCATGATCTCGAACCAGGCGTGCAGCAGGGGGGTGTCGGTGGACATGGGTGGTGCTCCGTTCATCGGTCGAGGGTGGGGGAGACGAGCCCGAGCTCCGGGTCGAAGGCGACCTGGTACCCGGCGATCAGTCCGTCGTCGCCGATCCTCGCGGAGGCCAGGAAGTGCCCGGTGATGGTCACCCCGTCCTCGACGACCGCCCCGTAGACGAACTCGAGTTCACCCTCACGGGTCGCGTGGGTGGGGACGTGGCGACGATCCACCGGGCCCCGGCCCTCGAGGTACTCGCGTACCCCCTGTCGGTTCTCGCCACGGACAGCGGCGCCGGGGAGGATGATGGCGAACGAGACCCCGGGCGCCAGGAGTTCCAGCCCCCCGTCGAGGTCGCCCGCGTCGATCTTCGCGTAATAGGAGACGAGCGTGGATTCGGTCAGCGACATGAATCGAACTTAGTTCAGTTGGCGCCCGGTTTTCAAGGGGCTTGCGTGACGCGGCTCACCGTGCTGTCATGGGATGAACTGAACTCGGCTCAATTGCAGCGTAAGTGGAGGAACCCCGTGACCCAGCACCGTCGGACGGCCCAGCCAGAAGCTGATCCCTCGATCATCCTCCCCTCCGAGGAACGGGAGGAGCTGAGGTCTGTCATCGCCCAGTTCGTCGCTCGCCACGCCACCCACGAGCAGGTGCGTACCTCGACCGAGACGGACCCCGGTTTCTCCCGGGCCAGGTGGGCCACCCTCAACGACGAGCTGGAGATCTCCGCCCTGGCGGTCCCCGAGGAGCTCGGCGGGCACGGGTTCGGCTTCGGCGACCTCGGGGTGGTGCTCGAGGAGACCGGTGCCGCACTGCTGCCCGAGCCGATCCTCGCCAGCGCGGTGGTCGGGTGCCGGGCCCTGGTCCGGGCGGACGACACCGACGCGATCTCCGGGCTGCTCGGGGACGTCATCGCTGGGCGGGCCACCCTCGCGGTGGCGCTCGACGCGACCGTGGCCCTCGACGGCGACGGCGGGGTGGGAGCCGAGCAGAAGATCGAGGGGGTGCTCTGGGGTGCCGCGGCCGACCACCTCGTCGTCGTCGCCACCGACAACGGTTCCGACGTCCTCGCGGTGATCGACCTCGCTGACGCCTCCCGTCACCCCAGGGAGGTCATGGACCTCACCCGACGGCGGGCCGACGTGGACCTCGCGGGCGCACCAGCACGAGTCATCGTGGGTCCGCAGCGGCTCGGGGAGGTGCTCGCCGAACTCCGACGCGTTCAGTCCGCGGCCCTCGCGGCCGAGCACGCCGGGATCGCCTCACATCTGGTGGACGCCACGGTCGCCTACGTGCAGCAGCGTCAGCAGTTCGGCCGGACCATCGGGTCGTTCCAGGCCATCAAACACCGGCTCGCCGACATGCTGGTCGACCGCGAGCGGGCCC
This sequence comes from Dietzia sp. B32, assembly GCF_024732245.1. Classification (NCBI taxonomy): domain Bacteria; kingdom Bacillati; phylum Actinomycetota; class Actinomycetes; order Mycobacteriales; family Dietziaceae; genus Dietzia; species Dietzia sp. B32. The sequence goes on along the minus strand of NZ_CP093845.1, from coordinate 767,534 downwards.
GCGCCGCCGCGATGTACGCGATGGCGATCCTCGACGAGCCCGACGCCCCCGATGCCGAGATCGCGGTGGCCGTCGCCTCCTCCGTGTGCGCCGACGCCGCCACCCGCAGCGCCTACGAGGCCATCCAACTGCACGGCGGGATCGGCTTCACCTGGGAACACTCCGCCCACTTCTACCTGCGTCGCGTCCTCGGGGACGAGGGGGCGTTCGGAGGGGGCCGGGAGGCCCGCCGCGCCGTCGCCGACCTGGTCGGGGTCTGAGTCGTGGCGGCCGGGCCCGCGGACACGAGCGGGAGCGCGCTGGAGCACATCGGCGCGCACGAACTCATCACCACGACCCGGGCCGTCCGTCTGCGGCTCGACCTGGACCGTGACGTCGAACCCGATTTACTCAGGGACTGTGTGGCCGACGCTCTCCAGGCGCCACAGGGGTCGAACCTCATGCGCACCGAGTTCGTGATCGTGCGCGACCCGGACCGGATCGCGGCCATCGGCGCGATCTACCGGGAGGAGTTCGACCGGTTCTACCGCACCAGCGAGGCCGGACTGTTCAACCGCGTCGATCCCGACCCCCGACACGCGGCCCAGAGCCGTCGTACCCGGGACTCGGCCGAGCATCTCGCGACCGTGATGTCGCGAGTGCCGGCCATCGTGATCCCGTGTCTGACGCCGCGGCTCGCGGACGGGGACGTGCTGGCGGCCAAGCATCGCCTGGGGACCGTCTACCCGACCGTGTGGAACTTCATGCTCGCCGCCCGCCTCCGCGGACTGGGGACCTGTTGGACCGGGATGACGCTGGGCCGGGAGGCCGAGGTCGCACGGATCGCAGGAATCGACCCGGCGGTGGTCGAGCAGGTGTGCATGATCCCCGTCGCCCATCACACGGGTACCGCGTTCAAGCAGGCGTGGCGGCCCCCGGCGGAGGAGTTCATCCACTGGGACACATGGTGAGTTCCGGGCCCGGCGCTCCGCCGCCGCACCCGGCCACATCCCCTGCCTCGGCGCTCTGGCGCGAGCGTGCCTTCCGGGCGCTCATGCCCGTGCAGCTGGCCAACGCCGTCGCGGTGTGGATCCACGTCGTGTCGGTGCAGTGGGTGCTCACCGAGCGCGGGGAGCCGGCGTCGGTGATCTCGCTCGCCCCCGCCGCCATGGCGGTGCCGTTCCTCGTCCTGGCGCTCCCACTGGGAGTGGTCGCGGGCCACGCCTCCAGGACCCGGCTCATGGCCGGGGCCACCGCGTTGTCCACCCTCGCGGCGCTCACCGCGCTCGTCCTCACCGTGACGGGCGCCGACGGCTCCGCGCCCATGATCGTCACGGTGGTCCTCGTGGGGGTGGCGCTGGTCGCGGTGGGCGTGTCCTGGCAGTCGCTGCTGCCCGAGACCGTGGACCGGCGTCTCATCCCCACCGCCGCGCTGGTCGACGGAGCCGTGTTCAACACGGCCCGGTCCGTCGGGCCGCTCCTCGCCGGGATCGGGCTGGGAGTGGTCGGTGCCGCGTGGACTTTCGCCGTGGTCGCCGTCCTGTCCGCGGGCTGCTGCCTGGCCCTGTGGCTGCGGGAGCGGGGTTCCCCCGACCGGACGGCACCCCGCCGGCCGATCCTGCCGGAGCTGGTCGGGGCCCTGCGCTTCGTCACCTACTCCGCGTGGACCACACGCCTGCTGTTCCAACTGTTCCTCTTCGGCATCCCGTCAAGCGCCTTGTGGGCCCTGATCTCGCTGGCGGTGCACGAGCGGTTGGGCATGTCATCAGCAGGCTTCGGCGCGATCATGGCCCTGATCGGGGCCGGCGCCGTCGTCGCGGTGGTGGGGTTCGGCGGGCTCCGGCGCCGCCTGCGCGTCACGGTGTTCGCCGCGATCGGGGCGCTGGTCTACGGCCTCGCCCTGGCGGTTCTCGCGCTGTCGACCTCGACCGCGTTGGTCGCCGTGGCGATGCTCTTCGCCGGCGCGGCGTGGGTGAGTGTGCAGAGCACCTGGATGTCGATGGGGCATCAGTTCTTCCCCGACTGGGTCCGGCCCCGGCTGATCGCGTTCATTTTGCTCATCTTCCAGGGCACCCAGGCGGTGGGGTCGCTGTTGTGGGGCGTGGTGACGGACGCGATCGGGCTGCAGGGTGCACTGCTCGCCGCCGCCGCGATCATGACGCTGAGTTGCGTCTCCCTGGCGGTGATCGGCCTGGGCGCGGAGTCCGGGATCGAACCCGTGCTCGCCGCCGGAGACGGCGTCACCACGCCGCCGGGGCTCGGCTCCCCGGAGTCCGGGACGCCCGCGACCGGCGCCGCGGCGTCGCACCGGGTCCTCGTGACGTACGAGTACCGCGTCCCGCCGGCGGGGGAGGCCGAGTTCCGGGCGGCGATGAGGGACCTGCGTCGGTCGCGGTTGCGCCTGGGGGGCCGCCGCTGGCGTCTCGAGTGCGACCGGACCGATCCGTCGCTCCTGGTGGAGACCTACGTCGTCAGCGGCGTCGCCGAGTTCACCGAGCAGGAGAGCGATCGACTGACGGTTCCGGAGACCCGGCTGCGTCTGCGGGTCGCGTCCCTGGCCGACTCGGTCTCCGGCCCCCGGCTCACCGCGGTGGATGCGAGAAACCGTTGACCCCCACGCGGGAAACAAAGTGAACTGACTTCAGGTTGGTGCTAGGGTGGGGACCGTCACAGTCACGATGCAACCGGGAGTGCCCATGGATAACGCCGTCGATCTTCTCGTCATCGGGGCCGGCATGGCCGGCCTCACCGCCGCCGCGCGGGCGACGTCCCGCGGCGCCCGTGTGGTCGTGATCGAGAAGGCCGGGGAGATCGGCGGATCCGCGCGATTCGCAGGATATGCCTGGACCGCGCCCACCCGGCAGATCATGGCCGAGATCAACCCCCACGGGGAGGAGGACCTGCGCAACGCGGTGGTCGACGACTTCCCGGCCGGGCTCGACTGGATCCGCGGCCGCGGGGTCGAGTGCGCCGACGGCGTCCCGGTCCTGCGCTACGGGATCGGCCACGCCTTCGACACCAACCAGTACCTCGACGCCTGCGCCCGGGAGGTGAAGGCGGCCGGGGGAGAGATCCACACGCGGACGACGGTGGAGGGCCTGCTCACCTCCGACGGGGCGGTGGTGGGGGCGACGGTCCGGTCCGCCGACGGCGGATCCCGCGAGATCCGGGCCGGCCACGTCCTGCTCGCCACCGGCGGGTTCCAGGCGAACACCGAGCTGGTCGAGAAGCACCTGCATCCCCTGGCCTCGTCGTTCCCGCTGCGGTCCAACCCCCACAGTGACGGCGGCGGACTGGCGCTCGCCGAGTCGGTCGACGCCGCGATCGGCCTGCCCGACGCCGGCTTCTACGGCCACCTCATCCCGTCGGGCCTGCCGTTCCGCGACTCCGGCGACTACGTCGGCCTGTCCCTGTACTACTCCGAGCACGCCCTCCTGTTCAACCTCCACGGCGAGCGGTTCGTCGACGAGACCCAGGGGGACCACCTCACCGCGATGGCGCTGATGGAGCAGCTCGAGGCACGCGGCCTGCTGATCGCGGACGAGCGCGTCTACCGCGACTGGATCTGTGGCTCCTATGTCGAGGGCGCGGTCGCCGTGGACAAGTACACCGAGGCCTCCAAGCGCGGTGGGCGCTGCGGTCTGGCGGAGTCGCTGGAGGAGTTCGAGTACCTGCCCGAGGAGTGGGGATACGACGGCGCGAAGATCGCCGAGGGGATCCGCCGCGTCAACGAGACCGGCCAGAAGGTCGTGCCCCCGCGCGAGTACGACTTCGCCCCGCTGGACCGGGGTCCGTACTACATCATCGAGACCACGCCGGCCGTGACGTTCCCGTTCGTGGGGATCCGGATCGGTGCCGACGCCTCCGTCCTGCGCGAGGACGGCACGGCGATCCCGGGGCTGCTCGCCGCCGGTTCGGACACCGGTGGCGTCTACCGACGCGCCTACGCCGGAGGCCTGGCCCCCGCGTTGGTGTTCGGGTTGCGGGCCGGCGACGCCGCCGCCGGGGCCTGAGGGGCCGCCGCGTGGACACCCCGTTCCCCTCCGCGTTCTCCCCGTTCTCGATCGGCCCGCTCACCCTGCGCAACCGCCTGGTGGCGCTGCCGGCCGGCACGAGCATGGCCACCGACGGCGTTCCCACCCACGGGGACCAGGACCACTTCGAGCGCCTGGCGCAGGGTGGGGTCGGCCTCATCGTGGGCGGGGCGACGGTCGTGCACCCCACCACCACGCTGCGCTCGCGCAAGCTCGTGGAGGCCTACATCGACGAGGTCGTCCCCGCGCTGGCCGACAAGGCGGCGGCGGTGCACCGTCACGGCGCCAAGATCATCGGCCAGCTCGTCCACCTGGGCCGCGAGTTCATCGGTGGGGAATCCGACTCGCCGCCCAGCGCCCCGTCCGCGCTGAAGACCGTCCGTGACGCCTACCCCCCGCACGAGTTGTCCGTGGAGGAGATCGCCGACATCGTCGACGGCTGGCGGGTGTCCGCCGCGAACCTGGCCCGTGCCGGGTACGACGGCGCCGAGATCCACGCCGCCCACGGGTACCTGCCCGCCCAGTTCATGTCGGCCGCCACCAACCTGCGCACCGATTCCTACGGCGGCTCGTTCGCCGGCCGGATGCGGTTCCTCGACGAGGTCGTGGCCGTGATGCGCGACGCGATGCCCGCACACATGGTCCTGGGCGTCCGCCTCAGCGGGGAGGAGGAGATCCCCGGCGGCATGGACATCGAGGACTGCGTGCGGATCGCCCGCCACCTCGCGGACTCGGGGTCGGTCGACTACTTCAGCATCACCCACGGCACGCGCGGCAAGTACGTCAAGGACGCGTCCCACCCGGACGCCGTCGCCGTCGACTCGGCGGCCCGCGTGCGGGCGGAGACCGGTCTGCCGGTGCTGGTTGGTCAGCGCATCCGCGACGTCGCCACGGCCGACCACGTCGTCCGCAGCGGCAAGGCGGATCTGGTGGGCATGGCCCGCGCGCTACTGGCCGATCCCGAGTTGCCCAATAAGTCGGCCGAGGGCCGGCTCACCGAGATCCGCGGCTGCCTGGGCATCAACCAGGACTGCCGGGCGTTCGACCCGCACCTGCACTGCGCGGTCAACGCGGAGATCGGCCGCGGTCGCCACCCCGGCGTCGGCGTCCGTGCGGCCTCGCCCAAGGACGTCTTCGTGATCGGTGGCGGTCCCGCCGGGCTGGAGGCGGCGCGGGTGGCCGCGGGACGTGGGCACCGGGTGACCCTGTTCGAGGCCGCGGCGGAGCTCGGCGGCGCCGTGCGGGTGGCCGCCGCCTCGCCGCACCGGGCCACGATCATCGACGTGATCGATTACCTCGCCGGGGAGATGCGCCGCCTGCGGGTGGACGTCAACCTGGGAGCCGAGATCGCGCCCGACGATCTGGCCGAACTCGTGGACGCCGCCGACCACGTCGTCGTCGCCACCGGATCCCGCCCCGGCCCCGCGCCGACGGGCGGGCGCGGACCGGCCGTCGTCACCGTGGACGACGTCCTCACCGGCGCGATCCCCGGCGCCCCGGGGCGCGCGGTGGTCTACGACGAGAGCGACGGGTTCTGGCCCGCCTACAGCGCGGCCGAGGCCCTGGTCGCACGGGGCTGGGACACGCGCGTGGTCACCCCGCTCACCGCACTCGCCTCCCGGGTGCCGGCAGAGAGCGTCGGGCCCATGCTCGGGCGCCTGGGCTCGGCCGGGGCGCGGTTCCACGTGGCGACGGGGCTGGAACTGCCCGGCGCCGGCGGCGGTGGCGCCGACGATAACGACGACGACGAGGTGGGTCGACTCGTCCCGGTCTTCGGTGGCGAGGTCTCGCCGCTCGAGGCGGACCTCGTGGTGTGGCACCGGCCGCGCGTCGCGGTGGACGGCCTCGCCCGGACGCTGGGACGCCGGGACGACGTCAGCGTGATCGGCGACGCGCTCACGCCCCGTCGGATCAGCCACGCCATCGCCGAGGGCTACCGGCTCGGCGCGGAGATCTGACCGGGCCCGGCCCGGCACGCCCGGACGGACACAGACGACCGGACGGACACAGACGAGAAGGATGGTGGGAGTGGACACGAACGCGACGGGGATCCCCGCTCGGATGCAGGCCTGGCAGTGGACCGGAACGGGGCGGCCCCTTACCCTGGCGACGGTGCCGGTGACCGGGCCGAGGGCGGGCGAGGTGCTGCTGCGCGTGCGCGCGGCGGGGATGTGCCACTCCGACGTGGGGGAGCTGGACGAGCCGTCGTGGGCGGAGAACATCCACCGGAACCCCATCACGCTGGGCCACGAGATCGCCGGCGACGTCGTCGCCGTGGGGTCCGGGGTCACGGGCATCGCGGTGGGGGACCGGTGCGGCGTCCACCCGCTGGGCGCGACGGTGCCCGGATACGGCCGCGACGGCGGATACGCGGCCTACCACCTGGCGCCGGCCGCCGACCTCGTCCCGCTCCCGGACGGCCTGTCCTACGAGCTCGGGGCCCTGGGAACCGACGCCGGGATGACCTCGCACCACGGCGTGGCCGTGGTGGCGGGCGTGAAGGCCGGCGACCGGGTGGGGATCATCGGGCTCGGCGGTCTCGGACAGGTGGGCGCGCGCATCGCCGTGCTGCTGGGCGCCGAGGTGCACGCCGCGGACCCCAGCCCGGCCGCGCGCGAACTCGGGGAGTCCCTCGGCGTGACCCGGGTTGTGGGCGATGCCGCCGAACTCGCCGGCGCGGGCCTGGACTCCGTCATCGACTTCGCCGGGTTCGGCTCCACGGCGCAGGCAGCGGTCCGGGCCATCCGGGTGGGCGGAACCGTGGTGATGATCGGCATGGGCGCGCACACCTCCGAGCTCGTCACCGCGGACGTCATCCACCAGAAGGCCGTCATCCGCGGGTCCTCCGGCGGGACCAAAGACGACATCACCGCCGTGTACCGGTACCTGGCGGACGGACGGATCACGCCGGCCGTCGAACACCTGACCTTCGACAGGGTCCCCGAGGGGATCGACCGGCTTCGCGACGGACGGGTCACCGGACGTCTCGTCGTGTCGATGTGACCCGCTGACCCCTCACCCACCCCGACCCGGCGAGACCGGGCGAACAGAACAGGACGGACATCATGACCACAGCACAACAGCAGCGATTCGAGGGCAAGGTCGCGCTCGTCACCGGAGGTGCCTCGGGGATCGGCGCGGCCGTCGCGCGGCAGCTCGCCGCCGACGGTGCCCGCCGCGTCCACGTGGTGGACCTCGCCGAGGACGCGGCCCGGTCGGTCGCCGAGGAGATCGGAGGCGCCGCCCACGGGGTGGACGTCGCGGATCCCGACGCGGTCAGACGGCTGGTCGAGTCGGTGGTGGCGGCGGACGGGCGCCTGGACGTGGTGGTCCACGCGGCGGGGATCGACGATCCGATCGCCAAGGGCCACATCTACGAGGCGGCCGAGAAGGACGAGCCCCTCGACGTGCTGACGCGCGTCGAGGATTCGACGTGGCGCCGGATCCACGCGGTCAACCTCGACGGTACGTTCCACGTCCTGCGCGAGTCGGTGCGGGCGATGCGCGAGACCGGCGGGGGAGCGATCGTGACCGTGGGGTCGTCCGCCGCCTTCGACACCCTCGTCGGCTACCCGCACTACGCCTCGTCCAAGGCGGCCGTGCACGCCCTCTGTCAGTCCGTGGCGAAGGAGGTCATCCACTTCGGCATCCGCGTCAACACCGTGGCGCCGGGCCCGGTCGACACGGCGATGGCGGCCCGGACCCCCGAGTCGGTCCGCAAGCGCATGAACGAGGGCAGCGCGTTCGGTTACGCGACCGCCGACCAGCTCGCCGACAACATCACCTATCTCGCCTCGGACCAGGCCTCGAACGTCGTGGGCGCGGTACTGCTCAGCAACGGCGGGCGCTTCACCGTCTGACGGGGGTGACGGCACCCGCGTGCCGCCAGCGTTCTGCTCCCGAGAGACCGCCCCGCGTGCCGCCCCGCGGTCTCGCGGGGATCACGGCGATTCGCCACCACGGTGTGACGGTTGTCATACTCTTGCTGAAGTGAGTTCAAGTCAGTGGACTCGTGAGAGCAGGAAGGCCTCGGATGAAAGCCGACACGGGCGTGAAGAGTACGGGCGTGAAGAGTACGGGCGGGAGGAGCAGGGGCGTGAAGGCCGCGGCCGCCGCTCTCGCCACGATGGTGGCGCTGACCGCGTGTGGGTCCGCGGAAGGATCCGGTCCGGAGCTCGGGGGATCGTGGGACGAGATCGTCGAGGCGGCGACGGCCGAGGGGGCGGTCACGCTCTACTCGAACCACGCCCCGGCCAACCTGGAGGCGCTCAAAGCGGCGTTCGAGGCGCGGTACCCCGGCATCACCCTGACGTACGTCCGCGGCACCGACTCCGACCTCATCCCCAAGGTGGAGGTGGAGAGCCGGACCGGAAACGGGATCGCGGACGTGCACATGACCACCGATGCCGGGTGGATCCACCGGAGTCTGGACTCGGGGGACTACTCCGTCGAGGTGGTGGCGCCCGCGATCGACCAGCCGGACTACCGGGCGGCCGACGGGGTCCTCGACGACACCTTCTTCGTCACCAGCGCCACGTCGATCGGCCTGGCGTGGAACACCACCCACGTGCCCGACGGGTTGCGGGCCCCCGAGGATCTCCTCGACCCGCGACTCACGGGGAAGGTCGGGGTGGTCACGCCGGCCGGGTATCCGGCCGTCGTCCACATCTACCGCCGGATGGACATCGACTACAGGGCGGGCTTCGTCGACCGGCTCTCCACCCTCGACCCGAGGGTCTACACCAGTGGACCGGGCGTCACGCAGGCGCTCGCCTCCGGAGAGGTCTGGGCCGCCCCCGGGGCCTCCATGGACGTTCTCGTGGAGCGGGACAAGGGCGCGCCGGTCGACTTCGCGCTCCCCGACAACCCCATCGGGATCCCCTTCTACTCACACGTGCTCTCCGCCGCGCCCAGCCCCAACGCGGCCCAGCTCCTCGCCGACTTCATGATCACGCCCGAGGGGCAGCAGGCCCTGTCCCGTAGCTACATCGCGGCCCTCCCGGGCATCCCCGGAACAGGCGTCGAGGGGTCGGACGTCGTCGCCCAGGACCTCGATCTCGCCGACCCGGACACGCTCGAGGCCGAGGCGGTCGAGCAGTACGTCGCGCAGTGGGAGCAGAAGTTCCTCAGGTGACTCCGCACCCGTAAGTGGGTCCCCGGAAGTTAACGTCCGCTCGCTCTTGCATACGGGTGACACACGTCATATTCTCCATCTGAATCTAGTTCAATTCGACTCGCTCGGGTGAGTCGTGAAAGGAGGAAAGCGATGAGCTTTCCCAAGATCAAGGCCGCCGTCGCCAGCGGGGCTGCGCTCGCCCTCATCCTCACGGGCTGCAGCTCCGGCTCCGGTTCCGGCTCCGAACTCGCCGGCTCATGGGACGAGATCGTCACGGCAGCCCGGGACGAGGGGAGCGTGACGATCTACTCCACGCACTCCCCGGACAACCTCGAGGCGCTGAAGAAGGCGTTCGAGGCCGAGTACCCGGGCATCTCGCTCACCTACGTCCGCGGAACCGATGCCGACATCCTGCCCAAGATCGAGGTGGAGAACTCGACCGGGTCCGGTGTCGCCGACGTGCACATGACCACCGACGCCGGATGGATCTCCCGCAGTCTCGAGACCGACTACTCGGCCGAGGTGGTCGCACCCGCGATCGAGAACCCCGAGTACGACGCCGCCGAGAGCGTGATCGAGGACAAGTTCTTCCTCACCAGCGCGACCGTCTTCGGTCTGGGCTGGAACACGACCAACGTCCCCGAGGGGCTCAGCACCCCCGATGACGTCCTCAACCCGCGACTGCAGGGCAAGGTCGGCATCCAGAACCCCAACGGGATCGCCACCTACGTCGACATGTACCGCAAGATCGACGTCGACTACGGCGCCGACTTCCTCGACCGCCTCGTCACGGTGAAGCCCCGCGTCTACCCGAGCGCGGTGGCCATCACGCAGGCGCTCGCCTCCGGTGAGGTCTGGGCGGCCCCCATGGCGGCCAGCAACATCGTCACCGAGCAGGACAAGGGCGCCCCTGTCGGGTTCGCGCTGCCGGAGAAGCCGTGGGGAGTCCCGTGGTACTCGCACGTCCTGGCGTCGGCGCCCAACCCCAACGCCGCGCAGCTGCTCGCCGACTTCCTGCTCACGCCCGCCGGTCAGGCCGCCATCTCCGCCGATTACCTCTCCGTGCTCCCGGATGTCCCCGGAACCGGTGTGCCGGGGTCGACGGTGACCGCGCAGGACGTCGAACTCGGTGACCCGGACACGCTCGACCCCGAGTCGGTCGAGCAGTTCCAGGCCGAGTGGGAGCAGAAGTTCCTACGGTGACGCTCCTCAGTTCCTCGCAGCGGTCGGCAACTCCCGCGGGCCCGCCGCCCATGGCCGACACCCGCCCGCGCGCACGACGAAGCAGAGGTCGATCCCACATGACAGGTCTTGGTTCCAAGGCGATATGGCGCCAGCGCCTGATCTACCTGCCGCTGATCCTGGTGCTCGGGTACCTGGTGGTGTGGCCGCTGATCAAGCTGCAGACCCTGGCGTTCGAGAACGGTGCCCGGGGCTACCGGTCCCAGTACGGCCGCGCCGACATCCTGGACACCCTGCAGACGACCGCGGCCCTGGCGTTCTTCTCTCTGGTGATCGCGATGGTCTGCGGGACCGTCCTCGCCTTTGCCACCTCCCGGCTCCCGCGCCGGATGGGGTTCCTGCGGCTCGTGCCGATCCTGCCGATCGTCATCCCGTCCGTGGCAAACGTCGTGGGCTTCGCCTTCCTGCTCTCGCCCGGGCCGGGCTACATCAACATCCTGCTCCGGATGCTGCCCTGGTGGAGTGACCTCCAGTCCGGGCCGGTGAACGTCTACAGCCCGACGTGGATCATCATCATCACCGGTTTCAGCCTCACATCGTTCGTGTACCTGTTCGTCAGCGCAGGCATGCAGAACATCAGCGGCGAGCACCTGGAGGCCGCGCAGATCAGCGGGTCGACGACAATCGGGACGTTCTTCAAGATCGTCCTGCCGTTGCTGCGGCCGTCGCTCATCTACGGGGCGGGCGTCGCGCTGCTGCTCGGCCTCGGGCAGTTCACCGCCCCGCTGCTGCTGGGACAGAACGAGGGCGTCAAGGTCCTGGCGACGGAGATGTACCTCCGTGCGTCGGAGTCGCCCATCAACTTCGCCGCCGCCGCGGCCGCGGGGTCGCCGCTCGTGGTGGTGGGCATCCTCGTGGTGTTCGGCCAGAAGGTGCTGCTCGGCAACCAGTCCCGCTTCGTCACCCACGGGGGCAAGTCGTTCGCCCCTGTCGGTGGGTCCTCGCCGTGGGCGGCCGTCATCGTGGCGGTCTACGGGCTCGTGGCACTGGTGCTCCCGCTGGCCGGGGTCATCATCGTCTCGCTGACGCCGTACTGGTCCGGCGAGCTGTCCTGGGACCTGTTCACCCTCGCCAACTACGAGGCCCTGATCTCGACCCCCGGCATCGTCGACTCGGTCGTCACCAGTGTCGTGACCTCGATCATCGCGGTCCTCATCTGTGTGCCCATCGGGTTCGGCGTGGCCAACCTCATGGTCCGCCGCCAGGACCTCAAGATCCTGCGGACCCTGGCCGACCTCGTCACCGCCCTGCCCATGGGCATCCCCGCGGTCATCTTCGGCGTCGGGTTCCTGCTCACCTACACCGAGCCGCCCCTGATCCTCTACGGCACCAAGGCCGTGATCGTCCTGGTCTACGTGGTGCTGATGATCCCCTTCGCGACCCGGATGCAGCTCACCGCGCTCATCTCCATGGGGGACAAGTACGAGGAGGCCTCCGCGGTCTCGGGTGCCGGCCCGGTGGCCACGATGCTCCGGGTGACCCTGCCCATGCTCAGGCCGACCATCCTGAGCTCCATCGCGCTCATGTTCATCCTGCTCACCCACGAGTTCGCCGCGTCCCTCATGGTGCGCTCCGCCACGACCCAGGTCATGGGCACCCTGCTCTACGACCACTGGAGCAACGGCTCCTACACGCTGGTCGCCGCCATGGCCATCCTCATGTCGGCCGTGACCGGCGCAGGCGTGGCCGTCGCGATGCTCGTGGGCGGCCGCAACGTCCTGGAGAAGCTGTGAGCCCCGCCCGCGGGTCGACGCCCGCCCGGTACCCACGTCCCACCGCCGCGCCTCACCGCCGGCACGACTACGAGGAAGTCTGATGACCGCCAGAATCGAGATCTCCGGTCTCACCAAGAAGTACGGAACGAACGTCGTCGTGGACCAGTTGGACCTGGAGATCGACGCGGGGGAGTTCCTCGTGTTGCTCGGGCCCAGTGGGTGTGGGAAGACCACGACGCTGCGGTGCCTCGCCGGGCTCGAGACCCCGGAGGAGGGATCGATCACCTTCGACGGTGACCCGATGTTCGACGCGGCCAACCGGGTGAACGTCCCTCCCAACAAGCGCAGCATCGGAATGGTCTTCCAGTCCTACGCGCTGTGGCCGAACATGACCGTGCGCAAGAACATCGCGTACCCGCTCAAGGCGCGCAAGATGAAGGACGCGCTCAACGCCGGACGGGTGGAGGAAGCCGCCGGGATGGTCGACTGTGGCCACCTACTGGACCGGTATCCGGCCCAGCTCAGCGGTGGGCAGCAGCAGCGCATCGCGGTGGCGCGGGGGATGGCGGCCAGGCCCGACCTGGTGCTCTTCGACGAGCCGTTGAGCAATCTCGACGCACTACTCCGCGACCAGGTCCGCACCGAGATCCACCGGTTGCACTCGGAACTCGGGTTCGGCGCGGTGTTCGTCACCCATGACCATTCGGAAGCCTTCGCCCTTGGCGACAGGTTGGCGATCATGAAGCACGGCAAGATCGAGCAGCTCGCCACACCCCAGGACGTGTTCGACCACCCGGTGAGCGAGTACGTCGCGGACTTCATCGGGATGTCCAACAGGCTCGAGTTGCACCGCACGGGGCTCGAGTGGACCACGGCCGCGGGCACCGAGCTGCCGCTCCGCTGCGAGACCGGCGGCCACCAGGCCATCGCGGCCCGGCTGTGGCCGGACGACATCGTCCTGCACCGGACGGACGAGGACGTGTCCGACCGGGAGATCGTCCTGGACGCCACCCTGCTGTCCGCCGAGTTCGGTGGTCGACACTACGACGTGGTGGTGGGCGCCGGCCCGGAGAAGTACCGGCTCCGGGCCTCCTCCGCGACCCACGGAGCGTGGCTCCGGCGTGCCGAGCCGGGCGAGCCCGTGGTCATCAGCTTCCGCTCCGAGAGCCTCAAGATCTACCCGCTCCAGGAGCTCGCCGCGGTCGCCTGACCTGTGCGAACCGCCCCTTCGGGGCCAAATTGAACCAAGTTCGAGATATGGGTTGACGGACTCGCCGCGACCCTGTAGACATGAACTGAATCCAGTTCAGGAACAACGAAAGGAACGATCATGGTTGACACCGACCACGTGCTGTTGGAGAAGGACGGCGACGTCGCCCGCGTCTGGCTGAACCGCCCGCATGTCAAGAACGCCGTCACGGTGGAGCTCCTGCACCGCCTGGACGAGATCATCAAGGAGGTCGACGCCGATCCCGACCTCAAGGTCCTGGTCCTCCGTGGCGTGAACAACCAGTTCTGCTCGGGCTTCGACCTCAACGAGCTGCTGGGCGACTTCGTCGGCACCACCAACGCCATGGACGTCGGCGTCCTCTCGGCCCAGGTCTGTGACCGCCTCTACTCGATGAACACGCCGTCCGTGGCGGTCCTCGAGGGCTACGTCACCGCCGGCGGCTTCGAGCTCATGATCTCCTGCGACTTCGCGATCGCCGCGGATGACGCCAAGATCGGCGACTTCCACATCCGTCGCGCCCTGTTCGGCGGCGCCGGCCCGATCTACCGCCTCCCGCGGATGATCGGCCTGCGCAAGACCAAGGAGCTCATGCTCACGGGCAAGCTGCTCTCGGGCAAGGAGGCCAAGGACTTCGACCTCATCAACGACTCGGCCCCGGCCGACCAGCTCGACGAGTGCGTCGAGAACTTCATCGGACAGCTCACCGACAAGAGCCCGTTCATGATGAAGCTCACCAAGATGGCCGTGAACCAGGGCCTCGACGCCGACATCAAGTCGCTCATGATCATGGAGCACTTCGCGGTCGGCAACTCGCTGCAGTCGGCCGACGGCAAGGAGGGCGTCCAGGCGTTCCTCGAGAAGCGCGAGCCCAAGTGGGTCGGCCGCTGATCTGACGGTCTCATCACGGAGCGGGAAACGTCACAGGACAACAGGAGGACTGCACACCATGACCCAGAACGAGAACGAGTCGCCCCGGTTGCGGGGGAGTCGGTGTGACCACTGTTCGACCGTGGCGTTTCCCGCGTCCGTGAGCTGTCAGCGCTGCGGCGGAGCCGAGACGACCGGGATCGACCTGTCCACCACCGGGACGGTGTGGACCGCGACGATCCAGCGCTTCCCGCCCAAGTCACCCCCCTACGTCCCGCCGGCAGGCGGGTTCACCCCCTTCGCCGTGGGATACGTCGAACTGCCCGAGGGCGTGAAGGTCGAGGCGCTCCTCGACGGCACCTCTCCCGCCGAGCTGATCGGCAGCGAGGTCCACCTCGTCGAGGCCCATCCCGTGCCGCGCTTCTCCCTGGCGGCCACCACCACCGAGGAGAACTGATGTCGGACGTCTTCATCGTCGGCGCGGGACTGTCGAAGTTCGGACGCCAGGACGGGGTCACCGGCCGACAGATGGCCGTGACCGCCATCCGCACCTCGTTGGCGGACGCCGGCCTGGAGTGGAAGGACGTGCAGATCGCCTTCGGCGGCAGCGACGGCTCCGGCCTCGCCGACACCCTCGTCGCCGACCTGGGGCTGACCGGGATCCCCTTCACCAACGTCAAGAACGGGTGCGCCACAGGCGGTAGCGCACTGGTCTCGGCCATCAACGCGATCCGGTCCGGAGCCGCGGAGGTGGCCCTGGCCGTGGGGTTCGACAAGCACCCGCGCGGCGCGTTCGACCCGCGGGCCGAGGACTGGGGCCTCACCGAGGGGTACGGCACCCACGGGCTCATGGTCACCACCCAGTTCTTCGCCATGAAGATCACCCGGTACATGGCCCGCCACGGAATCTCCGAGACCACGCTCGCACGGGTGGCGGAGAAGGCCTACCGCAACGGCAGCATCAACCCCAACGCCTGGCGCCGCGATCCCAAGACCCTGGAGGAGATCGCCGCCTCGCCGATGGTCAACGACCCGCTCACCCAGTTCATGTTCTGCAACCCGGGTGAGGGCGGCGCCGCGATCCTGCTCGCCTCGGAGAAGGTGGCGGCCCGGATGGGCGGCCGCGCCGTGGCCGTCCGGGCCGTGTCCACCGGGACCCGCCCGTTCGGGTCGTTCGAGGTCTTCAGCCCCGCCGTGCAGGGCGACGGCGAGCCGAGCAGCGTGAGTACCGAGGTGGCCCGCCGGGCGTTCGAGACCGCCGGCGTCGCCCCGGCCGACATCGACGTGGCGCAGCTCCAGGACACCGAGTCCGGGGCGGAGATCATGCACATGGCCGAATGCGGGTTCTGTGAGGACGGCGAGCAGGAGTCCATGCTCGAACGCGGCGAGACCGAAATCGGTGGACGTCTCCCCGTCAACACCGACGGCGGCTGCCTGGCCAACGGCGAGCCCATCGGGGCATCCGGCCTCCGTCAGGTCCACGAGATCGTCACCCAGCTGCGCGGCGAGGCCGGCGACCGACAGGTCCCCGGGGCACCGCGGCTCGGGTTCACCCACGTCTACGGCGCGCCCGGGATCAGCGCCTGCACCGTTCTGGAAGGGGGCCGGCGATGACCGCCGCTACCGACACCCAGCCCGCGGGGCTGTCCGAGTTCATCGACTCCGCCCGCGACTGGCTGTCCACCGTCGCCTCGCCGCGCCAGGCCCGACCCTGGGGTGAGGGCTCCGACGCGGTGGTGGTGTTCGAGAACTGGACCCCCGAGCAGGAGCGCGAGGAGACCGACCGGCGCCGCGACTACGAGCAGGCCAAGTTCGACGCCGGCTTCGGCGCGCTGACCTGGGGTGCCGAGTACGGCGGCCGGGGCCTACCGATCGCCTTCGACCTGGCCTTCCGGCGGCTGGAGGCGGAGTACGACCTGCCGCAGCGGACCGAGATGTTCCCGGTCACGCAGCAACTCATCGCCCCGACCATCGCGCAGTGGGGCACCGAGGAGCAGCGCGCCGAGTACGTCCGGGCACTCCTGCGCACCGATCTGATCGCGTGCCAGCTCTTCTCCGAGACCGAGGCCGGGTCGGACCTGGCCGCGGTCCGTACCCGGGCCGTCGAGCGCGACGGACGCTGGGTGATCAACGGCGCGAAGGTGTGGACCTCCGGTGCGCCGGTGTCCGACTACGGCGTCGCCGTGTGCCGGACCGATCCCGACGTCCCCAAGCACCAGGGGTTGACCGTGTTCATCGTGCCGATGGACGCGCCCGGTGTGACGGTGCGGCCGATCCGCCAGATGACCGGGGGCAGCTCGTTCAACGAGGTCCTCCTGGAGAACGTCGAGCTGGATGACCGCTACCGTCTGGGCCCCGTCGGCGCCGGCTGGAAGGTCGCGCTGACGGTCCTGGCCGCAGAGCGCCTGGACTCGGGCGGACTCGGTCTCGAGAACGCCGACCGGGCGGTCGAGCTCGCGCGGAACCTCGGACGCGATCTCGATGCCCTCGAGCGCGACCAGGTGGCCGACCTGATCTGCCGGAGCTTCGTGCAGCGTCTGGTGGGGATGAGGGTCGCCGCCGCGGTCGTGGCCGGACGCGAGCCCGGGCCGGAGGCCTCCGTGGGCAAGCTCCTGGCCACGGACACGATGGCCCGCACCTCCGAGACGGTACGCACCCTGCTCGGTCCCGAGCTCGCGGTGCGCGGCGATCGCTGGGGCACCTGGGCCTGGACGGAACACGTCCTGGGCGCCCCGGGTTACCGGATCGCCGGGGGGACCGACGAGATCCAGCGAAACATCCTCGCCGAGCGTGTGCTCGGCCTACCCAGAGAGCCGAGGCCATGACCGCCGCCGACACCACCGAGACCACCCACGAGACACAGCTGCGTGACCGCGTGGTCGCCGGGCTCGAGGCGGCCGGCGTGTCCGGGCCCTTCGGAGCGCTCGACCCGATGCTCGGCGGGCATTCGGGCCTGACCTACCGGATCTCCGGCGCCGACGAGTCGTTCGTCATCAAGTCCGTCCCCCCGGGGCAGAAGGCCATCGGGCGTCACGACATGCTCCGTCAGGCCCGGATCATGACCGCGCTCGCGGGGACCGACGTGCCCGTGCCCGGAATCCGTGCCACCGACGAGACCGAGCCGGCGTGGTTCGCCATGGACCTGGTGCGGGGGGAGTCCCTCGAGCCGGTCCTGGACGACCCGGCCGTCGAGCCCACCCTGGCCGCGGCGCGGATGCGCCGCGCCGCGGAGGTCCTGCCGGTGTTGCACGCGGTACCGCTGGACTCTCTCCCGGTCGACGGCGAGGTCCTCTCGCCCGCCGACGAGCTCAGGCGTTGGGCCCGCACCATGGCCGCCGTGCCGCCGGAGCTGGTCCCCGACGCCGCGCGGTTCGAGGAGTTGCTGACCGCGCGGATCCCCGATGCGGTGGACCCCGTGCTGGTGCACGGCGACTACCGACTGGGCAACATCCTGTCCGACGGCACCGAGCCGGCCGCGCTCATCGACTGGGAGATCTGGAGCCCGGGGGACCCGCGGGTCGAGCTCGGCTGGTTCCTCGTCTTTGCCGACGGCACCAACTTCCCCGGCGTGGGTCGCGAGGTCGCCGGACTGCCGACGCCGGAGGAGCTCATCGACACCTACAGCGCCGCCGCCGGTCCACTCACCGACTTTACCTGGTTCGACGCGCTCGGCCGCTTCAAGATGGCCGCGATCATGGGCCACAACCTCCGGCGCCACCGCGAGGGCCGGCACCATGACCCGGCCCAGGAACTCCTCCCCGACACGATCAACCGCCTCATCGTCACCGGCATCGAACGCCTGGCCTGACGCGACACCCGAGAAACGAGACAGACCATGGATTTCGCGTATTCCCCGCGGACGGCGGAGCTCGCCGAGAAGCTGCAGGTGTTCATGGACGAACACGTGTACCCGGCCGAGGCAGTGTACGACCGCCAGGTCGCCGAGAACGAGAACCCGCACGAGCAGCCCCAGATCATGCGCGACCTGCAGCGCATCGCCCGCGAGCAGGGCCTGTGGAATCTCTTCATGGCCCACGGTGACCTCGGCGCCGGCCTGACGAACCTCGAATACGCCCCCCTGGCGGAGATCGTCGGCCGGTCGCTCATCGGCAACGAGGCGATCAACTGCTCGGCCCCGGACACCGGGAACATGGAGATCCTCGCCCTGTACGGCACGGCCGAGCAGAAGAAGCAGTGGCTGGAGCCCCTGCTCAACTGCGAGATCCGGTCGGCCTTCGCCATGACCGAGCCCGCGGTCGCCAGCTCGGACGCCACGAACATCTCCACGAGCATCGTCCGCGACGGTGACGAGTACGTGATCAACGGACGCAAGTGGTACGCCTCCGGGGTGATCGACCCGGACTGCAAGTTCATGATCGTCATGGGCAAATCGGACCCGGAGGCGAGCACCTACCGCCAGCAGTCGATGATCATCGTCCCGACGGACACCGCGGGCGTGACCATCGTTCGCGACCTGCCGATGCTCGGCTACCACGACCGGCTCGGCCACGGCGAGGTCCTGTTCGAGAACGTCCGGGTCCCCGTCACGAACATGCTCGGGGAGGAGGGCGGCGGATTCGCCATCGCGCAGGGGCGTCTCGGGCCCGGCCGGATGCACTACGCCATGCGCGCCATCGGCATCGCCGAGCGGGCGCTCGAGATGATGTGCCAACGCGCCACGGACCGCGTCGCCTTCGGTGAACCGCTCGCCAAGCGCGGCGTGATCCGGGAGTGGATCGCCCGCAGCCGCATCGAGATCGACCAGATCCGGCTCGTCACGTTCAAGGCCGCCTGGCTCATGGACACCCAGGGCAACGCCGCCGCCCGGTCCGAGGTCGCGGCGATCAAGATCAGTGCGATGGAGACCGCCCACCGGGTCGTCGACCGCGCGATCCAGACGTTCGGCGCCGCGGGTGTCAGCGACGACAACGTCCTCGGCCGGTTCTTCGCGTTGACCCGTGCGCTGCAGATCGCGGACGGGCCGTCGGAGGTCCACCTGCGCACCATGGCCCGCCTGGAGCTGAAGAAGTACACCCCGTCCACCACGTCGGAGGCATCGGCATGAGCTACCCGTCCACTCTTCTCGCCGGTAAGGTCGCCCTGGTCACCGGCGCCACCCGCGGACTGGGCAAGGCCATGGCCCTGGCTCTGTCCGAGGCCGGCGCCACCGTGATCGTCTCCAGCCGCAAGGCCGACCAGTGCGAGGCCGTGGCCCGCGAGATCTCCGAGGCGACCGGGACCGCCGCGCACGCGTTGGCGCTGCACGTGGGGGACTGGGACGCGATCGAGCCCGCGGTCGACAAGATCGTCGCCGACCATGGTTCGATCGACATCGTGGTCAACAACGCCGGGATAGCGCCCCTCGCGCCGACCTCGCTCGACGTCACCCAGGGACTGTTCACCAAGACGATCGAGGTCAACCTCCAGGGCCCGTTCCGTCTCATGGCGGTGGCCGGTGACCGGATGGTCAAGGCCGGGGGAGGCTCGATCATCAACATCTCCAGCATCGGTGCCGAGCGACCCAGCCCGCAGGAGGCCACCTACGCGGCGGCGAAGAACGGGCTCAACGCCCTCACCCGCGCCTTCGCCCAGGAATACGCCCCCACGGTGCGGGTCAACTGCATCATGCCGGGGGCCTTCGCCTCGGACATGGCGGCGGACTGGGACTCCGAGTTCCTCGGGCTGGTCGTGGGCCGTCTGCCCGCCGGCCGCCTCGGTGACCCCCGCGAGCTCGCCGGGATGGTCGTGCACCTCGCCTCCGACCAGGCCGGGTACACCACCGGCGCACTCATCCCGGTCGACGGTGGACGGACGGCGGTGTACTGAGATGGCCTCACCTGCAGAGCTGTTCGACCTGACCGGCCGCGTCGCCGTGGTCACCGGCGCGTCCTCGGGTCTGGGTGACGGGTTCGCCCGGACCCTCGCCGCGGCCGGGGCGACCGTCGTCGCCGCGGCCCGCCGAGCGGACCGTCTCGCCGCGCTGGCCGCGGACCTGCCATCCGTCGTGCCGGTCGAATGCGACATCACGGTCCCCGCCGACCGCGAGCGCCTCATCTCCACCGCATCCGGCATCAACGGTGCGGTGGACATCCTCGTCAACAACGCCGGTCGTCCGGGACCGCCCGACGCGCTCACGGAGTCCGCCGAGGAGTTCGACGACATCCTGCGCGTCAACCTCACCTCCGGGTTCCACCTGTCGGTGTCCGCCGTCAAGGCGCTGCCCGAGGACCGGGAGATGTCGATCATCAACGTCTCGTCGGTGGTCGGTCTGGTCTCCACCGCGCCCATCGGGGGCGCCGGATACGCGGCCAGCAAGTCCGCCGTCATCGGCACCACCCGCGAGCTCGCCGGGCAGTGGGGACGCCGCGGCGTGCGCGTCAACGCCGTGGTCCCGGGATGGTTCGACACGGAGATGACCGACGGACTGTTCACCAACGACAAGTCCGCCGGGTGGGTCCGCCGGAACTCGATGCTCGGTCGTGGCGGTCGCGCCGGGGAGGTCGACGGGGCGGTGCTCTTCCTCGCCTCGGGCGCCTCGAGCTACGTCACCGGTCACGTCCTCACGGTGGACGGCGGGTGGACCGCACGATGACCGGGGCGACGGGGACCGCCGGCCTGCCCGAGGTCATGCGGGCGGTCCGCCTGCACGAGTGGGGATCGGCCCCCACCCTCGACCGGATCCCCGTCCCGACGCCCGGTCCCGGTCAGGTGCTGCTGCGTGTGGACGCCGCCGGACTGTGCCACTCCGACCTGCACATTATGGACTCGGCGGCCGGCGTCCTGCCGTACGAACTGCCGTTCACCCTGG